>NZ_CP051774.1:5770871-6412079 GCF_012913485.1 Luteolibacter luteus | reverse complement strand
ATGCAGGCCGAAGAGCTTGTCGATGAAGGCGTCTGCTCCTTCGCGGTCGAACTTGCCATCGCGCTCGGCTTTGTTGATGGCGGCGGTGCGGCCGAAGACGATGCCGAAGTAGGCACGCGCGGCTTGCATGAAATGGGAGAAGCGTTGTGCGGCGGCAGGGGAGAGAAGCTTGAGGGCGGCGGTGATGTTCTTCACCGTGACACGGCTGGCGGTGCCGATGCCCTGGGCGCGTGCGGAGTCTGCCTGGCCGCGGCGCGATCCGTGGCGTGCCATGCGCATGAGCTCCACCTCCATGATTTCGGAGATGGCTTCATCGAGCATGGTGTCGGTGATGTCCGTGTCCGCGATGCCATCCGGGAGGAAGGCGAGCGAGACGTGTTCGCCATCCGCGCCGCGGGTCTGCTTGCCACGGGTGATGCTGTCGTAGGCGCGGATGAAGGCGACTTCATCATCGCGGGAGAGGCCCCGCACGTCGGTGATGGAGAGGCCGAGGATATTCCACAGCGTCTGGCCATCGCCGCCGCTGAGTCGTTCGCGGATGGATGCCTGCTCGGCATGGCGCTGCTCGAGGCCGGGGCTGAGCAGCTCCGCTTCGGTGGCCTTTACTGAGTCATCGGCCGGAGGACACCGCGTAAGTGTTGCGGATTAGCGAGGTCGCGGATGCTGTCCTCGCGAAGAAAGGTCAGAGGATCAGAGCGGATAATCGATGACGCCTTCAGTCTTGCTGTAGTTAAGCCATCCCTTCGTCAGCCAAGGCTTTCCTCCTCCTCGTTGAGCGATGAGCTGCGGCGATGTCGCTACGGCATCATCTGGTTCCCATGCGTAGACGATCGCTTCTAGGAGCACCCCGCGTTCTTCGTCGAAGCCATCGAACTTCACTCCGGCAACGACGTAGTTGATGTCGGCTGGCCTTCCGGTGATTCTGCTTTGGTAAGCTGCCGAACGGGCACTCATGGACTCCCGCACCTGTGCCAGGAGTATGGTCGAGGCATGGCCCCGTGATTCCTTGGATCCCAAGGGAGGCGCTGCTAGGACTCTGGTTGTTCCCCTCTCTTGGTCGTCGCTGCTTTCAAGTCTCTCCTGAGATTCGGTAGACTTTCGTGAGTTCGCGAAAGTCGATGATTGGAACTTGGTTTTTCGAATCCAGTCCTGTAAGTTTCAGGATGTGGTCACCCGACGTGAAACATCCATTTTTCATGCCGTAAGGAAGAGAGATTGCTGGCGGGCTCAATTCTTGATGAGGCCTCCAGACTTGCTGTAGCTGAACCATCCTTTCTCATGGATGGGTGCTGCTTCCCCGCCTTCTGAGCTCGTGTCGGAAGACGCCACTACGGCTTCATCGGGCTCCCACGCTTGAACGATTGCTTCGAGTAGCGATCTCAGTCGCTCCAGGTCGGCCTCGGTTGGCTCAGACATATTGGCGAAGTCGATCACCACAGAATTCCAGATCCCTGGGAAGTCGGCACCGCAGGAGATGGAGAGTGAGACGGAACTCCCATTCCAAAGATCCAGGTCGAAGCCGAGTTCAGGGAATGGAGCACCATCGGTGTCACGGTTATTCGCTTTAAGGAGAGATTGGATTTCCTTGGCTGCGGTAGGAACCGGGGATCTCCGAGCTGCAGTTGGTGAGCTTCCCTTCGTGAACCACTCTTCGAACCCGGGGTGAATTTTGATACGGGATAAGAGATCCCCAATGCGCTGAGCGCATTGCTCCACTGATTCTCTTCTGCTCTGCCAGTAGGCTCCTATAAAGGGTGAGTGCATGTATGAGGGGTATCAGGGAGTATGGATGATGGAAATGTTTCCGATGCGCTTTGAACGGAAATGTTTTCTCGCAGCATCTGCCGCTGCTTCCTCAGCAAAATGCCACTCAATCATCATGTCACCGGCAACTCTCAATTGTCTTTTTGCTTGTGAGATCAGGTCTTCTCGGCCTTTGAACCAATCCCGAAACCTCCCGTTCTTAACGAATGTCGCGTAGCCCGGACCCTTGGCTTCAAGGAGTGCTCCACGCTCTTCGCCGAAGCCATCGAACTTTACTCCGGCAACGACGTAGTTGATGTCGGCTGGCCTTCCGGTAATTCTGCTTTGGTAGGCTGCCGAACGGGCACTCATGGACTCCCGCACTTGTTCAAAGCGACCGGAGGCGATGGGAGGGCGGCCTCGGGATCCAGAGCCCGTCCTCGCTAGCTCGGCATCGGGGCTGTCCTTGAGGCCGGAGGGGTTTAGAACGCCCAGGCCATCGTAGAAATCCACGATGAGCTTGCGGATCGGCTCTGCGTTCTCCAAGTGGAAGAGGCCGAAGAAGTCGTGCCCGGAGATGGCGTCACCAGCGAGGAAGGCAGGGGCTTCGATATCATGCTTCGATGCGGAGTAGGCGCGTGAGAGCAGTGATTGGATCTTCTCCGTTTCGAGAGGTGTGAGGAGTTTCCCGATCTCCTCCCATAATTCTGCAGCACGGATTTTGGCATCCTTCTGTGCCGCGTGCATCGCCTCATGGGCGAAGGTCCACGCGAGGGGCAGGTCCGCTAATCCGGGTCTTGAGTTGAGGAAGACGACGTCGGGATTTCCGTTGGGGGAGAATCCGGCGATGTCGGGATCTCCTCCTTCGTAGAAGGCTGTGATGATTCCAAGAGCCTCTTCAATTCGCCGCGTGGCGGCAGCCAGATCAGGCGATTGGACGAGGCGGAGATCTTGCGCTCGGGCGATTTCCCGGATTCGGGGTCGTTGTTCATCGTAGGGTTGGAAAGTATAGGCTTCGGCTGGCTTTGGAAAGAGGCTTCGTAGGGTCGAAGAGAGGGAAGAGGTGGCTTCCGGTTTGTTCTTCAGTCGGCTTGAATCGGGGTCTTCGTTTGAGGGGGCGAGGGAGAATGCGGCTGACGAGTCAGTTAAGTCGCTTGCTTCTGCTGGATTAGAGTTCGTGACATCGGGCGATCCTTCCCGATGCAGGCCGAAGAGCTTGTCGATGAAGGCGTCTGCTCCTTCGCGGTCGAACTTGCCATCGCGCTCGGCTTTGTTGATGGCGGCGGTGCGGCCGAAGACGATGCCGAAGTAGGCACGCGCGGCTTGCATGAAATGGGAGAAGCGCTGCGCGGCGGCGGGGGAGAGGAGCTTGAGGGCTGCGGTGATATTCTTCACCGTGACGCGGCTGGCGGTGCCGATGCCCCGGGCGCGTGCGGAGTCTGCCTGGCCGCGGCGCGATCCGTGGCGTGCCATGCGCATGAGCTCCACCTCCATGATCTCGGAGATGGCTTCATCGAGCATGGTGTCGGTGATGTCCGTGTCCGCGATGCCATCCGGGAGGAAAACCAGGGAGACATGCCCGCCATCCGCGCCGCGGGTCTGCTTGCCACGGGTGATGCTGTCGTAGGCGCGGATGAAGGCGACCTCGTCATCGCGAGTGAGTCGTCCGCGGGCCCGTGCTTCGCGGCGGAAGCCGTGGGTTTTTTCATGGATGACCTCGCGGACGGTGGCGCCATTACGGAGGTAGTTGACCGTGCGGCGGACATCGCGGGAGAGGCCCTGCACGTCGGTGATGGAGAGGCCGAGGATATTCCACAGCGTCTGGCCATCGCCGCCGCTGAGTCGTTCGCGGATGGATGCCTGCTCGGCATGGCGCTGCTCAAGGCCGGGGCTGAGCAGCTCCGCTTCGGCGAGGTCGATGCGGCTGCCGGGGGCGATGTCGAAGACGGTTTGATCGCCTTCCTTGGTCTTGCCGCGCGAGGCGAGGTCCGATGCCTCTAGTAGCGAGTCGTAGTAGGCGACGGCGTCCTTGTTCGATTCATCGAGGGCCTTGGAATGGGCGATGGCGAGTTGCTCGGCGGCCTTCCAGTCCTTTGCGGTCCCGAGGATCTGGCGCGTGTCGGGATCGATGACGGTATAGCCCTTCTCGTGATTCCCGTAGATGGCGGGGACGATGCCGGCATCCTGCGCTGCAATGATCGCGGCCTTCCGATCTCAGGACTTGCTCCAAGTGCTCTTGGCGAATGCTTCAAGCATCATGAGACCACAGGTCCTCATCATTTCGATTGGGAACAGGTCTTCGAAATTGTATTCCAGTAGCTTGAAAGCCTTCCTTACCCATTGATCCCTTTTGAAACTCTGTAAAAGCTTCACTTCCTTCAGGACACTCCGCTCGGAGATCCTGCCCCCTCGGGCCACTTCGATCATTCGGGTGAGATGCTGCGGGATCAGAGCTACGAGAATTCGGAGATGGTGTTCGTCATTCCTATTGGACTGATCAAGTTGTGAGAAGTTGTGGCACTTGCCTTTCAGTAGAAACAGAGGTTCGATCAATCGAATCCCGTTGACTACCAAGCTCCTTCTCCAAGCTCCTTCTCCAAGCTCGTTCAAGTTCGGGCAGGCTCAGCCCGTAGACTCCGGACATCAGGTCCATCGTCATCTTGGGTTCGCCATTAAAAATGAAGATACCCAGTTGGCCGTCTGCGGGATCTTTCGCTAGGACGAGCTCTCCATCCAAGATCGACTCGATTCTTTGAAGGAGCTCATAGCTCGCGTAGATGTCGCAATCCTTGGAGGTGAACGGACCGAGTTGTTCCAACTCGGGCACCACACGTGAATACAGCTGAGCCCAGATGTTTACCGCTTGTCCGCCTTCGAGGAAGTGCTTGAAGTTACCTTCCTCAAGCTTTCGCAATTGATCGCCGAAGTTGTCTGGCCGGAAGCCAGTTGTCATCTCCCAATCGCCTCCGCCCAATTCGAGATTTCAGCATCCACAAATGATTCCGCCCTGAAGGCGTCGTTATCCCGCTGAATCTGCTGCTTGGATTCTCCATGTTGAAGCCGCTTCCGATCGCTTTCGCGAGAAACTTGCTTTTCGGCATCGCGTGATTTGCGATCCACCTTCATGGAGGTTCTAGCCATGGGTTCCTGTCTTTTCTAGAGGATAATCGGCAGGTTGATTGCTGTCAATGAGGTGCATTTATCTTATTACGAGTGCTTTACGGTGCTGACTGGGATTTTGAAATCAGGTGTTCAACTCGATATCCGCCCATCCTTCGGACGGAGAGCTGATCCATTCAAGTGCATGCCGCCGCTCCAGAACCGCAGGGATGCACAGTACGCTTGCCGGGTCGATTCCGTTCCAGAGTTCGGGGTGAACTATGGAAGCATGGAGGCTGTAATAATAATCAAGCGCTTGAACGATGCTATCAGGGTCTCGCAGAGAAAGATCTGCAATAAAGTCAGCTATCTCCCGCTCTGGTGGGATGCTGGAGAATAGATTTGCGAGATCGCATTCTTGATCGGGCGAGGGAAGTTGTGTCGCGAGCTTGCCGCACCAGCAAAGCATGTAGAGTGCCTCCTCTGCCCAGGATAACTGGTTTATTTGCTCCCCGGTGTGAGATTCTTGTTGTAGTGAAGCGAGATCGGAAGGCTCCAGAAAACCGATGCCTCCCTCCTTATCCAGCCAATCCAGAAGCTTCTTTGGATCAGCATCGTTGGCGATCCCGGCCAAGCAATACTGGGCGACGATCCTCCGGGCAACATCCGGTGCTGGCCGAAGCTTCTCGCGTCCAATCAGGGGCAGATATGGATGAATGGGAACATTTTGTGCGCGAAGCCACTCGTTGCTTCGGTCGCGAACTAAACTAGGGATGCTTGTCATGTTTTTTAGGAGCCTTTCTTGCGGAATCGCTTCCAACCACCCCCAGCTCGACCTTCTCTGCGGGTTTTTTGTAAATGGTTCTGCTTTGAGCGGAGATCAAGTGCATTCGGATCTATCGAGTTGTGATCCCATTCCGCGCCCTCAGGATTTCTCCGGCCTCCGTGATCAAGGCTGGTCCGCTCCATCGCATCTTCTCCGAACATAGCTTGGATTTTGGCACGGAGAGCGGGATCGGCCTCCATCGCCTCATGCAGCTGCTTGTTCCCGGCCCTGGAGTGTCCGGATCGTGATTGCGCCCTGGTTAGAAGTAGATTGGCACTGAATCCTCCGTCGGGTGGACTTACCCTTTTTGACGAGGGATTCGTGTGCACTTGAAGTTCCCTTTCCTTTTGTGTACCTAGGGGAATAATGCTATCTGTCGCCTTTTCGCCTATGATAGGCTGAATGCCACTGGCGATTGAAGATCCTAGGGAGAACGCGACTGCCGATTCGGTTGCGTCGCTTGCTTCTGCTGGATCAGAGTTCGTGACATCGGGCGATCCTTCTCGATGCAGGCCGAAGAGCTTGTCGATGAAGGCGTCTGCTCCTTCGCGGTCGAACTTGCCATCGCGCTCGGCTTTGTTGATGGCGGCGGTGCGGCCGAAGACGATGCCGAAGTAGCTGCGCGCGGCTTGCATGAAATGGGAGAAGCGCTGGGCGGCGGCGGGGGAGAGGAGCTTGAGGGCTGCGGTGATGTTCTTCACCGTGACGCGGCCGGAGGTGCCGATGCCCCGGGCACGGGCGGAGTCTGCCTGGCCGCGGCGCGATCCGTGGCGTGCCATGCGCATGAGCTCCACCTCCATGATTTCGGAGATGGCTTCATCGAGCATGGTGTCGGTGATCTCCGTGTCGGCGATGCCATCCGGGAGGAAGGCGAGTGAGACATGCCCGCCATCCATGCCGCGGGTCTGCTTGCCACGGGTGATGCTGTCGTAGGCGCGGATGAAGGCGACCTCGTCATCGCGGGTGAGCCGTCCGCGGGCCCGTGCCTCGCGTCGGAAGCCGTGGGTTTTCTCATGGATGACCTCGCGGACGGTGGCGCCATTGCGGAGGTAGTTGACGGTGCGGCGGACATCGCGGGAGAGGCCCCGCATGTCGGTGATGGAGAGGCCGAGGATATTCCACAGCGTCTGGCCATCGCCGCCAGTGAGTCGTTCGCGGATGGATGCCTGCTCGGCATGGCGCTGCTCGAGGCCGGGGCTGAGCAGCTCCGCCTCGGCGAGGTCCATGCGGCTGCCGGGGGCACCGCGTCAGTGTTGTGGATCGGCGAGGTCGTCGATCCTGTCCTCGCGAAGAGATGTCAGAGGACTAGAGTGAATTATCGATGATGCCTTCACTCTTGCTGAAGTTGAACCACCCTTTTGTTTGCCAAGGATGTTTGGTGCCGCTTTCAAGTATCCATTGGGACGGCGCGGCAATCGCGTGATCGGGTTCCCAAATGTCGATTACCACTTCAAGCAAGGACCGCATTTTTACCAAGCCGTGTGAACCTACTTCAGGTGTATCCGCGAACTCTATCAGAACAAAATTTGAAATGTACGGGGAGAACGAGCCGCAGCAGATCGACAGAGAGACTGAATCTCCGTTCCATAGATCCAAGTGGAAACCAAGGTCAACTATCGGACTGTGATCGGTATCGCGATTGTTTGTTCTGAAAAAGGGAAGAATTCCGTCGATGCTGGTTTGGACCGGGAACTTGAGAGCCGCCTTAGCCGATTTACCTTTAGCAAACCAAGGTGTGAGGTCTGGATACGATCGAATAAGGTCAAAAAAAATTGCGGCGCGCTCTGCACACTGCTCCTTTGTTTCTTTTCTGCTTGGCCAATAGGCACCTATCAATGGTGAATACATGTGGGAATCGACTTAAGGAGTATAGATGACGGAAATGTGGGTTACATCTCTAAATTTAAAGAGCTTTATGACCGCCAGGGCTGCAATTTCTTCTGCAAAGTGCCATTCGATCGGTAATTTGCGGCTGGTAGCATCAAGTTGCCTCTCCGCCTGCGATACTAGCCCTTTGGCAGTGTCGGAACCTCCCATTCTTACGAATGTCGCATAGCCCGGACCTTTGGCTTCAAGGAGTGCTCCACGCTCTTCGTCGAAGCCATCGAACTTTACTCCGGCAACGACGTAGTTGATGTCGGCTGGCCTTCCGGTGATTCTGCTTTGGTAAGCTGCCGAACGGGCACTCATGGATTCCCGCGCCTGTTCAAAGCGGCCGGAGGCTATGACAAATCGAACTTCGGATAGAATATTCGCGGTGTGTCCAACATGCCCACCGCTGTGGGGATGGATTCAACTTTCTTGGGAAGGCGACTCGTTGATCTCAACATCTCCCAAATTTTTCCGGATCCATTGATTGTCTCTTTCCGGATCAAATAGGTAACCCTCGGGCGCGTTGTATTCGAAGTCGATTTCAAACCTGCCATCGGAAGCTAGATGGAAGGTCATTTCGTCCCATTTGCCTCCGCTGTTCTTTGAAGCTTCCCAAAGGTCGAGGATGGTCTCGGAGAAACTGAGCATAAGATCGATATTGGAAGTGTTATCTAGCTTGAAAAATGTTCCATCCGATACTTTGCAGAATATTCTATCATTGAGGCAGCCATCGGTTGCTCCAACATAAAGCCACAGATCCAGGAACTCGACTTTTGCATGGGCCGCGAGTCCATTTGCAATTCGCTGATACAATGCTTCTATCTCTTCGGTCATGATCCGCCCTTTCGATTAATAAACTTCGTTTTCGTGGTAGTCCCTGTCTGACTTTTCGATTCTGAGATCGTCGTTGAAACGACCAAAGCATGAGGTCGTTTCGAGTTGCCTTTGTAGATCAGCTGGATCTCGACGTCCACCGTCTTTCCTTCCTTGATGGTCTTTGCCCAGCTATACTCCAACGATTTGTAGGCACTGTTGTTGAAGTTTCCATCCTGTGCGATGTGATTGATCTCGTCACGCGATCCACCAAAGATCCTGGCGATGATGTGGCCGCCTTGGTCCTTTGGCTCGCGGTTCGGTATGCCGGCTTCTGCCTGGGCTTTTCTATTGCGCTTTTGCTCGGGTTCCAGTCGGAGCCGGCCGGTGCATTTGATGACTCTCTTGAATTGATCAAGGACGTAGTGATAGCCGTTGAGCGTGCGAGTGGTCGTGGTGCCATCTCCATCGGGGCCATCGCGTAGTCCGGGTGTATCCGTCCTCGCTAGCTCGGCATCCGGGCTGTCCTTGAGGCCGGTGGGATTGAGCACGCCCAAGCTATCGTAGAAATCCACGATGAGCTTGCGGATCGCCTCGGCATTCTTCAGGTGGGAAAGGCCGAAGAAGTCGTGTCCGGAGATGGCGTCGCGGGCGAGGAAGGCCGGGGCTTCGATGTCATGCTTCGATGCGGAGTAGGCGCGTGAGAGCAGTGATTGGATCTTCTCCGTTTCGAGAGGTGTGAGGAGTTTCCCGATCTCCTCCCATAGTTCCGCAGCGCGGGTTTCGGCATCCTTCTGCGCTGCGTGCATCGCCTCATGGGCGAAGGTCCACGCGAGGGGCAGGTCTGCTATTCGGGGCCTTGAGTTGAGGAAGACGACGTCGGGGTTTCCGTTGGGGGAGAATCCGGCGATGTCGGGATCTCCTCCTTCGTAGAAGGCTGTGACGATTCCAAGAGCCTCTTCAATTCGCCGCGTGGCGGCAGCCAGATCAGGCGATTGGACGAGGCGGAGATCTTGCGCTCGGGCGATCTCCCGGATTCGGGGTCGTTGTTCATCGTAGGGTTGGAAAGTATAGGCTTCGGCTGGCTTTGGAAAGAGGCTTCGTAGGGTCGAAGAGAGGGAAGAGGTGGCTTCCGGTTTGTTCTTCAGTCGGCTTGAATCGGGGTCTTCGTTTGAGGGGGCGAGGGAGAATGCGGCTGACGAGTTAGTTAAGTCGCTTGCTTCTGCTGGATTTGAGTTCGTGACATCGGGCGACCCTTCCCGATGCAGGCCGAAGAGCTTGTCGATGAAGGCGTCTGCTCCTTCGCGGTCGAACTTGCCATCGCGCTCGGCTTTGTTGATGGCGGCGGTGCGGCCGAAGATGATGCCGAAGTAGCTGCGCGCTGCTTCCATGAAATGGGAGAAGCGTTGTGCGGCGGCAGGGGAGAGAAGCTTGAGGGCGGCGGTGATGTTCTTCACCGTGACGCGGCTGGCGGTGCCGATGCCCCGGGCACGTGCGGAGTCTGCCTGGCCGCGGCGCGATCCGTGGCGTGCCATGCGCATGAGCTCCACCTCCATGATTTCGGAGATGGCTTCATCGAGCATGGTGTCGGTGATCTCCGTGTCGGCGATGCCATCCGGGAGGAAGTCGAGTGAGACATGCCCGCCATCCGCGCCGCGGGTCTGCTTGCCACGGGTGATGCTGTCGTAGGCGCGGATGAAGGCGACCTCGTCATCGCGGGTGAGCCGTCCGCGGGCCCGTGCCTCGCGTCGGAAGCCGTGGGTTTTTTCATGGATGACCTCGCGGACGGTGGCGCCGCTGCGGAGGTAATTGACGGTGCGGCGGACATCGCGGGAGAGGCCCCGCATGTCGGTGATGGAGAGGCCGAGGATATTCCACAGCGTCTGGCCATCGCCGCCAGTGAGTCGTTCGCGGATGGATGCCTGCTCGGCATGGCGCTGCTCAAGGCCGGGGCTGAGCAGCTCCGCTTCGACGAGGTCGATGCGGTTGCCGGGGGCGATGTCGAAGATCGTTTGATCGCCCTCCCGCGTCTTGCCGCGCGAGGCGAGGTCCGATGCCTCTAGTAGCGAGCCGTAGTAGGCGACGGCGTCCTTGTTTGATTCATCGAGGAGCTTGGAATGGGCGATGGCGAGTTGCTCGGCGGCCTTCCAGTCCTTTGCGGTCCCGAGGATCTGGCGCGTCTCGGGATCGATGACGGTGTAGCCCTTCTCGTGATTCCCGTAGATGGCGGGGACGATGCCGGCATCCTGCGCTGCATCCACGGCGGCCTTCCGTGCTTGGGCGTCGCGGGCCAATTGCTCGACGGCGGCCTTTGCCTCGGGGGTGAAGGGATTCCTTCTCGCGAGTGCTTGCTCGATCGCGGCATTCACGGTGAAGGGGCCGCGCTGCTGGGCTTCGCGGATCCTGGCGACGGCTTCCGCCGAACCGATGAAGGCGAGCAACTCGGCATCGGAGGCCTTGGCAAAGGTGCGTGCGCGTGCATCCCGATCCCTCCCTCCGGCTGCGGCGGCGATGGAGAGCGGGAGCATGATGGTGTAGGTGAGCGCGGTCTTTTCCCAATAGCCATCGAGGTAGCCGTCCTTCCCATTCCGCAGGACCACGCCGGGGACCTTCAGGTCATCACTCAATGCGGAGACGAGCTGCTGGGTGATGACGGGAAGGGCGTCCTGAAGATTTTCACCGATGGTCTGGAAGCCGGCCTCCATGCCGATGCGGAAGCCGCCGCGCAGGACGCCATTTGTCACGCGGCGGCCGAGCGTGTTCATCAGCTTGTCCGTGAAGGGGAGCTTCCCGAGCATGCCCTCGATCTTCAGCTTCTCGATCGCGGCGTAAGGGATGGCGAGGATGGGGGCGACCTGGCTGGAGAGGCGGGTGGCCTCCGAGTCGGAGAGACCGGGCGTCACGCCATCGCTGGTCATGAAAGAGCGGCGCAGATCGCGATAGAGCATGCGCTCGCTGGTGCCATAGGTGAGGACGAGGCCTGCCCATGGGATGGCTGCGCCGGCGAGGGTGGGCGCGGTGCCGGTGAGGCCGTAGGCGAACTTCTCGCCAAAGGCGGCGGCGGAGCCCTCCGGCGAAAGCACGCGCACGGGATCGTAGTCCTCATCGCGGATGCGCTCGATGTCATCGCGGAAATTCTGGCGGCGGCGGAGCTCGGCGCGGACCTCTGCGGCCTTGGCGGCGCTTGCTTGTCCATCGGTGGTGAAGCGCTCGCGCGCTTGCTTGTGGATGAAGCCGAGGGGCAGGAGTTGGTCCGTGACATTGCGGCCGAGCGTGGAGGTGATCTGCCATGGATCCGGCTCCTCCTGAGCGAGCAGCGCTTCCATTTCGCGCAGCTCCGGGGCTACCTGCATCTCGCCCCACTCGAAGGCGTCCTGCACGTAGCCCTGCCATGCACGGTCATTCGTCTTCGCGACATTTCCCCAGAAGCTGGCCTGCTGCTGCGGTGGCAAGGTGCGGGCGAGCAGCGATAGGGAGGCGATGAAGGTGGCGCGCTCGCTCTCATCCATGGGGTCGTAGAGCCCGCGGAGATTGAAGCCGAGGTAGCCCTTCTCTTCCTGCATGAGGTGCCATGCCTGGCGCAGCGGGCCGAGAACGGGCTGCAGACGGCTGCTCGTGTCCTGGCGGATCTCATTCCAGTGTTCATAGTACTCCGCGATGCGGCGGGGATCGTAGCCGGGGTCGTGCTTGTGCTCCTCTTGCCAGAGTTCCCATGACCTGGCATCCGCACCGTAGTCCGTGGAGGACCGCACGAGTTCGGAAAGCTGTGCGTCTTCCGCGAAGCGGGTGGCAAAGGCGCGGGTATCGCTGCGCTTTTGCGAGAGCTTCTCCAGCTCGGTGAAGAAGGCATCATCGTCATCCGCGCCGCGGCCGCTGAAGGAACGGTAGGCGATCTGGAGACGCAGGCCATCGCGCTCGGCGCGGCTACGGAATTCGCGGCCTTCGTTCTCGATGAAGAGATAGGACTCGACGAGGGCCTGCTGGCGCGCGGTTTCGGGGTCCTCTGCGAAATCGAGGGCGATGGTCTTGCCCGCGGTGGCCTTCTGCCAATCGAGCACGGCGTGATCGAGCTTCGCGCTCTGGGCGGCGCTCCACGCGGCGAGCTTTTCCATGCGGGCCTGCTCTTGCGCCAGCCATGGCTGGTGGAGCACTGCCTCCAGCGGATTCGGGGTCGATGCGGCAAGCGGATCGCGCATCGTATCCCCGGACTTCTGCCATGCGCGGTTCAGATCGGTGGTGATGGGGTTCCCGAGGGATGGCGGGATTCCCTGGCTGAGGTCGGTGGCCATGGATGGAGCACTGCGGAGAGGAAACGGGGCGGGGGAACTACGATGAGTCTCGTAGGTCAGGGAGGGCCGGGCCTGTTATGCCTGTTAAGAATTGGAATTTTAACAGGCGGAGCGGCCGGTCGCGCGTTCCAGGGCTTCCAGGCGGGCCTTCAGCAGCTCCACCTCGGTGATGCGGGAGAGCTGGCTGGCGATATTCACGAGCTGGGAGGCGGTGTCCGGAGGGATCTCCCCGGCTAGGGCCGCGCGGAGGACGGACTGGGCCATGGGCAAGGGCCCGGCGTCATGGGGGAGATCCACGGCGATGGGGGCGGATGCCGCGCGGAGGCGCGGGAAGATGCGATCGATCAAGAGCTTCGCGGCGGCCACGTCTCCGTCGAGCGCCTTGCCGACGACGGCGTCGACGATGGAATCCATGTCGTCATCCAGACGGAGGCGCGGTGCATTGCGCGAGCCGCGGGGCCTGCCCGCAGGATTCCCGGAATGGCCGGGGAGGAATTGGCCGGTGGAGCTGCGGGTTTCGTGCTCCGCGGATGCCGGATCGTGGAAGGAAAGTCCCGAAGTCGGGATCGTGTTAGATTGATCCATCCGGGGATGATGCCCCGGGAGCGCGGATGCGTTCTACTGCCAGACTAGGGGGGGATCGACCTCGTTGGGTCGAGGTCGCTGCCGCTGGAAGTTGGGGGTTTTGAGAGGCGAAGCGCTGCTCGATCATTGGCGGAGTCTAACAGAATCAGGTTTCAGAGACTGAATCCACTGGGCCATGGATTTCCGCACCAGCGTGTTCATGGAATCGCCGGGCGCTCAGAAAGATAGATGGGTGTGGAGCTCAGCATGTCCTGGTGGGGGACTTTGCTTTTCATTTCCCGGTGAGCGGGGCAGGGTGTGGTGGTGAAGCCGCGCCCGCTCTATCGATCCCTGACATGCTGGTCGGGAATGCTGGCGATGGGGTTCGTCTGTTGGGCGTGGTGGGACTCGATGACCCGTGAGTCTTTCCTGAGAACCCCGAACTATCAGTTCACCCACTTCGCCGGACTCGCCGCCGTGGAGTATGAGAGTTCGTCATGGCGTTCCGTTCCTTTTGAAGTGGATCGCAGCATCACGATCCTGGATGCGGGGATCGCTCCATTTGGAAGCGCAGCTTTCGAACGGGGCGGGGACCGAAACAGCAGCGCCAACCCGATCGAACCGTTGATGGGTTTCAAATCTCCGGAAGATTGGATCCTGCTTCTTCCTCACTGGCTCATTCTCCTCGCCGTTGCTCTGCTGTGGTCCACTCTGCTGGTCTGGCGGGCGAGGCGTATCAGGAGGGTGGGGAGCATTGACCCCGGTGGTCGCCTCTAGGCGCGCTGGGAGCTCAAGGCTTCTTCAAACCCTGCGAGTCAGGTTCACCCGCGATGGAGCTTCCCGGATAGTTCATTGTCGTTGCCGTGGTCCGGCAGCTTGCGGGTGCGGACGGAACTTTCCGGCATGGGGCCGAGCTGGTAGTCCTCCAGCATCTTCACCAGTGAAGTGCGGGCCGCCTCGATGTCCTTGAAGTAGGGCCGGACGTCCCGTTCGAGCGTGCCGATCCTGCTTCCCAGCTCTTTGAGGAAGGCGAGGGCTGCGTCTACCAGGCGGCGGAAGATTCCCGGATTTCGCTGGTGCAGGCGTTGCCAGAAGACGGGGTCGCCCATCTGGTTGCCAATGAAGTCATTGGTGAACTCCGCACGGAACTGTTCCTCCGTCCGGTACGATGCGTGTAGTTTTTCGCGGTAGTCACTCCAGTCGCCTGCCATTGCGAGGAGTTCCTTCTGGAAGGCATCATAGAGGTCAGGCCTCTGGTGCTGGATCGAGTGGCCGAGTTCGTGGCCGAAGAGGTAGGTGAGACCCGAAGGAGCATCCGCATCGATGATGAGGGTATTCGGATCATCGGGGCTAATCATCCCATCGAATGGGAGCGGCTTTTCGGTTCCCTTTACGAAGAGGATTCGTTTTCGGAAAAGGGAGAATAGTTCTGCTGAGAAACGTAAGGTACTGGACTTCCCCGGAGGGTTTTTGATGCCCAATTGAACGACACTGACTTTTCCCCGGCCTCCTGCTTCACGTTCGGTTGCGGCAAGACCCCTTCTTGCCCAGTCAGGAAGGTTTTGCTCGGGGACGGGTTGGTAGGTTGTTCCGAGGACATTGGCGGGTGAGTCTGCCGCTTCGATGTCGGGTTGTCCATCCGATTGACCGGCGCTGCGCTCGTCCCGCGATGGTATGCTGATCACGTTGTAGCCGCCATCGCCTTCGGAGAAATGGCCGTCCTCCTTCGCCGATGGTTCGTAGGGATCGATGGGGAAAGAATCGAGTGGCCGGCTTTGTTCTTGGCTTGTCAACGCGTTGATCGGCTTCGCCCATTGCTCGGCATCCTGATTCGTGGTTCCCGGGAAAAGAACGACGTTGGGAGTCCCATGGGCGGAGGTATCGCGTAGAATAAGCTTGGCTGCTGCCTTGGGATCATCCGGAAGCAGGTTCATCGCGCGGATGCGTCGCCTCCCGTCAAGATAGACCACCCAATTCACCGATTCGTTCGCTGCACGTAGTGCCACGCCCAGATCCCGCAATTGGCGATTATCCGCGGCGCGCGGCATATCGAGTCGCTCGATGGAGCTCCAAGGGACATCCATTTCGGGCTCCATCCATCCTTCATGCTCCAACCCCGAGTGCCATTCGTGATCACATGGTCCATGATCGGGATGCCGAGATCGTCGGCAAAGCTCTGCAGGTCTTCTTGAAGGGCTTTGTCGTCCTCGCTGGGTCTCGGGTCTCCTCCCGGATGGTTGTGCGAGATCACAAGAGTTGCTTCAGGATCGATCTCCCGAGCGGCCAGGATGAAGCCGATCATGTCGCTGACTTCACCCGAAGTTCTGTAGATGTTTCCCACCGAGTGGATGGAGGATGCGATCACCTCGCCGGACGACGGGGATATCGCCATCAGTCGCACGGACTCAAACCAAGGGTTTCGGAAGACCGCATTGAGGGCGAAGATGTCTTCCGCGCTTTCGACGGTTTTACCCAAGGGATTCCACTCGGGGATGGCTCGGTCGATCATCTCTTGCAGGAGAATGCCGACTGGCCTGCCTCCTGGTTCTAGGTCTGGGAAGGCGGAGGAGCTGTCTCCAGAGAGGGCTTGCTCGACGAAGGTGGGGAAAAGTTCGGATTGGGAACGCTCATCTTCTCGTACACTCCTTCCGGCGTCAGATACAAAGTCGGTGATAGCCAACGGCCCTCCCGCTTCTCGAATTTTAAGAAGGCGTTCCGTTCGTCGGGTAGCTTGTTCGAGTTGTCCTCCTTCATGGCCTCGGGATTGAAGATAACTTGAGATCCGCTCCGAATCAATGCCATGGATCATTTCTCCGGATTGGCCTTCCGCCAAGGAGGGGAAGCTAGCGAGGTAAGGGCGGGCGCCGCCTTCCCCAAGATTGCTCCCTGAGGGCGAGTCCGGCTCTCCGGGGATGGCGATGGCAGGGTGTCGCGTGCGGTGAGTGCCTAGGATGTCTTCAACAGGCTGGGCCCATTGCTCGCTATTCTGATTTGCTGTCCCGGGGAAGAGAACAAGGTTCTTCGTCCCTTGTTCCCAAGTGTCGCGCAGGATCACCTTGGCGGCTTCCTCCGGATCGTCAGGCAAGACGTTCATGGCTCTGGCCCGGTAGCCCTCGTCGAGATAGACAACCCAATTCACATCGGGATTGCTTGCACGCAGGGTGGCGGCTAGGTCCCGTTGAAGGTGAGTATCCTGAAGCATAGTCATCTCCGAGCGCTCTGTTGCGGCCCACGTCACGGCCATTTGTTCCGGCATGGTGAACTCCTCGTTCTGCGCCATGCTCCAGCCGCGGGTGCCATTGGTGATGACGTAGTCCGCCAGCGGGATGCCGAGTTCATCGGCGAGCTTTCGTGCCTTGGCGTGGAGGTCCTGGTCCTGTGCGGTTGGCCGGGGATCGCCGCCGGGGTGGTTGGTGGAGATGACCAATTCCGCAAAGGGATGCTCTCCGCGGATTTCCTCCATGAAGCCCATGATGTCATTGAGGTCGCTGGAGAGGCGGCTGGTGGTGCCCATGGAGTGGACCCGTGCGCTGATCACCGCGCCGGTCTCCGGATGGATCGCCATCAGGCGGATCGACTTGAACCATGGATTCCGGAAGGCTTGGTTGAGGGCGAAGATGTCCTCAGGGCCCTTGACGATGGAGCCTACCGGCTTCCATGACTCGATCTGATGAGTGAGGCGGTCTGCCAAGAGGATGCTGGCCGCCTTGCCACCGGGCTGCGGTGCGCCAGGTCCTCCTTCAGCCACCCGCTTCATGAAGCCGGAGAACTCTCCAAGGAATTTGCCCAGGCCACCATCTCTCGGTCTTCCAGTTCCATCATTGCCAGCAAGTGAATCCGTGGTTTCGTCAATGGCCCGCTCAAGCTTGTCTCCATTAAGGTCGCCCTCAGCGAGGAAGAAGCTTCCAAGTTGCTTTCGCGAGATCCTTTGGCTTGGAGCGGCCTTGTCTGCTTGAGCATCCGTCTCTCCCTCTTCAATCGTATTCCTTGTGGCCTGCGCACGCTGGAAGACGAGACCGAAAAGTTCGCGCACGGTTTTCAGGAAGCGGGCGAATTTCGGGACGGAGCCCGGTGCCAGCTTGGTGGCTCTGGCGGTGTTCCGCGAGATGATGGCAGGGGGAAGTCCGCGACGGCCATTGGTCTTCGTGCGGCGCAAGACTTCGGATTCCAGGAACTCGCTCACAGCCTCGCTGACCGAGGTGAAGTTCAACCTGCCCTCCCGCAAGAAACTGAGCGGACGATCTGCCGTTTGCGGGTTGCCTTGAGGGGCTGGACCGCGGCGTTCGCGCTTGCCCTGCTGTACGGTGTCGAAGGCGCGCATGGCTTCGGCGGCTTCCTGAAGGGTGATGCGTCCGGCGGCGACGGCGTCATTGAGGAAGACGTGGCCGTATTCATGGATGACGGTGCTGCCGGTGGCACCGGCATTGAGGGTATTGGTGAAGTGGCGGACCTTTTCCTTCGCCTCCATGACGCTTTGGCCGAGGACGATGTCGTGGAAGCTGGCGCTGCCTTCCATTTGCTCGCGGAGCTTCAGCTCGGCGAGGACCTGTGCTTCATCGCGCGGGGAGAGGGCGGCTTACGGATCAATCTCTCCGCCGGCTAGGTCGGTGATGCGGATATCGCCGTTCTTGTCTTTGCGGAAGTTCTCTCGGTGCAGGTCGCCGATCTGGTAAGTCTTGCCGTGGAGTTCGACTCGATAAATGCCTCCTCCGAGTGGCTGCTGATTCAGCTTCGGGACAATCAGGCTGGCATATTCCGCCTCGCTAATTTCATCGCCGAACTCCTGATAAACGAAGAAACTCCCGTCATCGTTCTCAATGACCTCCGTTGGGAATCCTCCCAAGGCCTCGATCAGCATCGCCTTCTCCCGAGCTGCCTCGATGCCGCTGCGGTTTGAGATTCGACCATTTCGGTCGTAAATGATGAATCCCGCTTTCTTGGGGAACTTCAGGACTCCTTCTTTTCCGAGGAGGACGGTGCTGAACTCAGCACCTTCTCCACCAGGTCTAAGAGTTCCCGCTCCCTTTGCTCGGGCGACAAGTTCCCGGACTCCGTCCTTCCCTTTTCTTGGAGTTCGTTCCGGAGACGCGTTTCGGATGGAGTCTCCATGCGCATGGTTACCTTCGTTATCCGTCTTTCGCTCATCAGTTGAATCATAGTTGGAATTTGGATTCTTATCAAGGGCGGCGGCATTGCCCGCGATCCCTTGGGTTGGCTTGCTTATGCTATCGCTCCCGCTGCCAGGGCCTTCCGGTATGCCCGGGCGCCTAGGGGAAATGGAGAAGGAGATGCGTCCGTCTCCCGGCGATCCATCGCCTCCATCCTTGTCGCCATCCGGTCCTCCGTTGCCTTCCCCGCGGAAGGCGCGGGCCTCGGCGTCGGTCAGCTTTCCTTCCCGCCGGTAGCGCTCGAGGATGGCGTGTCCTTCGGCGATGAGTCGGGCGATTGCTTGCTCGCGACCTCTTCCTGCACCTTCTTCAGAGCCTCCTCTGCGGCCTTTGCGACCATTTCGGTCATCTCGTCGATGGTCATCCGGCCCGGCTTCTCGTTTCCGCTCACGGTATGTAGTGTAGATGTTTTTCTTCAGGAATTCAATGTCTTCGCGCTTTGCAGTGCCAAGAGCGCCAGAGTTTTCCATGACAATGACCCTGATGCCTTGCTGGGCCAGCATGAGCGCAGTTTCCTGAGCTCCGACGTGGGCTTCTGCGGCCACTCGTAGGGGCACAAGGCGCGGATTGCCTTCCTCCTTGCCGTCCAGGTATCTTCCAATCACGCCATCCTCAGAGGCCCTTGCAAAGGGGCGGTGGACGTAGAGCACGACCGCTCTCCTTCCGCTTGCTTCGATTTCCGCGATGGTCTTGCGCGCATAGTTCTCCCATGAGAGCGTCGTATCAATGACCAGATCCCGCGGGATATTCAGGCGCTTCAAGACCGATGACTTGCCGCTACCTCCTCCGCCAGCGAGGACGATTACAACGCGGGTCACGGGATCTCGCGCAAGCAGACGCTGGATCACGAGATCATTGAGTGCGCTCGCTTGCCGGTGAAACTCGGAGTCGCGTGTCAGGGGATCGGTCTCCTTGTAGCCATCGAGGAGGGGGCGGACGCTATCCGAGGGGTGGCTACTTAAGGTGAGTCAGGCTCCGGGTCGATCTCGCCGCCGATCAGGTCGGTGATTCGAATATCGCCGTTCTTGTCCTTGCGGAAGTTACCCCAGTGGAGATCGCCGATCCGGTAGGTCTTTCCGTCGAGTTCGAGATCCCAGGTCTCCCACGCGTTTGGTCGTTGATTGAGTTTCGGAACGACCAAGCGCTCGTATTCTTGCTTTGTGATCTCGTCTCCGTAGTCCTGATAGACTGTAAAGCTGCCGTCGTCATTCTCGATGACTTCGGTGGGGAATCCGCCCAAAGCCTCGATCAGCATGGCCTTCTGCCGTGCGGCTTCGATGTCGGCACTCCTGATCGTCTCACCT
Source organism: Luteolibacter luteus (assembly GCF_012913485.1). GTDB lineage: Bacteria > Verrucomicrobiota > Verrucomicrobiia > Verrucomicrobiales > Akkermansiaceae > Haloferula > Haloferula lutea. The sequence goes on along the minus strand of NZ_CP051774.1, from coordinate 6,392,401 downwards.
TTCCGGTTGAAAACAAACAGACCCTTCTTGGTCGGGATCTTCAGGACTCCTTCTTTTCCGAGGATGAGGGGCTCGAACTCAGCGCCCGCTCTGCCAAGTCGAGCAACTCCTGCAGCCTTTGCTCGGGAGAGGATGTCTCTGACTCCTTCCTTGCCTCTTCGAGCATCTGTTGCCTTTTCTGGATTTGCTCGGGAGTCTCGCGAACCGCTCGCACGTTGGTTATCCTTCCTTCGCTCATCGGTGGAATCATAGTTGGAATTTGAATCTTTATCAAGGGTATCGGCGTCGTCGCTCGTGGTCCCGTCGGGGGCTTTGATGGAGCCAGCGCTCGTGCTGTCCAAGTTCTCCCGGATTCGGGCATGACTGGGAGAGATGGAAAAGGATAAGCCTCCGTCGCTGGGCGGTCCATTGTCATCCGTGGACCCATCCGGCCCTTCGTTCTCCCCGCGGAAGGCGCGGGCCTCGGCGTCGGTCAGCTTTCCTTCCCGCCGGTAGCGCTCGATGATGGCGTGTCCTTCGGCGATGAGTCGGGCGATGGCTGCTTGTTTGCGGCCCACTCGGCCTCCATCTCCGCCTCTATTAGAAGCTCCTTCTCGCGGTCCTGCATGATTCCCTCCCGGGCTCTTTCCATCGCTTCCACCAGTTGAGCTTCCACCTCGTCTGCCGTGGGTATCCGCTGCGGTGGCGGGCCCTGATTCGTCTCTCCCTTCATTGGCTGTAATATAGCGGTTCTGCTTTAGGAACTCAATGTCCCTCTTGGTAAATTGACCTGCACTTCCCGAGTTATCGAAGATGGTGATTCTGAGTCCTCCTTCGGCCATCGCGATAGCAGTCTCCTGTGCTCCCACATGAGCTTCCGCGGCCACGCGCAAGGGCACAAGGCGCGGATTGCCCGCCCTTTTTCCTTTCAAGTATCTTCCGATAACTCCATGCTCGAACGACCTTGCGAAGGGGCGGTGGACGTAGAGCACGATCGCTCTCCTTCCGCTTGCTTCGATGTCCGCGATGGTCTTGCGCGCATAGTCCTCCCATGAAAGCGTCGTATCAATGACCAGATCCCGCGGGATATTCAGGCGCTTCAAGACCGATGACTTGCCGCTGCCTCCTCCGCCGGCAAGAACGATGGCCACGCGGGTCATGGGATCTCGCGCGAGCAGACGCTGGATCACGAGATCATTGAGCGCGCTCGCTTGCCGGTGAAACTCGGAGTCGCGTGTCAGGGGATCCGCTTTTTCGTAGCCGTCGAGGAGGGGGCGGATGTCATCAGTGTTCGCGATGTTGCCACGCGCAATGGCTTCATCCACGGCGCGTTTGATCAAGTCCTCGTCGAAGGCGGGGCGTGCGTTGCCCGGTGCCTGGTCCCTTCCGCCGAGCGAGAACGCCACCACTGGCTCTGCTTCGATCCCTGACGTTTCTTGGCTTGCCGGCGCGGCCCCATTTGCATCCAGCCCGATGAGCTTGGAGACGAAGTCATCGATCTTCGCTTCATCCAGTCTTCCTTCACGGATCGCCTTCCTGGTGGCATGGGCGCGCTGGAAGGCGAGGCCGAAGAGCTCGCGGACAGCGCTCATGAAGAGAGCGAATTTTTTCACGGCACCCGGTGCCAGCTTGGAGGCGGCGGTGATATTCCGCGAGATGATGGCGGGGGAGAGGCCGAGGCGTCCGGCGGTCTTGCCGCCGCGCAGGATCTCGGATTCCAGAAACTCGCTGACGGCTTCACTCACGGCGGTGAAGTGCACTTCGCCCTCGGGGAGGAAATTGAGCTGCTGGCCTGGTGCTTGCACATCATCCCGGCGGGGGCGGCCGCGGCGTTCGCGCTTGCTCTTGAGCACCGTGTCGAAGGCGCGGATGGCCTCTGTCACTTCGGCGAGGCTCATGCGGCCGGTGGCCAGAGCATCGATGAGGAAGCCGTGGCCGTATTCGTGAACTACGGTGCGGATCGTACCTCCGGCATTGATCGTATTGGTGATCCGGCGGACGCCTTGCCTGAGCTCGGTGACATTCTGGCCGAGGACGATGTCGTGGAAGCTGGCGTTGCCTTCCATTTGCTCGCGGAGCTTCAGCTCGGCGAGGACCTGGGCTTCATCGCGCGGGGAGAGGGCGGCCTGTTGGGCTGCGGTGATCGTTTCGCCGGGGCGGAAGATGGTTTCGCTGCGGCGGGTGGGGGTGTCGGTGTTTGCCTGGATGGCCCCGGCGATCTCGAGGGTGCTGGCGAGGTAGGCGGCGTGGTTCGCGCGCAGCTCATCGGTGCTGTCCAGGTGGACGCCGGCGAGACGGAGGGCGCCGGGGATGTCCGCGGCGCGTCCGATCTCCTCGCCGCTATGGGGATCGACGACCGCGAAGCCATCGCCGGTGGGAATGAAGTTTGGCATGATGCCGCTCTCGCGTGCGGCGGTGAAGGCGGCCTGCTGGTCGTGGAAGTTTTTCTCAAGCGTGGCCTGGGCGCTGCGTGCGGTCTCGCTGCGGGGATCGAGCCGGGTCCATGCTGCACCGAGGACACGCTCCATCTCGAAGAGGCCCTTCGCGGACTTCAGCGCGGTGATGTCCTGCGCTTGCAGGCCGGTGGCGAGCAGCTCGGTCTCGGATGCCTTGGCAAATGCCTGGAGCCTGGCGTCCCGGAAGGCGCCGCGGCTGGCACCGAGGAAGGCGAGGGGGGCGACGCTGGTGAAGGTGGTGATGAGCTTGCGATCGTAGGCATCGAAGACGCCGTCCTGGCCATTGAGCCATTGGGTAGCGGGGATCTTCGGATCGATGACGTGGCCGATGTCGATGAGCAGGGGATCGACGAGTGCTTGGAGGGATTCCGTGCTACCTTCCACGATGCCACCGGCGATGACGCGGCCGGTGAAGCGCGTGACCATGGATGAGGTGAGCCGCTCGATGGCATCGCTCACGCCGGGGATCTTTTTTCCGAGGCCCTTCGCGCCGAAGAGTTCCATGGGAAGCTGGATGGCGGCGGAGAGGGGCGCGATCTCTCCGGCGAGGCGCGCGGCTTCATCGCGTCCCAGTGCGGGGATGAGCTGCTTGCGGGTGCTGTGGTAGGACTCCTCCTCGATCAGCTTGTAGCTGAGCACTTGCCCGAGGTAGGGAGTGGCGGCGACGAGGGTGGTGCCGAGTGCGCCGGGTGCGGCATAGATGCCTGTCTCAAAAGCCTCCATCCGGGAGCCGGGCGCGGAGAGCGGCTTCACGGGGTCATACTGGAGCTGGACGATCTCTTCCAGGTCATGGAGGAAATTGCGCGCGCGCTCCTTGTCCTGCTCATAGCGGATGCGCGGGTAATCGGGGTTCTCGGTATTCCACTCATACATCGCCATGTAGTCCGGCGGGAGCGGGTCCTCGCGGCCCATGGGGTCAGCCAGGAAGTTTCCGATGGTCTTTCCGAGGCGTGAGAAGTCGCGGCCGCTCTGCTTGCGGAGGTTTGAGAGGAAGGTGGCCTGTTGCTCCTTCGGGAGCTTGCGGGCGAGGATGCCGATGGAGTCGAGCAGCTGGGCACGGAGGTCCTCATCCGCGAGGAAATCACCAAGGCCGCCGACATCGAGGTCCCCGCCGGCCAGCATGGCCTGCCACTGCGAGTGGATCTGCGGTGCGATGGGGGAGAGCCGGTCCTTCGTGGCGCTGAGGATCTCATTCCGGACTTCCAGATAGCGGCCATCGTCGCCCGGCTGATAGCCGGGATCCTGACGCAGGGTCTCCAGCCACCGGGCCTCGGTCTGCTGCGGTGCCTGTCCGGCGATCTCCGTGAGAGCGGCGAAGGAGGCTTCATCCTGGAGCTTGCGCAGGAGCTTCGCGCGGGCATCGCGGGTGCGGGAGAGTTTCTCGATCTCGGTGAAGAAGGCGTCATCGTCATCCGCGCCGCGTCCGTCGAAGGATTCGTAGGCGATCCGGTCGCGCAGGCCATCGCGCTTGGCGCGGCTGCGGAACTCGCGGCCTTCGTTCTCGATGAAGAGGTAGGACTCCACCAGCGCTTGCCTGCGCGCGGTCTCCGGATCCTCGGCGAAATCGAGCGCGATGGCTTTTCCCGCGGTGGCCGTTCTCCAATCGAGCATGGCGTGGTCGAGCTTCGCGCCCTGGGCTGCTCTCCACTTCGCCTGCTTGTCCTGCCGCGCTTCCTCCTGCTCCAGCCATGGCTGGTAGAGCTCCGCCTGGAGGGGATTGTGAGAGAAGGCCGGGTCCGTCTCCGGAGGAGCGGGGTCCGCGGGCGTGTCCGTGCCGGGATCCGGCGCCAGGGCGCGGAGATCATCGCGCATGGCCTGCTCCGCATCCGTCCATGGGCGCGTGAAGTCGGTTGCCAGCGGGTTCCCGTCGGATTGCGGGATGCCTTCGGTGAGGTTCGTGACCATGAAAAGGGTGCGTGTGGAGAGATGGGGGAGAAGTACGGCGTGCCTCGTAGCAGGTGGCGGTGCTCCTCAATCCTGTGCGGCTGCGTCCGGGAAATCGGGGGCCTCCACGAGCAGCTTGCGTGCTTCCGTGATGCCGCCGGGTTTCTTCACGGCATAGTATTTCGTCCGGATGTCCGGCTCCGTGGCGTCCGGGTGGACGCTGAGCCAGTTCTCGAAGTCGGTCTGGGCAGCGCCGTACTTTTCGCGCGCGGCATTCCGCTGCACCTCGTCCGGGTACTCGAAGTGGCCGCGCTGGTCCTTCACCTTCGCGAGCATCCGGAAGGACTTCCGGTCGAACTCCGCGCTTTCATCGAAGCCGGGGCGGTGTGCGTAGAGCGCCTGGAAGCTTTCCAGCTGGTGCTGGGGGTTCTTGAGATTCGCGATGTGGGCTGCGTCTTCCGTGGTGAATCCTGCGGCGACGAGCTTGGTGGTATCCTTCAGCAATCCCGCGCCGAGCACGTCTCCCGCCGTGACGCGGGTGGTGAGGGTCCCGAAGACGCCGCCTTCGAAGTCCGCCTTCAAGCGGTCGCGATATTCATCCGCGGCATTTCCCCAGATCTCCTGCTGGCCATTCCGCACCTGGTCCACGCGCCAGCTGAGCTGCTGCTTCGCGGGGCTCTCGTGCAGGGTCTCGAGCAGGGAGGTGATCTGGTAGTACTTGCTGCCGAAGTCCGGGCTATCCACCTGGAAGGTATTCAGCAGGTCTGCCACCTCGCCCGTGGTCTGGAGCTGATACTGCGGTGTTTTCCGCCGTGACTGCTCCTCCGCGCTGATGCCCTGCTGGAGGCTTTCTCCGAGGATCTCCTTCAACTGGGGATCGAGCTTTTGGAAGCCATCCTGAAGATCCGCCGCGCTGGTGATGACGAGCTTCTTCACGCCATCGTGAAACTTGTCCACCTCGGCAAAGGTCTGCTTGCGATTCTCCGCATGGGCCTGATCGCCGAGCAGTGCCTGCACGCCCTGCGGGAGGGTCTTCTGCACCGCGGGATCGGAGAGCGTGCGGATGGTGCCGACGGGATCCTGGATGATGCCTGCGGCCAGACGCATGACGACTGCGCTGGCATTCGCCTTCGCCATCACCTCTGCGGCGCGCTGCGCTGGCATGCCGGTGGCGACGAGCTCCTGGTGATCCCGCGCCACGCCATCGGCATCACCCGCTGCGGCGTGGCGCTGGAGGGAGTGGCCGATCTTCACGTGGCTCTCTTGCACGGTGCGCAGCGCGACATTCCGCTCCAGCGCGATGCCCTGCCGGGTGCTGAAGTCCAGCAGCTGCTCGCCGAGCGTGGCGAGCCCTTCATTCGAAAGCCCCAGCTCGCGAGCGCGGGATTTCCAGCCGGCCTCCATGTCGCGATACTCCTGCGTCCACTGGTGGAAGTCGGGCTTGGCGAGCAGCGAGTTGTTGAACTCCGCCGCTTCCCCTTCCACCTCCGACATGAAGGCGGCGCGATCGCCCGCTTCCTTTGTCACGCGCACTTGCTGCGCGATGCGGAAGCCTTGCTCGCCCATGGACTCCAGCGCGGAGCCCACCTGTGCCATGGCGCGTGCCGGTGCCGATGCCGCGTCCAGGCTGCGGTCCGGAGCGGCCGGGCCATTCGTCAAATAACTGATGCGTGGTAGATTCATGCCGTTTCAAAATCCTTTCGGTGATCCATCGGGGCGCTTTGCTCCATCCGCGGCGAGATAGGGGGAGGAGGAAGCTCCCATGCCGCTGGCATTCACATAGCTGCCTGCCGCGCTGGCCATGCCCTGCACCGCGGATGCCGTGGCCTCCGTGCGCAGGGCGGAGGCCTTGTTCGCGCCCTCCCAGATGTCCATCTCCGCACCGGCCAGCAGCGCGCGGCGGCGCGTCTCCGCATCGTAGGAAATGTCCAGGATCTCCTGCTCCAGCTGCAGCGCGGTATCCCCAAGTACGGCGAGTGGCGTACCTTCCATCTGGAAGCCATTCGCCGCCGTGGCCGCGCGCACCGCTGCCAGCTGCCGGCGATTCTCCGTCTGCTTCCGCCGCGCATTCTCCGCGGCTACATCCATCGCCTGCTGCGCCTGGATGCGCTTCTCATTCGCATTGAGAAAGGCCGCCTTCTCCGTCGCCTTCGCCGCCGCGCGCGAACTCCGCACCGTGATGTCGGTCGAGATCGCCGTCATCGCCATCGAAATGCCAAATGCCCACCAGCTCATGATGTAAAAAATTGGTTATGGGAAATGAGAGGAGGAGCGGGCCTCAGGACTCGTCCGCCTCCAGCCTCCCGTTTGTCGCCTTCAAATCTTCTGTCTTCACCGGCAGCTGCCCCAGCCACGCGTGCAATCCGGGATGCCCGTCCGGCAGCAGCGGATTCTCCACCTCTGCCAGGATCGTCCTGCCGATCTGCTCGACATCCGTCTCCTCCGTCGCATGGAAGGTGGTCCACATCACCTCCGTCTCCGTCCAGATCACGCGGCGCGTCCCTGGCTTCGTCACGCCGATGTGCGGGGCCTGGTAAATCACCACGCCTTCATTCTCCGACCACACCCAGGCCGTGCCCTCCGTGATGATGAAAGGGTGCTCCGTCAGATGCTGCTCCGTCACCAGCAGCGTGTGCCGCGGGATCCGGCAGCCGCGCGTGTAGAGGCCCGGCGTGAAGAGATGCCGCGCCCGGATATCCGCGGGCGGCTGCTCCACCATCATCGCCAGCAGCGCATCCACCGCCGTCGCCTGCTTGAGTGTTTCTTCGTTCATCGCTCGTCTCCCGCTTCCCGCTTACCCGGCATTCATCTCGTGCCAGACGTGCAGGCTCAGCACGTTCAGCGGGAGCGGTTGGGTTTGCCGGATGATGGGCGATGTCTTCCGCTCGCTTCTACTGTCACAGGCCACTTCTTTGTAGCCGGAGTAGAGGGGCAGGGGCGCATCCATCGCCATGCCCTGCTGGAGGAACTCGACGCGCTCCCAGGTTTCCCCGTCATTTGCCGAGACCGAGCATCCCAGTGATTTCCAAAGCTCCAGATCCACCCGGTGCAGGTTCTTCCACGCCACCTTCGACAGCGAATTCGGATCACCCGTCTCCACGTAGCTCGGCTGCAGGTAGCAGGTGAAGGGAAGTCCCGCGATCACCGTGGACGCCGGCATTTCCAGCGTGATCTGTCCGCTGCTCACCACCTTGTCCGGGAGCGGAGCGCCATCCGCCAGCACGCACACCGAGCGGCCCTCCAGATGCTCCAGCCCGCCGATCGTCAGCGTCGCCGCCCCTTCATGGATCACCGCGGCATCCGCACTGCACACCCGCGCCTGCTGGCCCTCCTTCAGGAGCCGCATCCGGTCCGGCTGGAAGCGCTCGATGAAACGGCTGCCGCCGCGCCTCACCGTCACCCACACCTGGTCCTCCTCGCCGCCGCTGCTGAGCACCGCCACCGATTCGAAATCGCCATCCGTCACGTAGCGGAACCAGCCCGCGATGTTCTGGTTCCGCTCGTACGCCAGTCCTAGTAGCTGCCCGCCGGAGTCCACGCACCACACCACCGGCTCCGGGTAGCGCTGCAGGGCCACCTCCACGATCTGCCCGTCCGTGATGTGCTCCGCCAGCAGCGTGAGGTCCTGCGCCTTGTAGCCATCGCTCTCGAAGACGAAGGAGAACTCCCACGCCTTCCGCCCGTTCCGCTGGATAAAGATCACCGTATCCTGCACCGGGATCGCCTGGATGAAGGCACTGCCGGTGTAGCTGAATTTCCCCGCGCGCGCATTTCCCGGCGTCAGGGTTTTCTCCGCCTCCCGCGCGCCCACCGGGCCCTCCGCGCCGGAGGTGCCGAGGATCAGCGTGCCCTGCGAGACCATCCACTGGATCGCATTCGCCTTCTGCCCGGCGAAGGTCAGTGCCAGGCCCATGTCGTCATCGCTGCCGGTGCGGAAATTGTGAAAGTCATCGATGATGCTGCCCCACACCGTCTGCGGTTGGCTCGCGCTTCCCCCGAGCATCAGCCGCTGCTCATGGATGCACACCGTGCGCGGCCAGCCGCGGTAGTCGCTCCATGCCGGCTCGGACCAGCGCTTCGTCGGCTCCGTGTGATTCGCGATCGTGAAGATGACATTCGCCGTGACGTGCTGCGCATCGCTATAGCCCGTGACCTCGAAGATCCCGTGGTGATCCGGATCCACCGCCTCCAGCGTGAACTTCCCGTGCGGCGGTGCCAAGGATGGCCCGTCGATCGAGTCGATCCTCACCCGCATCCAGCAGGGATCGATTTCCGTGCCGGTGATGATCCCGCTGCGGTCGGAGCGGCTCGCGGCCATGCTGCGCACCGTCTCCCAGGTGATCTTGTTATACGAACGCTCGACCACGCCGACGACTTCCCAGTTTCCCATGTTGTCCGCGGTGATCACGGAGAGCGACCAATCGCCCAACACGAAGAGCTCCTCGGAAGTATCATTCGCCGCCGCATCCTTGATCCTTCTCACCACGTAGGGCTTCGCGCGACGGTGCCTCATCACCCAGCGGCTGCCGACGTGGCCCGGCTGGAAGATGTCGTCGTTCGCGGTGATCGTGATGCCATTGCCGGTCACCGCGCTGGCTTGCAGGCTGGTGTTCGTGATGTTCTCGTCCCGCAGCGCCGGCCATTCCTGGACCAGCTTGTCGATCGTCCACTTGTTGTTCGCATGGCGGGAAATGATCCGCGGCGCGTGGTTCGGATGAGTCACATAGACCAGGTCATTGATCTGCTGGAATTGCAGCTCGCGCAGCTCCGCCGCCGCATACGGCGTGGCCCGCTTGAAGGCCGAGGTCAGCGTCCATTTGCCTGCGGTCAGATCCGCGGGGAAGGCCCCCGAACCATGGTCCTCATTGCAGTAGTAGATCCCTTGAAAGCCCTCCGCCACCTGCTGGATCCAGGTGCCGCGCGGGTAGGATTTCCCGGTCGACCAGATGCCATCCACGCCGCCCGTGTCCACCACCGGCACGGATGGCACCTCGCCCGTGGTGTAAACCGTGAACTCGCCCGCGGTGAAAACGAGCATCATCGTGGTGGATGCGCTGAACTCGAAGGCCACCAGCCGCGCCGCCTCCGCCGCATTCGGCTGCGGTCCCACGAACAAGGTGCCGGCCCGCGAGAAGGCACCGCCGTACGTGGCCGGGCGGAAATTCTCCATCCGCCGCGCGCTCGACCGGTATTTCTCCAGGTCGATCCGCGGCTCGATCCATGGCGATACCTCGCCGCCATTGAAGGAAATGCGTCGTTCGATCTGGCGGCTCATGGGAGTTGGTAGCGCAGGGGATTCCGCGGCCTCGCGCCGCGCGCACGGATCAGCAGCGAATTGCCTAACAGCCGCTCGATCGGCCTGACCTCGCGGCTGCCGACTTCGATCGCATCGATGCGTTGCGCCTTGCTGACCGCGCGCGCCTTCAGTCCCTCGAGCTGCGCCTGCATCTGCAGGTTCAAGTTCAGCGGCACGCAGATCTCCGCCGCCAGTGCCGCGCTCACCGCCTTCGCCAGCAGCGGGTCAAACTCCACCACCGGGATGCGCCGCACATAGCGGATCTCCGCCTTGTCCGCATTCGTGAGCAACCGCGCGCCTTCCTCGATCTCGAAGAACTCGTCCGACTCGCCGAACTGCTCGCCATTCACCTCCAGCAGCCGCAGGAAATCCCCCGGCAGCTGGAAGGCCCGCGCAAACCCGTGCTCCGGTGCAAGCGCCAGCTGGGAAAGCGCCACCCGCTTGATCGCGCAATTCCACCGGTGCTCCCGCAGCACTTCATCGATGACCTGCTGGATGCAGCCCTTGCAAACGCGAGCCGCCTTGTTCTCCGCGTCATCGATATCGGAGATCCTCATCTCCCCGATATGCGCCAGCGCCCGATTCGCCAGATCCGTATTCGTATTCATCGTCGCTTGTTAGAAAAAATCGTTCCGCGCCCGGGCGGATTGGACCGGAGCCAGGGTGGCACGCCGCCGTCCCTCAACATCCCCGGCAAGCGAAGGTGCTCGCCCTGTCTCCGGTCACTATCCCCACCGTTCCCGACGAGCGGGGGCGCTCGTCCTTACCTATCGTTCGTCACGCCACAGAACGCGGGACCCGGAGTCCAATTCGGAGCGGCCCATGCGGCGTTGCTTCTTCTGTTCTCCATTCACCCCGGGTTCCGCGTTCTATGTCGTGGCTTCAGGGAGGGGACGCATCATCCGAGGCGCCCCGCTCCGTGAGTTCCGGACAAGCGGGGGCGCTTGTCCCTACCTAACCGCCAAGCTTCCCCATCAGAGCGACTTCCACGCCAGCAAGACGCGGAATGCCCCGGGCTCCACCGTCGCGCCATACGTCGCCAGCGTCAGCTTCACCAGGTTCGTCGAACTCGCCGCCGCCCCGGTATCCACCACCTTGTGCCGGTTCGTGTAGCCATCCGGCAGCACCCCCGAGAGGAATTCCACCGTGCCCACCGAGGCACAGTTGATCGCCACCGCATAGCGGTCCGCGTCCAGCACGTCGCCGATGTGGAAAGCCACCGCACCGCTCGACATGTCATCCGTCACGATCACCTTGCTCAGCTCCGGAATCACGATCGCCCCGTCGGGCAGGCGCAGCAGGTCGATCACATCGGTCGCCGCATTGTCCACCGTCGGCGCCACATCCAGGAAGGAATACTGCACCTCCCCGGAGACCTGCCGCTTGTCATTGATCCGGTCGCTGAAATCCAGCGCCGCTGCCAGCTGCGCCGCATACTGCACCGATTGAAGAGTCTTTGCCATAATGTCAGATTGTCGTTGTTAGATTCTCATCGCTACTCGCTACCTCCGCGCATCACGGGCTCTCATCGCAGAGGATCTCGATCACCCCGTCGCCATCCAGGCGCGTGCAACCCCATCCCCACACGCTGCGCAGCTGCACGGCGTGCGACTTCTGCGGCAGCACATCCACCCGCGCATACGGGTCCATCGCGATGCCAAAGGCCACCGCCTCACGGGCGAAGGCATAGCAGGAGCGCACGTCCGTCGCCGGATTGTGCGGCAGCAAGTCCGGCGTCACCGCCTTGATCGCCAGCCCGGCGAAGCCCACCACCTGGCCGGTGAGAAGACGCTGCAGCCCGTAGTCCGCGCTCGTCATCTTCTCCTCGCGCAGCAGGTCCTTGATCTGGCGGTGCGTCAGGATCACGCAGCCCGCGAAGGTATTCTCCACATCCTGCCCGCCCACATCGGCCAGGCCGAAACGCGTCGATACCTCCAGCAGCTTCGAGAAGGTCATCCCCGAATTCACCGCGCCGCCCGAGTCCACGTAGTTCACCGCGATGCTCGCGCACTCGCTGCCGAAGGTGATCGGGGTCGATCCGGTCTTGCCGGACTGCACCGTGCCGCGGATGCCATCGATCAGCGTCTTGTCCTGGTCGCGTCGCGCCGCCGCCTTCTGCAGCTTCATGATCTGCACGTGCGGGGAGCCCACCGAGCCCAGCTGCTTCACCTCCAGCTCGTCCAGGATGTGAGCGCTGTCCTTGAAGTTCACATAGCACCAGCGGTACTCCGCATCGATGTCATCGGGATTGGTGTCGCCGTGCCGCGTGGTGATCTGCCGGGCCGCCACCTTCGGCAGGCGCTGGAAGCGCTTGCCCTCGGCATTCAGCGGAAAGGTATCCACATACGGCGCCAGCCGGCTATCGAGCTGCTGCATTTCGATGCGCCACTCGTCATCATATTGGTTCGGAAATCCGTCCGGGACGGAAGAGTCAAAGGCCATAAAAGTAAAAAGGAATGAATCGTTCGTTGATTGCGTGAATGAGAACTCCCGCGATTGACCCGCCCCGCGGGGTCGCCTCCGGATGCCGACTCATCATCGGACCCTCGGGAAATCCGCCACCCATCCTCCGGGCCCGATCAACGGGTTCACCATCGTCCAAGCGACATCCGCATCCTGCCCGATGCCCCGGTCATCTTCTACTGCCAACCTAGTAACAAAATCACCGGCCTCCGCCCTCCGCACTCGTACACGAAAAAGGGCAGGGGATCGCCCCGCCCTTCATCCAACTCTTTGCTCCAAGCTCTTCGCTCTCGGCTCTCCGCTCCTACACCTCATTCGATCCACCGCCGGAGCCGGACTCACCACGCGGACCTTCCGGATCTACCTTCTTCTCCAGCTCATCATTCACCGGATCGCCCGCCAGCTTTCCGCCGACGGCCCCGAGGCCTGCGCCGACCAAGGCACCCACGGCCATGCCTGCCGGGCCGGCGAAGGCACCCACCGCGGCACCCGCCGCAGCGCCCGTCACCGTTCCCACGGAAGTCCCCACGGCACCGCCCAGGCCTTCCTTCCGCACCACATGGCTGGTGCCATGATCCTTCGCCTCCGGATGTTCGTTTGGCACCGTTCCCGTCTGGATCTGTTCGTCGCTATTGATCATGCCGCACTCTTTTGCAGGGCGCGTGCCGCATCGACTCATCTCGTGATAGATGCTAAGAACCAGTCATCGGCAGCCCCGGCTCGCAGTCGCGAGTTCCCCGTCATCATGCAAGATGCCCCCTCCCATCATTCATCTGCGCACGCCATTTCCCCGCGAGCGCGGAGGCTCCGCCCCGCAGAAGCAGTTCTTGGACATCTCCGTTCTCTCGTGTCTCCTGGCCAATCCGCTGCGACCTGCGAGGATTTTCAAGGCGGCATTCTACAGCTCCTCCATCCCTCATCCCTAGCAGGGACATCACGCAGCGGGCATCCCCGGGAGCGCGGAGGCTCTGCCCCGCAGAAGCAGTTCTTGGACATCTCCGTTCTCTCCTGTCTCCCGGCCAATCCGCTGCGACCTGCGAGGATTTTCAAAGCGACGTTCTACAGCTCATCCATCCCTCATCCCTGGCAGGCACATCACGCAGCGGGCATCCCCGGGAGCGCGGAGGCTCTGCCCCGCAAATGCAGTTCTTGGACATCTCCGTTATCTCGTGTTTCCCGGCCAATCCGCTGCGACCTGTGAGGATTTTCAAAGCGGCGTTCTACAGCTCATCCATCCCTTGTCCCTGGCAGGGACATCAAAGAACCACTCTGCGGGGCGGAGCCTCCGCGCTCCCGGGAATCACCGCGTGTCACGCAGCGCGCTCTTCCACCGCCATGCGAGCCCGGAAAGCCACAGCAGGGCCACGGAGATCATCACCAGCCAATACGGCACATACGCCGTCATCATTCCTGCCGGGGCGATCGCCATGATCTCTTCCCACCTCGACTCCAGGCTTTGGCCCGGGCCCCGCGGCTCCTCCACCCATGCCGGCTGCTTCATCGGCTCGGCACCGCCGCCTTCCACGATGAAAGGCAGCGACAAGTCCCACGCCTTGGTCAGCGACTCGCTCTTCTCTCGATTCGCCCCGAAGCCCGGAGCTTCCAGAGGATCGACCTTTGAAACCAGCAGTCCCGCATCCGCGCTCGCCATCGTCCAGCCATGTCCGCCGATCCCCGTGATCATCCGGCACGAATCCCACCACGCCCAGTTGATGAATCCCATCACCAGCAAGCCGGACCAGAAAATCAGGGACCGATGCCACCGCCACTTCACGATGCGAGGTTAATACAAGCTGCACGCGAAGCGCTACATCTGTTCGGCGGGATCCTTCGCACTTGATCCTGCATCGGCAGTGGCACTTCGCCATCGCCACGCCAGGCACAGCACCCATGCCGCGCCTGCCACCGCCATGATCAGCCAGTACGGGATATAAAGCCACACCGTCTCCTTCGACATTCCCGCCCACCGGTAGTGATAGTAGGTCTTCCGGTCCGGCGCATCCCGGGCCGCCATGGAGGCCTCGTGGGAATCGTCCTCCCGTCCGCGGCCGACAAAGGGCAGCGATGGATGGAGCGCGTGGTAGCGTGCGGGCGATCCATACCGCGTCCATTCCAAGGCCGATCTCCTCGTGCCCCCGGACCGGCCGAAGGTGATCCCGGACTCATGGCTTCCCACATACCACTCGTTCTTCATCGCCTCCGAGGAGCTATGGCACGAATCCCACCAAGCCCAGCTGATGAATCCCATCACCAGCAGGCCCGCCCACAGGATCAGGGAACGATACCACCGCCACTTCACCGCATCGTCCTAACACGTCATCCGCAGCGGAAGCTAGCATCAAGCTCTCCGGGCCGATCTTCCAGCCCTCCACTTCAGCAAGCCCAGCCAGACCACCATCACCACCGCCATCATCAGCCAATACGGCACGAAGCAAGCCACCATCCCGCGCGGCATCACGGCCATCGTCCTCTGCCAGTGCCTCTTCATCGCTTGGCGGTCCTTGCCCGCCTTTGCCGGCACCGATGGATCGCTCGCTTCCATGGCGACCCCGCCCCGCAAGATGAAGGGGAGGGGGAAATCCAGAGCCCCATGCATCGATCTCCCGTGCACCCGGTCCGTCATCAGCCTCGGGCTCGCCTCAGGACCCTTCATCGTGACGAGCACGCCCGCATCCCTGTTGGAGACCGCCCAGTCCCTCTTGGCCATCCCGGTAAACATCCGGCAAGAATCCCACCAGGCCCAGGTGAGGAATCCCATCACCAGCAAGCCCGCCCAGAAGATCAGAGACCGGTACCATCGCCACTTCATGGCGGCGAAGTTAATACAAGCGGGCGCAGAAGTGCCAGCGCGCTTTCCCGGGAGCGCAGATTCTTGCGCCACCCGCTCCTTCCCCTTCACCCCCTCGCATACAACTCCCGCACCCGCTCGAACTTCGCCGGATTCTTCCGCCACTGCGGATCCTCCCGCATGATCTTCTGCGCCTGCTCCCGCGGCGATCCGCTCCCGCTGAAAATCCCGCGGCCCACACCCGGCAGGCCACGCTCTTTCCCCGCCAGCCGCGCCTCATTCACGATCCGCGCCAGCTGCGGATGCAGCAACGCATACCGCATCAGCGGGTCCGACACGTCCACATCGTGCGATGCCAGGAATTCCTTCGTCGCCGCATTCATCCGCTCGAAGTCCTCACCGTACTGCTCCCGTAGTAGTTCCGTCGTGCCCGCCTCCCGCTCCGCGATCCGCGCCTCCATCACCTGCGCGCCCCGCTGCTGCATGCCGCCCACCGCTTCCATGTATAGCGATGCCAGCTCGCCCGCCAGCTCCCGCGGCGCATGGTGCTTGTGAAGCAGCGACTCCACCTTGCCCGCCATCAGCTCGTCCCGCGTCGCCCCCTCCGGCAGTCCTTCGGAAAGGAATGCATACCCGTCCGAGGCCTCCGGCGCACCCGTCGCCCGGCGATACTCCGCGAGCTCCTGCTCGCTCGCCCGTTCACCCGGGCGCGTCATCGCCCGCTTGCTTGCATGGCCGATCGTATCGTCCAGCATCCGGAAGAGCGTCGCCTCATCCTTCGCCGTCGCCGCCTTGCTCGCCAGGCGATGCAGCCCCAGCTCGGAGAACTTCTCCGCCCAGCCCTCCCGGAAGCGACCCTCCGTCGCATACTCATCCCGGAAAAAGCCCGCCGGGGAAGCCGGCAGGGCAGGGGGCGCTCCCGCACTCCCGCCCGCCTCCGGCACCACCGTGGAAACCGCCGCCCCTGCACTGACCCCCGAATCCTGGATCTCGGACATATCGATCGAAATAAGTTAAAGTATTAGAAATCTAGTAG
The DNA here is from genome assembly GCF_012913485.1 of Luteolibacter luteus. Classification (GTDB taxonomy): domain Bacteria; phylum Verrucomicrobiota; class Verrucomicrobiia; order Verrucomicrobiales; family Akkermansiaceae; genus Haloferula; species Haloferula lutea. The sequence continues at coordinate 6,376,499 of NZ_CP051774.1, read as the reverse complement.
AAAAACCATCACAGCCCGGACTTCCCGAAGACCCGCCCCTTATAGCGGGCCTCCGCCTCCTCCGGCCGATGCCGGAAATACCAGGCCACCACCTCCGGCGTCTTGTCGCCCGCCCGCGGATCCATCTCCGGACACGGCGGTTCAGGCGCATTGTCCTTCGCACCTGGCCCCGCCGCCGCCACCTTCTTCCCCGCGATCTTCTTCGCCACCTTCTTCATAGATCTTCAGATTGGAAACGTCACCGAACTCTCCCCAGCCTTCTTCAGACACTGGATGATGAAAAGCGGCACCGCTGTCTGCCCGTCCCGGATCCCCGCGCGCACCGGATCCAGCACACCCTTCGCATTCACCTCGAACCTCGATCCCAGCACGCCGAATCTGCGCATCAGCAGCTCCAGCACATAGCGGCCCTCCTCCGTTGAGAAAAGCCGCGCCACCGCCAGCATATCCTCATCATCCCGCTTCCGGATCTCCTCCGTCCGCGCCCGCTGCACCGCCTGTCTCTCTGCCAAGGTTCTCATAAAATTCTCCCTGCCTTTGCTGAACTCAAGCGCCCCTCACCATCTGCGGCTGTGCCTGAGCTTCCGCTTGCGCCAGCATCGCCTGAGCCTGCGCCTCCGTCTTCTTCTGCATCTCCTTCAGGCTCGCGATCCATCGCTCCGGCTGACCGCTGTTCCGGATCAGATCCCGGATCAGCACCTCCGGCTTGTACGCATTAAATAGTACTTGGCCCAGCTGCGGGAAGGACTGCAGCACCGGCATCAGCACTTGGAAGAGCTCCGTCAGCGCGCCGTTCTCCTTCGCCTGCATCGCCAGCGCGATCTTGTTCTTGTACCGGATCCGTCCGCCCTCCAGCGCCGCTTCCACCGCCGCCGGGGCAGGGGAGAATTTCCCCGCACGCGCCAGCACCGAGAACACCCGCGCCAGCACCACGTCGATCATCTCATTCATGATCCGGCCATACACCGGGGAGAATTGCGTCAGCTTCTCACCCGCGATGTAATTCGCCTCCGTCGCCGTCAGCGGCGAGCGATCCCGCGCGCGCATGCTGAACATCTTGAAGAGATCCAGGAAGAAGGCCTCCTGCACCATCGTCTTCTTGTCCTGCAGGCGATCCTTCAAAATATCATAGCGCCCCTGCTCATGCAGCGCCCGGATGTTCCCCGCCGCGCCCGCCGAATTCTCATCGAAGTAAGTTACCTCCAGCGCACCCTGCGCGATCTCTCCTTCCATCGAGGCCGGTGCCAGGATCGGAGGAAAGACCGATTTCTCCGTGCCCAGATCCGCCAGCTCATTCAGGAAAGACAGCTGGCGCGAATCCCCCTTCGCCATCGATCCCGGGCCGAATCCCCACACGCAGTTCGCGTGCTTCGAGAAACGGTGGCACGCGAAGCTGAAGTCATTCAGCCCGCTGCGCCGCACCACAGATTTCCCCTCGCAGGCCACCACGATGTCCACCCATGGCCTCTTCACCGCCTCGGACGAATCCCGCGGTGCCGGATCATGCCGCTTGCACACCAGGTGGACGAATTCGAACTTCTCCACCAGCCCCTCCGGCCGGCCCGCCTTCTCCGCGATCTTCCGCGGCAGCGCGTCCTTGCCGAATTCATCCGCCGCCTGCTGTGCCGTGTACTGGAGTTCCCGTACATGCACGTTTACCCGGCCCTTCGCGTCCTCCGCGATGTAGTAGGTCCCGATCGTCTGGTTCAGGAAACACAGCTCGCCCCGCTCGTCCAGGTCCCCGCAGTAGAGCGAGCAAGTCCCGAAGACCGGCGACTCGAAGAGCGCCTGCTGCATCTCCTCGTAGAAGTTCGAGCTCTCGATGTAGCCCAGCGCCGTCTCGCTGCATTCCCGGTACCAGCGGATCGCCTCGTCATCCTTCTCGAGTTCCTTCGGTGGCGAGAATTCGAACCACTGCTCCTCCCGCGGCGTGATCAGCGAGCACAGGCCATTGGCAAAGGTATGCGCCGCCTGGCGTGGCGTGCTGTCAAACATCGCATCTGCATCCAGCACCGCCGGCATCTCCGGATTGATCCGCTGGAAGGGCGTGAAGATTTCCGCCAGCTGGTCCCAATGGCTTTCCATCGGCGCCCGCAGCGTCTTCAGCTGGTCCCGGATTTTTAGCACCTCTTCTCCCGTCATCATCGTCGTGGTTTGTTCGCTGCTGGTTTATTGGCTTAGCCCAGGAATGGCTTCCCCTGCGGCACCCCCGCGGAAGATCCGCCCGCCGTCGATCCCGTCTCGCCCGCGAGGAATGATGAAGCCACCGAGCGGCGCTTCCTTCTCAGGTCCTCCTCAAGCTTCGCCGCTCCCAGTGCCGCATCGCTCGCGCGAGGCGCCGGGGCCGGTGCTGGATTCGATGGCGGCGGGACGTCAGGTTGGCTTACCATAATTTCGCCACAGCATCCCACGACGGCGAGGCACGCTTCTACTGCCAAGCTCGTACTTTTGCTTCACGCTCCGCAGGGAGCGTCCTCACAAAAAATGTAGCGGCGCTCTATGGCCGTCGGTGATTGGCGGCGCGGGCCGTATCCTTGTGCGTTCATCCCATGCTCCGCAGGAGCGGTCCGAAAGGAAATGTAGCGGCGCTCTATGAGCGTCGGACTATCGCGGCACGGGCCGCATCGATCGATCATCAATCCGTCCTTCAAAGGTAGGGACAAGCGCCCCGCTTGTCCGCGAATGGTCCGAGGACGCGCGCCGCACATTCCATGCCCGCCTTCCATGCCCCGGAGGGGCCACAGCCAATAGCCGGTGGTCGAGCGCAGCGAAAACCACCGGTTACGCCGGTAGAGGTATTGAACCCCGGCAGGGGTTCCGGCGCGCGGGAAGTCGTCTCGATGTCCCCTCCGCGGTTACCGGGGAATTCCTTGGGCATCACGGATTCCACGCATTCACTTCGTCGTCGGGGCACATCTCTGGAACCCCATTCGGGGTTCAATTTCATGCGTGGACCCACCGGTGGTTTTCGCTGCGCTCGACCACCGGCTATTGGCGGTTGCCCCTCCGGGGCATGGAAGATGTGGCCTAACAACAAGGACCCATCCACGGACAAGCGAGGGCGCTTGTCCCTACCTTTGAAGGGCGGATCGATGATCGATCGATGCGGCCCATGCCGCCAGTCACCGACGCTCATAGAGCGCCGCTACATTCTCTTTCGGACCGCTCCTCCGGAGCCGATCGCCCCGCCCGCACTTGCCGCCGGTCCCGCCAGACGAGTCCGGCGAGCCACACCGTGATGGCGGCGAGCAAGAGGAGCCAGTGGGGAATGACGACGACCCACGCATCTGGTGGCGAGGTCGCGATCTCCCGCTTCACCTGCTCCACGATGTCGGCCTCGGGCGGAGTGTCGGGGATCGTCCTTTGCTTCCCGCGGGCGAAAAGCGGCGGCGGGAATACATGGAACTCGATGGCCCCTGGGCCAAGCCGGTGCCGGGCCATCGTCGCGGGTGGCGTGATCCTGACGGCACTCTCCCGGTGGAGGTACACGATCCCCCGCACAGTCCCGATCCGGTAGGGATGACGGTAGGCATCCGATGCGAAGCGGGATGAATCCACCCACACCCAAGCGATGAAGATCATCACGAGGATGCCGGACCAGAAGGTGATCGAGCGATGGAGGGGTTTCGGTTTCATGGAGTTTTTTTTGTTAGATGGTCTTGCGCCGCGGCCCGCATGCGCCGTCCGCGCCGGAGGAGGAGGGCCTACCTCTTGAGTGGCCGCATCTATCCCTGCGTCTTTCTCTTCGATCTCCACAGCAGCACCAGGAACCACAGGGCCGCGAAGGCTGCGATCAAGAGCCAGTAGGGCAGGAAGAGGAGCCAGCCACCAGGGATGACTCCGGTGTTGCCGGCGGGACCGGTTGCAAGACGCTGGCCCCAGCGGACCATGAGGATCTGGCGAAAGCCGAGATCCTCTCCCGCCTTCATCGCCTTGGGTGGCGGCCATCTCGAGTCGTCCACCGGGATCTCCGGATAACTGCAGAAGCCCGGCTTCGCCCAGCGCATCTTCTCGAGCGAACGCGGGCCCGCATCGCTAAGGATCTGCTCGGGCGGCATCGAGCCATTGAAGATATTCGGATCCCAGAATGTCCGGTCGAAGCGGAACTTCTGCGGCGGCTTCGGTGGCTTGCTGATCGCCAGTCCGGAGGCCCAGTGGTCGATCTCCCAGCGGCCCCATTCCAGGGACCGCGGGATCTTCACCGAATCCCGCCACGCCCACGTGAGAGAGGCCATCACGAAGATCCCCGCCCAAAAGATCACGGAGCGATACCAGCGCCACTTCATCATCCTGCCTTTCTGATGCTCACGACTCACCCGCCACTTTGCCGTTTCTTGCTCTCATCCCGCCGAGACTCGAATGCCTTTCCAATCAAGGCCAGCCCGACGATGCCTGCAAAGCCGGGGATGAGCTGGCCCATGATGAAGAGGGTGATGCCGCCGGCAAAGAGAGACACCCAGACCAGCTGGAAGCCGCGCAGGGCGGGCGCGGCCCACACCATCCGCTCGAAGAACCACGCGGAACCCACGTAGGCGAGGGCGGCGGAGATCGCCAGGGGATCGATGACTTGATTGCCCATCTCCCACTGCGGCCAGGTGAGCGGCATCGGCTTCAGGCTTTCCCTCCGCTGCAGCAGCAGAATCGCCCCCAGCGGGGAGAGCGCGCAAAGGGCCAGGACTGTCTGGATCACCGCACGATGCTTCATCTTCACGGCACGATGGAGATAGAGGATCGGCGCGTCAAAAGAATCCTTCGGCGATGGGGGTGGAGGGAGCATCGCGAATCGGTCTGCGCGTCGCGGGGTGGTGGCTTGCAGTCCCCGGCACGCCCTCATTTCACCCTCGCCGGAGAGGGGACGGGCCTGATATCACGCCAGCCGTGAAATCCCCAGTGATCCTGCAACGGCGCTTGCTCCTTTCCGGAGCGGGCGTGGCCGTCTTGCTGCTGATCGCGGGATTGGCCTCCCGGGAGCGCGGGTCTTCCGATCCGGATCTACAGTCCGGCAAGCATGCCTCTGCCAAGGGACCGCGGACGGCAAATGCGTCCGATCCGCGGCGCGGCCGCCACGACCTCTCCGGTGAAAGCGATGCCGCACGCATCGCGCAGATCAAGTCATGGCTGCGAGACTACAGCCCCGTGCCGGACAAGGAGGACATGCTTGCCCGCTTCGATGCCCTGGTCTCTGCCCTCAGCTTCGCGGCGCTTCGCGAAATGGTGGAGGAGGCGGATCGGGCGATTCCCTACACCAACAGGGGTGATGACACCGGGCATCACGGTCGTCCCCGGTTTCTTCATCGCGCCCTGTGGGAGCGCTACACCCGGCTCGATCCGGATGCCGCATGGGAGCTCTTCCTCAGCCGCCTGAAAGAGGATGATCGCCGCGCCGCGGGCACCGTGCTCACTGGCATCGCGCGGAAGGACCCGCTCCGCGTGCTCGACGCTCTAACAGATCCGAGCCATGGGGCCAGCTACGGCGAGATCGAGGGCTTGGAGGAGCTTGTCAAAGACATCACCGCGAGCCATCCGGATGAGGTTTTCGACACGGTGGCCACCATGGTGAAAACCGAGTCACCCTACTCCTGGCAATCCGTCAATGGCTGCATCGCCGGACTTGCTGCCGGGTCGGATTGGCCCGCTGTCAGTGCGCGCCTGGCGGAGGCTTTCCCGGAAGCGAGCTCCGAGCGATCCAGGATCGCGGGTCTCGTCGCGGCCCGCTGGATACTGGAGGATCGGGAAGCAGGCCTCGCGTGGCTGGATGGGATCTCGCCGGAGGTCTCCTATGAACGTAGTATTGCCATGGTCGCCTGGCTTCAGGCGGAGCCGGAAAAGGCCGCCCGCTGGCTGGAGGAGTGGGACATGCCCGCAGGGAAAAAGCAGGAGCTCTACAACTCGATGATCTTCCGCGGTGGTCTGAGGGATGCGGCCACCGTCGATGCCATGCTCGCGCTTTATGAAGGGGAGGAAGACGATGATGTGTTGAGGACCGTCGCCGCCACCACCCCTGTCAGCCTGCCCGCGCTGCTCAAGCTGAAGGAGCGCCCCGATCTCCCCGAGCCCGCCCGCAAGCGGATCGAAGAAGCCATCGCCTACGAACGGCAGTTGGAGTGGTGGGTGGAGAAGTAGCTGTATTTTCTTTCGGAAGCATCTCGCTCACTCGCAGCGCGCGGCCGGTTCTCCGCTGCCGCAGGATCAGGGCGGGTGCCCACACCATGGTCACCGCCAGTAGCAGCAGCCAGTGCGGGATCATCAGCAGCCAGCAGTTCGTAGGTGCCATCTTCATTACATCCAGCGCCCACACGTGATGAGGCTCGCCCGGCTGCGGGAGAATGGTCCCGTATTCCCCGGACCCGCGGCGAAAGGCGGGTGGGGGACAAGCCACGGCCACCAATCCGCCGGCCAGCGCGGTGGCATCCCTCCCCATCGCCTGGGTGCCGGTCGGCACGCCCCGGCAAACGGAGAGCGCGCCACACTCGCTGAGCACCGAGTAAGGACTCACGAAGGCATAGGTGGTCGCCGTCATGGAGTCCCGCCAGGACCACACGATGAAGATCATCACGAAGATCCCCGAGCAGAAGGTCAGCGAGCGATGGAGAGGAGCTGGCTTCAATGGATCATCTCTAGTCGATCCCTGCGGCGGATGGAAGAAAATCAGTAACAGCGCAAGTCCTCCTTCCCATAACTCGCCAAGCCTGTCCCCCGAGGCTCCGCAGGAGCAGTCCGAAAGAAAATGTAGCGTCGGTCTATGGCCGTCGCAAACTCGCGGCATCAGCCGCATCGGGGATCCACCCACCGCGCTCCTCCGGAGCGGTCCAAAAGAAAATGTAGCGGCGCTCTATGAGCGTCGGACTATCGCGGCATCAGCCGCATCGGGGGATCATCGATTCTCTAACAATCTCCAGCTGGTCCGATCTCATTGCCCGGAGGGTCCAGCTATCGGCTGCATGCCCGGAGACTCCAGCTGACCCGGCCTGATTGCCCGGAGGGCAAATAGCCAATAGCCGGTGGTCGAGCGCAGCGAAAACCACCGGTAGGCCCACGCATGAAATTGAACCCCGGATGGGGTTCCAGCGATGCGCCCCGACGGCGAAGTGAATGCGTGGAATCCGTGTTGCCCAAGGAATTCCTCGGTAACCGCGGAGGGGACATCGAGACGACTTCCCGCGCGCCGGAACCCCTGCCGGGGTTCAATACCTCCACCGGCGGAACCGGTGGTTTTCGCTGCGCTCGACCACCGGCTATTGGCTGTGGCCCCTCCGGGGCGTGGAATGTGCGGAGCGCGTCCTCGGACCGCTCGCGGACAAGTGGTGCACTTGTTCCCTACCTTAGAATGACGAATCCATGATCCCCCGATGCAGCCCGTGCCGCCAAAGTGCGACGCTCATAGAGCGCCGCTACATTCCCTCTCGGACCGCTCCTGCGGAGCCCGTGGCGGATTCCGCCCGCCGGATGCGCACTTGCCTCCAGCCGATGACCCCGCCCCATGCCACGCCATAGAGTACCAGCGCCAGCCAGTGAGGGATGATGACTCCGCGGATGAAGATGCGGGGATTGGCAAAAACGGGGTCCGGCGTCTTCCAGGCGAGAAGCGGGGAAGCCCGCTCGGCCAGCAATCCCGGCAGCAGATCATCCCGCCACATCTCGATCGGGTAATGCCGGACACTCTCGCCCGGACCGGGATCGATGACGTGATAGATCGCATGGAATCCCGCCGACCGGTAGCAGATCGTATCCATCACGCCGACGGAGTGAACCGGACCTTCCAGCCATGCCGATCGAAAGATGCCCGCCTCACGGGTCAGTGAATCATGCCAGGTCCACAGGATAAAGAGCAGCCCCGGCAGTCCGAGCCAGAAGACAGGCGAGCGATGGATGGGCCGCGGCTTCATGGTTCTGTTAGACCCCGGCTTGCCGCCTTCCGGATCCTCCGCGCGCGCAGCATCAGCAGCCCGCACCACGGCAGCGCCACGGCGAGCACGAATAGCCAGTAGGGAAGCATCAGCCTTACCTGATCGCGCGGAAAGGTCTTCATATCGAGCCGGGCCCGGACGATTTGATCCGGTGCGGCTCTCATCTCCTCATCCCATTTCCGGTACTGCGCCTCGTCCTCCAAGGTCTCTCCACCACCCCTGAGGAATACCGGCTCCGGAAAGACCTTCGTGGGGAGCTTGCTTGTCCGCTTCACCCGCTTGCCACCCATCGGATCGATCTGATCGGCCTCTCCGAAGACCATCATCCCTTGCGTGGACTGCACCTCGATGCGATCGCGCACGTAGGCGACCGAGTAGTTCTGGAACGAATCCCACCATGCCCAGGTGATAAAAAGCATCACGAAGATGCCGGACCAGAAGGTGATGGAGCGGGGGAGCGGCTTCGGATTCATGAAAGGCACATAAGTTCCCGGGGCGGGGGAGACATCGTTTCGCCGATCATGGAGCGGGGAGAATCTCGTGGCGTCAAGTCCCGGTGAGATCGAGGCAAAGCCCTCCACAAGGCTCTTCCCCCCGGGAGCGCGGAGGCTCCGCCCCGCAGAGCGGTCCTTGAGGGCTGTTTATCGACAAGGATAGCAAGCGCCAAAGAGCGCCCCCTTTAAAGCCGCCTTGTAGATCGATCTGCAGCAAGGCGATGGCCTTTCTCCGTTGATCACGGGAGAACGATGCGCCTCAAGGACCGCTCCGCCCCGCAGAGTGGTCCTTAGAGTGGTTCGTCGATAAGGGCAGAACAGGTCGAAAGTGCTGACTTATAGATCTGCAGCAAGGCGATGGCCTTTCTCCGTTGAGCACGGGAGAACGATCCTCTTCTAGGGACCACTCTGCGGGGCGGAGCCTCCGCGCTCCCGGGGAAGAGCCCGGCATCATCCACCCATCGATGACCCCTTCAGCCCCTTCTCAATCCTCCGACGCCGCCATGCCATCACCCCGGCCCACGTCCCCGCTACCGCGAGGATCAGCAGCCAGTGGGGAATGAAGATGATCCAATTTTCGCTGCGGAGGTAGCTCATCTCGCCAATGATCCTGTTCTGCTCGCTCAATCCCGGGATGCGCTTGCTTGGGTGCTTATCGACAGGGAGCCCTTGGCCGCGGACCAAGGCAATACGGGCTATCGGAAAGCTTGGGGTTCGGGTGGCCGACCTCAGCGGCCTGCGAAAGGAAGCCTGTGCAAAGAATGTGTCTTTCTGGAACCACCGGATTCCGACAAAGCCCTCGCAATTCATTCCTGCGACTCGTCCGACATGGGTCCCGCTCGTCATCATCGATGAATCCCTCCACGCCCACGTAATGAAGCCCATCACGAAGATGCCGGACCAGAAGGTGATGGAGCGATGGAGCGGCTTCGGATTCATGTTTCTGATAGAATGGATCTCCTTGCGCGGACATGCCGCATCGCCCGCAGGGTGAGAAAGCCGAGCCAAGGCAGATCGGCCAGCAGCAGGATCAGCCAGTGGGGGATGAAGATGATGGACCACCCGGGTGGGCTGGCCTTGCAACCCCAGAGCGAGATGACCTGTGTGGTGGTGAGTCCGTCGGGGAAGGTCTCCCTGGTCTTCGGGCGAGGATTGCCACTTCGCGCGAAGGCTGGCCGAGCGAGGTGAAACGCGCGGGCATCCGATGCCAAAGGCGCCTTGCGATGAAACTCGAAGGGCTGCGCTTTTGTGGGCGGTGAGATCGTGATCCCCAGATAGCCCTCCAGGTGGAGAACCTTGAAACGCTGCCAAGTCAGCGTGCTTTGGAACTTCCCGGAATCCCACCATGCCCACGTAATGAAGCCCATCACGAAGATGCCGGACCAGAAGGTGATGGAGCGATGGAGCGGCTTCGGATTCATGAAAGGCACATAAGTTCCCGGGGCGGGGGAGACATCGTCTCGCCGATTATGGAGCGGGGAGAATCTCGTGGCGTCAAGTCCCGGTGAGATCGAGGTAGAGCCCTCCACAAGCCTCTTCCCCCCCGGGAGCGCGGCATCATCCGCCCATCGATGACCCCTTTAGCCCCTCCTCAATCCTCCGACCCTGCCATGCCATCACCCCGGCCCACGTCCCCGCTACCGCGAGGATCAGCAGCCAGTGAGGAATGAAGATCATCCACGCTTCCACCTTGAAGCGCTTCAGCGAGCGGATGAGCTTGTCCTGCTCTGTCTTCGGAAGATTCTGGATCAGGTCATGGCCCATCGGTTGGGCCTCGCCGCGGACAAAGGCGAGCCGCCGGATGGGAAAACCCGCGACCCGCGTCGCCGGATCCAGCTCGCTGCGAAAGCCTGTCTTTGCCATGCGTGAGTTCTTCTCACCGGCCATCACTCCGATGAAGCCCTCCCGGTTCATCGCGGTATACCGCTGCACATGGAACCCGCTTGCCATCGTCGATGAATCCCACCACGCCCACACGATGAAGCCGATGATGAAGATGCCTGACCCAAAGAGGATCGAGCGATACAGCGGCCGCGGCTTCATGACGCTTCTGTTAGAATCGCTCTTCCCGCACCACGATGCCGCCGCGCGCGCCACACCAGCAGCCCGGACCACGTCACCCCGGCAGCGAGCAGCAGCAGCCAATGGGGAAGCAGCAGCAGGAAATTCCCGCGGCGCTGGTGGGCCCATGCTTCTTGCAGGGTCGCGTGGAAATACGGCTTGTCCTCCTCCGCCAGTTGCTGGCCCAGTGATACGATCGGAAATCCCGGCTTGTCCTGCCCATGCAGGAAGGCTGGCGATGGCATGGGATGGATGCGGAAGTCTTGCCGGATGATCATCATCAAGCCGGGTGCGCTCACAATGTGATGAGAGATCACGCGGGGCTGGAGCCAGCTCACGGACAGGTATCCCGCGTAATTCTGCAGCTCCATACGCGGACTGTTATAGGAAAACTCGGTCACTAGCGACTTCCACCACGCCCACGCGATGAAGCTCATCAGGAAGATGCCCGACCAGAAGGTCAGCGAGCGATACAGCGGCCGCGGCGTCATTTGCCGATCTCTATCCGCTCCGCCGGAAAAAGGGAAGATAAGGTGAAGACAAAGCGGGAAGCGGGGAGCGCGGCTCCCGCCATTCATCCGCGGGCCCGCATCCTGGCCAGGCCTCGCTTGCGGCGCATCCACCAGGTGAGCACCACCACCCACACGAGGATCCACGCGATCATCAAAAGCCAATAGGGCAGCAGGATCATCACGGCATGCTGGTCGGATTCCGCGCCGGGCTTCTCATAGCTGAATTCCGGCACCGGCAGCTCCGGTGCGGGATCGCGTGCATGGCCGAAGTCGAAGTTCCACGGCCCGATCGCATGCGGCGGCGGTTGGTACACGGCCTCGAAGTACAATGCCCCGTTACTATTCGTGGCGTAGATCCACGCGTCATTCCCATCCAGGGTCACCGAGGTCGTCCTGCCGATCGAGGTGAGCCACATCCCCGTCAGCACCGCCAGCCCGGCCAGGCCGAGCGGATACAAGCGCGAATGCCGAAAGGACCGCATGGTCGCAAGCTTGCGGGAATCCCCGGCTGCCCCGCAAGTTTTCTCGCACTCCGCGAGATGCTCCGCCGGAGCGGTCAGGATAAAATGTAGCGGCGCTCTATGAGCGTCGGACTATCGCGGCATGGGCCGCATCGATGGATTTTCGCATCATGCTCCGCCGGAGCGGTCAGGGAGAAATGTAGCGGCGCTCTATGAGCGTCGGACTATCGCGGCATGGGCCGCATCGATCGATCATCAATCCGCCCTTCAAAGGCAGGGACAAGCGCCCCCGCTTGTCCGCGAATGGTCCGATAATGCGCGCCGCAAATTCCATGCCCGCCTTCCATGCCCCGGAGGGGCCGCAGCCAATAGCCGGTGGTCGAGCGCAGCGAAAACCACCGGTAGGCCATCGTACGGAAATTGAACCCCGGTAGGGGTTCCAGCGATGTGCCCCGACGGCGGATGAACTCCGCGGAAACCGTGGTGCCCAAGCCGCCCTGGTAGCTGCCAAGGGGAAATCTTGAGGTGACTTCCCGCGCGCTGGAACCCCTGCCGGGGTTCGATGTCACCTCTCGCCCAACCGGTGGTTTTCGCTGCGCTCGACCACCGGCTATTGGCTATTTGCCCTCCGGGCAAGCAGACCGGATCGGCGGCAACTTGTTAGGGACTCGCTGATCCATCGATGCGGCCCGTGCCGCCAAAGTGCGACGCTCATAGAGAGCCGCTACATTTCTCCCTGACCGCTCCTGCGGAGTCCGGATAGCCATGCACAAGGATGCGCCCCATGCCGCCAAAGTCCGACGCTCATAGAGCGCCGCTACATTTTATCCTGACCGCTCCTGCGGAGCATGGGATGAACGCACAAGGATGCGGCCCGTGCCGCCATCCACCGACGCTCATAGAGCGCCGCTACATTCTTCCCTGACTGCTCCTGCGAGGCCGTGAACCCACCAACAACTCCACCTCTTCCATCTCCATCACCCGCCACTTTCCCCGCCGGTGAAAGCTCACCCATGGCAGCGGAAAGGGCATCCACCGCATCGCCTGCCGGTAGTCCCCGGCCAGCAACCACACATGCCAGCAATCCGGCTCCGGCGAATATAAAAGGGGATCGCAAAGCTCCGCCTCGCTCCAATCCCTCCGCACCGCCCGGAAGAGCAAACAGATCTCCGGCGTCACCACCACGTATCCCGATTGCGCATGCGCCTCCACGATCTCCGCGAAGCTCCACGCGGAACGAAGGCCCTGATGGCAGAGTGCGGCTTTAGCAAATGGGGTCATGGGTGGATGAAGTTGAGAGTTTGAAAAAAGGCAGACCACCGACCTCCGTTTCACCTCCGGCTATACCTCCCCGCACTCGCCCGCCGTACCCGCTCGCGATCCCTTTCATGGATCCCCGCACCCGTCCCGCGCAGCACTTCCCCCTGGCCCTTCAGCATCCCGTTCATCATCGCCTCGCCCGCCACGCGCAGCGTATCCGTCGAGTGCGTCGACCAATCCTGCACCACCATGTCCGTCAGGTGACCGTCCACGTTCGATTTCTTCGTGTGGTACTGCTCGAGCGATGCCACCAGGTGATCGCACTGCGGAATGCGGAAGACGAAGCGCGGCAAGAGCTCGTCCACCTTGTTGATCCCCGGCCAGATCGTCATCGGCCGCGGCAGGATGCGGATGCTCTCCAGGCCTGCTTCCCGCATCTGCTGTTGGAAATTCTTCCCGCTCTTCTCCTGCGCGCCCGCATCGTGCGGCATGAAGTGAAAGCCATACGGATACCCCTTTGCCCGCATGTGGGCCACGCGCTCCGCGGGTGACATCTCCAGCTTCCCGTCATCGTGATCGATCGCATGAATCTCACGCCCCACGAATTGCAGGTAGGTCACCCGTGTATTCCGCATGCTGCCCAGGTCCCAGAAGGTATGCACCGGTGCCGAGCGATCCCAGGGGAAGGGGAAGATGCGGCCCTCCGCGCGTGCCTCATCGATCCGCCGCGCGAACACGGCGCCCTCGATCGGCGCGCGGAAGGCCTCGTCCAGAGTCGATGGATACTCGCGATTCATGAACATGCCCTGCTCCAGCTTCTTCGCGATCCACCACTTCTTCTGCTCCGGACTGAAAGCTTTCCCCAGGCGTCCGCCCAGATCGCGGAAGTAATCTTCCGCCTCCGCCGTCACCATCCCATCGATCCGCACCGCCTCCGGGTCATCGTGCCAGGGGAAGAAATACACCGTGCCCTCCGCATTTGGATCCTTCTCCAGGATCGGGCGGATCATGTCCCACAGGTCGCCGCCCTTGCCGCCCTTCCACGTCGTCTCCACCACGCGCCGCCCCAGCCGCGCCGAGGGGAAGGCCCCGCTGCGGATCTCCGCGGATCGCTTCGCATCCTGCGCCGCGATCGGCCCCCACTCGGACACATGCAGCATCGAGCAATCCCCCCCGCGATGTCCCGTGGTGGCAAAGATCACGCTATCCTCCCGCTCATCCTCCGAGATCATCCGCAGCCGCAGCTCCGAGTCATTCCGCTTCATGAAACGGAGGTGCTTCAGGAACGCCGGATCCAGCGAATCCACGGCGAAGCGGATGATCTCCACCATCTTCCGCGTCGAGTCCGCCTGATCCTGATCGATCAGCACCCCGCGCCATCCCGACTCGAAGACCACGCGATCCGCCTGAAAGGTGCACAAGCCCGTCGACAGCCCCAAGCGCCGGGACTTGATGATATAAGCCGGCACCTGCGGCGTCTCTAACAGATGCCTGAAGATCGCCTCCTGCTCCGGCCGCGGCACAAAGGGAATGCCCGTGCCCTTTCCCTCCTGCCGGCACTGGTACAAATGCCGCAGCCGCCAAAGCGGATCCGAGAGCAAGCTGGTCAGCGAAGAGGTATCGACGGATTCTGGCATGGGGTGGGAAGAACGAAGAGCGAAGAACGAAGAGGGAAGAGGGAAGAGGGAAGAGGGAAGAGGGAAGAGAGAAGAGAGATTGGCTACTCGTTATAAGGTAACTGCTGCTTCATCGGGTGGCTCTTGGCTCTTGGCTCTTGGCTCTTGGCTCTTGGCTCTTGGCTCTTGGCTCTTGGCTCTTGGCTCTTGGCTCTTGGCTCTTGGCTCTTGGCTCCTGCCCCCGAATCCGCTTCATCACATCGGCCAACTCGGTAGTCACCCCGTGCTCCGGGTCCGGCTTCTCCTGCCAGAGGTCCGATTCGTGATTGGCCAACCACAGCTTCGCCGCGGCCACATCCGGCGGATAGTGTTTCATGAAGGTCACCACGATCACCTCGCCCTTGCAGATCACGGCCTTCTCCTCCAGCTGGCTGTAGCCCGTGGCCCGCTTGAAAAGCGCCTTTTCCACCGCGGCCCGCGCATCCATCTCGCCCTCCGCGATCGCCTCCGCCAGCTCGCGATGCTCCTTCACCCACTCCTGAAACGTCTCCACGGAAACCCCGAATGCCTCGGCAATCTGCTCCCGCTCCGCACCGATGCGGGCCATCCCCCGCGCCATGCGAGGATAGAGCGGCGAGTAGGACGGGATGGCTTTGTTAGAACGGCGTGGCATGGGAGGGAAGAGCGAAGAGCTTGGAGCGAAGAGCTTGGAGCGAAGAGGAAAGAGCGAAGAGAGTTGGTCGAAAGGTCAGGGCATGGAGTCAGGGCGAGTCGGCTGCTTTCTTACTCTCCGCTCTTCGCTCCAAGCTCTCTGCTAATAGGGAGTCGAAAGGTCGGGGCATGGAGTCAGGGCGAGTCGGCTGCTTTCTTACTCTCCGCTCTTTGCCCTCCGTTCTCTGCTCCCAAGATCTTCCCCACCACCCGTGCGCCTTCCGGGCTCAGGCGGACGATCGTCTTGAAACCGCGACCGGCCTGCTTGCCGAGTGGACGGCATTTCTCGGAGGTCACCCAGGCATGCCGGTGGCAGGCCGAGAGGCATCGCCAGAAGGTACGCTCCGGCAGCGCGCTCTCCGTGCGGAGTTCATGCGGACGGCGTTCGCCTTGTCCGAGCGTGAGCAGCAGGATCGCCTCATCATCGCTCACCAGCGCACTGCGTTTGTTTCTCAAGAGTTCGACAGGACCCATGAAGCCATCATGCCATGCCCCCCGGATCACAGCCAGTGAATGCAGGCTGGAGACCACTGGAAAACGGGGAGGGGAGTCGGGAGTGTCGAGGGGGGGAATGGCAGAATGAAGAAGCGCCCGACCACCACGCTCCTCCGGAGCGATCCAAAAGAAAATGTAGCGGCGCTCTATGAGCGTCGGACTATCGCGGCACGGACCGCATCGATGGATCCACCCACCACGCTCCATCGGAGCGGTCAGGGGAAAATGTAGCGGCGCTCTATGAGCGTCGGTGACTGGCGACAGGGGCCGCATCGGGGGATCTGCGCACCACGCTCCATCGGAGCGATTCAGCATGAAATGTAGCGGCGCTCTATGAGCGTCGGACTCTCGCGGCACAAGCCGCATCGATGGATCATCGATTCCCTAACAAGTTCAACTGGTCCGGTCCCATTGCCCGGAGGGCAAATAGCCAATAGCCGGTGGTCGAGCGCAGCGAAAACCACCGGTATGGCGGGAAGTGACATCGAACCCTGGTAGGGGTTCCGGCGCGCGGGAAACACCTCAAGATCCACCTTCCGCACCTATCGAGAGCCATCTGGGCATCACGGATTCCACGAACTTCATCCGGGCATCGGGGCACATCGCTGGAATCCCATCCGGGGTTCAATCTCATACGTGGACCTACCGGTGGTTTTCGCTGCGCTCGACCACCGGCTATTGGCTGCATGCCCTCCGGGCAACCAGACCGGACCGGCTGGAACTTGTTAAATGCGGCACGCACCATCGGACCATTCGCGGACCAGCGGGGGCGCTTGTCCCTACCTTCGGATGGCGGATTGATAATCCCCCGATGCGGCCCGTGCCGCCGATCACCGACGGTCATAGACCGACGCTACATTTTCCTTTGGATCGCTCCGGAGGAGCGTGAGCCGGCCATCCCCCGATGCGGCCCGTGCCGCGAGTTTGCGACGGTCATAGACCGACGCTACATTTTCCTTTGGATCGCTCCGATGGAGCGTGAGCCGGGCATCCCCCGATGCAGCTCGTGCCGCCGATCACCGACGCTCATAGACCGCCGCTACATTTATCCCGAACCGCTCCTGCGCAGCGCGAGTCGGGTCTTAAAGGATCCCCCTCAGGTTGTGCTCCGGTGATGGGTCGGGTATATGATCATGCGATATCCTATGGGTCAGATGTTATGAAAAGAGTTTGACTTGGTATCGTATCTGTAATGTTCTCATCGTCATTCGGATTTCGTGGATCGTTCGTTCTTTGGCGTTTGTATCCATGATATCCGGACAATGGGCCGACGTTTCACCCGGTCGGCAGTCCTCCCCGATTGATGTGATCGCGTGGCCATATGTTGCCACGTCGAGGCCGTGAGCGCGGGAGGACCCGGGTGGTATCGTTGGGGCCATTTCAATTCCCCGATCCTCCCATCCAATCCCACCCCGAGCAAGACCATGGCCAGCAAGAAAGCCCCGAAGAAGACAGTCGCCAAAAAGGCAGCGAAGAAGGTCGCGGCCAAAAAGGGAGCAAAGAAAGTAGCGAAGGTCGCCAAGAAGGCTCCCGCAAGGAAGGCAGCGAAGAAGGTCGCGAAGGCTCCCGCCAAGAAAGCACCGAAGGCAGCCGCCAAGAAAGCCGTGAAAGGTGGCAAGAAATCGCTGAAGAAGGTTGCACCGGGCGATGTGATTACGCCGATCACCGTCTTCGCAAAAGACCTCGGCAGCCTTACCAATCTCACGGTCCTGAAAGCGGGGAAGTTGGATACCTGCAGCCCCGCGGGCCGGGAGATGGTGAAGGCCGCCAACCGGAAGAATGGCAAGGTCAATGAGGAGCACGTGCTGAAACGCACCGAAGAGATGCTTCTCTGCCGCTACAATCTCCGGGACCTGAAGCCGGATGCTCCGCTGGAGATCGATGTCGGGGGCCGCGGGGATCTGCGCGGCTTGATCATGGAAAAGGGCTGGTGGTTTGACGACGTGGAGTGCGAGGTCTCCCGCGACCAATTGGACAAGGCAACCACCCTTAGGGCTCTCGTCGCCCTCATCTACAAACGCTGCCGCCTGAAGTTCTAAGGCTCCAAGTCATCCTTCCTCCCTGCACCCACCCGCATGAAATCCCCGCTCATCGCGACCGCCCTCGTCGCCCTCGCTTGTCCGCATCCGCTCCTCGCCGCCGATAAGATCGATATCGGCGAATATGCCTCGCTCAGCGAAGAGCAAACCTATGACTACCTCATCAAGCTTTCGAAGAAGCAAGGTGAGTTCAAGACCCTCGCCGCGAAGCGCGAGGCCGTGATCGTGCATGTCAGCTATGTCGAGCGGCACCTCGGCAAGCCGCCCTACAATGCGGCGGCGCTCCGCAAGCTTCTGGATGACGAGACCAAGCTGGAGAAATACGACGCGCGGCCTCGCTACGAAAAGATCCCGCCCATCACCGAGCCCATCAGCCAAACCGAGAAGATCGATTCCGCGACGCGGCAGGCCTACCAATTCGGCCCCACCGTGCGGGACCGCCTGGAGCAGGAGAAAGCGCTCGCCGCACGCTCGAAGCCGATCGATCCCGAGGACCTGCTCTATTCCCATGGCAATTCCGTCGGCCCCTTCCGTCTCAGGCGCACGACGGGGGATATCAATACCCGCTCGAACGGGCTTCAGCTTGATGGGCCTGATGAAAAGATCAGGGACGCCAAGGGTGCGAAGATTGCCTATAGCGACAACCGCCTGAAGGACGGCAGCGGCGCATGGAATTCCGAGGGCGTGCTCTACATGCCCTTCGTCCGCGCGGTTGAGAAGAGCTCGGGCACCGACTACCGCATCGGCGTGGCTCCGGCGGTTTCCTGGAATATCCAGGAGCAGCAGGGCGCCGGGAAATCGGATGTGGATGAGCTGAAGTTCAGCGCGCCTTTCTACTGGGATACCGGCGGGGCGAAGGGATACTGGACGACAATCCTGGAGCCCTACTATCAGACCGATACCGACTTCGATGGGGCCATCTGGGGCGGCACCGCATCGCTCTCGTTCCGCGGAGCCGCCTTAGGCACGGGAAGAAAGGGGCTTTATCTCAACGATTGGCAGTTCTTTGCCGGGAATTCCGCCAGTTATAAGATCGGCTTGAAGGGCCTGATCGACTATAGCGAAACCCACGCGACCAGTCCCTATTCGAAGCGGAAGCTGGATGACGATTGGCTCCGCGCCGGCCTGGATGCCAGCTTCAGCCTCGGTCTCTTCCGTGAGAAGGGGATGCCGGAAAAGTCACCGCTGGTCCTGAATGTCGGCTACAAGTTCCTCGATGCCTTTTCCGGTGATGGCGGCTACTCGGACATGTGGAACGTGAGCCTCACCTATTGGGTGAATGATTATGTCGGCTTCTCCGGCGAGTATCAGAAGGGCGAAACCCCGGTCGCGAAGGAAGAGATCGATCTCATCACCCTCGGTCTGGAGCTTCGCTACTGAGGCTTTAGATCAAGGCAGGGTCAAGCGCCTCGCGGGACCATGGCGGTCCGGGGGGGGGATTTCATGGGGATCTGGAAATAGAGTTGTCTCATTGTTGATGGGATGTTAGGTAGCGCCCGCCCTTCCATGAACAAGCTTACATCCTCTTCCTCAGCGCTGGCCCTCGGTCTCGCCGGTTTCCTATCCCTCGTCACTGCGGCAGACGCCGCTCTTACGATGACGATCAATACCTGGGATCGGACTTATTCTTTCTCCGGGTCTTTCACGACAGCCTACATCCCGCTGAATGGAGGGAACGGCAGTCCTTTCTTTTACATTGGCACCGGCATCGGAACCACGGGATATGGTATGGGGATGGGGGATATCCTCACCGTCGGGACTTCCAGCACCGGGGAGGATGGGTACGATGTCGGGTTCAGTCACTATCTGCCGAGCGGCATTGGCGTCGCTCTGTCAGGGGAGGAGCCAGGCACTCTGGAGATCTTGAGCTATCTGGGAGAAATCGTCGTCTTCGATGGAGAAGGAAATGGCGTCCTCGATGTGCCGCCCGGAGCCGCAATGTCATGGACGCTCACCGGGAATGGCTGGATCCAGCCTATGAGCCCTGGCTCTCTTCCGGAATACGAAGCTTTCCTTCCTACGCTCGATGGCGCACCTCTTTATCTGTTCCAAGGGACCAATCCTTCTAATATTGTCTCCGCGGTCATGGGGCAAGTCGTATTGGTCCCCGAACCCTCCAGCGCCCTGCTTCTGCTCGGGAGCTCCGGCCTCCTGCTGCGCCGCCGGCGCGTAAGGTCATAAGTGCTGGGCGGTCGATGCACCGTGAGATCCACCCACCACGCTCCGCAGGAGCGGTCCAAAAGAAAATTTAGCGGCGCTCTATGAGCGTCGGACTCTCGCGGCACCAGCCGCATCGATGGATCATCGATTTTCTAACAAGTTCAACTGGTCCGGTCTCATTGCCCGGAGGGCAAATAGCCAATAGCCGGTGGTCGAGCGCAGCGAAAACCACCGGTATGGCGAGAAGTGACATCGAACCCCGGCAGGGGTTCCGGCGCGCGGGAAACACCTCAAGATCCACCTTCCCCAGCTATCGGAAGCCATATGGGCATCACCGACTCTGCGAACTTCATCCGGGAATCCGGGCACATCGCTGGAACCCCATGCGGGGTTCAATCTCATACGCGGACCTACCGGCGGTTTTCGCTGCGCTCGACCACCGGCTATTGGCTGCATGCCCTCCGGGCAACCAGACCGGATCGGCTGGAACTTGTGAGCTGGCCTAACCACAAGCGACCATTCGCGGACAAGCGAGTTGCTCGTCCCTACCTTCGAATGGCGGATCGACAATCCCCCGATGCGGCTCGTGCCGCGAGTTTGCGACGGTCATAGACCGACGCTACATTTTCCTTTGGATCGCTCCGATGGAGCGTGAGCCGGGCATCCCCCGATGCGGCCGATGCCGCCAATCACCGACGCTCATAGACCGACGCTCATAGACCGACGCTCATAGACCGACGCTCATAGACCGACGCTACATCCCTGTTAGACCGCTCCTGCGGAGCACGGCCCTCCCGCCATCCCTTTCCCCGGATCACCTCGCTTTCCCCATCGCGAACACCCCGCGTCCTTTCATGACCTCCTCCTTCTCCTTCGGCGCGCCGTGCACGAAGCGCAGGGTCGCGTGATCCAGCACCAGCGGCAGCCGTTCTCCCGCCATGCCATTGTGGCTGTCCTTCGCGATCAGCACATGCTGGTGCTCGCCGAAGTCCGGCTTCTTCTTGTCCCGCTCCTGCGCGATGTGAAGCCACCAGTCCGCATCTTCCTCGATCGCCCGCGCGCCCTTGGTATCGATCTCATCGGTGACTTGCGAAAGCACCACCACCGTGATCCCGAGTTCATGCGCCAGCTCCTGCAGCGTATTCGAAACCCCGCGCCGCTCGACCTCCTCGGTATCGCCGCGCTGTCGCTCCCCGCGGATCAGGCCGATCTGGTCGACGAACACCACCTTCACGCCATGCAGCCGCACATAGCGGCGGATTTCCGCGCACTGCGTCGATAGCCTGCGGTTCGGCGGCTTGCGGATGTGAAAATTCGCATCCACCAGCTTCGTGATCGCATCCCGGATCGCCAGCAGCGTCGCGTGATCCGGCTTTGCATGACCCTGCGCCGCGGCATAACCCGCGGGATCGATCACCGCGGCATGATGGATCCGCGCGGTCTGAATCACGCTGCGCTGGAAGGCACTCTGCTCGGTCCGCTCCAGGATGAGATAAAGCACGCCGATCCCATCCGTCGCCAGGTTCGCGGCAATCTGCGTGGCCATCGTCGACTTCCCGCCGCCGGAGCGCGCGGAGATCACGCCCATGTGCTGCGGATGCAGGCCGCGCAGCGCCCGGTCGATCTCCGGGATGCCCGTGGCCAGACCCATTGGCAAAAGCCTCCCGGCCACCTTCGCCTCGAAAGTTTCCAAGAACTCCCGTGCCAGCGCCTTCGTATCCTTCGGCGGCGTCGCAGCGGTGGCGATGTCGAAGACATTCGTGATCGGCCCGCCCAGCGCCCGGAGGAAAGCGCCATCGTCCGCACAATCATTCGCCGCCTCCACCGCTGCCGCACATGCCGCAATCGCCACGCGCCGTGCATGGCGATCCCGGAGCAGGCCGAGGTGGCTTTCGAAATGCGAGGAACTGGGAGCGTAGGTGTAGATATCCGTGATCGCCGCGGGCCCGCCGATATTTTCCAGCAGCCCGGCAACCCGCAGGCCCTCGATGAAGCTGATGAGCTCCACTTCCTCCAGCCCCTTCATCCGCTGATACAGGATGCGGTGCGCCGGCACATGGAAGATCTGCGGATCCAGCGAATGCTCCGCGAGGAGATCCGGACTTTTCATCAGGCTGGAGAGCACGGATTTCTCCGGGCCTAGGGCGTGGGGAAGGGGGAGCATAAAAGGCAGAGTGCCAAGTGATCAGTAGTCAGTGATCAGTGGAAAGGCAGGGCGCGCGGGGAGGGAGCAGGGAGAAGGCGTGAGCTTGTCGGATCGGTGAGCAGCTTCGCAAATAGCAGTGATGATCGGCGGGCGGTCTTCGCTTGGGGGCTTCTACCCCTGTTCACCGATCACCCGGAGCTCTGCTTTCAACCTCCCTCCGCCTCCCAGATCCGCGCCCGGTCGAGCTCGGCATGCCAATGGCTCAAAAGCGACAGCAGGTCCCTCCGCCGGTAGTCAGCGGTCCGGTCGAGCGGTGCCAGGTAGTAGCGCTCTAACAGATCGACATCACCCCGCGGCGGGTCCAGTTGCGTCAGCGCCAGTCCTTCCGCCACGTTCCACAAGCTCTCCGGTCTGCGGCCGAACCATGTGCCGATGCGTTGCATCACGACATTGTTCCGGTGCACCCGGTGGTTCTTCCGCTCCGAGCGGGGGATCAGCCGCCAACGTCGGGGCAGGGTAGGGGCTTCCTCGTCTGCTTCATCGGCAGGGATGGATACCCGATCCCCCTTTGGGGGCTTGGGGGTATCTTCCATTTCCATTCCTTTCCCTTTCCTTTTCTCCTTCCCTTCCTCTTCTCTTTCCCTTGAAGCAGAATCCAAGCACGTGGTTTCCGTACCGGAAACCATGTGGTTTCCGGATTCATCTCCCATGCCCGCTGCAACTGCTTGTTTTTTCAATGTCCGGCCTCTTCCGCCGAGTGAGCCCTGCGTGCGTTTTTTGCGCACTTCTGCTTCCTTCTCGGTCGGATAGAAGTTCACGACGAGATCATCACCTTGCCATTCCCACAGCCTGCACTCGCCTACCGTGATCTCGCGCAAGCGAACGCGCACCACCTGCAGCCACATGCGATCCTTCCAAAGCTTCGCGCCCTCGATGCGGCCGCTGTTCTCCTGGCCGGCGCAGTAGCGTAGCAGGCAAAGCCAGGTCGCGCGCTGCACCGGCGTGGCACTGATGAACTCCTCGGAATCGAGGAAGGTGACATTGAGATTGATCCAATTCATGGAAGGGAAAGCTGGGATAAGAGGAGAGTAAGGAAGAGATGGAGTGATGTGATTGAGGCAGGAGGTCGCATCGTGGAAACGTCGCAAGAGTGATGGTGGCAAGAAGCCGTGCTCCGCAGGAGCGTTCAGGACAAAATGTAGCGGCGCTCTATGAGCGTCGGATGATCGCGGCATCGGCCGCATCGGGGGATGCTCCATTCGCCATCCAATGGTAGGGCCGGACGCCCCGGCCGACCGAGGGAGCGGCCTAACAGCAAGGAACCATTCGCGGACGAGCGAGGGCGCTTGTCCCTACCTTGAATGACCCATTGATAATCGATGGATGCGGCCCGTGCCGCCAATCACCGACGCTCATAGAGCGCCGCTACATTCTAGTTAGTCCGCTCCTGCGGAGCCCGTGACCCCCGCGTCACTCCTTCTCCATCACCTCCGCCATGTCGCTGTGCATTTCTAACAGGTCTGCCTTCGACAGCGCGCGCAGGACGATGTCCCTTCGCACGCGCGCCTCGTCTTCATCATGCGTGTTCAGGCCGCAGACCACGCGCCGGCCCACCATGTTGTGCTCCGTCTTCAGGGTGAAGCGGAGTTGCCAGCACCCCCGATTCCGGCGCAGGTGGTGGCGTTCATTGCAGGGGTCCGCCCTCATGCGGCCACCTCCTTCCCGTCGCAGGGAAACGCCGCATCCCACAGCGCGGCCAGCTTGTCCTGCGCCGCCATGTATTCGCGATGCAGCAGCAGCAGCCCGGCCACCAATTGCTCCGTGAACTCATCCCGCATCACGATGACGTGCAGCGGCGGCTCGCCCGGGCAGTAGCTGAAGAAATCCCAGCGGCTGAGCCCGGTCACGGCCATCGAGCCATGCACCTGCAGGCGATGCTTCTCCGGCAGCGTCCCGGCGAGCAGCCACTCGATGTGGACCTCCGGCACCGGGCACTTGATCTCCGCACCATGCGAGAAACCATGAGGCGACGCGGCATCCGGGACCAGCAGGTCCGGCGAGGCACCGAAGCCGCCGCTGTCATGCAGGATGAAGCCCACCTCCTTCCCGGAGCACCCGGTGAGGGAGGCGTAGGCCGTGCGCGCCTCCTCCTCCAGCGCGATGCCGCGTTGCACCGCGGGATTGAAATCAAGCGCACGCTCCTCCTTGTCGCGCAGGTGGATCAACCAGGCCGCGCCGGAAAGCGAGGCATTCTGATAGATCGGCTCCGCCAGGCGGCGCGCGATGAGGATCTCGCGGTTCTTGCGATCCACCTCGCTCATGCTGCGATAGCTCTCCGGCTCCGGCAGCAGGGCCTCCAGCTCCGCATTCGTCGCCTCTGGCGAATACTCGATGTCATGGCGATCCAGCTCCTCGCAGAGCTCCGCCTTTGTCAGGCGCACCTTCATCTCCGGCGCGCAGGCCGGGGTCATCCGGCTGGCGGTGATCACGCAGGACGCGCGGGCCGCGAACCATTCCGGCGAGCGTTGCTTGCATGGGATGATCTTCATGCTGCCACCTCCTTCCCTGTCTTTGCCACGATCTCGCGCATGCGGGCGGCGATGTTTTTCAGGCGGCCGATGATGTCGTTCATCACCTCATCCGGCAGCGCGGCGCGGATGGCCTTGATGGCTTCCGCCATGCCGGGGGCCTGGGTGAAGGGATGCCCGCCCGTGGTCACGGGCGCGGCGGTGAGGGCGGGGGCGGAGGCGATCTCATCCAGCCGCGTCATCGTGTGCTGGCATTGCGTGAGTTCGTTGGTGGTCATGTTGGTTATCGTTTGAGGACTGGAGAGCGGGGAGGGAGAGGAGGGCTGCGGTGGCCCGCTTTTTTCATGGGGACCACGGCGCGGGCTTCAGGGGTTTTGCTTGTTCGTGTTAGATGAGGCATCAGTTGAGCCTTCCTCCCGGAATCCGGCCCGGATGGCACCGCGGTCGAGGAGTTCCTTCATGGTTTCCACCGGCGGTTTGCCATGGTTCGCATTCGCGAGGAGAAAGTCCTTGGTCGGCTCCTTCAGCTCGCTCAGCGCGATGGGAGGAAGGGCCAAGGTGAATCCCGTTCGGGGATCGGGCAGCGAGGACATGCCTTATAAGTGCCCGAAATCAGGAATCAATCAATGGAAAAATACCTGAAATGAGGAAATTGATTCGACAAATGCCTGAAATCAGGTAATTACGGGGCATGCAGCCGTCCAAAGACGAAATTAAAGCTTGGTTAAAGAATACGCAGCGCAGCCGCGAGTGGCTGGCGTCGCAATTCGGAGATACCAAGAAGAAGACGGTGGATAACTGGCTTTCGTCGAATCAAGATATCCCGATCGGGATCCTCACGAGCATCGGTCGGATGATGGATGATGACCGGCGCTCCGAAGACGTGCGGATCCGTGAGGTGCCGGGAGACCAGCAGATTTTCAGCATCCAGGTGGATCTCCAGACCTTCCGCACCTACAATCGCGCGGCCGTGGCCCAGCGGCTGACCCTGGAAGAGTGGGTGATCAAGACCTGCGATGAGGAAGTGGTGCGGATGACCCCGGGGGAAGAGAAGAAGATCGTCCCGATGATCGTCGCGGAGGCACCGGCCGCCCTGACGAACTACGGCACCCGTCGTACTGGCGGCGGCCACTGGATCGATCTCGTCGGCGGCGTCGCGGCCGGCGCGCCGATTTCATCGCACATCGTGGAAGCTCCGGTGGAGGTGGAGAAGGAGTATCCGGAAGGCTGCTATGCCCTCCGCGTCTTCGGCGACTCCATGGCGCGGAAGATCCCGGATGGCTCGATCGTCGTCGTGCAGCCCTGGGACCGCGCGCGCACGCCGAAAAAGGGGACGATCGTGGTTTACTCGGATGCCAGCGGCTCGACCTTGAAGGAATTCGGCTACCGCAAGGCCAAGGCCGGGGAAGACGCCGATGCCATGGGGAATGTCCCCGCGCTGCGCTCGCTGAATCCGCTCTACAAGGAAGTCCAGACCATGGAGGGCGGGAGAATCGATGCCGTGCTGGTGGAGGTGGTGTGAGGGGGCGCGCGTTGCGCGAATCATCACCCATCAAACGAACTGCGCTCGCGGGGCGGGGGATGAAGGGATAGATGCCTACCACGGCACTCCCTCCCATGCTCCGCAGGAGCGGTCAGGATAAAATGTAGCGGCGGTCTATGACCGTCGGTGATTGGCGGCATCGGCCGCATCGGGGGATGCCGGATATGAGGACGATGGGGGCAGTCGCGAAGAGGCGCAGAAGTCGCAGAGTCGATGGCGCGCGAACTGGGCTCCGCAGGAGCGGTCAGGGTAAAATGTAGCGGCGCTCTATGAGCGTCGGAAGATCGCGGCATCGGCCGCATCGATTGATTCCCGCCACGCCCGTCAGAGGTAGGGTCGGACGCCCCCGGCCGACCGCGGTGCGGCGTGATGACAAGGGACCGTTCGCGAACAAGCGAGGCACTTGTCCCTACCTTTTTCCAATGTCCTGTATCCGCCTGCCGTCTAATGCCCCAAAGGGGCAAACGTCGATAGCCCGGGGTAAGCGCGGCACGCGCGCAGCCCCGGGAAGAACCCGGCATACATTGGTGCCCTGAAGGGGCAAACGGGGGATGGTGAGTTCAACGATCCCCGCAAAAGCGCAGCCTCTAGCAGCTGGTGCTGTTGCTTCTCTGAGCCGCAGTCTTTCTTCTCTCCTCTAGAATCAGAAGAGTCGAAGCCAATCAGGTTTCTTTTCGTTTGAAGTCGAAGTGAACGAGGTTGTCCGTCTCTCTGCCCCGTCCCGTAAGGAATCGTTCAACATCAGCTCGGTCGAGTTGAAATAGTTCAGTAAGTACGGCTGTGGAAAAGGGCAGTCGCTCTAGAAGGTGCGGCATGGCTTGCGATCCGAAGTCTTCTTCGTATCGCTCGAAGCATTTAGGAAACAGTCGGATGCGCTCGGGAAGGATCTTGTCATCCAGCGGTTCGACCTGGCGCGCCTTCTTTTTGCTGATCGCTATGTTGAGCCAGTTGTACTGACTCTTCGTAAGCAGCTGCAAAGTAAGACCTCGTCTAATCATCGCTTGTATCGAAACCTTCCATTTTTCTTTCAGGTCGACAAAGCACTGGAACGTAGGAGCCCAGAAGTCGCTTGCAAATCGGTCAGCTGGTAGAAGCAAGGCACCGGCAAACCAATGTGCTTGTTCTTCAAGCTTTTGGTAAATCGCCTTTCCATCACTTCCGGAGATGCACTCCTTGTCCACATGGCGGTGCAGAATCATGTGACCGATCTCATGCGCCAGATCGAACCGGGCCCGACATCCAGACTGCTTGAAAGAGTTCAACAGAATGTAAGGGCGGCCCTCGTGGTAAGTCGAGACTGCATCCAGATCAGGAACGTTGAGGTTGAATCGCCCAACAGCTATGCCAGCTTTCTCGGCCGTCCGCAAAAGGTTTCGGATTGGATTCTTGCCTAGATCCCAACAGTCGCGCAGGCGAAGAGCGGCGTCCTCGACTACATCCACTGTAATCTGGCTGATGTCGCTCGGGATATTCCATGTATCGATCTCGGCTCCCAGTTGGAAGCTCGGAAGCTCAAAGACTCTATCAAATGATCTATGAGCTTCTAGGATCCAAGAAAGGACAACCTCACCTCGTTTGGTATCGGCTTTCTTCTTGGATGAGTTGGAGCGCCACTGTTTCAGCAGGTCGTGGAAGCCGACGACATCAGAAGGGGTCAGAAAGAACTTTTTTGGCAGGTTCAGAGCAAAGGCGATCTTCTCAAAAGTTTCCGGGCTCGGCTTACGCTTGCCCTTCAAGTAGGAAGTAATTGCATCTGGAGTTTTGCCAATATCCTTCGCTAGCGAAGCTTTGGTCTTCAGTTGAAAATCCAATGCTTGCTCTAGTCTCGTTGGGTCAAAATTGTCTACGCCTACCCTCATGCGATGTATCGACGGATCTCTTCCGCCGTCCTGCGCTTGAATTCTAGTAGATCGTCAGAATCCAAGTCCATGATTTCGGTTTGCCTTTGTGTGAGGTCCGAGACGCCAAGGGAGATGAACTTCTTGCTCTTCCTCGGAAACACGAATTCGATGTTTCCAATCTGGTGCAATCCTTCGGGACTTTTTTCGTGGAGGATCAGCATGTTCAGAAGGTGGTCCCGCGGTTCGCTGACGATCCTCTTTTCGGTAAACCACTCGCCGTCGAAGTATTCGTTGACCTTGGAATTATTCTGGAAGTAGCCGGAGCCAAGATTCACGAAATCATCAGGCATAGCGTCAGATTTGGTGTGGTGATGGTGAGTCACGAGGAAGTCTCCGACGATCAGTTCCACATGGTTGTTTTCGCCTTCCTCTCCCTCCATCTTTTCAGCGCACCTCATGTAATCGGGATACTGAGCCGCGAATTCCACAAGGTCGTTGTTGATGAGGGCAAACCTCAAATGCCCGGTCAGCACTTTCCGGTCTTTCTGGCGGATGCGGGGATCATCATTAAACGCCTCCACCGACTGGCGGTAGCTGGCACCCAGTTTCCTAGTGAGCTCGCTAATCGCTCCGAGGGGAAAAGCGATTGTCACCGCGTCTAGTAGGACTTGCTCTAGTGGACGTTCAAGCATGGAACAGGACCTTATTTTTTTGAGGTACTTTTACAAGTAAAAAAGCAAGAAAGTCGGACTTTTGGGTAATTATTGATCTAAAATCTGGACTATTGCCGCGTTCTAATCGGAATTTCGTGCGGCATGCTTACCGGTGGTTTTCGCTGCGCTCGACCACCGGCTATTGGCTGGATGCCCTCCGGGCAATCGATTCGCGATGTGCCGGGCAATTGGGCTTGGGGGCCATCCGCAACCGGTGGCGTGGGCGGGTTGGTTGGTTAGGGAATCGGGGATTGATCGGTGCGGTTGTCGGTGCGGTGATGATCCATCGATGCGGCCCGTGCCGCGAAAATCCGACGCTCATAGAGCGCCGCTACATGTTTCCCTGACTTTGAAGGTGGGGTCGGACGCCCCCGACCGACCGCGGGAGCGCCCTAACAACAAGGCACCGCTCCCGGACAAGCGGCGCTCTTGTCCCTACCTTCTTCCAACACCCCGGCACACGCTTGCGTTCTCGTGCCCCGAAGGGGCAACAGCCAATAGCCGGTGGTCGAGCGCAGCGAAAACCACCGGTAGGCATGCCGCATGAAATGAACCCCGAACGGGGTTCCAGCGATGTGCCCCGATGCCCGGATGAAATTCGTGGAATCCGTGATGCCGAAGGAGCCTTCGGGGTAGGTGCAGAAGGCGGATCTTGAGGTGACTTCCCGCGCGCCGGAACCCCTTCCGGGGTTCGATATACCTCTCGTCGTACCGGTGGTTGTCGCTGCGCTCGACCACCGGCTATTGGCTGGATGCCCTCCGGGCAATCGATTCGCGATGTGCCAGGCTATTGGGCTTGGGGGCCATCCGCAACCGGTGGCGTGGGCGGGTTGGTTTTGTTAGGGAATCGGCGATTGATCGGTGCGGTGATGATCCCTCGAGGCGGCGTGATGCCGCGATCTTCCGACGCTCATAGAGCGCCGCTACATTTTCTTTCGGACCGCTCCGGAGGAGCGTGATGGGTGGATCGATCGATGCGGCCCGTGCCGCCAATCACCGACGGTCATAGACCGCCGCTACATCTTATCCTGGCCGCTCCTGCGGAGCACGGGGAGGGGAGTGTCCCGGATTTGCGGCATCTCCCGGGCTTCGCGAGGAGGGGCGAGCCCCCTCCGATACCCGCCGCGGCGTCTAGCGAGAAGAACTAGTCCCCGGTATAAAAAATCTTAGAAGCGCTCTCTAGACTGGCGGCGTCTTCTGTGTATTTTTTACCCCTGCATTCACCCGGCACATCAGCTTCCAATGATCATGCCGACTCGCTCCTGCTTTCGGAAACGCCTCGCTTCCCTTCGCTGGGAAATCGGGGTTTTGCTGGTTACGGTGACGCTTCTCGCGGCGGCCCTTCTTCTGATGATTCGGTAATGCGCTCGAAACCGTCTCTTCAGCAGTTGCGGGACGCCATCCTCCTGAGGCGCGTCATCGAGTTCAGGTATCGCGGCGCGGTGGTGAAAGCCGAGCCGCGGATTCTCGGGCGCGGCGGCCGCTATGGAGCCTTCATGCTGCTGGCCTGGCAATTGGGCGAGCAGGGGGGCTGGCAGCTCTTCCGCTTCGGGGAGATCCATGGTGTCGCGATCCTCCCGGAGCCCATCGAGGCGAGGCGGCCTTCATGCGCGAGGCTGAAGCGCCAGATCGTGGAGATGGATACCTGGGCAATCCCGGTGCCGGACTGACCGATCCCGGCTCCCCGCGGCGGCACCTGCACTCCCGGGTGAAAAAAACGCCACAGGCATCGGTCGCGCTCATCTAACGGAAGCGCCGCGATCATCTTCTCTCATGGGAAATGACATTGTTAGAGTGTTTTAAATGAATGGCTTGTTAGATGGTGCAGTTTGCATTTCGTGATGCTTCAAACACACGACCCTGCAAAGTTTGCAAAACTACGGGCTCCGCAATATTTCGGGTTGTTGGAATGTTAGGGGACTGTTAGGTGCGGGCATCGACGGGGTAGTTCGCAACGCTGCTCCGCTCTTCACCCTGACAATTCCCACCCCTTACATGAACTTCACGTCCTGCCCTGGTCGTGGCCTGAATCGTTTGGTTCTCGCTGCGTCTCTCGCGATCGCTTCGCCCGCTTTCAGCGCGATCGTCTTTTCGAATCCCACTTTGGAAGGCACTCCTGCGACCCAAACCGCCGTTCCAACCGGTTGGGAATTCGTCCCCTACGATGCCCCCTTCAACCTGGCAACGACGGCCGCGCTCTCTACCGGCGATGTCCTCGCCGCGGATGGTCCGGCCATCGGCTCGGGCTTGTTCGGTGCCGCGCAATCCGGAGACACTTTCTTTGCCGGTATCCACGGCTCTACCACCCCGCAGGTCCTTCAGGAAGGACTCCAGCAGACCGTGAGCGGATTCACGGTGGGGGAGGATTACTCCTTTAGCTTCTTCCAAGCAAACGTCGGACACACGAACCGACAGGACAGCGAGGGAAGCTGGCGCGTGTATGCCGATGGCGTGCTGATCGGAACCACAGATCCGACCACGAGGACCCTGGCTTGGAATGATCCGGACAAGGCGACCGACCTGAATTGGGAAGAGCGCACTGTCACCTTCACCGCCACTTCCGAGTCCATGACCCTCAGCTTCCTTCCTTACGATGGCGATGGGGATGTGGCGGGCCAAGGCGGCGTCTACATGGGCATCGACTCCTTCTCGGAGATCACGCCCGTGCCGGAACCTGCCGCCGCGCTGCTCGGTGCCTTCGGATTTCTGGGATTGATGCGCCGCCGCCGCTGAGCGGTGCCTCGCTCCGCGCATCTTGTCTTATGTCACCGTGCAGCTGCTGACAGCGACCACCCTTCTATGATCTACACGTCCCACCCCGCTCGTGGCCTGAATCGCTGGATTCTCGCCGCGTCCCTCGCGATCGCTTCGCCCGCTTTCAGCGCGGTCGTTTTCACGAATCCTGATCTCGAAGGCACCGTTGCCTCTGCGACCCTTCCGGCCGGCTGGGTAGCGGTTCCTTTCGAAGCCGCGTTCTCGGAAGCCACGATTTCCGGAGGCGCCAGCCCCGACACGATCGATGGAACAGGGCCAAATCTCGGAGGCTTCATTTTTGGTAGTCCCCATTCCGGGACTTCTTTCGCCGGGGGAGCTCACACCACGGCTGCCGGACAGACCGCCCAGGAAGGACTCCAGCAAACCGTGAGCGGGTTCACGGTGGGGGAAGACTATTCCTTCAGCTTCTTCCAAGCCTATGTGGGAACCTCGAACGGTCGCGATGGAGGTGGAACATGGCTCGTCTATGCGGATGGCGTGCTCGTGGGGACCACGATTCCCAACACTACTACCTTGGCATGGGACGATGCGAACAAGTCTATGGCATTGTCGTGGGAAGAGCGCACGGTGAGCTTCACCGCCACGGCCGAGTCAATGACCCTCAGCTTCATGCCCTATGACCCGGACGGCGACATCTCGCCCCAGAATGGTACTTACATGGGTATCGACTCCTTCTCGGAGATCACGCCCGTGCCGGAACCTGCCGCCGCGCTGCTCGGTGCCTTCGGATTTCTGGGATTGATGCGTCGCCGTCGCTAGGCCGCTTCATTGCATGAGCCCCCGGTGACATCGTTGCCGGGGGCTTCTTCCGTCATGCGGCGATCCGGTCCGATGGCAAACCGCTTGTATTGTTAGAGTAACTTCTGCCCCATGAAAACACTCCTTCTCACGACCCTTCTCGCGGCTGCCGCGGGTAGCGCCCAGGCGGCGCTGGTCTATAGCCAGACCTTCGATGTTTTCGATGACGTCCCGACCAGCAGCATCTACTTCGACGCGGCACCCGAGTACGACGGCATCGTCGGCGGACTCACCGGTGCGGATCTGGACGCGAATGCGAACCTGAATGGCAAGCTGGTCACCAGCGGCGCCAGTGGCAGGCTTCCCCAGAGCGGCACCCACTTCCTGCACTCGAATACCCTCGGCACCCCTACGGGCTCGATTCCTGCGGGTGAAGTCTGGGGCACCAATGCCTCGCAGGTGCCCACGGTGGAAATCGGCACCATCTACGAATTCTCCTTCTACATCGCCGCGCAGAACGGGACGGGTCCCGCAATCATCTCGCCCCGCATCAATGGAGTGGAACTTCAGGGCCTGACCGTGGACGGTGAGACCAATCCCGCCAATGCGACCTATACGGCCTTCGGCAGCTGGGTGAAGCATACCTACTACTGGGAGGCGGATACGACCACGGCGGACCTCAGCCTTTTCAATCTCAGGACCGCTGACGCGGGGAATGACTTCTACCTGGATACCATCACCTTTTCCTCGGTCCCGGAGCCGGGCGCAGCACTGCTCGGTGCCTTCGGATTTCTGGGATTGATGCGTCGCCGTCGCTAGGCCGCTTCATTGCATGAGCCCGCGGTGACATCCTTGCCGGGGGCTTTCCGATCATCGGTCACCACGGCTCGATTCCGCGAAGATTAATCTTTCATCTATCTCAGTTACAAATTTGACAGGCCGCGATGGTCTGGAACTCTTGACAATCTAGCATGTGCGGAGATTCTCGCCGCCCACCCCTTAGGACCCCATGAAAACCAGTCTTGGACTTCTCCTCGCCGCCCTGGGAACCGTCTCCCAGAGCCAAGCCGCATCGGTCTTTTTCAGCCAAGCCGTCGACGCATTGGGCGCTCCGGTAGGCGGACTCACCGGTTCCGCCGGCCTTCCGGTCTATGCGCCGATCCGTGAAACGGAAATCAGCCAGATCCTTGGTTATGCCGAGGTCACGCTCGGAGCCACATCGGGTATCTCGGCTCAGCCAGCCGCCTACCCGCTCAATGATGGTACGGATACCTACATCTATCAGCAGGTGGCTGCGGGCGTGAATGCCTTCACCACGCTGAATTTCCGCTTTGTCTCTTCCGGTGGCAACGGCTTGCCGGTTCCAGCGACCACGATCGGCGTATCAGAGCTCTACGTCCGTGTGGACGGCCGCGGTTACAGCGGTGGCGGCGGCTTCGTGACGACCGATGAGACCAATACGCTGAGCTTGGCCGGCAGCCAGCCCGCGTCATGGGAAGTGGTGTCCGATCTGGGCATTATCAATGACAGCATCACCGATGGAGTCCTCAGCTACGAGTCCACCGCAGCGCTGAATAACGTGGCCCAGTTCATCGAGTGGCGTGCCTTCGATCCCGAAGGGGACGAGAGCATCACCGGGCTCTCCTAGCGTCTCGATAACAATGGCGGTTCGCTCAATGGCACCCACCTGCAGATCGACCTTTCCCCGATCCCCGAGCCGTCCACGCTGATGATCGCAGGCGCGGGCCTGATGATCGCCGGCCTCCGTCGCCGCCGTTTCTGAGGTCAGTTCGGTCATCCGATTGATCTATCCTTTTTCTTCTGCGCGCGAAAGCCGTGCTCCCGGGATGGAGCACGGCTTTTGTTTTTTTAAAGGATGGCCTAACAGAACTGGGCCGGGGATGGCGGCATGGGCCGCATCCGGGGCATCCACCCATCGCGCTCCACCGGAGCGCCCCGAAAGAAAATGTAGCGTCGGTCTATGACCGTCGCAAACTCGCGGCAACACGCCGCATCGGGGGATACATCCATCACGCTCCATCGGAGCGATCCGAAAAAAATGTAGCGTCGGTCTATGACCGTCGCAAACTCGTGGCAACACGCCGCATCGGGGGATCATCGATTCTCTAACAGGCTCGGCTGGTCCGGTCTCATTGCCCGGAGGGCAATCAGCCAATAGCCGGTGGTCGAGCGCAGCGAAAACCACCGGTAGAGATGGAGTGTGAATGGAACCCCGGACGGGTTCCAGCGATGTGCCCCGATGCCCGGATGAAGTTCGTGGAGTCCGCGATGCCGAAGGAGTTCCCTGGTAAGTGCGGATCGGGGATATCGAGGTGACTTCCCGCGCGCCGGAACCCCTACCGGGGTTCAATACCTCCACCGGCGTAACCGGTGGTTTTCGCTGCGCTCGACCACCGGCTATTGGCTATGGCCCCTCCGGGGCCTTGGACGCAAGCGTTTGGCGAGAATCCCTCGATGCGGCCCATGCCGCCAAAGTCCGACGCTCATAGAGCGACGCTACATTTTATCCTGACCGCTCCTCCGGAGCACGGGGAGAGCCCCTACACCAGCTCCGCGGCGATGGGATCCACCAGCGGGGATCCTGCCAAAGTCAGCACCAGCATCTCGCCGCGCTTTTCGGCGAGGCCGTGTTCTAACAGACGATCGACGGCAGCGGCATCGACGAGGGAAAGCGGGACGCCTTCATCGGTCCGCAGCAGCAGCGCGATGCGTTCCAAGCGCTTCTGCTCGTCATCCAGCGATTCGCTTTCCGTGATCGCATTTCCGAGCGCGGCAAGCATCTGCACATACGCCGCGGTATCCGCCACATTCCGCGTGCGCACGGCGGAGAGCGTGGAGACGGCGGAGGGACCGAGGCCGAGGTAATCCTCGCCGCGCCAGTAGCCGCGGTTGTGCGAGGAGTGATGCCCGGCTTTCGCGTAGTTCGAAGTCTCGTAGTGCTGATAGCCGGCCTCGCGCAGGAGGCGATCGGCCAGCAGGAAGAAGCTCGCATTCACGTCCTCGCTCTCGCTGACCTCGCCGCGGCGGAGGGATTCGAAGAATGCGGTATCTTCCTCGTAGGTCAGGTTATACGCGGAGATGTGATCCGGCTGCAGCGCGATCGCCGTCTGGAGTGTCTGCCGCCAATCCTCCTCGCTCTGGCCGGGGATGGCGAACATGAGGTCGATATTCACCGAGGGCATGCCGGCTTCCCGCAGGACACCCACGGAGGCGGCGGCTTCCTCGGCGGAGTGCTCCCGGCCGAGCTTCTCCAGGACGTGCGGGGTGAAGGACTGGATGCCCAGGGAAATGCGGGTCACGCCGAGCTCGCGGAAGAGCCTCGCTTTCGCGACATCGAAGGTCGCCGGGTTTGCCTCCAGCGTGACTTCCTCGAGCGTGCTGAAATCGATGCACTCGCGCAGCCCGCCGAAGAGCTTGCGCAGGTGCGTCGGGGAAAGCATCGAGGGCGTGCCGCCGCCGAGGTAGAGGGTGCGCGGTTTTTCGGTCAGCGCGGCGAGCCGCAGGCGGGCCTCCTCGAGCAGCGCGTCCACAAATGCGCCGATGGGCGTGTCACCCGGGGTGTGCTTGTAAAAGGAGCAGTACGGGCAGACCCGGTGGCAAAAGGGAATGTGGACGTAGAGGAGCAAGGCGGGCGGACTGGCTGGCTAGCTGGCTGGGACAGCCATGGAGTGGGAAACCGGGAGTGTCGAGGGGGGAATGGCAGAATGAGGAAGCGCCCGCCCCCCGGGTTCCGCAGGAGCGGTCCAAAAGAAAATGTAGCGTCGGTCTATGACCGTCGCAAACTCGCGGCATCAGCCGCATTGAGGGATCATTTCACTCCTGAAAAACAAAAAGAGCCGCGCAGGGGGCGCGGCTCTCTGGGTTTGTCGATTCCGGGGTGGGATCAGTAAAAATGAGATCGCTGCAGCTCAGCGCTTGCGGCGCTGGCGGAGGAAGGCTCCGGAGCCGACGAGCAAGCTCAAGGCCAAGGCACTGCCGGGCTCGGGGATCGGGGAAACTTGCCCGAGGCCGGCGCCATCGATCCAGAGCTCGGAGGGGATGCTGGTATCCTTCACATTCAGCGCGCCGAAGAAGAAGGTGTAGTTGCCCGTCTCGGTGATGTCGAAGCCGAGGCTCTCCCAGCCGTTGACGGTGATGCCCATTCCCGCGCCGACTTCGCCGAGGCTGACGAACTTGGTGATCAGGGTGGGTCCGTCGTTGAACTTCACGCCATAGAAGGCCCAGTCGTCATAGGGGACCCAGTCTTTCTCGACGAAGTTCCAGCGGAATTCGAACTTGTCCCCGGCCACAGCAGAGACGGTCTGGTAGATCAGGGAGCCATTGGTGGCATTCATGTCCTGGTGGTAGGACTCCAGCTGGGCTTCGGTGAGGCCCATGGTCTCCGCGATGAGTCCGGCCGGGATGGCTTGGGAAAAGAGCCGCGCGGAATATTTTCCGGAATCCGCGTCGACGCTGCCGGGCGAGCCGTAGTCGTAGCCGGTGAAAACGCCGACGTCGCCAAGGCTGGTCCAGCCGTCGAGGGAGCCGGTTTCGAAGCCGCCATTCACCAGCGCGGCACTTGCGGAGCCGAAGGCACCAAGTGCGGCGAGGCCGAGCACGGCGAGGGATGAGGTAAGGGGTGGGGTGGGTGTATTGTTCACGATTCTTTGGGGGAGAAGCGGTCGCTTTCGTCTATGGGGGTGAGAGTGCCAAGTGCACAACGGCGGATATCTAACGTATTTTTAATATGCGCATCAATATGAATTATTTAGTTCGAGATGTTCGGTGCTAGGTTAACCAAATTTTGCCTACCCGGTGGATCGCCCGATGGGGGTCGGGCGGGGCGAGGGTGGGGTTTTGTAATGAATTGGTGGAAAGTGGGTTGGATTCGGATTGGGGAAAGGGCTGGTGGGCAAGAGCGGCCTAACAGGGGATCGCTGCGGGGGATGCTTGGTACGCGATCGTGGAGGGAAGATTGGCCCCGTTGAGCTGCGATTTCCGGCGTGATTGGAAATTGTTATGATATCGGATAAGGGATATTTGATGGTGGCATAGTGGATTTTGTTAGATGCGGGGCATGCCGGAGCGCCCCTTGCCAGTCCGCGAACGAACGAAGGCTCCGCAGGAGCGGTCAGGGAAAAATGTAGCGTCGCTCTATGACCGTCGGTGATTGGCGGCATGGGCCGCATCGGGGGATCATCCATTCTCTAACAAGTTCGACTGGTCCGGTCTCATTGCCCGGAGGGCAATCAGCCAATAGCCGGTGGTCGAGCGCAGCGAAAACCACCGGTAGATCCGCGCGCGGGATTGAACCCCGGACGGGGTTCCAGCGATGTGCCTCGATTCCCGGATGAAATTCGTGGATCCGTGGTGCCGAAGGAGTTCCCGGGTAGGTGCGGAAGGTGGATCTTGAGGTGACTTCCCGCGCGCCGGAACCCCTACCGGGGTTCGATATCACTTCCCGCCATACCGGTGGTTTTCGCTGCGCTCGACCACCGGCTATTGGCTATGGCCCCTCCGGGGCCTTGGATGCAAGCGTTTGGCGAAAACCACCCGATGCGGCCCATGCCGCTAAAGTCCGACGCTCATAGAGCGCCGCTACATTTTACCCTGACCGCTCCTGCGGAGCACGGGGATGAACGCACAAGGATGCAGCCCATGCCGCCAACCACCGACGCTCATAGAGCGCCGCTACATTTTCCCCTGACCGCTCCTGCGGAGCATCTCGCGGAGCCTACCTCTTCACCTTCGGAAGCACGGGGGCCTCGATAAAACCCGCGATCGAAATCTCCGCAGGCGCGACGACCTTCTTCGGCGTGCCAGTGGCGGATCTCCAGGCCGCATCGACTTTCCCCACCGCCACCTTCACCGGAAACAGAGCAGCGAACTCCTGGCGGCTCACCTGACCATTCTCATCTGTATCCAGCTGCGCCGCGAGTTCACCGCGCTGGCTCCGCGCAACGATCGCGGCATCATATTGTGCCATGGTCGGCAGGCCCTTGCCGCGGAACCACTGCGCGGTGGTGATCGGTGCCGGGATCTTCAGTCGCTTGAGGAAAGCATCGGCCTGCTTCGCTCCGGTCTTCCCCGGCGGATACATGGAAAGCAATTCATCGCGGCTAAGCCGCAGGTCGCCATCGGCATCGAGCTCCGAAGATGCCTGGAGGTAATCCATCCAGAGATGATAAGCAGGCGGCGCGGCGGGATCGGCCAGGGCGAGGTCCAACTCGAGATAGTCCACACTGGAGCTGCGATTCCAATCGATCGTGCCGAACACGGTCGAGGTAAGGCGATCGACGGGGAAAAGCTGGTCCCACTCGAGCGGGGAGAGGGTCTCGTCGTGATTCGTGTCCGCCAGGTTCAGCACGCGGAGCGGCAGGCCCTCGGGCGTGATCAGGCTCAGGGAAATGACCACGCCGCGATTGTTCCGCCACGGTTCGTAGGTGATGGTGCCATCGTCTTCCGCGCCGACGATGAGCAGGGAGTCGCGGCCATGGAGAGCCATCGTGGAGCCGAAGCCCGTGCCGCTATTGTCCGTCCCCTCCGGGAGCAGGCGGCGGAGGCGATCCCAGCTGCCGTTCTGATTGCGGCGGAAGACAAAGGCCGAGCCGGCATCCAGCCCGCGAAGATCGTGGCTGGCATTCGGCCCGCCGATCACCGCGGTGTCTCCTACGACGACCATCGTAGATCCGAAGCGCATCATCGACTCGCTGTAATCCGGCGTGCCATCGTCGAGTTTTCCCGTGTATTCCCATCCGCCGTCCGGGAGCTTCCGGTAGGTGAAGGCCTTTCCCTCGCCACCGGCCGCGCCGCCTTGCACGGCGCTCACCAGAAGCGTCTCGCCATCCATGGCCAGGCTGCTGCCGAAGAACTCGTAATCCTTCGGGCCGTCCGGCGAGGCGAGGATGCCATCCGGCGACCAGACGCCACCCTCGCGGCGGAAGAGGAAGACTTGCCCGGCACCGAGTTTCCCCTGGTAGTAACCGAAGGAAAAGCCAACCGCGGCGTGATCCCCGGAAAGTGCCAGGCGGAGCGGAGACGAGGACGGCCGGTCCTGCGTGCTGCGCGGGGTCGGCAATTCGGCACCCTGGGTCCAGATACCATTCTGGCGATGGAAGAAGTAGGCGCTGCCCGCATTTCCACCCCAGTTGTTGAGGCCGCCGTGGGCGAGGCTCATGATCGTATCCCCATCGATCACCACGCCATCGCCGAGGGAATCATCCTTGGCGGCGTCCTCCGCGAAGAGCTTTGTCTGGAGGGTCCATGTCCCGTTGTGACGCTCATAGACGAGGAGGCAGCCGGCACCCGGGAGCTCGCCCTTCGGCTCGTAGGGGGCGCTGACCACGAGGGTGTCTCCGGAGAGGGCGATGGAGTGGGCGAATTCGGAATACTCTCCGACCACGTTCCCCGGGATGCACTGCTGGAAGGTCCAGCTGCCGTTTTGAAAGACGTAGATATAGACGCTTTTTTCCCAATACCTCGGCCCGGTGCTGTTGCCGAGGAAGACGGCGGTATCCCCGCTGACCTGAAGTCGTCCGCCGAAGCTCTTCGCCGCGAATTCCGCGGGCAGGCTGGAGACGCTCAGGCGCTGGTCTTCCCGGGTCACCAGGGAAAGCGGCGTCGCGGCAGGGAGAATACAGATCCCGGCAGCGGCGAGGAGAGGGGAGACGGAGCGGATGGAAAACATGCGTGAGGGCGCGCGGATGAGATATCAGGAATGGCATCCGGTCGAGGGGCGATTTCGAGGCGTGGGACGAGGGCTCCGCAAGAGCGGTCCGAAAGAAAATGTAGCGGCGCTCTATGAGCGTAGGTGATTGGCGGCACAGGCCGCATCGGGGGATCCACCCATCACGCTCCACCGGAGCGGTCCGAGAGAAAATGTAGCGTCGGTCTATGACCGTCGCAAACTCGCGGCATCAGCCGCATCGGAGGATCATCGATTCTCTAACAAGTTCGACTGGTCCGGTCTCATTGCCCGGAGGGCAATCAGCCAATAGCCGGTGGTCGAGCGCAGCGAAAACCACCGGTTGGCCCACGCAGAGAATGGAACCCCGGACGGGGTTCCAGCGATGTGCCCCGATGCCTGGATGAAGTTCGTGGAATCCGTGATGCCGAAGGAGTTCCCTAGTAAGTGCGGAAGCGGATCTTGAGGTGACTTCCCGCGCGCCGGAACCCCTGCCGGGGTTCAATATCGCCTCCGACCCAACCGGTGGTTTTCGCTGCGCTCGACCACCGGCTATTGGCTATGGCCCCCTCCGGGGCCTTGGACGCAAGCGTTTGGCGAAAACCGCTCGATGCGGCCCATGCCGCTAAAGTCCGACGCTCATAGAGCGCCGCTACATCCCTCCCTGACCGCTCCTGCGGAGCATGATGCGAAAATCCCCCGATGCGGCCCATGCCGCTAAAGTCCGACGCTCATAGAGCGCCGCTACATCCCTCCCTGACCGCTCCTGCGGAGCATGAAGCGAACATCGCCCGATGCGGCCCATGCCGCCAAAGTCCGACGCTCATAGAGCGCCGCTACATTTTCTTTCGGACCGCTCCTGCGGAGCATCTCGCGGCCTACTTCTTCACCTTCGGAAGCACGGGGGCCTCGATAAACCCCCCGATCGAAATCTCCGCAGGCAGCGCGACCTTCTTCGGCGTGCCAGTGGCGGATCTCCAGGCTGCATCGACTTTCCCCACGGCCACCTTCACCGGAAAAAGGGCGGCGAACTCCTGGCGGCTCACCTGGCCATCCTCATCCGTATCCAGCTGCGCCGCGAGTTCACCGCGCTGGCTCCGCGCAAGGATCGCGGCATCGTATTGCGCCATGGTCGGCAGGCCCTTGCCGCGGAACCATTGCGGGATGGTCGGCGAGGAGGAAATCTTCAGTCGCTTGAGGAAGGCATCCGTCTTCTTCGCACCTGCCTTGCCCGGCGGATACATGGAAAGCAATTCATCACGGCTGAGCAGCAGGTCGCCATCCGCATCGAGCTCCGATGTCATCTCCAGGTAATCCATCCAGAGATGGTAGGCACGCGGCGCGGCGGGATCGGCCAGCGCGGCATCCAGCTCCAGATAGTCGACGCCTTCGGAGCGGTTCGCATCGATCATGCCGAAGACGGTCGCGGTGAGGCGATCGACGGGGAAGTAGGTATCCCACTCGTGCGTGGACAGGAATTCGTCGTGATTCTTGTCCGCCCGGGTCAGCAGGTAGAGCGGCATGCCCTGGGGCGTGATCAGGCTCAGCGAAAGGATCACACCGCGATTGTTCAGCGTGGGGTCAAAGGTGATCGTGCCATCTTCTTCCTTGCTGGCGATGAGCATCGAGTCACGGCCATGCAGGGCCATCGCGGAGCCGAAGCCCGTGCCGCCATTGTCGGTGCCCTCCGGGAGCAAGCGGCGCAGCTGCTGCCATGAGCCCTGCGCATC
Organism: Luteolibacter luteus; assembly: GCF_012913485.1. GTDB lineage: Bacteria > Verrucomicrobiota > Verrucomicrobiia > Verrucomicrobiales > Akkermansiaceae > Haloferula > Haloferula lutea. The sequence goes on along the minus strand of NZ_CP051774.1, from coordinate 6,335,085 downwards.
GCGGCGGAAGACAAAGGCGGAGCCAGCCTGCGTGCCCAGGCCATCACTGCTGGCACCGGGACCGCCGATGAGCAGGGTATCGTCCTCGATGTCCAGCGTGGAGCCGAAGCGCTGGATGGCATCGATGGCATCGCTATTGCCATCCGTGAGGACTTGCTCCGTCTGCCATGCGCCGGAGTTCTGCAAGCGGCAGACATAGACCTTGCCCTCGCCACCGGTCACACCGCCCTGCACCGCGCCTACTAGGATCGTCCTGCCATCCGTGGCGACGGTGGTGCCGGCGAATTCGTAGGGCTGGGGAGTGGGGGTCAAGACGAGCGGGGCGCCTGCCGTCCAGACAGAACCCCTGCGGCCGAAGACGAAAACCTTTCCGCCCGCGGCTGCCCCGTGATCTTCATCGAAGGGCGAGCCAACCACGGCCACATCCCCATGGAGGGCGACGCGGAGCGGGCGCTCTTCATAAGGACTCGTCGAAAGCATGGCGGTGCTCGTCGGCAGATCGGCCTGCTGGGTCCAGATGCCATTCGCGCGATGGAAAATGTAGGCATTCCCCGCGTTGTTCCCGGAGTTGTTGATGTCGCCATGGGCGAGCGTCAGGATGGTATCGTCATGGATCGCGATGCCATCGCCGAGGAAATCCCCGGTGGCGGAGTCCTTCGCGTGGAGCTTTGCCTGCAGATCCCAGACGCCATTGTTGCGGGTGTAGACGAGCAGGCAGCCGGCATTCTGGATCGCGCCATTCGGCGCGGCGGAGGCGCTGATGACGATGGTATCCCCATCGATGGCGATGGCGTGTCCGAACTCGGAATTCGGCGGGACGTAGTTGCCCAGGATGCGCTGCTGGAAATTCCAGCTGCCGTTTTCAAAGACGTAGACGTAGACGCCGAGCTCCACGGAGTTTTCCTGGATGCCGCTGCCGAGGAAGATGGCGGTATTTCCGCTGACCTGGAGTTGTCCGCCGAAGCTCTTCGCGGCGAGTTCCGCGGGCAGGCCGGAGACGCTCAGCCGCTGGTCTTCCCGGATGACGAGGGAGAGGGGCGTGGAAGCAGCCGGAAGACTCGAGATCCCGGCGGCGGCGAGGAGGAGAGGCAGGAGGGGGCGGGTGGAAAACATGGGGTGGAGGCGCGCAGATGAGATATGAGGAATGGCCCGCGGTCGAGGGGTGATTTCGATGCACCGGACCCCTCGCTCCGCAGGCGCGGCCCGAACTTCCTCTCCGCTCTTGCCCCCCGCCGGTGCCCCGCCTAGCCTGCGGCATGGCCATCGAGCAATCCGCCAACCGCTTCGTCTGCGATCTCATCGCCTACGAGCCCGGCAAGCCCATCGAAGAAACCGCACGCGAGCTGGGGCTGAACCCGGCAGACATCGTGAAGGTCGCGTCCAATGAAAATCCCCTGGGACCCTCGCCGCTGGCGAAGGCGGCGATGGAGAAGGCGCTCGGTGAGTCGCATATTTACCCGGATGGTGGCGGCTGGAAATTGCGCACCGCCATCGCGAAGCGCTTCGACATGGATATCTCCAACGTCGTGCTCGGAAACGGCTCGAATGAAATCATCGAGCTGCTCTGCCACAGCTTCCTGAATCCGCAGGCGGAACTCATCGCCGCGGAGCACGCATTCGTCGTCTACAAGCTGATGGCGACCCTCTTCGGCGCGAAGTACGTGGAAGTGCCGGATCCGAATTTCGTCCACGATCTGGAGGCGATGGCGGATGCGATCACGCCGAACACGCGCCTCGTCTTCATCGCGAATCCGAATAACCCGACCGGCACCGTCGTCGGCCAGGAAGCGCTGGACCGTTTCATGGCCCGCGTTCCGGATCACGTGGTGGTGGCCTTTGACGAGGCGTATCACGAGTTCCTCGATGATGCGCCGGATGTGCTGAAGTACGTGCGTGAAGGCCGCAATGTGGCGGTGCTGCGCACCTGCTCGAAGATCCACGGTCTCGCCGCTCTGCGCATTGGCTACGGCCTCTGTTCGAAGGGCGTCGCGGAGATTCTCCAGAAAGCTCGCCAGCCATTCAACACGAACGCCATCGCCCAGGCCGGCGCCCTCGCCGCGCTGGAAGATGCCGATCACGTCGCGAAGACAAGGGCGATCAACAAGGAAGGCCTGGCTTTCTATGAAGCGGCCTTCAAGGAGCGCGGCCTCGAGTATGTGCCGAGCGTCGCGAACTTCATCCTCGTGAAGGTGGGTGAGGGCGACAAGCTCTTCCGCGACATGCTGAAGCAAGGCGTGATCATCCGCGCCATGAGCGGCTACAAGCTGCCGGACTGGGTCCGCATTTCCATCGGCACGCCCGAGCAGAACCGCCGTTGCCTGGAGGTGATGGACTCGGTGATGGCCGCGGCGGTGTGAGGAAGGTCCCATTGCCCGGAGGCAGGGCCGGTCCCATTGCCCGGAGACAGGGCCGGTCCCATTGCCCGGAGACAGGGCCGGTCTCATTGCCCGGAGACAGGGCCGGTCTCATTGCCCGGAGACAGGGCCGGTCTCATTGCCCGGAGACAGGGCCGGTCTCATTGCCCGGAGACAGGGCCGGTCTCATTGCCCGGTGGCAGGGCCGGTCTCATTGCCCGGAGGGCAAATAGCCAATAGCCGGTGGTCGAGCGCAGCGAAAACCACCGGTTATGTTGGAGGCGAGATGGAACCCCGGCAGGGGTTCCGGCGCGCGGGAAGTCACCTCGATATCCACCTTCCGCACCAACCCGAAGGTTTCTTCGGCATCACGGCTCTGCGAACTTCATCCGGGTATCGGGGCGCATTGCCAGAACCCCATCCGGGGTTCAATTCCATGCGTGGACCTACCGGTGGTTTTCGCTGCGCTCGACCACCGGCTATTCGCTGCATGCCCTCCGGGCAATGAGATCCCTCACCAGTCTCGCGCCAACACGCCGCATCTCTCTCGATTATCAATCCACCATTCAAAGGTAGGGACAAGCGCTCCCGCTTGTCCGCGGATGGTCCCTCGGAGCCGGGCCGGTCCTAACAGGTTTCCCCCTGGTCCGGTCCCATTGCCCGGAGGGCAAATAGCCAATAGCCGGTGGTCGAGCACAGCGAAAACCACCGGTCGGGTCGGAAGTGACATCGAACCCCGGCAGGGGTTCCGGCGCGCGGGAAGTCACCTCGACATCCACCTTCCGCACCAACCCGAAGGTTTCTTCGGCATCACGGCTCCGCGAACTTCATCCGGGTATCGGGGCGCATTGCCGGAACCCCATCCGGGGTCCAATTTCATGGGTGGATCTACCGGTGGTTTTCGCTGCGCTCGACCACCGGCTATTGGCTGCATGCCCTCCGGGCAATGGATTCGCCACCCTTCCGGGCAATGGCAAGGGGGGCTCTCCACCTCGGTTCAATTCAATTCACCTTCCTCTGCCTCTGATGTGATGTTAGATACCTTCACGTGCCTTCCACCTATATCAGCTTGTACTATCACCTGATCTTTTCCACGAAGCTCCGCGAGGCCACCATCCTTCCCGAATGGCGCGAACGCCTTCACGAATACATGGGCGGTATCCTCCGCGGTCTGGAGGGAAAACCCATGGGCATCGGTGGTACGGCCGATCACGTCCACGTCCTTGCATCGTTGAAAGCCACCCATTGCCTCGCCGATGTGGCGCGCGAATTGAAGCGCTCTTCGTCCATTTGGGTGGCGGAGAACACCACCCAAACAGGATTCAAGTGGCAAGAGGGCTACGCGGGATTTTCCGTCAGTGCTTCCAAGGTAAAGACGGTTCAACAGTACATCGCCGGGCAGGAAGAACATCATCGGGTGAAAACCTTCCGGGAGGAACTGGTGGAGTTTCTTGAAAAAGCCGGGGTGACCTATGACGAGCGATATTTGGATTGAAGCCGTCCAAGGGGATTGTTGATCGAAAACCTTCCCGTCGGCACGATACGATTCATTGCCTGGGAAGCATGGCGAATCGATTGCCTGGGAAGCATGGCGAATCGATTGCCTGGGAAGCATGGCGAATCGATTGCCCGGAGGGCAAATAGCCAATAGCCGGTGGTCGAGCGCAGCGAAAACCACCGGTAGATCCGAGCGCGGGATTGAACTCCGGAAGGGGTTCCAGCGATGTGCCCCGATCCTCGGATGAAATTCGTGGATTCGTGATGCCCAAGAAACCTTCGGGTTGGTGCGGATGGGGGGATATCGAGGTGACTTCCCGCGCGCCGGAACCCCCTGCCGGGGTTCAATATCACTTCCGACCTAACCGGTGGTTTTCGCTACGCTCGACCACCGGCTATTGGCTGCATGCCCTCCGGGCAAATGAAACCAGCCTCTCTCCGGCCAATAGACCATCCCCCGCCACACTCATAGCAGGGACTTGCCCCTCCCATCTCCGGCATCCCATCCCCATCTCTTTTCACGATCGCAATTCGCACGGTTTGACAGTGGTCGGGAGGGTGACTATCTCTAACGGCGTAGAATAAGGAAAATGCCGGGATCTGTCGCCTTCCAGAACCAGCGCGAGTTCCGCTGCAGTCATTGCAGTGGAAAAATACTTGTGCCAAAAGACCTGCCTCCGATGACGGGGCCTTGCCCGCATTGCGGGACCACGATCACTTCGCCCGGACCGGAGGACGACAAGCCGCCGGTCCAACAGGTGAGTGCCAAGGTGGAAGTCCCCGCGGTCGCGGTCGTGAAGGAAAAGGTCGAAGTGCCCGTCGCGGCACCGGCACCGGCACCGACACCAGCCCAACAAGCACCCGCTCCATCGCCCGCACCGGCACCCGCTTCCACTCCGGTCCCGGCCGGTCCGCCACCTTTGCCGCCATCGGCACGCGCGGCGACGCCGGTTTCCACGCCGGCCCCGGAGCCGGTGATGCCACCCGTTTCCACGCCGCCGAGCTCTCCTTCGCAGGGGCGGGGACCATGGGGCGGCCCGGGAGAATCGCGGACCCAAGAGGCGACACCCGTCGCGCAAGCGCCAGCCGTCCCGGAAGCACCACCGATTTCCGAACCGGAACCCGCGCCTGCTCCCGCGCCCGTGGTGGCGAAGGCCCCCGAGCCGCAGCCGGTGCCTCAACCCGCGCCGCAGCCCCCCGCGCCCGAACCCGTTTCGATCGTCACGATTCCCGACCCGGAACCCGCGCCCGCGCCAGCCCCGGAATCGAAACCCGACCCCGTGGTGGTGGCGAAAGCCCCAGAGCCCAAACCAGAGCCGGAGCCCAAGCCAAAGCCCGCTCTCGCTCCCGAGCCTGTTTCCGTCATCTCTCTTCCCGATCCGGAGCTGCTCCCTGAGCCGACGCCTGATCCGGTGGTGCTCGAAAAGACCCCGGAGCCGGAAGCGGTGCCGGTGGCGAAGGTCCCCGTGCCCGAGCCCGTGGTGGTGCCGACTCCCGAGCCGGAGCCAGAGCCCGTCGTGGTGGCGAAAGTGCCCGAACCCGAGGTACTCGAAAAAGCCCCGGAGCCGGTCGCGGTCCCGGTCCCCATCGCGGTGCCGGTGGCGAAATCTCCAGAGCCCGAGCCGAAGCCGGAACCCGAGGCGACACCGGTCGCCGCCGTGGTCCCGAAAGCGGAGCCGAAACGCGAGCCGGAGCCCCAGCCGGTTCCGGCCGCCGCGCCGCAGCGGCCCGCCACGCCGCAGCGCGTGATCGTGCCGATCGGTCTGAATCCGGTGCCGCCGCCGCCTCCGGAGGAGACCCCGCTTGCCAGAGTCAGCGAGTCCGCCGCGCCTCCCCCCGAAACGGTGCCGCCCGTCCAAATTTACGAGGCCCCGGTGAAGAAAGCCGAGCCCGCGCCCGCTCCGCCGCAGCGCGTGATCGTGCCCATCGGGCTGAATCCGACGCCTCCGACGCCACCGGAAGAAAAGGAGCAAGTGTTTGCTTACCAAGAACCGGTGACTCCTGCTGCACCGCAGAGGGTGATCGTGCCGATCGGACTGAACCCGGTCCTGCCGCCCCCTCCGGAAGACGCGCCCCCGGTCCCGGCGAATCCGCTCGCTCCGCAGCGCGTGATCGTGCCGATTGGCCTGCATGAGGCGATTCCCGCGGCCCCGGCACCCGTGCCGACCGCCACTCCGGTGCCCGCCCCGCCGCAGGAGACACCCGGCTACGGTGCCTCCGTCGCCGCCGCCTACCACCCGCACGCGCCGATCCAAGAAGTGCCGGTAGCTCCGGCGCGACCGGTCCCGGTGAAGATTTCGATCGGCCTCGGCGAGGAGGCCTTGGGGGCGATGCCTACCGCGGCGAGGACTCCCGCCCCGGTCCAGCCGCAGGCCCCACCTCAGCAGCCTGTCGCGGCCTACCCGCCCTATGGTCAGGGCGCAGCCGCGTCCCAGCCGCAGTCGCAGCCACCCGCCGGGACTCATCCGCCGCAGCAGCAAGAGCCCATCGCCGCCTATCCGCCCTACGGCCAGGCTGCCAGCGATCCACGGCCCCAGGCGGCAGCTCCAGCACCAGTTTCAGCACCGGCCCCCGCGCCGAGTGAAGTTCAGCCGCAGCTTCAACCCGAAGTTCAGCCACAGCCGCAGCCCCAACCGCAAGCTCAGGCGGCCGCTGCGCCCGCATCCGTGCCGCCACCGGATTACACCGCCGCGCCGGACATCCTGCGGGATCGGGAGAAGGTGAATGCGAAGAAGGCACCGAAGCAGAAGAAGAGCCTGCTGCTGCCGATCATGTTGATTTTGCTCCTGCTCGTCGCGGGCGGGGGCGCGGCCCTGTGGTTCGTGATGAACCACGGAAAGCCACGCGTGGAAGCCGTGGCGGTGAATCCCGCGGTGGAGCAAAAGATCCGGGAGTCCCAGTATTCCGAAGTCGGCTGGCAAGAGGAGGCGAAGCAGGTGCTCGGCTCTTTCCTCTCGGCCACCACGGCATCCGGAAAGGCGGCCTACGCGATCCGCGGGAGCGAGCTGCTGCCGACGATGAATCAATTCTACGGCCCGGACGCGATCGATGACAGCGATACGCCGATGTCTGGATTCGCGATGGCGAAGCTGCCGGCTGCGGACCAGAAGCGCGGGATTTTCCGCATGGTCTATGACCAGCCGCCGCAGTTCGAGATGCGGGAGTTCTTCCGCCCGCTGGCCCCGATCGAGGTCCAGTTCGGCCTGGAGGAGCCGGGTCTGCTGCTTTCCACGATGGCGAAGGCCTCCAATTTTTCATCGGACCCGGTGAAGGTGGAGCTCTTCTTCAAGCGCGAGCCGGATGGCCTGAAGATCGATTGGGAGACCTTCGTGCAGACGAAGTACCGTACCTTCCGTACTTTCACCGAGCTGCCGGACCCGGGCCACAGTTCGATCTTCCGTCTCTTCGTGATGGAGGATGTGCCGGAGCGCGGACGCGCGGCGCAGGGGACGAAGACGTATCGCCTGGTGGACCCGGCGCACCTCACGGACTCCGTGCGGGTGGAGGTGGCGGTGGATTCCGAACTGGGGAAATCGCTCTCCCTGCTGAACTGGCGCGGCGTGCCCGGTGCCAAGCGGGAGACGAAGACCGCCACGCTGGAGCTGGAGTGGACCCACGAGGCGAGCCCGCGGCTGGTGGTGAAGAGGTTCATCTGCTGGGAATTCCTCGGGATCGGCGGACAGGCCGTACCCACGGCGAAGTAACGCGTCGCAGGCGTGCTCCGCAGGAGCGGTCCGGAAAGAAAATGTAGCGGCGGTCTATGACCGTCGCACTTTGGCGGCATGGGCCGCATCGATTGATCAGCGATTTCCTAAAAATCTTCCGCTGGTCCGGTCGATTGCCCGGAGGGCAAATAGCCAATAGCCGGTGGTCAAGCGCAGCGAAAACCACCGGTTACGTTGGAGGCGAAATGGAACCCCGGCAGGGGTTCCGGCGCGCGGGAAGTCCACCTCAAGATCCGCCTTCTGCACTTACCCGAAGGCTCCTTGGGCATCACGGATTCCCGCCATTTCATCAGGACATCGGGGCACATCGCTGGAACCCCGTCCGGGGTTCAATCCTCTGCGTGGTCTACCGGTGGTTTTCGCTACGCTCGACCACCGGCTATTGGCTGTATGCCCTCCGGGCAATGGACACCGGGACCGCTTTCCTTTGGCAAAAGAAGCGCCACAAGCCGCGTGAGCTTTCGCTTGCCGAAATCCGCCTCGCCCCGAGACTGGCTCCTCCGCATCCGCACGCCCGTGACTCCATCCGCCATGACACACGCCGCAACTACTGGAACCATCGTAGCATTGGCGAGCGGCGGGGGGACCTCGGCGGTCGGCCTGATCCGGCTTTCCGGGCCGCAGGCGGAGGCGATCGCGGACGATGCTTGCCAAGGCGCGGCGGGTCGTGCGGTGGAGCGCCGCGCGACGCGGGCGAAGGTGCGGGATGCGGCGGGGCACATCATCGATGATGTCTTGCTGACGGTTTTTCGCGACAATCGCAGTTTCACCGGGGAGCCGGTGGTGGAGATCGCATGTCACGGCGGCCGCCTGATCGTGCGACGGATCACGGAGCGTCTCTTGGAATGCGGCGCGCGCCAGGCAGGCCCGGGGGAATTCACCGAGCGCGCCTTCCTGAATGGAAAGCTGGATCTGACCCAGGCGGAGGCCGTCATGGATCTCATCTCCGCCCAGAGTGATCTGGCGCTGCGTGCCGCGCATGAACAGCTGGAAGGCGGGATCGGCCGGCAGACCGAGCAATTGCGCACGGACCTGATCGGCCTGGTCGCGCACTTGGAAGCGTGGATCGATTTCCCGGAAGAGGACATCGACCCGGATACCGGTGAAGTCTTCCGCACCCGCATCGCCGCGGCGCAGGCCGGGATCGCGCGGCTGCTGGCGACGGCGGAGCAGGGGAGGATCCTGCGCGAGGGCGTGCGGACGGTGATCCTCGGCCGGCCAAATGCGGGGAAGTCGAGCTTGTTGAACCTGCTGCTCGGCAGCGAACGCGCGATCGTGAGCGATGAAGCGGGAACCACGCGCGATACGATCGAAGAGATGATTTTGTTAGATGGCGTGCCCCTTCGCCTCATCGACACCGCCGGCCTGCGTGACGAGGGCGGCGGCGTGGAGCGCGAGGGCATACGGCGCACCCTGCGCGAGGCGGAGCGGGCGGACCTGATCCTGCTGGTGAGGGATGCGACCTTGCCGATGGCGGAGAGCGAGGTGGCGCTGCCAGGCGATTCACCGGCGCGGGTGGTGACGGTCTTGAACAAGGTGGATCTGGAACCGCACGCCGGGTGGTCCGGCGATCCCGCGGTGCGGCTTTCCTGCAGCTCGGGCGAGGGTCTCGATCAATTGCGCGTGCAGATCCGCGAGGCCTTGGATCTTGGTGAAGCCGATTGGGGCGAGCACGCGGTGGCCATCAACACGCGGCACCGGGATTGCCTGCGCCGTGCCGCCTCATCCCTCGCGGCGGCGGATGTCCTGTTAGAAAGCGGCCAAGCCGCCGAACTCGCCGCCATGGAACTGCGTGAAGCGATGGAGGCCCTCGGTGAGATCGCCGGAAAGGTGGATGCGGAAGAAGTGCTCGGCGTGATCTTCAGCAGCTTTTGTATCGGGAAGTAGGCGGGGGATGAGTCCTAGGAAAGGGGCTTGTTCGACTCCGCAATGCCCCGGAGGGGCCATAGCCAATAGCCGGTGGTCGAGCGCAGCGAAAACCACCGGTACGGCGAGAGATGACATCGAACCCCGGACGGGGTTCCGGTGCGCGGGAAGTCACCTCAAGATTCACCTTCTACACCTACCCGGGAGCTCCTTGGACGTCACGGATTCTGCGATCTTCATCCGGGCATCAGGGCACATCGCTGGAACCCCGTTCGGGGTTCCATTTCATGCGTGGACCTACCGGTGGTTTTCGCTGCGCTCGACCACCGGCTATTGGCTATTTGCCCTCCGGGCAGGAGATCCGCTGCGAGCTCACCACCACCACCACCACAAAAAACAATCGGCCCATGTGCCCCACTACCGGACACATGGGCCTTGCCATTGCAGCCTATTGCAACCTGGAAATGCTCACTTCTTCTTCTTCACCACCGGAGTGCAGGTGGCGGTGAAGCTGGTGTCGCCATTGGTGAGGGTGGCATCGATCTCGCGTTCCGTGCCGCGCTCCAGTGAGACCTGCAGGGTGTAGGGATCCTGACCCTTCGACTTCAGCGTGATCACCGCGGTGTCATCGGTGCCGAGCTGGCCCTTGCCCGTGAATTTCTTCCCGGACTCATTGAAAACCGCGGACACGCCGTTCTTCTTGTCCACCACGATCGACAGCGCTGCCGTCAGCTGCTCGCCGACTGCGGTGGCGGTGCCGGCGAATTTGCCGCTGGCCGGTGCGAGCACCGTCACGGTGCCGGTGGCGGTGCCGCCCTTGCCATCGGACACTTCATAGGTGAACTCCGCGCCCACAGGCTCGGCGGCGGCGGTGGTGAAGCGGATGCTCTGCGCACCCTTCTTCGGCGTGACGATTTCCACCGTGGCTCCGGTCACCGTGCTGACGCTGGTGATGGTCAGCTTGTCGCCGCGATCGGCATCGCGGTCATTGCCGAGCACCTTGATGGTGACCGCACGCTTGCCATCGATGGCCTTCGCGGGAAGCACGGCGCTATCCGGCTTCGCCACGGGGACGAGGTTGGCGGCGGCGCTGGCCTTGCGGAAACGGAAGGCGCGGCCGGTCTTGCCACCGGTACCCGCTTTCGTGTCCACGGCGCTGGCATCCGTGCTCATGCCGGAGAAGGCGGCGCCGAACTCATTTTCCGGGAAGCCGGCGAAGCCATAGATCTGCCCATCATTCCCCAGCGCGAGACCGCGGTCGCGGCTGCGATACTCCATCGCCAGCTCGTGCAGGTAGGTCAGGCCTTCGCCCGGCTTGTATTGATAGACGAAGCCCGCGCCATGATCGCCGCCCCGGTCGGTGATGCCGAAGAAGCCGTCTTCCGTGATCACGGAGGCGGTCGTGGTGGCGGTGTTGCCCTTGCCCTCGGTCGCGAAGTCGGCGATCAGCGTGTGCGTGCCGCTGTTCGTGAAGTACGAGACATCACCATAGGTGGTGATGTAGAAGCCGCCATCGGTGGGTCTCATGAAAAGCGGATTGTCTTCTTCCTCGCCGAAGTTCCCGAGCACGGTGATCTCGCCCGGTTCCTCGAGACGATAGAAGACACCGTGGCTCACGATCGTGAAGGGCGCGACGCTGATCGGCTTCCCACCCCAGCGGGTGATGCCATAGACCTCGCCATCGCTGCCGATCGCGACGCCGTTCGGTTCCCTGGGGCTTTCAAAGTCAGCCACTAGGTTCGGGAACTGGTAGAGGCTTTCCCAATTGCCGCTCGGATCGAGGCGGAAAAGGATGCCGGTGCCCGCTTCATTCGGGATGGGGAAGAACGTGCCGGTGCCGTAGAGCGAACCATCCGGTCCCCAGGTCAGGCAGTTGACGTTGCAGACTTCCGTGCGATTGAGGTGGCGCACCACGCTGTAAACGCCTGCGGAGGTGATGCGGTAGATGGTGCCCGCGCCGTAAACGCCGCCGTATTTCGTGGCACCATACATCGCGCCATCCGGTCCTTCGACCAGCGCCGCGGAAGGTCCGGCACCGCCGGCATCCGGGATGCCGATTTCTTCCGTGACCTCGAAGGCATGGATGAGTTCCGGTTCCTGATTCGGGGCGACGCGGAAGACGGCACCGCCGCGGTAGGTGGGCGTCCACGTGACGGATCCATAGAAGGAGCCATCGCCGATATTGAGCAGTTCGCCGACGCCTTCGAACTTGCTTCTGATAACATTGATCTCCTCAAAGATCATGTCTTCTGCGTGAGCCATGGGAGCGGAGAGGAGGAGTCCGGTCGCCAGGAGGAGTTTGGATAGGTTTGGAGACATCGGGGCGGACGCTAGAAATAAAGGGGTTTTCGGCAATAAGTTTGGCGTGAAATTGCGATGAAGGAAACGGCATGTGAATTTTCGGTGAAAGGAAAGTGGGTGAATGATGTGATATGTATGAATCAAGTAGTGAACGCGTTTGGATTCACGAAGATGGGGGTGTAGCGGGTAGCTCGCAAACCCGCCTCCGATGCTCCGCAGGAGCGGTCACGATAAAATGTAGCGTCGCTCTATGAGCGTCGGAAGATCGCGGCATTGGCCGCATCGGGGGATTTTCTCCAAACGCTTGCGTCCAAAGCCCCGGAGGGGCAACAGCCAATAGCCGGTGGTCGAGCGCAGCGAAAACCACCGGTTAGGTTGGAGGAGATATCGAACCCCGGCAGGGGTTCCGGCGCGCGGGAAGCACCTCAAGATCCACCTTCCGCACCTATCGGAAGCCATCCGGGCATCACGGATTCCACGGATTTCATCCGGGCATCGGGGCACATCGCTGGAACCCCGTCCGGGGTTCCATTCTCTGCGTGGGCCAACCGGTGGTTTTCGCTGCGCTCGACCACCGGCTATTGGCTATTTGCCCTCCGGGCAATGAGACCGGACCAGCCAAGCTTGTTAGAAAAGCGCCGCTACATTCTCTCTCGGACCTCACCTGCGGAGCGCGAGCCGGGCATCGAAGAACACGCCTCCCTCCACCCGCACTCATCCACCACCGCCACATCTCATCCTCAGCCCCGCTGCAGATCCTGAACTCCCCAGGGAAAGATTGATTGCCGCTTCCTCACGACAAATGTTTCCTGCGGCCCATGAATATCGTCATCCTCACCGGTGCCGGGATCTCCGCGGAGTCCGGGGTGCCGACTTTCCGCGGCCCGGACGGGCTGTGGGAGGGACATCGCGTGGAGGATGTGGCGACACCGGAAGCCTTCGAGCGCGATCCACAACTGGTCCACCAGTTCTACAATGGACGGCGTGCAAAGTTGTTAGACGGGACCATCCATCCGAACCCCGCGCACAAGGCGCTGGCCCGGCTGGCGATGCTGCGCGCGCATCGCGTGACTTTGGTCAGCCAGAACATCGATGACCTGCACGAGCGCGGCGGATCCCCGGCGGTGCTGCACATGCATGGCGAGCTGCTGAAGAGCCGCTGCACGGAGTGCGAGTCGGTGGCGGTGTGCCGGGAGGACCTGAGCCGTGCCTCGATCTGCGGCGCCTGCGGCGGGATCGATTGCCTGCGACCGCATGTGGTGTGGTTTGGTGAGATGCCATTCTTCCTCGATGAGATCGCGGCGGCGATTTCCACTGCCGATCTGTTTGTGGCCATCGGCACCTCCGGGCTGGTGTATCCGGCAGCGGGCTTCGTCTCCCTGGCGCGGGATGCAGGCGCACGGACCCTGGAGATCAATCTGGAAGCAAGCGCGGCCAGCGGCGTGTTTCATGAAAGCCGCCGCGGCAAGGCGGGGGACCTGGTGCCGGAGTGGGTGGAGGAAATGACCCGGTGATCTGCGCCGCGGGTCGGCTAGGGATCTCACTCCGTCACATGCAGCCTCACGCCGGACAAGGGGATGGTGTCGCTCGTGAGCGGCTCGTGGGTATACTCGTAGATGAATGCAGACATGGAGACCTTATAATCTCCCGGCTCCAAGCGGTAGGATTTACCCAGATCGACCTGCCAGTGATAGCTTTCCCCCAGCTTGAGATTGTCCATTCGCATCGAGCCCCCGCGGATGAATGACGGCTGCTCCCGCACGGGCGGCACCACGCGGCCCTGTGAATCTTCGATCGCGATCCCGAGTTCGCCTGCCCCTCCCAAGATCGCCACGCTGACCAAAGCGGAACGCCCGTTCGTCAGCGTGACCGACATGGGCATGGGCCCGCCTTTTTTGACCGAAGAAGCAGTCTCCGCTTCCAGCGTCATGCCGTCCTCGGTGTTAGCGTGGTAGAGGGAAGCCGGCGCTTCTTTCTCGGGGTAGCTGAGAGGCTCCTTCCGCTCGTGCTCGCGCTCGCATCCGCAGACCACCACGGCGGTCATTGACGCCGCCAGCAAGGCGGGCACGCGTCGGATCGGACCGGTCTGCTGCTTCATTCCTTTGATCGGAGTTCGGCACAGGTCTCCGGGTGCTGTCAATCTGTCTGCTCAGCGCATCCGAGGAAGGAGAAGAAAATGCGGGTGCGGCCCGGCCTGTAACCCCCCGATGTCCCTACCGTGGGAGACGGGGCCGCACCCTTGCGAGGTCGCTTTCACGACCACGCCACTTGTCTCGACACACCGAAACAAAGTGTCATCGGCCCCTGGTGATGGATGGGGCCTGAAAGGAAAAGAAAACGGGAAGGATCGGAGATGATTCAGCGGCGCCGGCGCAGCAGCAGGCAGAAGCCGAACAAGGACATCCCGAGATGAACCAGAGAGGGCTCGGGAACCGGTGCGGCTTCCGGGGTCTGGACCGTGCTATGGGAAGTGATCCCGGCTGTAGCACCAGCACCGGCGCCGGACAGGCGGTCGCGCGGCTCATCCGCAGCCGGACAGGCGAGCACGCCGAAAAACAGCGCCGCCGACGCGGATGCGGGCAGAAAGGGGGAAACAGGAGGTCTGAAGACGAACATGAGGGGTGGGTAACAGCTGGGGTGGGGCGACCTTGCGCAAATACCCGCATGACACGTGCCAGACAGGGCGAATGTTTTGGATCTATTGACTATCAGACGTCTCGGGGAAATGGCATGGAAAGGGGTCAGGGAAGCAGGCATGAAAAGCCTTCAGGGCTTCGCAAGACTTGCAGGATTCAAACAGGAGGAATTGCAGGGTCTGCGGGAGCCTAGGCAAGGCTCGTAGGGGAGGAACGCGTCTCCCATCACGCTTCACCGGAGCGATCCGAAAGAAATGTAGCGTCGGTCTATGACCGTCGCAAACTCGCGGCACGAGCCGCATCGGGAGATCATCGATTCTCTAACAAGTTCAACTGATCCGGTCTGATTGCCCGGAGGGCAAATAGCCAATAGCCGGTGGTCGAGCGCAGCGAAAACCACCGGTTGGATCGGAAGTGACATCGAACCCCGGTAGGGGTTCCGGCGCGCGGGAAGTCACCTCAAAATCCACCTTCCGCACCTACCCGGAAGCCGTCTGGGCATCACCGGCTCCACAAACTTCATCGGGGCATCAGGGCGCATCGCTGGAACCCCATCCGGGGTTCCATTCACACTCCATCTCTACCGGTGGTTTTCGCTGCGCTCGACCACCGGCTATTGGCTATGGCCCCTCCGGGGCTTTGGACGCAAGCGTTTGGAGAAAATCCCCCGATGCGGCCCGTGCCGCCAATCACCGACGCTCATAGAGCGCCGCTACATTTTCTCCTGACCGCTCCTGCGGAGCCCGACGCTCACCCTTCGCCGCTACTTCTCCCGCAGCCTTCTCCCCAGCGCTTCGGCCAGACGCGGGGTGTCCAGGTCTTCCGGGAGGAGCCAGTCCGGCAGCTTGGGATGCCAGAAGGGTTCATAGAGGCAGACATTCCCGCCGATGATCCCGCCGAGGTAGCTGAAGGTGCTCTTCGCGACGAAAAGCACATCGCTGCTGACGAAGTGATGGAAGGTTTCGAAGACATCGTCATCAAGGTGCAACTGTGCGCCGAGATCGGTGAAGGCCTGGAAGCTCCCGGGATCACCTTGGGAAAAGAGGCGGATCTTCACGCGGTCCGGACCGATGGCAGCGATGACCTTCTTCAACCGCTCCAGCACGATGTCATCGCCGGTGAAGCGCTCGGAAAAGCGGCCGGTCGAGCCGACATCGCCGCGGCGCAGGTGGACGGCCACCTGGACCTGGCCGGTGCCGTAGCCCGCGAGCTGGGGTTTTTGGGAGAAGAAATAGCGCTCGCGAAGCAGCGGGGCGATCCCGGCCCATGCTTCCGGATGGTGGTCGGTGACCTTGTGGCAATGCGCGACCACCTGCAGGCAGCGGGAGCGCGGGAGGAAGCGGTGCGGCTTTGGCACCGGGCGGATCGGGAAGCCGCGGGCCTCGATCTCGGCCGCGGACGGCTCACCGGTGCCCAGATTGAAAAAGCCCTCCCAGGCCCGGGACCAGTCCGCCGCGCTTATTCCTTCCGGCGCGTGGGCGACCTCCGCGACCGGGCTGTGCGCATAGGTGAGGCCGCGCAGGCGGGCCAAGATCATGGCGGAAATCCGCGCCGAGATCTGCGCCCCGCCGCCATCGTCACGATCGCGGCAGGTGATGAAGCTTTCCTTCGGGCGGAGGAAGGGGATGTGCACGCAGGGAGGGAAGGGTAGAACGGGGAGAATGACGAATGCCGAATTCCAAAATTCCCGCAGCGAAAACGGGCTGCGGGAGGGGCAGGGGAGCCCGGCTTTTCCGGCGTCCGGCATTCCAGATCAAGGGGATGGGAAAATCCGCTTGGACACCGCCTTTTCCCTGCCTAGCCTTGCCCGCCCATGGCTTCCTGGTTCAAGCAGCTCAAAGAGAAACGGAAATTCAAAAAGTGGATCGAGAACGGTCGCCCCGACCCGCCGCCGCCGCTTGCGAAGCGTGACATGCTGCTGGATTACAAGGCCCGCTTCGGCCTGGACGTGCTGGTGGAGACCGGCACATTCAAGGGCGATACGGTGGAGGCCATGCGCAAGGAGTTCCGCAAGGTTTACTCGATCGAGCTTTCCGAGAAGTTCCACCAGGAGGCGAAGAAGCGCTTCTCCGGGGTGTCGAACGTGGATCTGCGCCAGGGCGACAGCGGAAAGGTGATGCCGGAAGTCGTCTCCGAACTGAAGGCCCCGACGCTCTTCTGGCTGGATGGCCACTACTCCGGTGGCGACACCGCCCAAGGCGACCTGAATTGCCCGGTGTGGGGTGAGCTCGAAGCGATCTTTTCCTCATCCATGACCCAGCCCTTCGTGGTGCTGATCGATGACGCGCGCTGCTTCCGCCACGTCGGAGCGGTGGATTACCCCGCCGTGTCCGATATCCAGAAGTGGGTCGAAGACCGCCGCCCCGACCTCGCGCTGGAAGTAGCGATGGATTGCATCCGCATCGCCCCGAAGTAAACGGGGAATGCCACCCATCACGCTCCTCCGGAGCGGGTCCGAGAGAAAATGTAGCGTCGGTCTATGACCGTCGCAAACTCGCGGCACGAGCCGCATCGGGGGGATCATCAATCCGCCATTCAAAGGCAGGGACAAGCGCCCCCGCTTGTCCGCGAATGGTCCCTTGTAGCTGGGCCGCAGCTAACAAGTCCCAGCCGATCCGGCCTGATTGCCCGGAGGGCATGCAGCCAATAGCCGGTGGTCGAGCGCAGCGAAAACCACCGGTTGGATCGGAAGTGACATCGAACCCCGGCAGGGGTTCCGGCGCGCGGGAAGTCACCTCGATATCCCCGATCCGCACTTACCAGGGAACTCCTTCGGCATCACGGATTCCACGAATTCCATCCGGGCATCGGGGCGCATCGCTGGAACCCCATCCGCGGTTCCATTCCCTGCGTGGACCTACCGGTGGTTCTCGCTACGCTCGACCACCGGCTATTGGCTATTTGCCCTCCGGGCAATGAGATCCCTCCACAGTCGAACTTGTTAGAAAATCGACAATCCCCCGATGCAGCCCATGCCACCAACCCCGACGCTCATAAAGCACCGCTACATTTCTGTTAGACCACTCTTCCAGCCCCCGCCTCGGCATTCCTGCCTTTCAAATTTCGCGCTCTTTCGCGCCCTTTCGCGGTGAAATCCAAATGCACCCTTGCCCCCCCAATCACTACCTCCCGCACTTCGCCAGCAAGGGCCGGAGCTTCTTCAGTTCCCTCAGCGCCACGGCTTCCATTTCCTCCGGCAGGCGGAAGCTCCAGTTGTGAGGACCCACGGTGCCGGGTGAATTCAGCCGGTCCGTGAGATCGCAGAGATCCGTGATCATGAAGGCGGCATAGCGCGAGCGCGAGGAAAGCAGCGCTTCTAACAGAGCCGCCTTCACCTCCGGTCCATAGGGCAGGCTCTCCTTGATGCCGGCGAATTCCGCCATCAGCCGGAGATACTCCGCGGCTTGCTCCTGCTCATCCACATCCGCCTCGGGATCGGTATCGGCGATGATGCGGTGGAAATTCGACCACAGCGCCGGGAGCGAATCGTGATCGTGCGTCGAGTAGGTGGCGAAGGAACACTCCGGGAATTCCTCCGGCGGGATCACGTGGCCCTCGTCATCGAAGTCCCACTGCGGAATGCGGAAGCCGGCGACATCCAGCGAGGCCAGGTGCGGGCGCACGTAGTCCGGCACGCTGCCCAGATCCTCGCCGACCACCGCGGAGCTCCCTGCGGCAGCGATCGCCATGCGCAGGCGCACATCGCCATCGGCACGGTTCAGCGCCTTGTTCTCCGGCGTGTCGTCCGGTCGCGGTGCCCACCCGGGAAGAAGCCCGCCGGTGAGCTTTGCCGCCTGCTTCTCGGTAAGAGGCAGGAACTCCGCATTCCGCTGCGGCTGCCAGGGAAAGGAGTAGATGCGGTAGAAGCCCAGGACGTGATCGATCCGGAAGATGTGGAAAATCCCGGTGAGCTTCGCGATGCGCTGGCGCCACCATGGGAAGCCCTGCTCCTGCATGCGGTCCCAGCGGTAAAGCGGGATTCCCCAGTTTTGCCCCCACTTCTGGATGAAGAGATCATGCTTGAAGACCGTTTCCGGCGGCGCACCACCGCACCAGGCGAGATCGAAATCCTCCCGGCCGAAGAAGACATCCGCGGAGTAGCGGCTCACGCCGATGGGGATGTCTCCCATGAGCTTCACGCCCTTGTTGTCGGCATGATCGCGCACGGCCTGCCATTGGCGGAAGCAGAGCCACTGGATCCACGCGTAGAACTCCAGGCGATCGAGCACGCCCGCCTTGTCCTCGCGGTGGCGTTTTTCCAGGTGGGCCAGCGCCCCCTCCACGCTGCGGCGTTCCTCCGGCCAGTAGTCCCATGCTTCGCTGCCGCCGGCCTCATCCATCAACCAACGATAAACGCAGTAGTTCTCCAGCCACGCCGACTCCTGGCGGCGGAAGCGGTAGAACGCCACATCGCCCTTGCCGGCCTGGAAGCGCTTCCATGCCTTCTCCAGCAGCGCCCGCTTCACCTTGCGGACCGCGGCGTAGTCCACCTTCGTGGCGACCAGCGCTTCGTCGAGCTCGATGCGGGCATTGGGCAGATCGCTCTCTTCCAAGCCCGGGATATCCTGCGGCGAAAAGCTCAGGTAAAGCGGCTCGAGCGCCACCGAGGAAATGGCATTGTACGGGCTGTCATCGCCGCCGGTTTCATTCAGCGGCAGCAGCTGGAGGAAGCCGATGCCGTTCGCCGCGCAGTGATCGATCCAGATTCGCATCGCGCGGGTATCGCCGATGCCGAGATCCCCCTCGCGGCGCGGGGAAAAGGCGGGAAGGAGGAGACCTGCGAGACGCTCTGCCATGGGAGGATGGTGAAGGTGGGGCGCTGGACGATCCAGCACGAAGCACCAGAGCAGGGCGAGTGCCGAATTCTCGGGAAGCGGGAAGCGGCTTCTGAGAACGGCGTTGCCGTCCCAAAAGCACCACACCACCTTCCGCCCCCCTCACTCGTCCGCCTTCCAAATATCCCGGATCTTGTCTTCCTGGTTCGAGCCCTCCGGGGTGGCCGGGGAAGGGCGGTTGATGGAATACCACCGGCGCTTGTCCGTTGCCCCGGCGAGGCAGCGCATCCCGGGCATCTGCACGTAGCCCGCGGGATCATTCTTCCTCACCCAGTCCCACGCGTATCCCAGCCACTCGTTCCGAGCGCTTTCCGGCTGCTGGGAAAACCAGGTGATCTCATCCCATCCCCAGACCCAGTGGACGCCTTGGCCCGCTTCGCCGGGTTTATTACTACGACCATAGTTGTCGAACTCGACCAGGTAGGGCAGGTGCTCGCAGGTCCATCCGCTGGGGGTGATGCCGCCCTTGCTGCGGCCGTAGAGCGCATCCTTATAGCCGATCCTCAGTTGGGCCTCGCGGGGCTTCTCCGGGATCTCCTCGATGCGGAGCGGGAAGGAGTGGAAATCGTAAAGCAGCTTCCCGTCCTTCACCAGACCGCCATGCGGCACGTGGGCATCGCAGACCAGGAAATGGCGGCGTGCCTTCTTCTTCGCATGGGCGCGGGCGCGCTCGACCACCTCCGACCAATGCACCAGATCGGGATCATTCCCATTCATCAGCTCCGCCTGGCCGAAGTGGATCGCCTCGCAGCCGATATCGATGTAGGAAGCGGCGAGGTAGTGGAACCACAGCTTCGTTTCCGGGCGGCTGACATCCGGGACGCAGGTGCCCTTGCCCCATTGGTCGAGGAAGCGGCCATTGGCATAGCGGATCTCATCGAAGCGGAAGTTCCGCTCTTCCACCGGCATGCCCAGCGCCTCAAAGGCCCAGGCAGGCACCGCCAGTTGATCGATGTCCTTTGAGACGATCTCGAAAATGCAGGCCTGGAGAATCAGATCCGGATCCTGGGCGTGGATCTTCGCGGCCTTCGCCTTTGCCTCCTCCAGCCGCTTCGGCAGCGCGGGCTCGCCGCCCTGTTCGCGGCCCCAATTGTGGACCGCACGGCCGGCGAATTTCACCCCGGTGCTTTTTAACATCCGCAGGTTGTCGTCGAAATCCCCGCCGCCGGTGAGCAGATACATCAGCGTCATCGAGCGGGAGAGGTAGCTGCGCAGCGTCTCCTCCGACATCGAGCCATCGAATTCGTAATCGCGCGCCTGCAGCGGAGCCGGATGGAGGGCGGCGAGGAGGAGCAGGGAAAGGACGGAACTGCGCATCGCGAAGATGCGGCGGAAAGAGGAGGAGGCTTTCATCGGAAGCGGTCCCGGGTTTGTCATGATCCGATCCCCGGAGAGTCTGGGAGGATCGGTCCGCCCGATTTCATCCGGGAAAAGGGTTCGGCCCCTTTTATGGGGACAGAAAAGCCGGGAAAAGGGTCAGGGAAGATCCTCTGTCGAGGCTCCGCAGGAGCGGTCAGGGAAAAATGTAGCGTCGCTCTATGAGCGTCGCAAACTCGCGGCATCAGCCGCATCGGGGGATCATCGATGCGGGGTGTTGCCGCAAAGCGGTCAGGGAAAAATGTAGCGGTGCTCTATGAGCGTCGGAAGATCGCGGCACGGGCCGCATCGGGGGATCATCGATGCGGGGTGTTGCCGCAAAGCGGTCAGGGAAAAATGTAGCGTCGGTCTATGACCGTCGGAAGATCGCGGCATGGGCCGCATCGGGGGATCATCGATGCGGGGTGTTGCCGCGAAGCGGTCAGGGAAAATGTAGCGTCGCTCTATGAGCGTCGGAAGATCGCGGCACGGGCCGCATCGATCGATCATCAATCCGTCATTCAAAGGTCCGCGAGCGGTCCCCACATTCCTACGTCGCCCATTCCCATGCCCCGGAGGGGCCACAGCCAATAGCCGGTGGTCGAGCGTAGCGAAAACCACCGGTAGGATCGGAAGCGATATCGAACCCCGGCAGGGGTTCCGGCGCGCGGGAAGTCACCTCAAGATCCACCTTCATCCGGGCATCGGGGCGCATCGCTGGAACCCCATCCGGGGTTCAATTTCATGCGTGGACCTACCGGTGGTTTTCGCTACGCTCGACCACCGGCTATTGGCTGCATGCCCTCCGGGCAATCAGACCGGACCAGCGTGAACCTGTTAGCTGCGGCCCGGCTCCAAGGGACCCATCCGCGGACAAGCGAGGGCGCTTCTCCCTACCTTTTTCCCACCCCCCGTATCCGCCCACTTTCTCATGCCCCAAAGGGGCAAACGTCGATAGCCCGGGGTAAGCGCGAAGCGCACAGCCCCGGGGATGGCCGGATATCCATTCGTGCCCTGAAGGGGCACACGGAGGATGGCAATTTCACCCATCCCCGCGAAAGCGAAGCCTCCAACAGCTCGCTTGTCCCTACCTTCGAATGACGAATCGACGATCCCCCGATGCGGCCGATGCCGCCAGTCACCGACGCTCGTAGAGCGCCGCTACATTTTATCCCGACCGCTCCTGCGGAGCGCAGGAGATGACCATGGGACCTCTTCAACCGCTCCCCAAAGCCTTCACACCAACCCTGTCTCCCTCTCCCTTGCCTTTCAAATTTCGCGTCCTTTCGCGGATTTCGCGGTGAAAAACAAAGGCCACGATCAACATAAAGAGCCATCCACAGATGCTCCTCATCTCTTCCACCGACACATCCTCACTCCGCCTCGCCGGCGGCGTGAGCGGCCTCCTGGCGGGACTTCAGCTTGGCGCGCACGAATTCCCAGACCACCGGCAGCAGCGAGAAGCCGATGATGCCCAGCACCACGAGCTCGAAGTTCTTCTGCACGATCGGGATGGTCCCGAAGAACCAGCCGGCGGGAAGAATCAGCACCACCCAGAGGATCGCACCCACCACGTTGAAGTGCATGAAGCGGCGGTAATCCATCTCCCCGGAACCGGCGACGAAAGGCGCGAAGGTCCGCACGATCGGCACGAAGCGGGCAAGGATGATCGTTTTCCCGCCATAGCGGACGAAGAACTCGTTCGTCTTCGCGATGTGCGAAGGCTTCACGATCTTCGGGAAGGTCCGCATCGTCCAGGCACCGAACTTACGGCCGATCCAGTAGTTCACCGTATCCCCGAGGATCGCGGCCACGAGCATGATGCCACCGGCGATCCAGATATTCAGCCCGGAACCCGGCGTGGCGGCGATGGCACCGACGGCGAAAAGCAGGGAGTCCCCCGGCAGGAAAGGAGTCACCACCAGGCCCGTCTCGCAGAAGATGATCAGGAAAAGCAGCCCGTACACCAGCGGCCCGTGGGCCTTGGTGAATTCCATCAGGTGCTCCTGGATGTGCAGGATGAAATCGATCGCTTCCTTCATGGCTCGTCAGTCGTTCTCCGGTCGGGGGTCTCGGTTCAGCAACTCGTGCAGGGCTCGGGCCGCAGGCATGCCACGGTAGAGAATCGCGTGGACCGCATCGATGATCGGCGTCCGCACGCCGACCCGCTGCGCGGTCTCGTGGATGGAGAGGGTATTCGGCACGCCCTCCGCGACCATGCCCAGGGAGGAGGTCGCTTCTTCCAAGGTCTTCCCCGCACCGAGCGCCAGGCCCACGCGGTGATTCCGCGAGTGCTTGGAAAAGCAGGTGGCGATGAGATCGCCCACACCGGAGAGCCCGGCGAAAGTTTCCACCCGGCCACCCAGGCAGGTGCCCAGGCGCGTCATCTCCGCCAGCGCGCGGGTCACCAGTGCGGCGATGGCATTGTCACCGAGGCCGAGGCCCGCGGCGATGCCGGCTGCGATCGCATACACGTTCTTGATCGCACCACCGAGCTCGATCCCCGCGAGGTCATCGCTGGTATAGCTGCGGAAGTGCGGCGTGGTGAAAAGCTCCTGGAGGCGGCGCGCCAGCACCTCGTCCCGCGTGCCGATCACGGCGCAGGTCGCCAGGCAGGCCGCGATTTCCTCCGCGTGGTTCGGCCCGGAAAGCACGGCCACCGGATTCTCCGGCAGCTGCTCCACCAGGATCTCGCTCATCCGCTCGCCGGTATTCCGCTCGATGCCCTTCGCGCAGGAAAGGATCACCGCATCGGTCGGCAGGCCGGACTGCGCCAGCGCGGCCGCGCTTTCACGCGTGGCGGCGGTGGGCACGCAGAAGAGCACCAGCGGATGCGCCGCGGCATTCGACAGAGCGGTGCTGGCATGGATGTTCGGCGGCAGCTCGATCCCCGCGAGGTAGCGTGAGTTGTGCCGCGTTTCATTGATGCTCTCCGCCACCGCTTCATCGCGCCCGATCATCTCGACGCGCTCCAGCTTCTGCGAAAGCAGCCGGGCAAGCGCGGTGCCGAAGGATCCGGTTCCGAGGATGGCGGCGGAGGAAAAGGGGATGTCGGGCATGTGTCCGGCAGCAGGAAAAAAGGGATGCGGGATGGAACTCAGGAAACGGCTTTCTTCTTCCGCTCGAAGCGGGATTCGGTCCCTTCCATCAGGCGCTTGATATTCGTCCGGTGTTTCCAGATCGCAAGGACCGCGATCACCACCGAGAAGATGAAGAGCGGCTTGTTCCACTCGCCGCTGGCCAGCTTGCCATGGCGCCAGGAACCGTAGATCACCACGAAGGGCAGCAGCGCCGCCGCTCCGATGGAAGCCACCGAGACATAGCGGCTGATCAGGAAAATCAGCAGCCAGGCCACGATCAGCACCGGCACCACCAGCGGCGCCAGCGCGATGAGCACCCCGGCGGAAGTGGCGATGCCCTTGCCGCCCTTGAAGCCGACCCACGGCGAATAATTGTGCCCCAGGATCGAGCAAAGCCCGGCCACCACATGGAGCGTCTGCGCCTTCCACTGGTCTGCCAGCGGGAAGACATAGCCCTGATCCAGAAGCCCGTGGAAGGTGAAGGCCGTGTTTTGTCCCTCGAAGCGGATCAGCGTGATTGCCAGCAAGGTCGGGATAAAGCCCTTCAGGGCATCCAGAATCAGGCAGGTGATCCCGTGTTTCTTTCCGACCACCCGGAGCACATTCGTGGCCCCGATGTTACCGGAGCCATGCTGGCGGATGTCGATCCCCTTCATCCGGGCGATGAAGAGACCGAAAGGGATCGAACCGAGCAGGAAAGCGAGAAGCGGACAGAGCCAAAGCTGCATGTGCGGGCTTGAGTAGAGGAATCGGCGCACGATGTCACCCCCCGGGAATGGAAATTAGCACTCATCGGATTCTAATTTTAAACGACAGTTCACGGGGGCATAGAGAGAGGAGGGCGGGGGACCCCGCGCCGGCCTCACCTCTTGGTCGGCTGCGCTGGCTATCGATTGATTGCCAAACGGCGGGAAGCTGGAGGGGGAATCAGCAGTATCCCAGCCAGCTTCGGCCGGTCAGGAGACGTCCCCGCTCGAAAAGGAAAAGCCGCGCGGACCCTCTCGATCCGCGCGGCTGTGAGCTATCTTGTTTCCCGCCGCTTATTCCGGCAGAATGACGTCGAAGTCAGGGACGTATCGGATATCATGAATGCGTCTATTCCATTCTGGATGGATGTTGGTAGCATACGGCTCGGCTACGTTGGATGTGGAATAGACCCGATCGATCGTCCAATTTGTGTTTGGTGGAAGTGAAGTGGCCGCTTTCACTTGCCAAGACCAGTCGAGACGGCTTAGCGGGACCCATTTCGATTCTGTACCAGGCGCAAGGAACATCTGGTAAAGCTCGAAAGAATCGCGTCTAGTTGTACTCACGAAGCCGGATATATTATGTGACGGGGTGTCCCACGCAAGGGCTGTCCTACTCCATGGTCCTGTGGTGTTGGTTGGTGTCGGTCCACTCAGGTCCGGAATACCCGCCTCATTTTGAGGTGTGTAGATTCTAGGCCAACTCGGGAAGAACGGATAGACGGTATCCAATCCATGGACTCCATTCAAACTGCCCTTGAACCGTATTCCCTGAGAATTCTGACCCCAGACGTCGACCCTACCCGTTTGGATCCAATGCCACTTGCCGGCTGGCCAATCATCGCTAATATCGACATAACCGCTTAGTCCGTTCAATTCGATTCCTCCTACTAAGTCCCCGGTGCTGTAAAGTCCCACGCGGAGGCCTGATATATCACCAGTGTAGAAGTCGATTTCGCCGACGCGTACGTCAATTGGTGCGACGGGCTTTTCCACCTGGATCACCTCCTCGAGTTCCATTGGATTGCCGAGGATCTTGAACTTTGCTTTGACCGGCAAGGCACCACTGCCGGCGAAGTGGAAGTGAACCGAACGGCCCTTCAGATCCTCCCCCGTCAGTTTCGTCAGAGTTGCCCGATTTTGGTTAGCTTCATAGTTCTTGAACGGGTTGCCTTGGCTGATCTCCCAAGTGCAATCGGTCGGCTGACCCAAGCCACTGACATGAGCGACGTCCACCCTCAGGTTCATCTTCTGTCCCGGTAGAGCCTTTCTCAGCTGGCCGGTGAGGAATTGCCAGTTGTCATCGGAGACGTCTTCATCCCGGCGAATGCCGGGGATCAGAGTCGCGTGATGTCCTTGGATCTTGTTCTCATTGCCGGTGTCACCATATTTGGTGAAAACCCCGAGGCGGTTGTCCACGATCCAGTGATCCGCAACCGTGAAGAGGTTTCCAGAGCCAGTCTGGTAAGGGTATGCGCTCTCCTCGGGTTTTCCATCGATCGTCGCTTCCCAGTCATAGTCGGGCTGTGCACCCGGAGTCGCCAGCCAAGCAGGGGAGGTGCCCTGGTGGATGATTGAGATTTCGTAGCGGTTGCCTTTTCTGAGCAGGATGTTCTCTGTCGTTACATCGCCGAATTCGCGGCTTGCCACAGAGAAGGTCCGGCTATCTTGGTCCAGACCCCGGACGTTCAAGCACCACTTCTCGGAGAAGCTTCCACTGGGATCCCCGATCGTGATCGGAACGGAGATGAGGTCCGGCGGGGCTTGGCCATTGTCGCCGCTGTCGTTCGGGTCGGAGCCTTGCTCGACTTCCTCGCCGTCGTTCGTGTTGTCGTTGCCGTTGCCGTCGCTGTTCGCGCGATGCGGATCCGTTCCGTGGCACCACTCCTCGAAGTTATCGAGGCCGTCATTGTCCGGATCGGCGTTCGGTCCTTCGGAACCCACGGAGCTGTCTGGATCCAGTCCATGCCTTGCTTCCCATCCGTCCGGCATCTGGTCACCGTCGCTGTCGAAGAAGGTCGGGTTCGTGCCCTCCAGGAATTCCTCGAGGTTCTCGAATTCATCCTCGTCGAAGTCCTCTTCGCTATCGTCGATGGTCCAGTCGAGCGTCTTCTGGAAGTTGCGGTGATTGGTGTCCGGATCGGCCACGAATCTTCCAAAGGAAGCTTCCCACGCGTCGGGCATCCCATCGCTGTCGCCGTCCCTTGTGTCATCCGGCACTCCTGGCGTGGTCGTAGCATCCCGTGGATCGAGGCCTAGGACAAATTCGTGGATGTTCTTCACTCCATCATTGTCCGTGTCGATATTCTGATTTGCCTCTTGCATGGGGTCGAAACCGTTGTCGATTTCCCAACCATCCGGCATGTTGTCGTAGTCGGAGTCATTGAGCAAGGGGTGGGTCCCCTCTACGAATTCGTCCTCGTTGCTCAGGCCGTCCCCGTCGTAGTCCGCGGTAGCGTCCGCGACTTCCCAGTCGAGGGTGCGCTCGAAGATCTTGTCGTTATTCTCGTCGATGGTAACCCTTACGTAGCTGACTTCCACGCGGTCCAGAATGCCATCACCATCCCGGTCCTTGGTCTTGTCGGAAGTGCCTCCCGTGTTGGCGTTGCGGGGGTTCAGTCCCAGAAGATACTCGTCGAGATTCGAGATGTCGTCGTTGTCGGGATCGCTGGACCAATCGGAACTATTCACCTGCAGGTTATTCGCCAATTCCCACGCGTCCGGCATGCCGTCCTCGTCGGTGTCCTTGGTAACCGGGCTGCTCAGGATGGTGAACTCCTGGAAGTTGGTGAGCCCGTCTCCGTCGTAATCGGCTGTGCTGTCTGCCACATCCCAATCGATTCGCTTCGTGATCACGCTATAGCCCGCCTCTTCATCCCACTGGAGCAAGCCCCAGAAGGCTTCCCAGGCGTCGGTCATGCCGTCTCCGTCGCGGTCCTTGGTGGCATCGGAGGTTCCGGCGGTATTTGCCACGTTAGGATCGAAGCCCAGGACGAATTCATAGACGTTTTTCACCCCCTCTCCGTCCGGGTCTCCATAGGTATTCGTAGTGCCCAGAGGATCGAGGCCGTGTTCGACCTCCCAGCCGTCGGGCAAGCTGTCCCCGTCGGTGTCGGCCAATTCGGGATTGGTTCCGTGCAATACTTCGTCGGCCTGGCCGAGACCGTCTCCATCGAGATCGTCGGTGAGGACCAGGGTTTCAAAGTATAGGGAGAAGACCGCCTTCAACTGTCCTATCGTCACCGACGCCGAGTTCGTCTCCGGGTTCTGGTTGTTCGCCGGATTCCAAGGATAGTACACCTTCGGGAGATTCTCATTGTCCCGGAAGTAGTGCACGTTCTCGGTCAACAGCCCGTTGGCGACGAATTGATCGACGATCCATTCCTCGTTGAGCTTGCCGATGTGCCTGTAGAAGGGCGCGGCCAAGGCCTTCAGGGCTCCGATGGTAAGCGGGGCCTTCTGTGCTTCCAGCCAGGCGGCGTCCGGAGTCGCCGGCCGCACCGGGTAGAAGACGCCTTCTTCGGCGGTTGCACTCGCCTTGTAGAGCTCCGCCGTGATCGCGGTCACGGCAGGATGCCCCGCACCCACCTTGGCGGACAGCGCGGTAAGGGCACTCTGGGCCATCCATTTGCCTTGGCCGGCGCTGGCCATGCCTTTGTTTTCAGCGGGGCTGCCGCTGAGGACAGGCGGACTGCCCGCCGACCACCAGGCCGGGGGAACCGCCTGCACGCTCATCGAGGAGATGAGCAGCGAAACCGTCGATACCCGGGTTAACCAGGATCGCAACGGTGATTTTCTTCCATACATGATACTAGAAATATAGTAGTTTAAAGGATGTTTCGGGGAAGGCTTTTGCCTTTCGCCTCCGGGAATCACTGGTAGATGCCGGGAGAGATGTCGCCCTGTGGTCTTACGATGATCACCTTGCCCTGGAGCTCCGTGTGACCTTCCACTACCAGCGCCTTGCCACCGCTATCGGTGGTGGGAGCCGGGTCTGCCAGTGCCGTCGCGGCGGTGGGAGTTGCGGTGACGGCTGCCTTCCATGCCTTGTTCGTCAGCGTGGTCCGGCCGTTCTTCAGCACGCCCACAGCGTTGGACGCGCCGCTCACGCCGTTGCCGATTTCGAAGAGAGGATCCTCCTCTACCCATGCCGACGCACTGCCGCCGGCCAGGTTATACTGGCCGAAGACGCTCGAAAGGTAGCTGGCCGCGTTGGTCCCCGAACCAGCCGCGAGGGAGAAATCCCCCGACGCGAAGTTTCCCATCCCGAGCGTGGTCGAGCTGAACCCGGCCGACCAGTTGTAAGCACCAAGGGACACGGAAGCCCATCCCGCGGCATTGTTGTTTTCACCCGCCGCAATTGAATTCTGACCGGTTGCCGAGCTCATCCAGCCCAGGGCGACCGAGGCTTCACCGGAGGCTAGGTTCATGTCGCCGAAGGCGGTGGCATAGCTTCCCGATGCCGCGTTGCTGTGCCCCGCGGCGAAGGACGCGGCCCCCGTGGCCGACGTTTGAAGACCGAAGCTTGCGGAGCCTTCACCCGAAGCCGTAGTCACGCCAAAGGCTACCGAGTTCTTGCCGCGTGCCTGGCCAGCATTCCCCGCGAAGGAATTCTCACCGTGGGTCAGACCCGAATTGAAGGCCGCGCTTTGCAAGCCGTTGGCAAAGGCATTCGTGCCGATGGCCACGGTGCCTTCCGCACCGGCGAAGCCTCCCCATGCCAAACTCGGCGTGGAGGTGATGGGGTCCGTGACAATGGTATTCGAAGGAACGGTAATTGCGAAGTTACCGCTCGGCAAACGAGTGTTGCCGATGGGGACGGTATTGCCCACGTAGCCGTGGAAGAGGTAGCCGCCTGGCGACAAGCCATCAAGTGGCACGGCATTGAAACCGTCCGATTTCGAGCCCCCGATCAACCTCGAGCCCGTTACGCTCCCGCTGGTATTCAGTGACACGAAGAATCCATCGCTCTCACCTTGGGCGGTGAGATTGTAAGCGCCGAGGTTCGTGATGCTTCCGGTAACGGTGCCGCTTACCACGATCGAGCCCCAGGCATCCACCTTCAGTTCGGAGGCATAGTCCGAACCGGAACTGCCGATCGCCTTCGACCACTGCACCGCGCCACTGGTGTTCAGCGCCACTACCAAGGCATCATTGCTGCCGGCGGAGGTCTTGTTATGGCTCCCCAAATTGGTCGTGGATCCGGAAAATTGGGCGAGCAGGTAGGCATTGTCGGATGAATCCAAGCCTAGTTTTTGAGTGGTTTCATTCCCGGTGCCGCCGATTGGGGTCGCCCATTGGATGGCTCCGGCGGAGCTGAAGGCCATGGCCCATGCGTCGCTCATGCCGGCACTGGTAAAGTTCTTTGCTCCCAGGCTGGTGGTGGTCCCGCCCGCGCCAGCCACGATCACGTTTCCATTCGAGGCGAAAGCCACATCGCGAGCTCCATCATAGCCGCTTCCGCCAGCCAGAAGGGACCACTGGGCGGTGCCGCTTGAATTGTACTTCACCACGTACGCATCCGTGCCGCCGGAGCTGGTTCGTGTACCGTTTCCGAAGTTGATCGTGCTGCCTTCGGATTCCCCGACGACCGCGACGTTTCCGCTGGCGTCGATAGCCACGCCGTAGGCGTCCTCGCGCAGGGGAGACACGCCATTGGTGATGACCTTCGACCACTGCGGCGTCCCGCTGGAATTCAACACCAGCACGAAGCCATCGATTCCTCCGCTCTGGGCCATGTTTTGCGCTCCCAGGTTCGAGGTCGTCCCGTTCAGCCCGCCAGCGAGGGCGACGGTTCCGGATTCGTTGACTTCGATGGAATTGAGCATCAGTGATCCGGAGGAGAGCTGGATTTGCTTCACCCAGCCCACAGACCCATCGTCCGCGATCTTGATCACCGCGTATTGGCCGTTCGCGGAGTCGTAGGTGACGCTGTCCAAGGTGATGGTCCCGTAGATACTTGCTGCCAGATAGAGATAGCCGTTCTGGGCCGCCGCTGCCGTGACCGACAGACCTGGAGCGCTGTTGAGCTTGGTGATGGCCGTGTAGGAACCTTGGTTCGGATCATAGCCGAAGCCCGTCAGCAGGCTTTGGAGATCCTCCATCTTTGAGGTGTCCAGGGTGCCACCCGTGCCGCCGAAGTCGATGCCGCTGGTGAAGAGCGGCTGGGAAGGGAAGACCGCGCGGCTACCGCTCATCTGCAGCACGGGGCTGCCGCTGGAATTGTAGATACCCGGGTTCGTGCCAGCCAGCTTGATGGCACCGGCGTTCGGCGTCATCGTGATCGATGCCGTACCGCCTGCGGTCGGGTAAAGGTGAATGGCGTTATTCTGGTCCAGCCTCATCTTGTCGCGCAGGGCCGTTCCGGCATTGTCATTCCACGTGAAGACCGCATTCGCCTGCGTCGCATCGAAGGACAGCTCGATGTCCGGGGAAATGAAGTAGCGCAGCTTGCCCGCGACTGCGGAGCTGGAGGTAACACCCCAGCCCAAGTCGCCGGTGGCATCGAGGTTCCCCGTCACCTTGTGGTTTCCAGTCAGGACCGTCTGCGCCTGCAGGGCCGGTGCGGAAATGGTGGCGAGGATCAGGGCGGCTGCCGTCAGGGAGCGGCGCGTGTGGAGGAGTTGTGGTGTGTGCATGCTAGGTGTTTGCAAAATGCGGTCGACCTTAGAGGGGGACGAATCGAGTTGGTCAAACTCAGCCAAAGGCATGTCTGGTTTTGGGATCATTTGTCTGATTTTATGTGTTATCTTCGATGTCTTGTTTGTTGGAGGTGTGGCCTGTTGATATCTGGAACAGGCTCACAGCTTCCAGCGCCCTCGAACTTGCCCCGGATTCGCCCCGCAACCCAGATTCGCCAGTGGTCTCCACTCCGGAATCGACGGGTGTCCCGACCGTGTTTTCCGTAAGTCGATGGAAATAAGCGCAAAATGACAGAGTCTCTTTGCCTGAAATAATGAAGTCGGCCACACGCCCTAGGCCCCCACGGAGCTTCCATACCCCGCGCCTCGCCCGCCAACCGTGCAGTTCTGTTAGGCTTGGTGCCCTGCGATGGGGTGCGCTTGTATTAACCGCTGTCTAACAACTTCCGCTCGATGTATTCAACTTCTTGCCGCTCAGGATATGGGCCTTGCCCCGGCCATGAGTATCACGCCATCGCGCTGCCACCTCGCCACGCGGGCATCAAAAAAGCGCGGGCCCTACCGGGACCGCGCTTTGGAAATGATGGACGGAATTCTTCGTTCCGAAGTCCGGGCTTACTTGCCTTGGGACTTCAGCACCGCGTTCCACTTTTCGATGTTCGCCTTCTGTGCTTCGAAAAGGGCATCCGTGGAGTCCAGGACCTCGATCTTGTTGATCTTGTCGCCGATCGCGATCTTGTCCACGACGTCTTGGCCCTTGGTCACCTCGCCGAAGACCGAGTGCTTGCCATCGAGGTGCGGCGTCGGGACGTGGGTGATGAAGAACTGGCTGCCGTTGGTGCCCGGGCCTGCATTGGCCATGGAGAAGATACCCGGCTTGCTGTGCTTCAGCGAGGGCGCGAACTCATCGCCGAACTTGTAGCCCGGACCGCCGGTGCCATTGCCTGCAGGATCGCCGCCCTGGATCATGAAGCCCGCGATCACGCGGTGGAAAGTCAGGCCATCGTAGTAGCCCTTCTTCGCCAGGTTCAGGAAGTTGGCAGCGGTCATGGGGACCTTCGAGGCGAAGAGGGTGCCTTCGATGTCACCCTTGTTGGTCTTCAAGACCACGCGGATGTCTTTCACGGCAGCCGGCTTGGCGGCTTCGTCCTTCTTGGCTTCCTCCTTCTTCTCTTGAGCGAAGGCGAAGGGCGCAAGCATGGCCAGGGCGAGGATGACTCGTCGTTTCATTGGATGATGTGTGGGTTAGGGAAAAGAGAAAGAATGGGGAAGGGGAGCCGGATCAGGCATTGCCTTCCGAGCCCTGCACCGGGCGGAGCTTCGGCGGCGCAGGCTTGGTTTCGGGCACCAGATGCTCGATGTCAACGAGAGGCACCCAGCCGCGGCTTTCATTCGTGAAGGCCACATAGGCCCAGCCGCCGGAAGTCGTCAGCAGGCGGCAAAGCGAACCCGCAGGTGCATCGATCACGCGCGGTGCAGAGCGGGCGGCATCGGTGCGGACCACGCTGGTATCCGCCACCACCACCACCTGCTGGGCCGCCGGGGCAAAGCGGGCATCATCCGGGAAATAGTACCAACCCAGGGCACCCGCACCCGCGAGCAAGGGCGCGACCACGAAGCCGATGATCGAGGCCAAGCGGACGCCCGCACCCGGACGCGTGGCCGGGAAGATCAGGATGCCGATGGCGATGATCCAGAGGGATGCCCACACGCAGTTCTTCCAGAACTCCAGCGGCAGCCGGGAAATCATGTGCTGGTAGTCCGGACGCGTGATCGTGATCGAGCCGAACTTCCGCTCCAGGAAGCGCAGGTTCTGCCGGGCCTCCGGATGCTGGGCATCCTTCGCCAGCGCACGGCGATAGTAGAGCGCGGCCTCACCGGGCGAGCCCATGCGATACGCCGCATTCCCGATATTGAAGAGCGTGTCCGCGGAGAGTTGCTCGAAGGGACCGCTATCCAGCCAGCCCTTCGCCGCCTCGCTATAGCGACCCTCGCTGTAGAGCTTCGCCGGATCTTCCTGCTGCGCCTGACCGCTCAGCGTGGACAGCGCGAAGAAGAAGGCCACCAGCGGCAAGGCCAAGCGGCGCAGCGCACCCAGCACGCGCTGGCGTTCGCCGCGTTCCAGCTTCGCCTCCGCACGGTCCTGGCGGAAACACACATCATCCCGCTTCGAGAGCACTTCCATGATCACCGGGTCCTGGCGGTCGCCCAGCCAGCGCTCCACGAAGTGGCCCACGCTGCGGTAGAAGACACCATTCTGGTCCGGCGTGCGCTCGAGCTCGCGCCACTCGCGGCGGCGGGCGATCTCATCCGGATCCTTCTTCATCCGCGGAGCCAGCCGCTGCTTGAAGATCACAAAGAGCAGGGCCGCCACACCCAGCCCCGGCAGGATCTGCCAGAGCCACAGCGGCAGCGGCTTGCGATCGCCTAACAGGCCCGCGGCGGGATTCACGATGCTCAGGATATCCGTCATCTCTTCGATCGGAATGGCAGCGGCTTGCGGCGCACTCGCCAAGGGGCCGGCATTTGTCGATGGCATCACAGTCAGCGGGATCGCTTCGGAGAGCACCGTCTCATAGGCTTCCTTCGCGGGATCGAAATACACCAGGCGGAAGGGCGGCACGGACTGCTGCAGCCGCAGCGGCCGCATGAACTGGCGGTACTCCACCTGGCCCCACATCTCGCGGCGCTCTTCGCCACGCTCCGTCGCGGAGGCATCATAGAGCTTCCAGCCATCCGCACTCAGCGGTGCCGGCGGCTTCATCGTATCGAGATTGCCGATGCCGGTGACCGTCATGTCCATGCTCACCGGGTCGCCCTCGCGCAGGTTCGTCTCCGAGACATTCACGCCGATCTCGAATTGCCCGATCGCGTTCTCGAAGCCCTCCGGCGCACCCGGCGGCAGCGGCTTCGAGTCAAATTGGATCGCCGGGACATTCACCGTCAGCGGCTGATAGACGGCGCGCCCGAAGTTCTCCGGGGAGCGCTGGATCGTCTGCAAGCGCACCGTGGCCGCACCCAGCGTGGAAGCACCCTCACGGTTCGTGGACATCGTGCTGGGATAGCTCACCGCGTAGTAATTCCGCGCCAGCAGGCTCGCCCGGCCGAGGCGGGGCTGCGGCTGGAAGCGCCACGTGGAAAGCCCGTCGCGCTCGAATTCCGGGATGCCCCAGTCTTCCACCTGCTGGTCGGCAGGGAAGTAGAGCTTGATCTCCACCGGCTGCTTTTCACCCACGAAAGGCGTGCCCTTGATCGCGTGAAAGGCGGCGGAATAAAGCACGTCCCGGCCGCCGATGCTGGCCTTGTACATCTTCAGCTCCTTTTCATCGATGACCCGCAGGTCGATCGGCGGCGTGCGGCGCTTCTCGCCGTTGAAGTCCACCTCGATGGAAGGGATCGTGTAGTTGCCCGCGGTATAGCTGGAGATCACATAGGGCACCACCAGCTCCATGCGGCGGCCCTGGCTATAGCGGCGCTGGGCACCCATGCCGAGCGGGCGGACGTCCAGTTTCTCGACCTCCGGGATCTGCGGCATGGCGTCTAGATCGGCATCGCCAGGCATCACCAGGTCCAATACCGCCTGCTCGCCCCGGATGATGAAGCGGCTGCTGATATTGGCATCCACGAAGGGTGCTGCGGAAATCGTCTCCGCGGGGATGGCCAAGGCCATCGCCGCCAGAAGGGTTGAAAGCAATCGATTCACGGTTCTGAATTGAAATTTACCAGTCTTTCTCCGGTTGGCGATATTCGGCGCGGCGGGGTCCGATGACTCCTTTTTCGAAGTCCGCATTTTCGCGCAGGATGCGGCGGGCCGCGTCTTCCGGGGTCTCGCCCTCTTTCTGTTTCTTGTCACCGGCGTCCTTGCCCTCGCCGTCTTTCTTGTCGCTCGGGTTGTCGCCACCCTCGCCGTCCTGTTGCTTGTCGTCGTCGCCGCCCGAGCCGTCTTTCTTCTCCTCGCCCTTGTCGCCCTTGCCCTCGCCGGGTTGGTCGCCCTTTTCACCCTCGCCTTGCTGGTCTCCCTCGCCATCGCCTTCGGGCTGCTTGCCTTCGCCCTTGCCTTGTCCGGGCATCGGCATCGGCTGGATCTGCTGGGCGTTCTCGCCGACTTCGTTGAGGATCTCTTCCAGGCGCTTGAGATACTTCACCGTCAGCGCCCGGTTATGCTTCGCCAGCTCCGAGCCGGAGTCATAGCGCAACGCGGTGTCGAAGTGCTTCACGGCATCCACCCAGTCGGTGAGCGTGGTGTCGAAGCGATTGAAGCCATTCGTCTCGCCGCTGTCCGGGGTGCTCTCTTGCATCCACTCGGAAAGGGCCTCGCGGACCATGCCGTCAAAGGCCGCCATCTGTGAAGGCTGGTCGCCCTTGTCCTTCTGGTCGAAGAGGCCGAGGATGGAGTCCACGATCTTCTTGAAGGGGTTTGGCTTCGCCTTGCCCTCTTCCTTCTTCGCCACTTCCGGGTAGGCTTGGCCGGCGGAAAGGGACTTCCAGCCAGTGCCGAAAAGAACGGTGCCCATTCCATGGTGGGCTGCGGCGCGGACCTGCGGATCCTGCGAACGCAGCGCCTCGCTGAAGGCATGGCGGGCTTTCTCCAGATCCTTCTGGCGGTAGAGGGCATTTCCCTGCGCCAGCCGGAAACGGAAGCCGCGCTCCCGGTCCTCCGACTTGTCCGCCAGGCTGCCGAAAAGCTCCGCCGCCTGATCGTTCCTGCCCTCCTTCAGCGCCAGCTTCGCGTCATCCTCGGTATCCGCACGCAGCGGCTGCGGGGTGAGCGCGATCAGGGCTGCGGCTGCCGCTGCCGCCGTGCTGGCCGGACCAAGCGCGCGCCAGCGGGTGCCGGCGATGATGGAGGCGATGAGCATGATGATGCCGGGGAAGATGAACCACTGGTAGTATTCCACGGGCACGAAGCGTTCGCGCCCTTCGATTTCAAATTGCTCCAGGTCGGAAATGGCGGTCTTCACCATGTCCGGGATGTTCGCGGCGGAGGTGGCCACGGCGAAGCGTCCACCCGTTTCGGATGCCAGCTTCTTCAGGCCCGCGGTATTGATGCCGCTGCGCACCGGGCGGTTGCTGTCGTCACGGTGGCGACCATCCGGGAAGTCCTTGTTCGGCACGAAATCACCCTGCTCGGTGCCGACGGCGATGGCGAAGATATAGACGCCGGAGCGCTTCGCCTCCGCGGCGAGCTCGCTCATGCGGCCCAGGGTTTCATCGCCATCCGTCAGCAGGATCAGCGCGTTCTCCTTCTGGCCGGTCTCCTTCAGCGTCTTGATGGAAAGCTCCAGCGCGCGCTTCACATTCGAGCCGCCCACCGGGATGAAATCCATGTCGAGCTGCTGGATCGTCTCACGCACCGCGGCGTGATCCACCGTCAGCGGGGCAAAGGGATAGGGCTCGCCGGCGAAGCCGATCAGGCCGATGCGATCCGTAGGCAGCGCCTCGATCAATTCGTAGCAGAGCGTCTTCGCCTGCGTCAGGCGGTCCGGCTTCAGGTCCGTCACCAGCATGCTGCGGGACAGGTCCAGGGCCAGCAGCACGTTCCGGCCGCGGGTCATCTCGGTCTCGGACCCCTTCGTGGTCTGCGGGCGGGCCATGCCGATCGCCAGCAGGACCACGGCCAGCATCAGGAAGCCGAAGGAAAGCCAGCGGGGCACCGGGCTGCCGCGGCGCAGCAGCTTGGCACGCAGGCGCGGCGCCGCGAAGGCAGACCACTGCTTGCGGCGCAGGCGCGAGGTGATGATCGCCCCGGCGACAAAGAAGGGGACCAGGAGCAGCAGGGCCAGCCAGGCGGGTTCGGCGAGCTTCATGGCGCGGGCGGAGGGTTGAGGGCCAGGATAAAGGCGGCGGCCAGCGCGGCCAGCACCGCGGCCCCGGCGAACCATGGGAAGAGCTCTTCATCCTCGATCACCGTGCGGGACACGGTCTCGGATTTCTCCAGCTCGTCGATCGACTTGAAAGTGCGCTGCAGGCTCTCGACGTTCTGCGCCCAGTAGTGTTCGCCACCGGTCAGGGCCGCGATCTTCCGCAGGGTCGGCAGGTCGAATTCCTGGCGGGCGAAGCGCTGGATGCTGCTATCCACGCGGCCCTGCTCCGTGCCGACGGCCACGGTGTAGATCTTGATGCCGAGCTTCTTCGCATTCTCCGCCGCTTCGATCGGGGAGATCTTCCCGGAGTTCGAGGCCCCGTCCGTGATCAGCACGATGATCTTGCTCTTCGCATCCCGCGAATCGAGCCGGCTGGAAGAGGCGGCGATGGCGGAGCCGATCGCGGTGCCCATTTCCTTCAGGATATTCAGGTTCACCTGGCGGAAGCTGTGCAGCAGCCAATCGTGATCCAGCGTGATCGGGCTCACCGAATACGGCCGGCCGGAATAAATCACCATGCCGATGCGGTCGTCCGGGCGGCTCTCGATGAACTTGTTCACCACCTCCTTCGCCGCATCGATCCGCGGCAGCGGCCGGCCATCGGGCGTGCGGAAGTCATCGATGCCCATGGACAGCGAGACGTCGAAGGCGATCACGATGTCGATGCCGCTGGCGGTCTTCGATTGGTATTCATTCCGCCACACCGGGCGGGCCATCGCGAAGATCGCAGGCACCAGCGCTAGGATGGCCAGCGGCAGGCCGAAATTGAAGGCGGAGCGGCGGACCTTCGCCCCCAGGCTGACCAGTACGGAAAGGGTGGAAAAGGTGAGGGCGGCTTCCGCGCCGCGGCCCCGGCGCAGCACGAAAAGCAGCGCGCAGGGGATCAGCAGCAGGAGCCACTGCGGCTGGGCGAAGGTGAAATGTTCCAGGAATTCCCTCATGCGGGTTGGTACTGGTGGAGACGGTCGAGCAGTTGCCGCGCCGTAGAGAAAAGCGTCGCGGGATCCCCATTTGCCTCGCGACCATACTTCAATCGGGCGAGATGGGAAAATCCTTCGGTAGTGTCCCGGCGCAGCTCCTCGGGATACTTGGCCAGAGATTCGTGGCGGCCCACGAATTCCTCATGCGTTTCAAAAAGTGCCGGATCCCCGGAAACCACCGCCAGGTAGCGGCGCAGGGCGATCGAGACCCGCGTGGCCGCCTCCTGCATCGTGTCGGTGCCGGGGCCTTCCAGCTCGGCGATCGCGCGGCGGTAGGCTTCATCCCGGACTTTCCGGGGATCGACCATGCCCACCGGCTTCTGCCTGCGGATGAGATACCAGATCAGGATGCCTAGGAAGAGGGTGCCGGAGGCGATGAAGAACCACGCCCACACGGGCAGGCTGGAGTCGGGCAGCAGCGGCTCCGCCGGAACCAGGTCCCGGAGCACGAGTGCGTCGTCAGGAGTTTGCTTCATGCGTTAGCGGGTGCGCTTGCGGGCGCGCTTTTTCAAAAGCCGGTGGAGATCCTGCAGGCGGTCGCGCGCCGTGGAAAGCTGCGCGTGGTCGATGCCGTGCTTCTTGCAGGTGTTCTGGATTCCTTCGTGCTGGCGGCGCATCAGCTTCTCATAGCCCATGCGCAGGTTGGCGTTGTTGGTATTCACCATCACCTCCCAGCCGGTCTCGGGGTCGGTCAGCACCACGCGTCCGGCGCGGGGCAGCTTGCTTTCCAGAGGGTCATTGATCTGCAGGGCGATGGTCTCGTGCTTGCGCGCGAGCTTGCCCAGCGCCTTGTCGATCGGGTCGTCGAAGAAATCCGAAATCAGGAACACGAAGGCCTTCCGGCGCAGCGTGCGGATCAGGAAATCACAGGCATTCGCGATCGAGGTGCCTTTCTCCTGCGGCTGGGCCATCAGGATCTCCCGGACGATGCGCAGGACATGGCGCGTGCCCTTCGCCGCGGGGACGAAGAGGAAGGCCTCCTTCGCGAACAGCAGCAGCCCGACCTTGTCGCCATTTCCCACCGCGCTGAAGCCGATGATCGCGGCCGCTTCCGCCGCGGCTTCCCGCTTGCTGAAATGAAGGCTGCCGAAATCCCCGGACCCGGAAACGTCCACCGCCAGGATCACCGCCAGCTCCCGCTCCTCGCGGAATTTCCGGATATAGGGTGACCCCATCCGCGCCGTCACGTTCCAGTCGATGAAGCGGATCTCATCGCCATGCTGGTACTCGCGGAAGTCATCGAAATCGAGACCCTGCCCGCGGAAGGAAGACTGGTATTCACCCGCGAAGGACTCCTTCACCAGACGCCGGGCCTTCAGCTCCAGCTTCCGGACCCGGTTCATCACTTCCTCGATGTGTTCGTCGGGGGTCATGGGAAAAGACGCAAGACTGGAAGACGCAAGACACAAGACTTGAGGTCTTGAGGTGCTGCGAACATGTGGGGTGGATAAAAAGGGCTCATTTCTCCGGGCCGGCGGAAAAGACGCAAGACTGGAAGACGCAAGACACAAGACCTGAGGTCTTGGGTGCTGCGAACATGCGGGGTGGATAAAAGTGGCTCATTTCTCCAGTCCGGCTCCTTGCAGGGTGAAATCTGTTAGATTCATGTCTCCTTTCCAAGACTTATCGAAGTATGCCTGCTCCAGTCTTGAGTCTTGTGTCTTCAAGTCTTCTGTCTGGCTCCTGCCTGCTCCAGTCTTGAGTCTTGCGTCTTCAAGTCTTCCGTCTCTGCCTTTTCTATGGCACCGCCACCTTCGAAAGGATGCGATCCAGCACCTGGTCCGTATTGATGTCTTCGGCTTCGGCTTCGTAGCTGAGGAGGATACGGTGGCGGAGGACGTCGTGGGCCATGTCCTTCACATCCTGCGGCGTCACGAAGGCACGGCCGCTTGAGAAGGCGCGGGCGCGGGCGGTGAGTGCCAGGTTGATGGTGCCGCGCGGTGAGGCACCGGAGCGGATGAGATGCTTCAGGCCGGCATCGATCTTCGCGGGCTGGCGGGTCGCACGGATCAGGTCGACGATGTATTCGCGCACCGCGGGATCGATGTAGATCTGGTTCACGTGCGAGCGGGACTCGGCGACCTGCTGCGGGCTGGCCACGGTCTTCGTGCGATAAGGCGGGGCGGAGGTGGCCATGCGGTCGAGCACTTCGAGTTCTTCGCCCTTCGTCGGATAGCCCACGCTCACCTTCAGCAGGAAGCGGTCGAGCTGGGCTTCCGGGAGCTGGTAGGTGCCCTCCTGGTCGATCGGGTTCTGCGTGGCCAGCACGAGGAAAGGCTCCGGCAGGCGGTAGGTCGTGTCTGCCAGCGTGACCTGCTTTTCCTGCATGGCCTCGAGCAGCGCGGACTGGACCTTGGCCGGGGCGCGGTTGATTTCGTCCGCCAGGATCAGGTTGTTGAAAATCGGGCCCAGCTTCGGCGAGAACTTCGCCTCCTGCGGGTTATAGACCATGGTGCCGAGAAGGTCCGCGGGCAGCAGGTCCGGCGTGAACTGGAAGCGCGCGAAACTGGCATCCAGCGAGCCGGACAGCGCCTTCACCGCCAGGGTCTTCGCCAGGCCGGGGACACCTTCCAGCAGGATGTGGCCGTTGCAAAGCAGGCCCACGATCAAGCGGTCCACGAGTCCCTCTTGCCCGACGAGCACCCGTCCCATTTCCTCTTTCACGGCGGCGATCCAGCCGCTGGTGGCGGCGATCCGTTCCTGCAATTCTTCAGTCGTCATTTGTGGCTTATGAAAAGATGCTCAGGCCGGAGCCCGGAGGGCCAGCGAGAAACCGGCCAGCACGGGTCAAAGCGTTCCGGAAAACCCTGAATGTCTGGAAAAGGTGCGGAGGTGACTCATGATTCGGCGAATCGGCTGGCGAGGCGCTCCAGATGGCTTCCCGCGGAACCCGCCCTATTCCGCGAGGATTCAGAGATGCGCAAGTCCCCGGCGACCCTTTGCCAGAACTCCCGGGCATGCCCGAGCATCTCCCGCCAGGCCTCCGCGGAGTCTGGCAGCGGCGGCCGGGGCTCGAAGCGGCGCTCCACCAACTCGCCCTGCGGGGTGGGCGCCCAGATCATGGGCAGCATGTCATAGGCAGGAGTAAGCTCGAAGGGCAGGGTATCGCTAAGCCGGAAGGCCAGGTTTCCCGCATGCATGTCGGTATTCCCGATGAGTTCGCCGAAGGCCTGCAGGCGGCGGGTATCGCGCAGCGCGGACTCGCTGGCGAAGCCCGCCTCCGCCAGTTCGGCGACCCGGCTGACCCAGTCCGTCCGCATGCCGCCGATCGCGGAGCCATGCAGCGCTTCGAGCGAAACCACGCCATTTCTGCCACCCTGCGGGCTGCGGTCGAAGCGCGGGACTTCCAAAAAGCGGCGCTCCCCGGCATCGATCACGCGCGCGCCGGGCTCGGCCAAGCCGATCCCTGAAAGCAGGTCGAGGGCGTGCCACTCCATGACCAGCAGGTCCGCCCAGCGGCGGCCGAGGTCTTGGGAAAAGGGCGGTGAGAACTTCACCAGCACCGGGCGCTGGCTCTCGTCCCGCTCGATCAGGGTGGCCAGGAACTTCGGATGCTCGCCACCCGCAGACGAGCCGGGCTGGGGGAGGGTGGCGATGCCTTCGGCAAGCTCCGGATAGCGCGCCCCGACTTCCTCCGGGCGGAGCGGGTGATGCGGACTAATGCCGAGACTCAGCGCATCCCGCAGGCAATCTTCGCCCAGGATGATATCGCCCGGGACATCCGTACCGGCGTGAGCCAGATAGATAAGCGTGTGATCATCTTCCCAATCGCGCGGATCTTCCGGGATCTGGAGTTGCCGGGAGGCACCCCGCGCGGCCAAGCGGCCCAGGAAGCCTTGCGGTCGAATATCGCCGAGGAAAAAGGGGAAGCCTTCCCAGACGCCTTCGGGATCGGAAAAGCGGTCTGCCCACTCGGGCGCAGGCTCTTCCCAAGTGACCCGCCAGACGCGATCGTGAAAAGCTTCCAGCAAACCCAGTCGCCGGGCTTGCCCGCGGGCATCGATCCGGAAGATCGGCCATGAGTTCCCCGAGTTCCGGATCTCCCGCCGCAGCGCATAGCGCGTCCGCCGCGTCTGGCCGAGCCGCACCACATCCGGCATCCGCCCCAGCGTGCGCGTGATCGTCGAGCGATTTACCCGCAGCAATCCCTCAAGGTCGACAGCCTCCAAAGGCCCCCGCGCTCTCAAGCGCTGGGAGATGTCCTCCATGGAAATGGTCGCCGGGCGTGCCACTGGAGAGGATTATGCATTGAAATAATTGCAAAATCAACCCGTGAATTTATCTATAAATCAATACTTTATGATAAAGTATTGACCGCTTACGCACTGAAATAAGAGGTGAATTGAATCCTTTCCCCAAAAAACAACAAAGCCTCCGCACTCTTGTCAGAGCCGGAGGCCATCCGTCCCGTCCGGGAAAGCCTCACTTCCCATTCACCGCATCCAGCACCTTCTGGTCATCGCCATCGGCGGCCCAGACGATGCGGAGGAAGTCGGCGGGGTGCAGGTCGCCGTGCTTCTGGAGGAAATTCCGGTCGCCGCCGCAGCCGTACATCAGGTCCGGGTCGAGCTCGCCGCGGAGCTTGGCCTTGGCCTTGGCAATGATGCGGGGGAGGTAGGCATGCCCGCCGAGCTCGTCGCCGAAGGTCGGGACGTCGTCGCGGGTGAGTTCCTTTTCACCCAGCTTTCCCTTCATCACCACCTTGAAGTAATCGCGGCGGGCGGCGGCGATCAGCACCGCGGTGGAGGGGGAGGGCACGGCTTCCTCGCAGTAGTCTTCCACGAAGTCGAAGAACTCCCGCGGCTTGTAGCCGATCTCCGCCAGCAGCGCGCTGTCCGCGGCATCGTAGTAGCCGGTGAAGTCCTTGTCTCCGGACTCATAGCGTTTCACGGAGCGGTCGAAGAGATCGAGAAAGCGGTCGTTCCAAGTCATGGCCGCAATCTCGGGAGCCTAACGGTTCCGTCAATGGCCATTTCGAGGGGATGTAACTCTATCGGGAAATGCGTGAAACGATTGTCACGTAGCCTCCATGGACCCGCCCGCCGGGGAGCGGCAGCCTGCGGGTTTACGCAGCTTTTCAATTTCATCATGAAAACCCGCCTGAGCCTTCTCATCCTCGCCTCATCCGTGGTCCTCGCGACCGCCGCCGAAGAAAAACAGCCCGCACCGGATCTGGGCACGCTGGTGGCGATGGGTGGCTCGGCGAATCCGCCCGCGGAGAAGGCCCCGGCGAATCCGGAAGGCCTGCGCGCCTATGTCTTCGAGACCGTGGATACCTATTCGGGAAAGGTCGGCCTTGCCGAGCTGCTGCGCCGCGCGGGTTTCCATGTCGAGCCGCTGCCGCTCGACCGCCCGCCCTATGTGAAAGGCTCGGATCCGGAGACGGACGTGGACTTGATCGCCTTCGGCTCCTTCGCCTCGCAGTCGAAGGAGTATAAGGACTACATGGCCGCTTACGGCGAGGACCTGGATGACTTCATCGACCGCGCCGGCCTGCTGATCCAGTTCGCCCAGGCGGACCAGGACGAGCTGAAGCCGCCCTTCCTCCCGGACACGCAGGAGGCCACCCGCAGCGACATCGATTTCCCGCGCGCGCAGATCCTCGCGCCGCAGCATGCGATCCTCGCCGGCGTGCCGAAGTCGGCGGATGGCAAGACGCTGAGCTTCGTACTGAGCGAGAAGGCGGAGAAGAATGCGAAGAACACGCAGTGGGAGTCCTTCGTGCAATTCCACGGCTTCGAGGTGCTGCTTTCCGGTGACACGC
This sequence comes from Luteolibacter luteus, assembly GCF_012913485.1. Taxonomy (GTDB): domain Bacteria; phylum Verrucomicrobiota; class Verrucomicrobiia; order Verrucomicrobiales; family Akkermansiaceae; genus Haloferula; species Haloferula lutea. The sequence goes on along the minus strand of NZ_CP051774.1, from coordinate 6,291,440 downwards.
AGGCGCGCTTCCCGGGACTGATGGAGGGCGCCTATGGCCAGGGCCGCTTCTTCGTCTCCGCGCTGGCAGTGGACAAGATCCTCAAGCCCGCGGACCAGAGCGAGGTGGCGACGGAGAGCCTGAAGAAATTCAACGAGCCCTTCTTCGCGAACCTCTATCGCTATGCCGCCACGGTGCGGGATCGCAAGGCACCGGCGCTGGACCTCACGCCGCAGCCGGGCAGCTCCGAAATCAAGGAAGGATCCTGGACCCTGGTGCTGCTGCCGGACACGCAGATCTACTCGCAGAATTTCCCGGGCATCTTCGATTCCCAGACCTCGTGGATCCTGAACAATGCTCGCACGCGGAACATCCGCTACGTGATGCACCTGGGCGATATCGTGAACGTGAACTCCATCCCGGAGTGGCAGAACGCGCGGCGCTCGATGGGTGCGCTGGATGGCAAGCTGCCCTACTCGCTGGTGCCGGGGAATCACGACTACGGTCCGGGCGGCAATGCGGCGACGCGCGATACCTTCATGAATGACTACTTCCACGAGGAGGACTACCGCGCCTGGCCGAGCTTCGGCGGGGCGATGGAGCCGGGGAAGATGGACAATACCTTCCACCTCTTCGAGGCGGGCGGCGTGAAGTGGATCATCGTGTGCCTGGAGTGGGGCCCGCGCGATGCCACCATCGCCTGGGCGAACGAGGTGATGGCGAAGCACAAGGACCGCAAGGGCATCTTGGTGACCCACGCCTTCATGAACAACAACGACCTGCGCTACGACTACACCGACAAGGTGAACCCGCAGGCCTACAATCCGCACAGCTACCGCACGCCGGGCGGCATGAACGATGGCGAACAGCTGTGGCAGAAGCTGGTGAAGAAAAACAACTTCGTGCTGACCGTGAATGGCCACGTGCTGGGCGATGGCACGGGCTACCGGATGGATCAGAACGATGCCGGCCAGCCGGTCCACCAGATGCTGGCGAACTACCAATTCCGCAAGCTGGGTGGCGAAGGCTATCTGCGCACGCTGGAATTCCAGCCGGACAACAAGACCGTGGTGGTGAAGAGCTATTCGACCATCTACGGGAACTACCTGCTGGAGACCGATCAGGATTTCAGCTTCCAACTCGACCTCGGCGCGAAGGATAGCGATGGGGATGGTGTCTTCGATTACTTCGATGCGGATCTGGATGACGACAAGGACGGGCTGAACAATCACGATGAGTTCGTGAAGTACGGCACCTCTGCGAGTTCCGCGGATACGGATCGGGATGGCCTGGGCGACGCGGCGGAGATCGCCGCGGGAACGAATGCCTTGTTCAATGACGGCACGGTGATCGATGCGGTGAAGCAGAACCGCAAGGGCTTCGGCCTGCACTCGGACGAGGACCTGCGGAAGGCCGTGCCGGACGCATTCCACGGGGAGTGAAGCGGGAGGCGCTTGTCCCTGCCTTTGAGCGCTGAAGCGAGTTGGGTGCTTGGAGGTGTGGAGAGATGGATTGGACCTTTCTGCGAGCCGGTTGGCTCGCGGTCCCAGGGGGCGCTGCGGCAATGTGGCCGTTGACGCGACGCCACCCCTCGCCCTCATTGCGGCGAGATGAATCCGCGGGATCTCGACGTGCTGGAGTTGCGGCGGGGGGCTGAGGTGATGTAGGAGCAACATGCAGATGCCCTCGAGTGCCGAGCCTTCAGACTATGATGCGTATGCGGAACATCCGAGATACGGGAAAAGACCGCGCATCACCGGAATCGATCCTCAGGAAGATCCTGAGAAAGGCCTACTTTTTTGGATTTCTCCGCCGGAATGCAGGATTCCCTACACGGCGATCAAGGCCGACATGGATCGGCAGAACATCACCGCATTCCCCATCCCTTGGTATTTTGATCAGCGGAAGATCTGTAAGGACTGCGAACGTCCCTTCATTTTCTTCGCGGAGGAACAGAGATACTGGTTCGAAGAGCTGGGCTTCTATCTAGGCACAGAGTGCCTGCGCTGTGCGAAGTGTCGCAAAGAGAAGCGAGAGAAGGCTGGTAGGATCGATCCCCCACCGGAAGCACCGCTATGATCTCATCGTGCCGCCGGAACTCAGCGGGGTGATCGATTCGTTTCACGGGGTGGCGCGGGATCCCGCTACACAGCCCGGTCGCCCTTTCCATCCCAACTTCCATCTCGTCCTCCATCCCGGGAGATGTTAGATGCACTTGCATGCTCACGCCCCCGCGCACCTTCGATCTCCCGCACATCACGCTGAGGCCTCCGGTCGTCTCGGATGCGGAGGCAATGTTCGCCTGCGGCAGTGATCCCGAGGTGGGCCGCTTTGCCGACTGGCCGCTGGCGACCTCGATCGATCGCACCATCGCGCGGATCCAAGGCGCGGGTGAGCGCTGGGATTCAGGCGAGGAGTACCGCTGGATCCTCGCCTTGCCGGAGACGGACGAGGCGGTGGGGGCGATTTCCCTTTTCGCGGATGGCCATGCCGCGGAGTTCGGCTTCCTGGTGCAGAAGCGTCACTGGGGGAATGGCTATGCCACCGAGGCGGCATGCGCCGTGGTGGATTGGGTGATGGATCAGCCCGCCATCTGGCGAATCTGGGCGACCTGCGATTGCGAGAACCTCGCCTCCATCCGCGTGCTGGAAAAAGCGGGTCTTTCTCAGGAAGGCAGGCTCCGCCGCGCCACCGTAAGGCCGAATCTTTCGCCGGAGCCGCGCGATGCTTATCTTTACGCGAAGGTGAAAATGTAAACGATCCCGGCGAAATCAGAGACCAGAGTGACTTTCATCAACAATGATCGGGATCCGGAGGCTCCCTTCTTCGTTCCCTTCCTTGTGGCCCTGATCTTCGGGCTGCCAGCCTGATCGCTCTCGGGAACGGTACCTCCATACCTGCCGCCCTGCGGATGGTCTGGGAAACTTGGGGTATCAACCGGATGGCCAATGTTTGTGTGCAGGGCGAAGGAAAAAGAACCTTCGTGGGCTATGCCATCGGCCTCTACCTCGCCTACCGGGTCTCGGACGGGGTTTCCTGATCTGCAGCTCAGCGCACGGTCTCATCCGTCGGCACGGCGGCAGGCGTGACTTCCGGCCAGCTCATGTTCGAAGACACCGTGCGTGGATCCAGCGGCGGCATGCCGGGCACGCTGTTGCCCTGGAGCTTCCAGCCATCCCAGGGATTGAAGCGGAGGGGCAGCATCGCGGAGGTCAGGGGATCGTAGCCGATCGATACCTTGTAACCATGTCCATTCGCCGCTTCATCGCGGAAGCTGGAGGCGGTGATCATGAAGAACTGCGGCACGCCGGTGGCGGTATCCAGCAGCGCGCTGCCCATGAGGAAATTCTCCGGCGCGCCATTCCCGCCCTGATCGTAGGACACCAGCGTGCGATTGCCGGACCACGTGTAAGTCGTGCCGCCCGGTGTGCTGCCGCCAGCCGGTTCGAAGTAGCTGCCGGACGCCGTGGCCGTGCCGCTGAGGTCACCGAAGTTCAGAAAGGGGGATAGGCCATAGCTGACCGGATCTTCCGGCTTGTCGCGGTAGCCGTGCACGTCGAAGCGCACCTTGAAGTCGGACTTGATGGTGTATTCCAGCGAGCCTTGGCCCAGCACCTTGTAGGTGAAGGGGATGGTCCACTCCGTCATCGGGGTCAGGTTGCTGACGTATTTGTTGTCCACCTCCACCTTGAAGTCACCGACGGGCAGCGGCTTGCTCAGCCCGTCGATGAGAATGCCGGTCTCTTGGTTCCAGCTGGAGACATGGACCTCGCGGTCGCCCCAGGTGACCTTGCCATTCGCGCCGGGATCCTTGCCGAAGTCGCCCTTCAGGCGCATCTGCGTGGTGGTGACGGTGTTCTCCGGCTCGATGCTGCGGATGCTCGGGCGGAGCAGGTGGGCGGCATTTTTACTACTGATATAGTACCTCAGGCTGGTGGGTGCGGGAGTGGGGGAGGGGTCGATGTCGTAGCCCTTGTCCAGCATCCAGCTTTTCACCACCGGCAGGGAGAAGGGGCGCTCGCCCGGCGTGGAGACGGGGGCCTGGAGGTTCAGGCCCAGCATGCGGTCCACGATCTGGAGGAAGCGGGTATTACTCTGCGGGCCGGATTCCCAGTGCCAGCTGATGTAGCCGCCGGCACCCGCCACCTCGAAGGCATCGAAGAGGTCCTTGGTCCCCGCGTAGCAAGTGTCCGCCATCACCAGCGAGTGCGGGGCGAACTTCATGTGGTTTTTGATGAAGACCCGAGTGATGCCATACACCGGCTTCCCCGAGCCGAGCTCGGAACCCAGCTTCAGCTCGAAATTATCGCGCATCTGCACGTATTCCATATCCTCCGCAACGAGGTAGGCCGGCTGGTTCAGCGAGATAGCCACCTGCTTGCCGTCCTTCTTCGTGGGGTAATCGAAGCCGTGCGCGTGGAGGAAAAGGAATCCGAGCGGGCCGTCGTCAAACCATGCCTTCACTTCCTTCACCGTGGACATCTGCTTCACGTCGGCCTTGTAGCCCTTGCCATTCAGCCAGCCTGCGATGGTGGGGGCGGAGTTCGGGAAGTAAGGCTCGAGGAAGTTCGCACAGATGGCGCGGTTCGACTCGGGCAGGCCTTTGACCGGTGCGGCACGGGATCCGAAGGAACGCTGGATTTCCTGCGGGATCGGCGGCGCGGTTGGCAGGCCCACGCCACCGGGGAAGTCGTGCTCGTAGTCCGCCGCGGTCGGCTTCGGCTTGGTGAAAAGCGTGAGCGTATCGCCATCCTCCAGCTCGATGAAGATGCCGGTCTTGCCCTCGCTCACCCAGGCATCGAGCACGCCGGGTTGCTGTTTGAGCCAGGCGATGAGCTGCGCGAAGGAGGCATCGCGCGGAAGATCCTTCCAATCGTTCCACTTCAAGCTCGCTGCCGCGAGGAAGTCGATGCGCTGGATTTCGGAAAGAGGATAGCGGACGGTGCAGAAGCTCTCGTCGAGCTCCGCTACCGGGACCGTGAGGGATTCACCGGTACGGACGCGCGCCATCACCTTCGGCAGCCCGTTCGTGGGCAACCGGAATTGCACCGTGGCCTGGCGGCCATCCAGATCGGTGGCGATCATCGTCCGCCAGGTCATGCCGGTCTGTGTGGGAAAGACCGCCTCCAGCACGGCGTGGCGGCTGCCCGCAGGCACCTTCGAGTCGATCACGAAATGACCGCTGCCGTCCATGCCCTGCCCGGTGATGCGCGGCAGCGCGGTGTCCCCCTGTGCCTGCGCCAGCGGGGGGGCGAGGAGCAGCAAGGCGGAGGCGAGGAGTGTCGCCGCGCGAAGGCGGAGGATTTCAGGGGAGCGCTTCATGGGGGAGAAGAAGCGGCGGTCTAGCAGGCTAGAACACGCGTGTAACGGGAATCCGCGATCAGTGGAACCAAAGGCTACCTCCTGCGCAGAATCCCGGGTGACAGGATGATGTCATGGGGTACCCCGGGCGATTTCCATTTGAGGATTCTAACAAGCGGCGGATCTTCAAGGGTGACTCCTCCGGACCCGCAAGACAAGGCCCCGCCGAAGACGCTGTGCGAGATGCTTGATCGCTTCGGCAAGCTCGCGGAGGAGCAGGAGAAGGTGCCCGTGGAGGATTTGATGGATGCGGTAGGGCGCCGTTCCTTTGGCCCGCTGCTGCTGATGGCGGGGATCGTGATGGCGGCACCGGGCATCAGCGACATCCCGGGCGTGCCGACCATCACCGGGATCTTCGTGCTGATCGTGTGCGTGCAGATCCTCTTTGGCCGTGAGGATTTCTGGCTGCCCGGGTGGCTGCTGAAGCGGAAGATCCCGCAAAAGCTCCTGGGAAAACTGGCATCTAACAAGTGGTCGCGCCGTGTCGCGAAGGCGGTCGATCGCTTCGTAACGGAGCGGCTGGAATTCCTCACCGGGCCGAAGGCAAACTACGTGGTGGCTGCGGTATGCACCGCGCTTGCCGTGATGTCGCCCCTCACGGAACTGGTGCCCCTCAGCGGCATCGGCGTGGGCGTGGCCTTGGTTAGCTTCGGGATCTCGCTGATCGCGCGGGATGGCTTGATGGCCTTGATCGGATTCGTGCTTTCAGCAGGAACGATCGGGCTGGCCGTGGCGGCGAAATTGTGATCGGCGCGGGCCTTCATTGCCCGGAGGGCATGCAGCCAATAGCCGGTGGTCGAGCGCAGCGAAAACCACCGGTACGACGAGAGGTGACATCGAACCCCGGAAGGGGTTCCGGCGCGCAAGGTCTTACCTCGATATCCTCCTTCCGCATCTACCCGGGGGCACCTGAGGCATCACGGCTTCAGTTTCACAGCAGTGCCGGACACGCAAATCATCAGCATGGTCTGGCCTACGGTCTCGTAGTCGAGGTCGATGCCGACCACTGCATCCGCACCAAGAGAGGAGGCTTCCTCGAGCATATCCTGCATCGCCACCTTGCGCCCCTCCCTGAGCTTGTGCTCGTAGGTGCCCGAACGACCTCCGACGATATCCCTCACCCCCGCCAGGAGATCCCGGAGAATGTTGGCCCCGAGAATCGCTTCACCGAAGACAATCCCCAGTGGACTCGAAATTTCACGTCCCGGCACCTCGGGTGTGGTTGAACACAAGATAGGCTCTTTCAAAGCTTGGGTATGGAACTCCTCCGGGCTCTGGAATCTAGGCTTCTTGCACGACCAGCAACGGGTGTGAATCTCATCGTTGAAGGCCTCGCAGCTCTCGCATTTCCAACTCATTGTCGGGAGCGTGGCCGAGGACGGGTAAGCGGAACAGTCGAAACTCGCGTCTCTTGCTTGCCTCTCGCAGGGCAGTACCGGGATCATCGAATCTCTAACAATCTCGGCGAGTTCCGTCCCATTGCCCTCCGGGCAAGGGATCCGCGCTGAGCCACCCTCAGCTCAACTTCCAATTCACCACCGCGAGGATTGAGCAGGCGACGACCACGGTCGCGAGGATGAAGAGCGCCGGCCAGTAGTAGCCGAAGGCCGCCAGGCCCGCGGCGAAGATCACCGCACAGGTGCTCAGAATCGTGAGGATCCGGGTGGTCGTCATGGTGCCAGAGTGACATTGCGGCGGGGACCGGGCAATGAGAAGATCTTCATAAATTTCTACCAATAGGTGGAGAATTGCCGCAACCTCTCCCCGCCGATCGGGTTCGCCCCCGCAGGCAGCTCCCGGCCCGGTCTTCGCCGCGTCGCATAAAAAAGGGAGCCTTCCTGACATCACGCTACCCCTAACGCAGCTAGAAAAGCCGATCGATTCGCGTATAGTTCGCCCGTGAAAAAGTTCATCGCCGCCATTTTTGCCCTGATCTCGGGTCTCTATGTGATCTTCGGGTGGGTTCCGGACTTCGTTCCCTTTGTGGATGAGGCGACGGCGTTACTCATTTTCGTGAAATCCATGTCCGTGCTGGGCGTGGATGTGAGCCGCTTCATCCCTTTTCTGGGTAAGAAAGGGAAGGCCGCCGCGCCGAAAGCTCCCGGCCAAGTCGTTGATGTTTGATCTTTCCGTCATTCCTTCCGAAAAAAACGCCCCGCATCCGCGTAAAGACCCGTCGCGCCCATGACCGACTCTGAAAAAACCCGCCGCTCCATCGCCGGTCCCATCTTCCTCACGCTCTTCGGCCTCGCCGTGATCGCCGCCTTGGCGATGCTGCCATCCTGGGCTGGCCCGCCACCGGAGGACGGTTTGCCGGATCTGGCCAAGTTCATCGGCCGCTTCCACCCGGTGGCGCTGCACTTGCCGATCGGGATGCTGCTGCTGGTGCTGGCGCTGGAATTCGGCCGCCTTTTCTCGAAGAAGCCCTCCAGCTCGACGCAGGTGGCGATGTTCTTTGCCGCGGCCTCCGCGGTGGTCGCGGTGCTGCTTGGCTTCGTGCTCTACTACAGCATGCCCGGCGATTATGATAAGGAGCTGGGCGAGCGCCACCTGAATGGCGGCATCATCTTCGCCTGTGGCACGGTCGCCGCCTTCGTGGTGAAGGTGTGGGTGGACGTCGCCGGAGGGAAGGGCACTTGGCTTTACCTCACCACGCTGCTCGGCAGCTCCGCGATCATGGGCTTCGCAAGCCATGACGGTGCCTCGCTGACCCACGGGAAAGATTACCTCACCCAGTATGCTCCGAATGAAGTGCGCAAGGTCATCGGCCTGCCGCTGAAGGAAGAGAAGAAGCCGAAGGCCAAGCCGGCCGCCGGTGGCGATGGCACGACCCTCGCCGCGGCAGGCAATGAAGGCGGGGATGCTGCCGCCGCGACTCCGGTCGTGGCGAAGGCACCGGGCGAACAGATCGTCTACGAAGACATCATCGCGCCGATTTTCGAAGCGAAGTGCTACGCCTGCCACAATGCCGAGAAGCAGAAGGGCAAGTTCCGCATGGATGAGTACGACCTTCTGGTGAAGGGCGGCAAGGAAGGTGAAGGCCTGGTCCACGGCAAGTCCGCGGACAGCAACATCATCGTCCGCATCGACCTGCCGGAAGACGACGACGAGCACATGCCGCCGGAAGGCAAGAAGGACCTGGAGCCGCATGAAGTGGTGCTCATCAAGTGGTGGATCGACGGCGGTGCCTCGAAGGATGCGAAGCTGGCCGACCTGCAAGCCACGGACGAGATCAAGACGGCGCTGACCAAGGTGGTGCCGCCGGAACAACTCGCGCAGCAGAAGGCCGCGGCGGAAGCCGAGGTGAAGCAAGCCGCCGCGAAGCGTGACTCCGTGAAGAGCGAGGTGGAGCGCCTGCGCAAGGAATTCCCCGCCGCGCTGAATTTCGAATCCCAGTCTTCCAGCGGCGTGACCTTCACGGCGGTGAGCATGCGGAAGGACTTCGGCGACGAACAACTGGCCAAGCTGGGCCCGGTGATGTCCGCGTTGGTTTCCCTGGATCTCTCTTCGTCGACGGTGACCGATAGCGGCGCGAAGCTGCTGAAGGATGCCGCCGAGCTGCGCTCGCTGCGCCTCTCTGAAACGGGCGTGACCGATGCCGGCCTGGACGTGCTGGCCGGCCTGCCGAAGCTGGAGTCCCTGAATCTCTACGGCACCCAGGTGACGAACGATGGCGTGCAGAAGCTCGCCGCGCTCTCGAACCTGAAGAAGCTCTACCTCTGGCAGACCAAGGTCGACGATGCCGGCATGCAGGCCCTCAAGGCGAAGCTGCCGGGATGCGAGATCGTGATGGGTCTCTGAAAAGGGCAGGCTCCCGAGTGAACTTCAAAGGCAGGGCGGATCGGTTCGATCCGCCCTTTGCTTTTCCGGGAGACTGCAGCGGAGGCGGCTGGCGCGGCTCGCCAAGCCTATTCGCCGAGCATCTTCGCCAGTTCCGCTTCGTCGATCACGGGCACCTTCAGCTTGTCCGCCTTGTCGCGCTTCGATCCGCCGCCATCGCCGGAGAGGAGGAAGTCGGTGCTGGCGGAAATGGAGCCGGAGACCTTGGCACCTTTCGCTTCGAGGTGGCGCTTCATGTCATCGCGGCCCATGGAAAGGGTGCCGGTGATGACGAAGGTCTTGCCCGCCAGCGGAAGGGCGGACAGATCGGCTTCGGCGGGCTTGGGCAGGTAGTTCTCGGACTTCGGGTTGATACCGAGATCGCTCAGGCGCTCCAGAACATGCACGCCGCCTTCCGATTTGAAGAAGGTGATCACCGACTCCGCCACCACCTGTCCGGCATCCGGGGAAACGGTGTAGGCCGCCAGGGTCTTTTTGAGGGCGTCGGCTTCTTTCTTCAGCGCCTTGTAGGCGGTGTCGCGCTCCTTCTTCTCCTCATCACTCGCGGGCAGGTTCTCCTTGTTGCGCGGGGAGATGTGCTTGGCTTCGGCTTCCTTGTGGGAAATCGCGGAGATCGTTTCGAGGATCGGCGAGCAGACCGGCTCGCCATCTTTCAGATGCGCGATGTCGGTGAGGTGCTCGTGCAAGCGCGCGAGTTCCTTCGCGGCCGATTCACCGACCTGGCGGATGCCCATCGCGAAAAGCCATCGATCGAGCGGCTTCTCGCGGGCGCGTTCCAGCGCCTCGATCACCTTCGCGGCATTCTTTTCGCCGAAGCGGCGCGGCTCGGTGTCGGTGCCGAGGTTCAGCGAGGGAAGCTCTGCCGGATCCAGCTTGAAGAGATCCAGCGGCGTGCGGCAGAGCCCTCGGTTCACCAAGGCCTCTGCCACGATCCCGCCGACGGCCTCAATGTCGAGAGCCTTCCGCGAGGTGAACTGGCGGATCTTCGAGACCGCCTGCGCGGGGCACTCGAAGTTCGTGCAGCGCCAGGCCACGAAGCCCTCTTCCTTGGAAATCGGACCGCCGCAGGATGGGCACTTCTCCTCGACATAGAGATCGAGACGGAAAGGTTCCAGATCCGCGGGAGGATCGATGACCCTGACCACCGCGGGGATGATCTCACCGGCCTTTTCGATCACCACCCGTGCGCCCTTGTAGATCTTCTTCCGCTGCATCTCCTCCTCATTGTGCAGCGTCGCACGGGAGACGGTGGTGCCGGAAACGAAGACCGGCTCCAGCTCCGCCACCGGCGTCAGCACCCCGGTGCGGCCTACCTGGATGGTGATGTTGTTGATCGTGGTCTCCTTTTGCTCCGGCAGGAACTTGTAGGCTGCAGCCCAGCGCGGCGCACGCGAGGTAAAGCCCAGCTTCGTGCGCTCCGCGCGATGCAGGACCTTCACCACCGCACCATCCGTGCCGTAGCCGAGGCCGTGGCGAATATCATCGATCGCCAGCACTCTCTTGCGCAACTCCTCTTCCGAATCGGCAAAATAGACCGGCAGGTTCCGCGGGATTCCGAGCTCATCGAGCAACTGGTGAAAGTCGGTCTCCGATGCCAATTCCGGGCCTTCATAAGCACCCAGTCCATGGGCGAGGAAGGCGAGGGGACGTTTCGCGACCTCCTTCGGATCGAGCTGCTTGAGCGCGCCAGCAGTGGCATTGCGCGGGTTCACGAAGGTCTGCAAGCCTGCTTCGTCGCGCTCCGCATTCATCGCGGCGAAGGCCTCGTTCGGCATGTAGATCTCACCGCGGACTTCCAGCAGCGTGGGAACCGTGACGGGACCCGCGGGCTGTGCCACCCGGGGGATGATCTCGCCCTCGTGAAGCACTTGAAGACCGATCGGAACAAGTTCGCCGTCCTCGGTCTTGATCAGATCGCCCTCATGCGCGCCAGCGATCCGGGTGCCAGCGGCGTTCTTCCATTGGTTATATCCGGCATCCTCGAAGCCATTCGCTTCGAACCAACCGCGAACCTCGTCCAGCTTCGGTTCCGTGCCATCGACATAAGGCTGGGAGATGACAAAGACGGGGCCCTTCTCGGTTTCAAGGATCCCGTGAAAGCGGATGTCGTCGCCGAAGAGCCGGTTGCAGGCTCCGATGTTGGCGAGATACGCGATGCTGCCTTGCGCTCCGAAGTTCGGCGGGATGGTGAATTTTACCACCCGCGCGAGTTCCGCGATGTAGAAAACGGTGTGCTCCGATTGGCCGCCTAGTTCCCGCCAGTCTTTGACGAGCTCAAATAGCGCTTCTGGATCGAGGATCCGACCAACTTCAGATCCCCATTCAAGAATGGATTTGGCTTCTTGTCGGATCCGTTCCTGAAGATCGTCTCCATGACTTGCTGCCTGGTCAGCAAGGAGCCTTTCGCGGAGGCTTTCTGCCGGGCTTTCCAAAGCCGCTCTGCCAGTGCCTGTGCTTGATGGGTCCTGCTCACGGGCGGGAAGGTAGGGAAGGATCCGGCTCAGGTCAATAGGCGCCGGAGCAGGGGACTTCGGTGTCAGCGTCAGCGGGATGCTGCGGATGGTACGGACGTTGTTCGTGATGTCATCGCCCGTGGTGCCATCGCCGCGGGTGGCTGCATAGGATAGCGAGCCATTCCGGTAGACCAGCGAGACCGCCACACCATCGATCTTCGGCTCCACGGTCACCGCGATGTCTTCGCGGCCGAGGTTCTTCTGCAGGCGCTTGTAGAAATCGATGAGCTCGGCCGCGGGTTGCTCCGCGTCCTTCAGTTCGAAGACGTCGTCGATGCTGAGCATCGGCACCAGATGGCGGACCTGCTTGAAGCTATCCAGCGGCGCACCGCCCACGCGCTTGGTGGGGGAGTTCGCGTTGTCGAACTCGGGATGCTTCTCCTCCAGTTCCTCCAGCTCGCGGAAGAGCTTGTCGTATTCTGCATCGGAGATCTCCTGAGTGGCCTCCATATAGTAGAGGCGATTATGGCGTTCAAGTTCAACGCGGAGATCGTCGATGCGCTTAAGTTCAACGCGCAGCTCCTCGATGCGTTGTTCGGGCCCCGAGAAGCAGGTGTTGAAGAGATCGTCGTCCATGGATGAAAGCGGCACAAAGCCTGTGACAAGGAAGCCGCGGTATGGACTCACTTCAAGCTTTAGGGCGCTCCGGCCAAGAAGACGAAGGGTCTTGAAGAAAGCGCTGCTTGTTCAGGGATCGCCATCCCGCAAGAGCAGGGACGCCTTGTATCCCTTCGCCTACTTCGTCGTCTGCGACAGCGGTCGGCCCAGCTTCTGGTCCAGTGCCTGATCGCCGATCGCCCATTCGTCGGAAAGCACGCGGGTGATCTCGAATTGCCGCTTGTCCGACTTCTCATCATGGCGGATCTCCAGCGTCACGCGGCAGGCCTTTGGCTTCTGTCCCGCTGGGGCGTTGTCCTTGTCCAGCAGCTTGGCGATCAGCTCATGGAGTTCCCCGTCCTTCGGCACGTAGCCGAACATCAGGGTCTCATTGTCCGGAGAGGCGATCCCGTAGCAGGCCCACTTGGTATCATCGCCATAGATCCCGTTGTAGTAACGGTCCGGGGAAAGGAAGACCCGCACGGTACCGGTGACCGTCTTGTCGGAAAGGATCTCATTCCAAGCCGGCGTGCTGTAGCGGTCGAAGCCATCGAAATCCACCAGCCACTTTCCGGAGGCATCCGGTGCCAGCAGCGCCAGGCGATTGCGGCCGGTGTCAAAGGTCACCACCACGCCTTCCAGTTGCAGCGCGCGGCTATTCACCGAGCCCACCGGCTGGACCGACTTGAGCTTGCCGTCCTTCTCCGGCAACGCGGCCAGCTTCGCCAGGATCTCGGAGGGCGCCTGCTCGGTCGGGCGGATCAGGCCTGCCAGCTCCGCTTCACTGCGGGCGGCCAGGAAATCCTCCACCAGCTTTGCGGCCGCCGTTTCATCCGGCGCGGGCGCCAGGGGAATGGTGGCGGGCTTCGGTGGTGGCGGCGGGGAAACGACGAAGGCCTGATGCTCCTCCGCGATCCGCGCCTTCGAGACGCCAGCCCAGAGGAGCAGGCCGATCACGACTGCCGCGGTCGCCGCCAGCATCCCGGAGATCACCAGGATCAGCTTGATGTTCGGCTCTTTGATTTCCACCCGTTTCCGGGTGTGTTTCGTGACGCGGGACTCGGAGTCCCGGTTCATCTTCGGCACATGGCCGATGGATGGCGCGTCGCCGACCTGGCGGGAATTTCTTCCCGGACGGTGTTGAAAGGAGTTGGAAGACATGGCTGAGGGGAGGAACCGAGTCTTGGCCGAGGGCTTTTACCTCGGGTATAATGTGATGCGGTAGGGATCATACCGGTCATCCGGGCGGAATAGCCAGCCCGGATTCCGGTTCACGACCTCATAGCCGGTCAGCATGAATGTCGGTAGGAATTGGTTGCTGTTAGGATCGTAGCTGTCGGATCCTGTAAAGTAGCCCTTCAGGCGATACTCATAATTGTTGTCAAATCCGTAACGCTGCCCGTCCGGACCATTCTCGGAAAGGCGGTCCGGCTGGCGCTTCTTGTCCTCCTTGATCATGACCAGCTTGGCCTTGTCCCAGGACTGGCGCGGGCGGCGGACGTAGCCCCAGAAGCGGGTCTTCTCCACGTGGTAGCGGCGGCCGACGAAAGAGTCACCGCCTTGCTCCGAGGCGATGTCCGCCCTCCGTTGCTCGACGGTCGGGCCGCCCATGTTTCCGGTGCCCATGCTGCCGCACTGGCAGAGCACCCCTGTTCCGAGAATCACGAATCCGCGCGAGATCAGGCGCATAGGCGCGCAGGCTAAGGACGCAGGGGTAGGGATCGCAAGCGCCAATGCCGGGTGATTGCCCTTGGCCGAAAACCGCTTGCAAAACCTTGACCGCACGGGTAACTCCGGCCCCCCGCCCAAGCGGCGGGAATCGATCTTTTCCAACGTACGCATGAAGCTGGCCAACCTTCTTTCCCCAAGCAGGATCATCCTCGAGATGTCCGCGGGAGAGCATTGGCCTGCCATCGTGGAACTGATCGACCACCTCGTCAGCGAGGGTTCGCTGGATCCCGCACTGCGGGACGAAGTGCTGGCGGCCCTCAAGATCCGCGAGGAACAGGTCAGCACCGGAGTCGGCCATGGCGTGGCCATTCCCCATGCGTTTTCGGAAAAGCTCGACAAGGTGGTGGCAATTCTCGGCCGTTCGAAGACCGGGATCGACTTCGAGGCCCTGGACCAGAAGCCGGTCCACTTCGTGATCCTCTTCCTCGTGCCGAAGAAGGACTATCACCTTCACCTCCAGACGCTTGCAGCCATCGCGAAGATGTTCACCAACGGTGAGATCCGACGACGATTGGGCGAGGCCGGGCAGCATCAGGAGATCCTCGATATTTTCTCGGGCAAGTCTCCCAAGACGGCCGCGAATGGTGCGGCTTGATGCCCGGGCCCTCGTCCCGCAGGCTCCGTCTTCCGCTTTTGCCCGCCGGGCATTTTCCGGCATTCCGTTTTTTCGTTCCATCTTCCCATGACCCTCATTCAGGACCTTGAATCCCGGCTCGCCGCCGCCTTCCAGACCGTGCTCGGCGAAAGCGTCAGCGCGCCCGTGGTGGCCGCTGCCGACCTCCGCTTCGGCGATTACCAGAGCAATGCCGCGATGGCACTGGCCAAGCAGCGCAAGACCAACCCGCGCGCGCTGGCGGAGCAGGTCATCGCCGCGGTGGACCTCGGCGGCCTCGGCACCGCGGACATCGCCGGTCCCGGATTCATCAACTTCCGCATTTCTCCGGAAACCTACGCCGCGCGTGCGAAGGAGCAGCTCGCCGATCCGCGCTTGGGCGTGCCGGAGGCAGCAGAGAAGCACACGATCGTGGTGGACTTCTCCGCTCCGAACGTGGCGAAGCCGATGCACATCGGCCACATCCGCTCGACCATCATCGGGGACTCGCTTTCCCGCATCGCCAGCTTTCTGGGGCACCGCGTCATCCGGGATAATCACATCGGCGACTGGGGCACCCAGTTCGGCATGGTGACCTGGGCGTGGAAGCAGATCCTGGATGAGAAGGCGCTGCTGGCAGATCCGCTCCTGGAGTTGCTGCGGCTCTACCGCTTCGCGAATGACGCCAAGAAGGCGGATGAAGCGGTGGCGGAGGCCTGCCGCCTGGAACTGGTGAAGCTCCAGCAGGGCGATGAGGTAAACTTCGCGATCTGGCAGCGCTGCATCGAGCTTTCCCGCGCGGGTCTCGACAAGATTTACGATCGTCTGGACGTGTCCTTCGATCATTGGCTGGGCGAGAGCGCCTACAATGATGCGCTGGCACCGCTGGTGGATCACCTGATCGCCGAGGGCATCGCGCGAGAGAGCGATGGTGCCGTGTGCATCTTCTCGAATGGCGTGCCGGAAGATAAGGCGAAGGATCCCTTCCTGGTCCGCAAGGATGGCGAGTGGATCGATTTCCCGATGATCGTGCGGAAGAGCGATGGCGGCTTCAACTATGCCTCCACGGACATCGCGACGATCGAGTTTCGGAACAAGGAGTGGAACGCGGATGCCGCATGGTATGTCGTCGATCACCGCCAGTCCCTGCATTTCCAGCAGCTCTTCGCCGTGGCGGGGCGCGTCGGCTTGGGTGAGATGGACCTGCGCCACATCTCCTTCGGCACGATCCTGGGCACCGATGGCAAGCCGCTGAAGACGCGGGCAGGGGATCTGCCGCAGCTGGCGGACGTGCTGGATGAGGCCGTGGCCGCCGCGCGGATCGCAGTGGCGGAGCGCAGCCGCGTGGATACGGATGAAGAGCGGGCCGAGCTCGCCGAGCTCATCGGCATCAGCGCGGTGAAGTTCACGGAGCTCTCCCACCATCGCCTCTCCGACTATGTTTTCGATCTGGAGAAGATGCTGGCACTGCAGGGCGACACGGCCCCGTATCTCCAGAACAGCGTGGTGCGCTGCAGCTCGATCTTCCGGAAGCTGGAAGATCCGGTGGACCTCGCCGCGGTGAATCCGGTCTTCACGGAGGAAGCGGAAATTCATCTCGCCCGTCTCATCGCGCGTTATGGTGAAGTTGTGCCGATGATCCTTGATGATCATCGCCCGAACTTGCTGGCGAATTATCTGCTCGAGCTGGCCCGTGCCTACCACTCCTTCTACGAGGCCTGTCCCGTGCTGAAGGCGGAGGAGCAAGTCCGCGACAGCCGCCTGGTGCTGTGCAGCCTGACCAGCCGGGTCTTGACCCATGGCCTCGGTTTGCTCGGCATCCGCTGCCCGGAGCGGATGTAGTACATCTATTTTCATAGGGTGTACTTTTGCACCCCTGCTTGCCGTTTCGAATATCTGCGGCATCATCCGCGCGCCCGGCGCTATCCGGGCACCCCCTCCCAGCCTCAAAGACAGCTCCTTCATGGAACCGCCACGCCGCAGCCTTCCTTTCTACGTCATTGGTCACAAGAACCCGGACACGGACGCCATATGCTCCGCGATCGGGAATGCCGCGCTGCTGCGCATGACCGGGGAGCCGAATGCCGTGGCCGCCCGTTGTGGCGAGGTGCCGGCACGCACGGCCTGGGTGCTGGAGCAGGCGGGGATTGAAACGCCACCGCTGGTGACGGATGTGCGCGCCTCCGCGGGCATGATCTGCCGCCGGGATGTGGTGCAGGTTTCGCCCACGGATACTTTCATCGTGGCCTACCGCCGGATGCTGGCCAGCGGGGTCCGCTGCGTGCCCGTTGCAAATGGCGATGGCTCGGTGCAGGGGATGCTCCGTTATCTCGATCTGCTGGAGCTGCTGGTCCCCGGTGATGCCAGCGGCCTGCAGGCCCGGACCGTGAATGTCGCACTCTCAAAGATCGCGAACACGCTGCACGCGGAGAGCGTGGGCTTCCCGATGCCGGAGGGCGATGATGAGGAAGAGCTGATCCTGCTGGTCGGTGCTTCCTCGCAATCGACCGTCGAACGCCGTCTCAAGCAGGCGGCGAAGGAAGGGAATGTGAACCGCTTCCTCGTAATCTGCGGGGATCGCCCGGTGGTGCAGCATTATGCGATCGAGAATGGCGCCCGCGCCCTGCTGGTGACCGGTGGCAATGGCGTGGAGCCTGCGCTGCGCGAGATGGCGCGGAAGCGCGGGGTGATCGTGATGCTCTGCTCCCAGGATACCGCGAGCTGCTCCACGCTGATCCGTTGCTCGCGCACGGTGCGCCACGTGATGGAGTCGAATTTCGCCACGGTCTCCGGCAGCGAGCCGGTATCGCGCCTGCGAAAGGGCCTCGCTTCTTCCGAGCAGGATCTCTTTCCGGTGCTGGATCCGATCACGAAGGAGATGATCGGGGTGCTTTCGAAGAGCGATCTCATCGATCCGCCGCGCACCCGCCTCGCGCTGGTGGATCACAATGAATTTGCCCAGGCCGTGACCGGCGTGGACGAGAGCGAGATCGTGGAGGTCATCGATCACCACCGCCTTGCCGGCGACCTGGTCTCGCGCGAGCCGATCCGTTTCCTCAATGAGCCGGTGGGCTCGACCTCGACGCTGGTGGCGCGCAAGTTCCGCCACCGCTATCTGGAGCCGGACAAGGGCACCTCCATGTGCCTCTGCGCCGGGATCATCGCGGACACGCTGTGCCTGACCTCGCCGACCACCACCGAGCTGGATCACGAGATGCTCGGCTGGCTGAGCGAGCTCGCGGGGATCGATCCGGCGAAGTTCAAGGAGGAGTTCTTCGCCGTCGGTTCGCTGCTCGCGACCGGCACGCCGGATGCGATCCTGAATGCGGATCGGAAGGAGTTCATCGACGAGGGCGTGAAAGTGACCATCGCGCAGGTGGAAGAGCTCGGTCTCCATGCCTTCCCGCCGCGCCGGGAAGAACTGGAAGCGGCGCTACAGAATCTGGCGAAGGAGAACGAATACGAACTGGCGGTGCTGGTGGTCACGGATATCGCGAACCATCACAGCCTGGTGCTGGCCGCGGGCGAGCCGAAGTTCGTCGCGAACATCCCGTACGGAAAGCTGGATGCGAGCCTCTACGATGCCCCCGGAGTGGTGAGCCGGAAGAAGCAGATCTTCCCGGCTGTCTGCCAGGCGCTGCGGAAGGCGGGATGATCCCCGCGGGCTGCGGTGATCTAACAGAACCTGCCGCGCTGCTTGCTCAAGCGTCGGCACACGCTCCTCTTGCGAGGAAAATCTCTGCTTCCTGCGCGTTGGCCTTCACTGACCGCGCGCGGCTCCCGGATTCGGCCATTGCAGGAATCTAACACCGCCCGATAATCCGGCCGCTATTTCACCCCATCACCCGTATGTTTCGTCGCCCGATCACCCGGTTTTCCCGCACCCTGTCATTTGCCCTCGTCTGCACCGTTCCCGCCCTGAGCGAGGCCGCCACGATCGTCGGGAGCCTCAGCAGCCCGACGGTTTATAGCAATGTGGACATCAGCACGGATGTCACGGACTGGGCCTACTTCGGCATCGGTGGCGATGCCTCCGCGGTCGAGCACAAGGCGGATGGCCCGGTTTCTTTCAGCGCGATCACCGGCGGCAGTTTCGTTGGCGGAGATAGCCGCATGTTCCTGGGTTTCACCGGTGGCTCTTCGACCGGGACCCTCACCGGCGGAACCTCCTTCGTCTCTGCCCAGCAGTCGGACGGTGCCTCGCTGAGCTTCACCTACACGGTGCTGGGCGTCGACCAGAGCCTCCAGATCTATCTGGTAGGCTACAACAGCCGCGCGGACATCAATGTCTCGCTCGCCAGTGGCGGCAGCTACTCGCTCGAAGATCAGGTGCTGCCCTACACCGATGACGGCGATGCCACCGGCTCCGGTCACCACGCCGGCCTGCTCACGCTGGATCTCACGGGTGCCACGGTGGGCGATGTCCTCACCTTCACCGTCAGCAACGAATACGACGGCGTGAGCGATCCCTCCTTTGGCTTGATCGGCATCCAGGCCGTGACCGTCGTGCCGGAGCCATCTGCAGCGGCCCTGCTCGGCGGATGCGGCATGCTCGTGCTGCTGCGCCGCCGCCGCCCGATCTTGCGAAACCTCGCATCGGTCTGAGCGAGGTAGGCCTGGAGGCTAGTCCGCAACGGATTCTATCTTCCCGTCCTTGATCGTGTAAACGGGCGAGGTGGCCATGACCGCTTCGCCCTCTTCACGCAGCACCACGCGCACGCGGAAGGGTCCCGGGTCACGCGGGATTCTCTTCACGGGATCCATGCCGGGATCACCGATCGGAAGCGTCTTGCTCTCACCGAGAGCGATTGCTTCCTCGATGATTCCGGTACCGCACCACGCATGGCCGCTCTCGGCGAGCCACTTGTCGTCCTTGCGGAGTTCGAAGTGGTAGCCGGACAGATTCCCACCCCGGGATCCGAGGCTGTATTGAAGCTTCAGCGAGGAACCATTGCGGATCACCAGCTCGATCGCGCCGGGCCTCTCCCTGTTCTGCTGAAGCGAGATCGTCACGTCCTTCTGCGTGGGACGAAAAGCAGGATCGCCTCCTGGGCAAAGGAGGAAAACGTCGATACCAACAACACCAGCGGAGCGAGGATCTTCATGTCATCTACCATGAGGGGCTTCGCCCGTGGAAGGCAAGGACTGGGCTGCTTACTTCCTGCTTTCCATGAAACCGGCGAAGAGCACCAGGGCGATGACGATCACGATGATCGTCGCAACGATGCCCAGGAACCACCACATTACCTTCGAGCTCTTGTATTTGATATGCGGCGTCGCTGCGATGACCTGCTGGTATTCCGGACTGAAGACCATCGTGCCCTTGCGTGACATCAACAAATAAAGGATGTAGGCGCTGATGATGGTGCCGATCGGAAAACCGAGCAGGCCGATGCCGGCGAGGATGGCACCGATCGCGCGGGAAGACTTCTTCAGCTTCCTCAAGCCGGAGCCGACCTGGAACTGTAGAGCACTGATGATCGCGAGGAAGGCGATCGTAGCCCAGCTTGCTTCCGTGGCGCCGCCGCCAGAGAACATGACCCACAGATTGAAGATGGCGCTGAGGCCGATGAGGATCGCGCCCAGCACGTAGAGGGTTCCCACGCTCTTCACCGAAGCTTCGTGACCGATGTAGGCGAGGCGGATGCCCTCGGGATCATTCAGGGGCGGGGCTTCGGTGGCTGGATCGGCCACGGGCGCGCTATAGGGATTGGCGTCCATAGGAGTAGGATGGGTGAACCGGCGCAGCCTGATTTAAACAAACCAAGAAGTCAAGGTGGCGTGATATGTGACCATCCTGAGCTTATTCCATGGTCGGAGGCCAAGGGGGGATGCAGTTGGGTCCCTGGTAATCACAAGGCGGCGCGCATGACCAAGGAGAACAAGGAGCCGAGCACCACCACCCCGATCACGATCAGGATCATCCACAGCAGCGGGGACTTGCATCTCAGCTCCGGCGTCGCTGCGATGGCCTCTTGGTATTCCGGGCTGAAGACCACCTTGCCCTTGCGGGAAAGAAGCAGATGGAGATTCCATGCACCGAGTACCGTGCCGATCGGAACCGCGATCAGGGCCATCGCGGAAAGGATGATGGCGACATTGCGGGCCGGTCTTTTCAATTTTCTCAGACCGAGCCCGATCCAAACCATTCCGGCGACGAGGAGAACGGAAGGCACAACGACATATGGCATTATCCTTGGATAGTTCGCCGTTCGGGAAATGAAAACGGCAGCCTGGATGAGGGCGAAGCCCGCCGCGAATAGATAGAGCACTCCCATGCTTCGCACCGCCGCTTCATGCAGGATATGGGCGGACCGGATGGCCACCGGCTCCTTCAGAAGCGAAGGCTCGCCAACTTCGGTGGTAGCAGGCGCGGCATAGGGATCGGCTTCCATCGTCGTGCGATGGAAGGCTGATTCGGATGAACCATGCAGTCAAGATGACCAAGTGGTGCTCCAATGCCCCAAGGGGGCAACCTGAGATAGCCCGGGCTCAGCGCGAAGCGCGCAGCCCCGGGTGAGGCCGTGCCAATATATTAGTGCCCTGAAGGGGCACGCGGAGGATCCAATTCATCTTCCCGCATCGCCTGCGCCACGAGGGGAGCACCGGAGCTCCTCCTCATCCACCTTTCACCGCTGCCGAGATGGCGGCGATGAGCCCGAGGGCCACAAATGCCAGAATCACCACGCCAAACAGCAACAGGACTGCCCACACGACCTTCGAGGTCTTGTATTTCACGTCCGGTGTCGCGGCGATGACTTCCTGGTACCCGGAGCTGAAGACCATGCTGCCCTTACGCGACATGAGCAGATAAAGGACGTAGGCGCTGATGACCGTGCCGATGGGAACCGCGATCAGGCCGATGGCCGAAAAGATGGCGGCGACGGCACGGGCGGGTTTCCTCAACCTTCTCAGGCCGATGCCCATCCAATATTGCAGCGCGGTGATCACCGCCAGGATGGCGACCAAGCCCCAGGCGGACTCCTTGGCGAGCTCGCTGCCCGTGATCAGTGCATGGGCATTGGTGATCGTCCACACGGTCATGCCCATCGCTCCGAGAAAATAGAGGGTCCCCACGCTTCGGACAGACGCTTCATGCGCGATGTGGGCACGGCGGATCTCTTCAGGATCGCTCGGCAGGGGGACTTCGCCGGTGACAGCTGCCACGGGGGCAGCATAGGGGTTTGCGTCCATGGGGTGGGGTGGGTGAACCTGCGGAGGATGAGTTAAATAAATAAAATGTCAAGTTATCACGATTGTGACAACTTGAATGAGGGCGATATGCACTCAATCATTCCGCAATTTTCAGGAAAAGTCACCAAACCTGTCCTTTTTCCATCAACCGCTTCGTCGGATCTCGGAACGGGTCCATATTGAACCCTTCGTTTTTTTCATTCATCCGAGAATATTGCCATGAGCACGAATGCCACATTATCCGGGTCCCGGGCGCTGGGCCGGAATCACCAGATTGTCTCCGAGCAGGAATGGATTGCGGCCCGCAAGCTGTTGTTGGAGAAGGAGAAAGAGTCGTTCCGCGTCCGCGACCAACTGGCCGAGGCGAGGCGGGCGCTGCCTTGGGTAAAGGTGGAGAAGGATTACGTTTTCGAAGGTCCGCAGGGAAAGGTGAAGCTGGCGGATCTCTTCGCCGGGCACAGCCAGTTGCTCGTTTACCACTTCATGTTCGGCCCCGATTGGAAGGAGGGTTGCCCGAGTTGTTCCTTTGTCTCGGATCACTTCGCCGGCAGCTTGCCCCATCTCGCCGCGCGCGATGTTTCCTTGGCTGTGGTGTCGCGCGCGCCCTTTGCGAAGATCGCGGAGTTCAAGAAACGCATGGGCTGGGACTTCACCTGGGTCTCGTCTTACGGCGGCGATTTCAATGGCGACTACCATGTGTCCTTCAGCGACGAGCAGCTCGCGAAAGGGAAGGTGGACTACAATTACACGCTGCAGGAATTCCCCAGCGCCGAGGCACCCGGCATCAGCGTCTTCTATAAGGACGAGGACGGCAGCATCTATCACACCTACTCCAGCTACGACCGCGGCGTGGAGACCGTGATGAGCACCTATGCCATCCTCGACCTCATGCCCAAGGGCCGCGATGAAGGCTCCTTCGATTTCCCCATGGCCTGGGTCCGCTACCACGACGCCTACGAGACCAACGAATTCGCCGACGCCGACAAACCCTACTGGCCCGACGCAGTCGGAGCTCCATCGTCACCGTCATCCTCATCAAGTTGCGGCTGCAAATAGGAGAGGGGACCTGCCCGGGAGCGCGGAGGCTCTGCCCCGCAGAAGCAATCCTAGCGGCGTGCTGCTCTTCCATCCTCATCCAATCAAGACCTCGCCATTTTCATCCCACCACCGATCACGAACGACCGTCAGGAACCATCCTGCGGGCCAGAGGCTCCGCGCTCCCGGGGGAAAAGCACCAAGTGATCCGCCGCCGCTCCACCTACATCCCGGCTCCCGGCTCATTGCCGCGAGGCAAACACCATCCATAGAAAGGGTTCTGCACCAGCACCGCCTCAAGGATCGCCAGAACCAAGATTATCCAAACGACAAAAGGGATCTTCGCGCGCATCCCCGGTGTCCGGGAAACGACCTGCTTGTAGTCCTCGCTGAATACCACGCGGCCCTTCTCTGATAGCGTGAGAAACAGTAGATAGGCGCAAAGGATCGTGCCTACCGGGAACAACACGAAGAGGCCCAAGCCGGCAAGGAGTGCCGCGTGGACCTTGCTCTTCTCATCCAGCTTTCTGATCCCCGTCCCGACAACAATTGCGCAAGCTCCTCCAAGGCCGGAGCCGAAGAGGTCGATATACGAAGACCCAAACCTGGGGGGCGTCGCGACGAAATAGATCATCGTTGCGATTGAGATCAGCAGTCCGCCGAAGAGGACCATGATTGAACCCATGGACCTTACTGCCACCTCGTGACGGAGATGTCGCCTCCGAATCTCTTCCACGTCCGCAGAAATCGGCAAACCGCAAGAAAGGTCCGGCGCGCTGGGGGAAAGATCGAGATCAGATTCCATCGCGCAGAAGATCATCACAGCCTAGCGAACAGGCCGCCCCTGTCCATCTCGTCTCCTTTTACACCAGCGCCCTCCGCCGCCGGCGAAACCCGAGCACCAACCCGGCCATCCCGAGAAGCAGGCACGACGAAGGCTCCGGCACCAGATGCATCGGTTGTCTCATGTTCGCGCCCAGAAGTCTTGTTCGAGTCCTGATCAGGAATGTGATGCCTTCCAGATCCACGGAGCCCTTCAGGACATCGAAGGAAACCACTCCCTCCATCGCAGGGAAGGCATCGTTCAAGTCCCTGAGGAAAGTAAAGCTGCCGGTCCCATTCGGACTGCCGCTCCATGTCAGGCATATCACCGGTACCGATTGACCGGCAGGGAAGACATTGACGGACACCAGATCCGTGTCGCTCAGGCGATCATCGCCGAAGACGAGATGGAATTGGTCGAGGCTGTCGCTGGAGGCACCCCGGGGCTCAAGTGTGAAATGCCAGGTCAGGATGCGGCCGTCCGTCACCACCACCGCCGCATCGCCACGATGGGCCGTGAGACCCATCCCGGCGATGCCGATCAGTGAAGCAAGGATCCTGCGTGATGGTGACTTCACCCTCACTCCAGCTTCGCCAGCAGATCGTCGCTATCCACCTGATCGCCCTTCTTCACCAGGATCTCCTTCACCACGCCATCCGCGGAGGCGCTGACGGTGGTGAGCATCTTCATGGCTTCGAGCACGATCAGCTTGTCGCCTGCCTTCACCTCTTGTCCCGGGGACACGGCGACTTCCGTCACCATGCCGGGCATCGGCGCGCAGGCCTGGGCGGGATCGTTCGGATCGCCCTTCACGCGGGCGGCCTTGGAAACGCTCACGCGGGACTTGTCTGTCACCATGCTCTCGCGCGGCATCCCGTTCAGCTCGTAGAAGAGTGTCCGCTGCCCGTCCTCATCCGCATCGCCGATCGAGACCAGCTTCACGAACAGGGTCTTGCCCGGATCGATCTCCATCTCCACCTCTTCGCCGACGTGCATGCCGTAGAAGAAGGCCGGCGTCGCCAAGCCACTAAGGTCATCGTACTTCTTCTGGAAGTCCACGAAGTCCGAGAACACCTGCGGATACATCAGGTGCGAGTAAAGGTCATCGTCATCCGCCGCGCGGCCGATCTTCTTCGCCACCAGCTCGCGGGTCGCTTCCAGATCCACGGCCTCCGCCAGGTCACCCGGACGCTGCGTCGTGGCCGGCTTGTTGCCCAGCACCACCTTCTGCACGTCGGCAGGCCATCCGCCATCCGGCTGGCCGAGTCCGCCGGCCAGCATGTCGATCACGCTTTCCGGCCAGTCGATCGAGCCCGGCTTCAGCTTCGGCACGTCCGCCGCCTTGATCCCGCGGGTAATCAGAAACATCGCCATGTCTCCCACCACCTTCGAGGACGGGGTGACCTTCACGATGTCTCCGAAGAGCGAATTCACATCCGCATAGGTCCGCGCGATCTCGCGCCAGCGGTGACCCAGGCCCATCGCATTCGCCTGCTCCCGCAGGTTCGTGTACTGGCCGCCGGGCATCTCGTGCTCGTACACCTCCGCCGTGCCGGCACGCGGCGCGGAGTCGAAGGGCTTGTACTGTGCCAGCACCTCTTCCCAGTAGTCGGAAACCTCGTTCAGCGTGTCCGCATTCAAGCCCGGATCGCGATCCGAATTCGCCAGCGCGGCGCACACCGAGTTCAAGTTCGGCTGCGAGGTCGAGCCCGACATCGAGGCAATCGCCAGGTCCACGATGTCCACGCCCGCGCGCGCCGCGGCGATCACCGAGGCGGCATTCAGGCCGGACGTATCGTGCGTGTGGAAGTGGATCGGGATGCTGATTTCCTGCTTCAGCGCATCCACCAGATTGTAGGCGGCCTGCGGCTTGCAGAGACCGGCCATGTCCTTGATCGCAAGGATGTGCGCGCCCATCTTCTCCAGCTCCTTCGCCTTCGCCACGTAATACTTCAGCGAGAACTTGTCGCGCTTCGAGTCGAGGATATCGCCGGTGTAGCAGATCGCCGCCTCGCAGAGCGCCTTGCCGTGATCGCGCACCGCCTCCATCGCCACCTGCATGTTCGGCAGGTAGTTCAGCGAGTCAAAGATCCGGAAGATATCCATCCCCGCATCCGCGGAATGCTTCACGAAGCCCGCCACCACATTGTCCGGGTAGTTCGAGTAACCCACCGCATTCGAGCCGCGGAAAAGCATCTGGAACAGCGTGCCCGGGATCAGCTCGCGCAGGCGGCGCAGGCGTGCCCACGGATCTTCCTTCAGGAAGCGCATCGCCGTGTCGAAGGTCGCACCGCCCCACATCTCCAGCGAGAAAAGGTCCGGCAGACCTGCCGCATAAGTCTCCGCGATCCGCAGCATGTCGAGCGTCCGCATGCGTGTGGCGATCAGGGATTGGTGCGCATCACGCATCGAGGTATCCGTGATCAGCAAGCGCTTCTCATCCAGGATCCACTTCGTGAAAGCTTCCGGCCCTTTCTCTAACAGAATGTCCCGGCTGCCCTGGAAGGACTTCACCTCCGCGTGCGGCACGCGCGGACTCAGGATCGGCTTCTCCGGCTTCCAGCCCTTGGCCGTCGTGTTGCCATTGACCGTAATGTCGGAGAGGTAGGAAAGCAGCTTCGTCGCGCGGTCACGCTTCGCGCTGAACTTGAGAAGCTCCGGCTTGGTATCGATCAGCTTCGTGTGTGCCTGGCCGGCGCGGAAGGTCTCATCCCGGATCACGTTTTCCAGGAAGGGGATATTCGTCTTCACCCCGCGGATGCGGAATTCGCGCAGCGCGCGGTCCATGCGCACGCAGGCCGTCTCGAAGTCGCGGCCCATCGCCGTCAGCTTCACCAGCATCGAGTCGTAGTACGGCGTGATCACCGATCCCGCATCGCCCGATCCCGCATCCAGACGGATGCCGAAGCCCGCGGCGGAGCGGTAGTTCAGGATACGGCCGTAATCCGGCGCGAAGCCGCGCTCCGGATCTTCCGTCGTGATGCGGCACTGGATCGCATAGCCATTGCAGGGGATCTGGTCCTGCTGCGGGATCGCGATCTCGTTTCCAAATAACGGCAGCCCCTTTGCCACCAGGATCTGGGAGCGCACCAGGTCGATCCCCGTGACGCACTCCGTCACCGTGTGCTCCACCTGGATGCGTGGATTCATCTCGATGAAGAACCAGTCCTTCTGGTCCATGTCGTAGAGGAATTCCACCGTGCCCGCATTGTTGTAGCCGATGCCCTTGGCCAGTGCCACTGCGGCATCGCAGAGATCCTTCCGCACCTTCGGATCAAGCTCTACGGAGGGCGCGATCTCCACGACCTTCTGGTAGCGGCGCTGCACCGAGCAATCGCGCTCGTGCAGGTGCACCACATTGCCATGCTGGTCACCCAGGATCTGCACCTCGATGTGCTTGGCGCGGGAAATGTAACGCTCCAGGAAAACGGCGGCATTGCCGAAGGCATTCAGCGCCTCGTTCTGCGCCTCTGCCAGCAGGCCGGCCAGATTCTCCGGCTTCTCCACCACGCGCATGCCGCGGCCACCGCCGCCGAAGGCTGCCTTGATGATGAGCGGGAAGCCGATCTCCTTTGCCACCTTCAGCGCCTCCGCCGGATCCGTGATCGGCTCCTCGGTGCCGGGCAGGGTGGGGACATTGAACTTCGCGGCCAGCGTTCGCGCCGCGGTCTTGTCGCCCATGTTTTCCAGCAGCTCGGGGGAGGGGCCCACGAAGGTGATGCCCTCGCGCGCACAGGCCCGGGCAAATGCTGCATTTTCCGAAAGGAAGCCGTAGCCGGGGTGCACCAGGGTCACGCCCTTCGACTTCGCCAGCGCCACGATGCCCTCCACATCCAGATATGCACCCACCGGGCCCTTCTCCTTGTCGAGCTGGTAGGCCTCGTCCGCCTTGAAGCGGTGACGGGAGAAACGGTCCTCCTCCGCGAAGATCGAGACGGTGCGGAGGCCGAGTTCGTTTGCGGCGCGGAAAATGCGGATGGCAATCTCCCCACGGTTCGCGGCGAGAAGCTTGTCGGTCTTGGGTTGCGGCATGCGGGCAAGTTCCTAACGGAGCGCTGCGGAATCGGCCAAGGGGAAAGGTGGCAAGCGCATGCCCCGATTGGGTATCCGGAAAAAAATTGAAGAAACTTTCCCGAAAAAGCTTGACGTGGGGTCGGTTCGGTCTTAATCCTTCGGCGTCGCGACAATAGTAGGCGGCCCGATTGAGGAGTTCACCGGTTTTTGGGTTTTTCCGGGTACTAGTCGATCGGGCCGCTTCATTTTTGGGCGGAAGCAGCCATTTTGAGAGGTTGTAGCGCCTGTTGTGAATTGATAATCAAGGAGTAGTCTGTGGTTTTCCTTTTCGCCGCCTTGATCCGATCTGTTTGGCTCAAGCCCGGAAGCACCTCCCTAGGATCCTCCGCCGCATCGCGGTCTGAGATCCGCTGCCTCCATTGCGCCAAGGGCACGCCCCATACCAGCCTGGGCCGTAGGGCCTAGTAGCGCCGGAAGAAATACCGGGGGCTGAAGGCCCGATCTATCCGAACGGTTCCCAATAGGCATGGAATGCCACCTCGGCACTGCCGCCTTCCTGATGCCTTGACGACCGCATCATCTCTTCCCTCCATATCAGGGAACGAGGGCTCCGATCTCCGGGAGAAGACCTGTCCTGACTCCGCATGACGCCGAAGCCCCTCCATCGCTCGATCACCCTTTGGTCCGGCATCTTCATGATGCTCTTCATCGCGTGGGCGTGGCGGGATTCCATGAAGATGGTCTCTCATCTCAGCTACGGGCGGACCACTTCGTTCAGCTTGGGCAGTATGATGGGCATCGAGATCCGTCCGGTATCCGGGCCCCCGGATTCCGGGCGGGTGCCTTTGGAAAAGAGCCTGTTCGGCCCCACCGTCGCGGCTTCCTTGCCTCCTCCTCTTTTCCTGCGTGGCGAGGCCCAAAAGTCCGGCATGTCATGGATCCCCGGGGAAGCGACGCATAAGCACTTCGCCCGCTACACGAAGATCGAGCCAAAGGGATACCGCGCCATCCTCATTCCCTACTGGATACCGCTAATGCTTTCCGTGCTGATCTGGTCCGGCCTCCTCCTCTGGCGTGCCAAACGGCATCGCCCTGCAGGACATGCGGTTCTAACAGAATCATCCGCATGACCCCCAAGCCCCTCCATCGCTCGATCACCTTCTGGTCGGGCATCCTCGTGATGATCTTCATCGCGTGGGCGTGGCGGGATTCGTGCCGGATGCTTACCAACGCAAACGCCGGTCACGGCTGGTGGATCGGGAATCTCTACGGAGGCTTCCAACTGAGCGATACTCATCGCCCGCCGCACCCCCTGATCGAACGGATCGCCCGTCCTCCACATCCGCCGGACCAACCGCTTTTCCCCAGGCCATTCCGCATCCAAGGCGAGGGATACTCCGTGGCCCTCATCGGACGGGAGCAGATCGACGCCTACACGCAGCAGGTGAAACAAGCGACCGATCACGAAGCGATGGCGCGGCTCTTCATGAAGATAGGCCAGCACGGGAAGGTCGCGTATTTCCTTCCTCACTGGTGCCTGCTACTTTCTTTCGCGCTAGGCTGGACCGGTCTTCTTTTCCTCAGGGCACAACGGATCGAGAAGACGAGATGAAACCCCTCCATCGCTCGATCACCTTCTGGTCGGGCATCCTCGTGATGATCTTCATCGCGTGGGCGTGGCGGGATTCGATGAAGGCCCAATCCTCTCTCCGCCGCCACAATTACCACGCTCAGAACCTGTGGGGCTCGATCTCCGTCGAGAGGACGCCGCTGCTTTATCGTGGGGACGCAAGTCGATTTCCACTCGATCGCTCGGGCGGCTTCTCCGTTTTCTCGAAGACACCAGCCTTTCCGCCACCACTGATTCTCCGCGGTGGCGGAGAAGAAAGCGCCTACGAGGTGCCTGAGCTGGGAATCTATCACGAGTGGATCAAGCAGCGCTTCCGCTACCTGCCGCAGGACTCCTGGATCGTGCTGCTTCCCCATTGGATGCTGCTTGCCCTCGTGGCCCTGCCGTGGTCGGGACTTCTCCTCTGGCGCTCGCGTCGCCATCACCGCGCCCAAGCGATCGCAGCAAGCTGAGGTAGGTCGCGCACCCTCTCAAGTTACTCCCTTGGGGCAGGGGAAGCCCCGACCGATGCAGCCAAAAAAGGAACCGGAACCCACGGATCACCTCCGCCTCCTCTCCAGATTCAGCCCCCCCGTCTCACACAAAGCATCCGTGTATTCCGTGTATTCCGTGTATTCCGTGGTTCCTCTTCTCCCTGCCTTTCAAATTTCGCGTCCATTCGCGCCCTTTCGCGGTTAAACAAAAAGTCCCCGCCACCCCCACATCCTCCGCGTCCCTCTCCGCGCCCCCGCGGTTCGTTCCCTTAAACTCGCGCTTCGCTTGCGCCTCCTCACAGCAAGCACCCCATTACCCCGCGAAGCACACCCGGTTTTTTCTACCTCACCACATCCCCCAACTCCCCATCCAGCATCTGCAGCCACGGCGTATACTCCGGCGGCACCGGCGCCTCGAAGGACATCCGCTTCTTGCTCACCGGATGATCAAAGGTCAGCCGCCACGCATGCAGCATCAGCCTGCCCGGCTTCGCCTTCTGACGCTCCGGCTTCGCATAGATCGGATCCCCGATCAACGGGCAACCCTTGTGCAACAAATGCACCCGGATCTGGTGCGTCCGCCCCGTATGCAGATGGCACAGCACCAGCGATGACCCCGTCGAGCGATCGATCGAAAGCAACTGGTAGTCCGTGATTGCCGGCTTGCCGCCCGGCGGATTCACCACCGCCATCTTCTGGCGATTCACCGGATGCCGCCCGATGTGCGTGAAAACGGTATCCTTCTCCGGCGAGGGAATGCCCTGCACCACCGCCAGATAGAGCTTCTCCATCGTCCGCCCGGAGAACTGCTCTGTTAGAGACTGGTGCGCCAGATCGGTTTTCGCCACCACTAGGCAGCCGGAAGTATCCTTGTCCAGCCGGTGGACGATTCCCGGACGCTCCACGCCGCCGATTCCCGAAAGCTGTCCCTTGCAATGATGCAGCAGCGCATTCACCAGCGTCCCGTCCGGGTTACCCGCCGCCGGGTGCAC
Source organism: Luteolibacter luteus (assembly GCF_012913485.1). Classification (GTDB taxonomy): domain Bacteria; phylum Verrucomicrobiota; class Verrucomicrobiia; order Verrucomicrobiales; family Akkermansiaceae; genus Haloferula; species Haloferula lutea. Next base: position 6,260,666 of record NZ_CP051774.1, on the reverse strand, counting down.
CACGATGCCGGATTCCTTGTCCAGCACCACCAGATGCTCGTCTTCGAAAAGGATGCTCAGCGGGATGTCCTGCGCCTGTGCCTCAGCCGGCACCGCCTCTGGGATCGCGATGCTCAGGCGGTCGCCCATCGCCACCGAATCCCGCGGCTTCGCCGGCTCGCCATTGCGGAGGATGAATTGCTCCCGGATCAGCTCCTGGATCCTGGACCGCGACAAATCCGGGAGATTGCCCGCCAGCCAGGCGTCCAAGCGCATCCCGGCATCTTTCTCCACACGCAGTTCCATCGCCGCGGAGGCTGGGGGCGGGCGAGGGGACTTGTCAATCGGGGCGGAGAGCAGGATCTCGCTCCTTGCTTTTAAGGGCTGGCCGCGTCATGGACTCATCGGAAACCGGATTGTCCGAGCTATGGAGAAGAAACACATCTTGAAAAAGACGACCCTTTCCGCAGGACGCTGGTTCGTCGCATTTCTCTGCCTCTGGGCAGTCTTCGACAAAGCCCCGGGGACTTCTCATCTGCTGCACTTCTTGACCGTGCTGGCCAGCGTCATCGTCGTCGGGGAATATTTGAAACCCACGGTGAGTTCTTCCCGCAGAGCCGCCGGCCCGGCGGAGGCCGGCAACTGACGGGACATTATTCCTTCCGGGATCCCGCGTATTCCGTGGTTCTTCTTTCTCCTGCCTTTCAAATTTCGCGCCCTTTCCCGGTTAAGGATCAAACTACGCCCCCGAATCTCCGGGCCCCCTCCGCGCCTCCACGGTCCGATCTCGACACCCCAGCTACGCCCATCCGCGGCCACCCCCCCATCAAACCCGCGAAGCGCACTCCGTTTGATGATCGGAGGATTGATGAGGGGGATTTCTCGTTTTCCCCTTCACGCGCATTTCACGAACTTCACGGGAATTGAAGTTTCAACCCGGCACACAGGCAGCTACCATCAGGCATGCCCGAGGGGGAACCGGACATTGCCTATTGCCACGCTTGCGGAGCGACCATGGACGTTTCGCACCTCGCGCCTTTTTCAAACGTCGAGTGCCCCGCCTGCCGGAAGCACACGCGCGTGAAGCGCGAATTCGGCCCCTACACCCTCCTGCGCCGCCATGCCGTCGGCGGGATGAGCGTCGTCTTCATCGCCTTCGACAATACCCTCAGCCGCGAGGTGGTGGTGAAGATCCTCAACGAGGAATACGGCAGCGATGAAAAGCGGATCGGCGCCTTCGAGGAAGAAGCACGCATCACCGCCTCCTTCAGCCATCCTCACGTCGTCCGCGTCTTTACCACCGGCCGTGCCTTTGGCCGCTTCTACATCGCGATGGAGCTCGTTGGTGGCGGCCACTATGAGCACCACATCCGCGAGCGCGGCTCCATCCCGGAGTCCGAGCTGTTGCCATTGGCGATCCAGATTGCCGATGGCCTGAAGGCCGCACAGACGGCTGGCCTCATCCACCGCGATGTGAAGCCGGGCAATATCCTGCTCGATGCCTCGGGGAATGCGAAGATCGTCGACTTCGGTCTCGCCCTCGTGACGAAGGGCGGCAAGGCGAAGGCCACTGAAATCTGGGCCACGCCGTACTACGTCCCGCCGGAGACCATCGAGGGCCAGCAGGAGGATTTCCGCTCCGACATCTATGCCTTTGGCGCGACCCTGTATCACGCCCTCGCCGGGAAGCCGCCCTGCGATGAGGAGTCGATGGACACGAACAAGCTGCGCGATGCGAAGCACCGCGTGCTCCCGCTGGCCAAGGCCGCGCCATGGGTGAGCCTCGATACCTGCACCGCGATCGATCGCGCGATGGCGCACGATCCGGAGCAGCGCTTCCGTTCCTACAATGATCTCATCTCCGCGCTGGAGATCGCGCGGCAGCGGCTGGCCAGCGGTGGCTTCGCCGATACCCCGGCGAAGCGCTCCGCCGCCGCGTATTCCGCGAAGAAGGACAAGATCGCGCTGGTCGCCGCCTCCATGCTGGTCACCGCCGCACTGGCCTTCGGCGTCTGGTGGGTGGGCCGTGGCAACCAGCAGGCAAACCCGCTGGTGAGCAATCCGCCGCCGCCATCCTCCGCGCTGCCGGATGCCACGAAGACCGCGCCGAAGAGCGATGGCTCACGAGCGGGCGGGCTGTATCGCGATGCCGGCGTGGCACTCAGGGCAGGGGACTACGCGAAGGCGCGCGAGCTTTTCGCCGCCGTGCGCGATGACGAGGGCGTGCTGGAGCCGACCGGGTCATGGGCCGCTTGCGAGGCGGTCGTCGCCGCTTATTTGAATGGGGATTCCACCGCGGCGCGCAGCGAGGCCCGCCTGGCGATCTCGCACGTTCAGGAAGCATCGATCGAGAACTCGCTGCGGGATTCCTTGGAAGGCACGCTGGAAAGGGTGAAGGACTTCCATCCCCTGACCCGCAAGTCCGGCAATCCGAAGCTCCGCGGTCCTGCCGTGATGGCATCCCTGATCCATGGCCTGAAGAATTGGGAGCAGGGCTTGTTAGAAGAAGCGCGGCCGCACTTCGATGCGATCCTGGAGCTCGATGCCGCAGGTCCCGATGCCTGGCTGGAGCCGTACAAGGCGATCATCCTCGAATACGTGAAGGATCATGAGAAGCTGATCGCCGCGATCCCCGCCAGCTATCCCGATACCGCGCATGCCTGCCATGGCTTGGTGAACGACCTTCACGCCGTGCACGCCAGCCTGAGGACGAAGGGCCGCGCGAAGTTCAATATCCGCGCCGTGCAGCTCGATCTCGAGAAGCGGGCGCGCCTCTTGGAAGAAAAGGACCAGCCTGCCGGTGATGCCCAAGCCCATACCGGTCCGGGAGGCGAAGGCGAGCAGCCGGCGGAAGCACCTGCCGAGGATCCGCTCGTCGCGGCGCGCACCGCGAATGCCGAGTGCCGCTTCGCCGATGCCGCGGAGATCCTGAAGACCTCTGAGTTTTCCAAGACGGAAGCGCCTGCCTCGGTGGCCCTGCTTTCGCTCAGCGAAGCTGCCGATGCCTTCCTGAGTGATCTGGAAGAAAAGCTGCAGGCGAAGCAGGAAGACATCCCGCTGGAGATGAAGAATTCCATCAAGCTCCAGAAGGTCACCGGCAGCCGCCACGGCGGTGTGAATGCCATCGACGTTGCCGGACAACCCCGCGAGGTCTCATGGTCCGAGCTTTCCCCGGACAGCGTCATCGAGCTTCATCGCGCCCTCGTGAAGGATGAGACCAGCGAGCTCGAACGCCTCCGCCGCCACGAACAAGCCATCGCCTTCGACCTGCTTGCCGGAAACGCCCAGCGCGCCAAGGAAGCCGCCGGCGTCCTCGCCTCCCGCTACCCCGCCTTCAAACGCCGCTGGGACCAGATGCAGCCGGCGCTGCGCTAGCCGCACCGCCATGGCAAGGCGACGCCGCCTCTCAGGTAGGGTCGGACGCCCCCGGCCGACCGCCGCGGCGGCACGAACGCCACGACACGTCCACCGATCCCGCGACATGGGCTCCAGCGCCAAAGGCGCATCCTATACTTGCCCGAGAACGCGGGGCCTAGGACCTCGGTTTACCTAATATCAGAGCGCTGAAGGTCCGCTGAATACGTCCGCCACTCCCAAGACCTGCTTCTCTGGCTCTGCAAAAGCCCCACCTAACGCTCCCCTGTAAATCTCATCCTACCGCGCTGCTCGAACTCAAAAAACAACACCTCCCGCCGGCCCACATAGAACCCCGAAACCAGAAACGCCGTTACCCAAACGCCAAGCGCGAAGACCATCCAGATCCCGTTCAGATACGCCAAGCTGATCCCATTCAGCGCACCGGCCTGATCGCCGAAACGGAAATCGATTACCCCTTGGGAAATCGGATAGAACGCCGAAAAATCCGAGATGTAGTCCGTGCTCCAATAGAGTCGCCCCCGGATCACACAGCTCCACAGGCCATTCGCCAGCATCCCCGCCACCAGAAGCGTCGCGTGAAACACCAGCGCAACCTTCAGCCATCGGCCCGAGGCGCGCAATGGCCGGAGGAGAAACCAAAAGACCGGCAGACTCGGCACGAGCAGAACCAAGTGCAGGGCGAGCCCCGGCACCAGATACCAGGCGCACTCCCCTAGGAAGCTGCTCCAGTTCGAAGGCTCGTAAGGCCAGTTCAACTCCATCGCCCGAGCCTGTGAAAACAACGCGCTGCCGACAAGCCTACTTCACCGACTCCGCCAAGGCGTCCTTCACCTCCGGTCTCTTCTCGAGCGCTTGGAAATCCTTGGGATACGTGGCGTGGTATCCACCATCCCTGAACTCCAGGATCCAGAAGCCCTCTGCTCCGTTTTGGTAACGGAGATCTATCGATGAACGGACGCGGTTATTCTCGGCAGGCATCATCAGCGGGATCTGGCTTCCGGCCTTCAGCTTCTTGCCGGTTTGATCCTTCAAGACCTCATCCACTTGGATCGTCGCCGTATCGAGCGCATGATCGGCGGGTGCCGCGTGCTCGATCGCGACGATCTTCCCACGAATCACCAGGGGACTCTCCTTGATGACCTTGCTCAAGGGCACATCTACCCAACAGCCGTAGGCCTGTACAGGAAGGAGCGCTAAAGTGAGCAGGGCCATGGTCCACATGACGTGAAAGGATCTCATTCCTCTAGAACACGCCACCCCGCCATTTCTTGGGAGATTCCGCAGCAATTCCAAATGGCACGGCAGCCGTCGCCGGGACCGCGAGGCAGTGGCCTCGCTTGGAGGGTAAACGAGAAGGCCACGGGCGATGTCCCATCAAACGACGGCTCCGCATTCTTCCGAATGCGCCTGCATCACAGCCCGGCCCGGAACCTCGCCTTAAGATCAAAGTTCCGCCGCCCCCCATTCTCCGCGCTCCTCTCCGCGACCGCCGAGCCTCCTCGGTTCGTTTCCTCCCTCAATCCATCACCCGGACCGCGAGGCGCACTCCGTTTGATGATTGGAGGATTGATGATTGGTGATTCCCTCTCCATTCTTCCGTAACCATCTCACCCTCAATCCCGATACCCCGCACTTGCCACCCGCCCCGCGAGTCCTCAGGATTCCCGAAAGATTTCCCCATTCATGGCAGCTGAATACACCGAAGCCGACATCAAGTCCCTCGATTGGCGCGAACACATCCGTCTCCGCCCCGGCATGTATATCGGCAAGCTCGGCGATGGCTCCTCCCCGGACGATGGCATCTACATCCTGCTCAAGGAGGTCATCGACAACTCCATCGACGAGCACATCATGGGCTTCGGCAAGGAGATCCGCGTCGACATCGATGACGAGGGTCGCGTGGAAGTCCGGGACTTCGGCCGCGGCATCCCGCTTGGCAAGCTCTACGACTGCGCCGCCCAGATCAATACGGGTGCGAAATACGACAGCGAGGCCTTCAAGAAATCCGTCGGCCTGAACGGCGTCGGCATCAAGGCCGTGAATGCCCTTTCCGGATTCTTCGAGATCCAGGCATGGCGCGAGGGCCAGACCAAGGCGATCGAGTTCTCCAAGGGCCAGGTCACCGTCGACATGAAGAACCCGCGCAGGGAGGAAGCTCCCTCCGGCACGCGCCTGGCCTTCGAGATGGACCGCACGATCTTCCCCGCGAAGGCGAAGTTCAAGGAGGCCATCGTCGAAAAGATGTGCCGCTACTACAGCTACCTGAATCCGGGGCTGACCATCGTTTTCAACGGCAAGAAATTCAAATCGAAGGACGGCCTGCTCGACCTGCTCCGTGAGGAAATGGAGAGCGAGGCCCTCTATGATCCGATCCACCTGAAGGGTGAGGACATCGAGATCGCCTTCACCCACACGGCGGACAGCGGCGAGGAATACTATACCTTCGTCAACGGCCAGAACACCACCCAGGGCGGCACCCACTTGCAGGCCTTCCGCGAGGGCCTCGTGAATGCGGTCCGCGGCTTCTACAAGAAGCAGTTCGATCCCTCGGACATCCGCGCCGGCATCGAGGCTGCCATCGTCGTGCGCGTCGTGGAACCGGTCTTCGAGTCCCAGACCAAGACCAAGCTTGGTTCCGCCTCGATGACGCCGAATGGCGAGTCGATCCGCACCTTCGTCGGTAATTTCCTCAAGCAGCACCTCGACAACTACCTCCACAAGCACCCGAAGGTGGCGGAGGCGATCCAGAAGCGGATCCAGGCCGCCGAGCGCGAGCGCAAGGACCTGAAGGGCATCCAGAAGATCGCCCGCGAGCGCGCCCGCCAGGCAAAGGTGCACAACAAGAAGCTGCGCGATTGCCGCGCGCACCTCGACTCGAAGCACAAGCAGCGCCTGGAGAGCACGCTCTTCATCACCGAGGGTGACTCCGCCTCCGGTTCCATCACGAAGAGCCGCGATGTGGAAACGCAGGCCGTCTTCTCGCTGCGCGGCAAGCCGCTCAATACCTTCAGCCTCGCCAAGAAGATCGTCTACGAGAACGAGGAGTTCGCCCTGCTCCAGGCCGCCCTTGGCATCGAGGACGGCATCGAGGAACTCCGCTTCAACAAGGTCGTCATCGCCACCGATGCCGACGTGGACGGCATGCACATCCGCCTGCTGCTCCTTACCTTCTTCCTCCAGTTCTTCCCGGAAGTCATCCGCTTGGGCCACCTCTACATCCTCCAGACCCCGCTCTTCCGCGTGCGGAACAAGAAGGAGACCATCTACTGCTACGACGAGGAAGCGAAGGACAAGGCGCTCTCCAAGCTGGGCAAGTCTTCCGAGATCACCCGCTTCAAGGGTCTCGGTGAAATTTCGCCGGACGAGTTCAAGTTCATGATCGGCCCCGAGATGCGCCTCGATCCCGTGGAGTTCGAGGAAGGAAAGGGGACCAAGGAACTCCTCGCCTTCTACATGGGCAAGAACACCCCCGACCGCCAGGACTTCATCATCGGCAACCTCCGCATCGATGTCGACCGCCAGGAAGTGGCGTGAGGCTCTCGATCGGGATCTTCGGGCTCACAGCTCCTTGAAGCTCTTCGCGACCTCCTGCCATAGCTCGCGGTCCGCGGTCGAGGCCTCCACGGAGAATATCGTATAGATCCGGGCCTTGGTCCGGAGCGTGATCCCGCGGATACGCATCACCGATTTGTCGGGACCTTCGATCGGATAGATGAAGTAAACCTGATCCTTGTTGCCCGGGGTCAACTCGCCAAGGAAAGGCTCCTGCTCCTTGGCTCCATTCTTTTTCATCGCCCGGATCACCGGCTCGATCGCCGCCCAATGGAATTCCTTGATGTCGTGATCCTCCGGTTTGGTCTCCCGATCCTCAAAGGCATTGTAACCGAGGCTTCCCCCTTTTGAAGAGGCTCGTCCGATGTGAAGGGTCCGCCCATTACCCAGATCCATCTTCTGAATCGGTGCGGCCTTCCATTCCCCCGGCATCACGAACTCGAACAAGGCATCGGCCTTGATCGGGGTCTTGCCCAAGGGAAAGGTGATCGATGCATGGCTGAGCTTCATCGCCCCGGCCTTGTCCTTCTTGAAGGTCATCTGGAACGGCCCCCTGAAATCACTCTTTGCCGACTGGATGAAACCGGACACGGCGATGGAATCCTTGTGGTCCTTGTAGGCCACCTCCTCGTAAGCATCCGGATGGCCCTCCTTCTTCTTGATGCCGGCCTCGATCCCCGCCCGGAACTGTCCAGGCGGGACCAGGGTGACGATTTCCAGACTTCCATCGGATTGGACCACCCGGCCCGAGCAATCCGCTGCCACCAAATCCAGGATCCGGGGATCATTCTCTTTCTGATACTCGGCGAACTTTCCGAAGGCCTCCTTGGCAAGAGCCAGATCGTCGCCTGAAACGCGGGACGCGATGAGTAGAGACAAGACGAAGATGATCCCTTTCATGAACCTAAAATCAGATCATGGCGGAGATAGGGCAATCCGAATCTGCCCGCAGCGCGCAAATGGTTGGTCCGGGTGATCGGAGGCTTAGCGGTTCGCCGCCATCCCGCTCATGGTCCGGATCCGTGAAATGAACTCCGTCTCCGGCACGGAGCTGCGCAGGGCCGCCAGCATCACACTGTCCGCACCGGCAGGATAGCGCAGGACATCGCTGCCATCGGTCGCGGCGGCGTACACCGCTTCCGCGACGTCTTCACCCTTGGTGTAGGCGGTCGGGTATTCGTGCATCGATTGGAAGTAACGCGCGACGCCCTCGCCATAGGGCGCGGGCACCAGTTCCATGGGACGATTGCCGGAATTCGCGGCGAAGTTCGTCGTCGGTGCCAGACCGGGCTGCACTACTTTCACGCGGATGCCGAACAAACCGAGTTCGTAGGCAAGCGACTCCGAGAATCCTTCGATCGCATGTTTGCTCGCGGTGTAGGCCGCGACGAAGGGCATCGGGGCGATGCCAACGCTGGAGGTCACATTGATGATCGTGCCCGCACCGCGCCCGCGCAGGTGCGGGATGATCGCACGGTTCGCCGCCATCACGCCGAAGGTATTCGTCTCGAAGATCCCGCGGATCGTATCATCCGGCGTGCCCTCCAGCGCCGACAGCAAGCCGATCCCGGCGTTGTTGACGAAGACATCGATCTTCCCGAAGCGCTCGATGCCTTGATGGATCGCATCATCGATGGTCCCGGGCTGCGTCACATCGAGCGCGGTAACGAGCAGCTGATCGCTCTTCTCGAACAAGCCTTCGTCAGGCCTGCGCATGGTGGCGATGACATTCCAACCGCGGGCGAGAAAGAGATCGGCCGTCGCCTTGCCGAAACCCGAGGAGCAACCGGTGATGAGGATGGTGGAGTTCATGGTGATGTCGTTCTTCGTAAACTTCGCCATCACCGTAGCGCCTCGAATCCGGACTTGCTATAAGAGGTGATCCGCCATTCATTCTCGATCGTCCAGAATGGATGCCCTCGCCGCCATCGTCACGCTTCTGAAGCCGCAGTCCATCGCTGCGAAGCTGATCCATGGCGCCGGGCGCTGGGGTGTCCGCTATGCGAAGTTCGGCCATCCCAGTTTCGCGCTCGTCTTGAAGGGTCCCTGCTGGCTTTCGGTGGGGGGGGGGAATCCGGTCACGCTCGAAAGCGGCGACTTCATCCTGCTGCCAGCCACGCCCGCCTTCACGCTATCGAGCGATCCGCGGGTGAAGCCGAAGTCGATGGTCCCTGCTCCTTCCGGTGAGCAAGTGGACGAGGTCTTCCATGGCGACGCCTCGCTGGAGCCATCGGTCAGCATGTTAGGCGGCTACTTCGCCTTCGATCCGATCCACGCGCGCATGTTGCTCGATCGGCTGCCGGATCTCTTCCTCATCCGCGCAAGCGATCCCGCGAGCGCAGGCGTCGCCGCCATCGTCGAACTCATCAAGCGCGAGGCCCTCGGCAAACGCGCGGGCCAAGCCTTCATGCTGAATCGCCTTGCCGAGTTGCTCCTGCTCGAAGCCCTGCGCTCTGCCCCGGCGGAGCTTGCGGGAAGCGGCTTCCTCGCCGGGCTAAGGGACCCGCAGCTCGCGATCGCGCTGCGGGGTATCCACACGCGGACTGCGGAGCCATGGAGTCTCGCCACCCTCGCGCGCGAAGCCGGTATGTCGCGCTCCTCATTTGCCGAGCGCTTCGCCCGCGTCATCGGCACCACACCATTGAACTACCTGCTGCAATGGCGGCTCGCCGTGGCGAAGAACCTCCTCGCCCGCGAGAACATGAGCGTGGCGGAAACCGCGCTCGCGGTCGGCTATGAATCCGCCAGCGGCTTCAGCACCGCCTTCAGCCGCGAGACCGGACAAGCGCCCAAGGAGTTCATCGGGATCGGTTGAAGTCCTCGCGCGGGGGGCATTTCACGATTGCCACCGCAGCGCGGGGTTTCCACTTTGATGTGAGGCGGTGCTAGAATCCGCTTTCAAAGATGACGACCCGGGCCGCCAAGCAATGGAGGAGGAAATACCTCCGTGAGGGTGCTTGGTTCGGCGGTGCCTTTGTGATCCTGAGCTGCACCGGAGCTTATCTGGGCGACTGGAGGGTTGTTGGCGCGGGCGGGGCGGTTGCGCTATTCGGATTCATCTTCCAGCGGAGAATGTTCCGGCGCTGGAACTGCGAAGAATGTGGGAGTCCGCTCCAGCGGGAGTCGAAGGATGGCAGCGCAGTCGTCTTCCATTGCGAGCGGTGCGGGATTGTCTGGGATACCAAGCTGCATCAGGATCTGAGCTGATTGGATCGCGCGGCCTGCGCCACTTGCGTCGACGCCATCCCCGGCTCCGCACGCACGCGACTCCACAGAGAACAGAAGAGGCAGGGACTTTCATCCCCGCCTCTTCAAAGATGCGATCGTGAACGAAGGGAAAGCTTAGCGCTTCTTCGCGCCCGGGTTCCACTCGTCACGGGTGAGGTAGCCATCCTCGTTCTTGTCCAGCTTGTAAAAGGCGGCGGCGATCTTCGATTGCTTCGTCTCACCGGTGTAGAACCAGGTATATTCACCTGAAGAGATCTTCCCGTCCTTGATCTGATCCAAGAGGTCGAAGACGAGGAAACTGGCACCTTCCGGACCCTTGGCCTTGCCGGTCAGATACACGCTCCATTCGTCGAAGGTGATGCGCCCGTCATTGCTCACGTCAGCCTGCAGGAAGCGGCGGAGCAGATCGATGCCCCGTGAACGGAGATGGCCCACCGCGCGGTTGAACTCCTCACGGTCGAGAAAGGCGTTGCCGTCGTTGTCAGCGGCTTCGAAGGAGATCTCGTTCTTGGTCGGTAGCTCGACCTCTCCGAGGTGGTAGCGCAGTTCAAGCAAGGTGACTTCCTTGCTGCGGTTCACATCGGCCTTCTTGAAGGCGCTGTTGATTTCCTTCGCCGTGAGTCCAGCTTCGAGGAAGGTGGCGAATTCGGTCTTGGAGAGGCCGCCGGAGGCATCGAGATCGGCCGCGAGGAATTCCTCAGCCGTGGTGGGAGCCGGCACGTCGCCTGCGAGCGCAGGTGCGGCGAAGCCGAGCACGAGGGCGGAGGTTAGGCCGAGGGTGGCGGGGGAGACTTTGATAGGAGATGTCATAGATACTCGGAAAGAGCGATGCGGAGTTAGTGGTAAGCATGGCGGCAGGCAAGCCGGGGTGCGCCCTTCATTCATTTTTCACAGAAAAAACCGCGTCCGATGCGGCTCACGGTGTCGGTGTCGCGATCACCCGGAAGAAGCGCTTCCCTGCGTCCGGGGTTGGGGCCGTGACGTTCTTCGTGGCCGGGCTGCCGGTGCCGGGGACGCTCGCGATTTCGATCCACTCGAGCAGGTTGTTGCTCATGAAGACGCCGTAGGTTTGTCCTGCCTCGGTGTTCCATGAGAAGGTGCAGCTGCCACCCGGATCGAGAATGTAGGAGATGAGTGTGACCGTCCCGATCGGCACGTAGCTGCTAGATCCGTTGGCGTAGGTGGTGAAGCCCGGCGGAGGCGTGCTGGGTGAGGTGGCACCGGTGGCATTCACGTAGGTGCCTGCAGGAGCGGGAATCGCGGCGCTCATTCCGGCCACGGGCGCATAGTAGCCTGGACTTGCCAGGGTGGGGCTGCTCGCACCGGGAGATCCCACCACGCTTCCCGCGGGGGCCGGAGTCTGCGATGTCGCGCCGGGTGCGGGCACGAAATAACCCGGACTCGCCGGAATCGCCTCCTGCATGCCTCCTACCGGGGCATACTTGCCTGCGGGAGCAATCGAGGAAACCGTGGCACCTGCATTGGGAACGACCCTTCCCGGAAGCGCCGGTGTCTGGGTGCTCATGCCCGGACTGGCGACAACGTAGCCGGGACTGGCGAGGATCGCCTCGCGCATGCCGGCCACGGGGGCATAGCTACCCGGTGAAGCAGGCGTTCCGGCAGCGGCCCCCGCATTCGCTGCGAAGAAGCCGGGCGGGACCGGTGTCTGCGCGCTCGCTCCTTTTCCAGCGACGACGTAGCCCGGACTCGCGGCGATCGGTTCGCTCATCCCCGGAACCGGGGTGTAGTAGCCCGAGTTGCACAGGGTGGGACCCGTGGCCGCGCTCCCGCTCACGTAGCTGCCCGCGGGAGCCGGCGTCTGGGATGCGGAGCCGGCATTGGCGACATAGTAGCCCGGGCTCGCCGGGACCGGCGCGCTCATCCCGGGGAAGGGCGTGTAGTAGCCGGGCTCACAATTCGTGACCGTGGTGGCATTCGCCGTCGGCACATAGGTTCCCACCGGCGCAGGGAGGACATTGCTGCCATCGATGTAATATCCGGGCGGGGATTCGATGGACCAGGCAGCGGATACCAAGGCAGTTGACAGGATCGCGTGGAGGGTGGTCTTCAAGGCAGGGAAGAGATGGAGGAAGAAGGCGAAGGACCGCGTAGCAAGTCCGCCCGGACGGAAGGCCCGGCATCTAACAAGGCGGAAAAAATTCTGACAAGGGCGGTGGCGTGGTACTGTGACCGCTCGCGGGTTCAAAAGGCTCGAATGAAGCTTCGGGGCGAGCTTGGTCAGGACAAGGAATGACCTGAGCTGATGGGAGCGCAGAGGGTAGAGGACAAGCGCCCCCGCTTGTCCGCGAATCGTTCCTTGTCGTCACGCCCCATACGCGGTCGGCCGGGGGCGTCCGACCCTCGCTGAAAAAAGGAGAGTGGAAATCGCGTCTCTCCTGATTCTCCGGGAATGCCACACCCCCCTCCGTGCTCTCAGGCTTCGACCTGAGCCCCGTATTCCCGGAAAGAAGCTCATTACTCCTCAAAACCCCATGGCCACCATTACCCGACTTCACGTGAATGGCCGCGATGCCGCCCTGGAGGCGGATGGCGAGCGAATCCTGCTCAGCGTCCTGCGCGACGATCTGGGCCTTACCGGATGCAAGCCGGGCTGCGGGGAGGGCCAATGCGGTGCCTGCACCGTATTGGTGGATGGCAAGCCGGTGCGCTCCTGCTCGATGCCCGCAAGTGCGGTGGGCGAGGCAAAGATCCGCACCGTCGAGGGGCTGGAGCAGGATGGAAAGCTCCACCCGGTCCAGCAGGCCTTCCTCGAGGCCGATGCCATGCAGTGCGGCTACTGCACCTGCGGCATGATCCTGTCCGCGGTAGCCTTGTTGGAACAGCATCCGACCCCGACTGAGGAGCAATTCCTCGCCGCGATGGACGGGAACATCTGCCGCTGTGGGGTCTATAACAACATCCGCAGTGCCGTGAAGCGCGCCTCCGAAACTCTCGCCAAGAACCCGCAATGAAGACCAGCGAAGCACCGCAGATGGATCGCCGCCATTTCTTCAAGCTGCTCGGTGGCGGGCTCTTCGTCGCCTACATGGCGGAGCCCGTGAATGCGCAGGAGCGCCGCGGGCGTCGTGGCGGACCCGCGAGGCCGATGGAGGTCAGCGCGTGGATACACATTGGGGAAAATGGGACAGTGAGAGTTTTCACGGGAAAAACGGAGGTGGGTCAAAACATCCGCACCTCCCTGGCCCAAGCCGTGGCGGAGGAGCTGCCGGTCCGCATTCCGTCGATCCAGATGGTGATGGCGGACACGGATCTCGTGCCCTTTGACATGGGCACCTTTGGCAGCCGCAGCACGCCGGACATGGCGCTGCATCTGCGGAAGGTGGCTGCGGCCGCGCGGCAGGAATTGGTGAGGCTTGCGGTGGAACGGTTTGGCACACAGGAGCAGAATCTCATCCTCCAGGATGGCGAGGTGATCTGGCAGATGGAGCATTCCAGTGGAGGTGCCCAGATCGCGAGCTTCGCCGAGCTGCTGAAAGGAAAGCAGCTCTCGGCGGTCGTCACCGACGAGACCAAACTGAGGCCTGCGGCGGAATGGAGGGTCGCCGGAACCTCGGTGCCCAAGGTGGATGGAAAGAACTTCGTCACCGGCAGGCATCACTACACCACCGACATCCAGAGACCGGGACTCGTGCACGGGAAGGTGCTCCGCGCGCCAGCCTACGGAGCGAAACTCAAGTCGCTGGACGATGCTCAGGCGAAGACGCTTCCGGGGGTGACCGTGGTGCGCGATGGCGATTTCGTGGGTGTCACGGCACCGAATCCAGCCGTCGCGACACAGGCGATCGGCCTGCTGAAAGCCGAGTGGGAAGGCGGCGAGGGCCCCTCTAACAAGGAGCTCTGGCAAGTGCTGAAGAACAACTTCAACCGCGGTGACGATGGCAGGAAGATCGATGACGCCCTGGCCAGCTCCGCCCACAAGCTCGAGCAGGCTTACACCGTGGAATACATCGCCCACTGTCCGCTGGAGACACGTGCCGGCGTGGCCGAGTGGCAGGATGGCAAGGTGACGGTGTGGACCGGCACGCAGCGGCCCTTCGGCGTGAAGGACGAGTTGGTCAGCGCTTTCTCCCTGCCACCGGAAAAGGTGCGGGTGATCGTGCCGGACACCGGCTCCGGCTACGGTGGCAAGCACAGCGGCGAGGCCGCGGTGGAAGCTGCCCGGCTCGCGAAGGCGGCGGGCAAGCCGGTGAAGCTTTCGTGGACGCGCGAGGAGGAGTTCTGGTGGGCCTACTTCCGCCCCGCGGGCGTGATCGAGGTGAAGGCGGGAGTCGATGCCGATGGCAAGCTCACCGCTTGGGAATTCCACAATCACAACTCCGGCGGCGCGGCGATCGAGACACCCTATGAGGTGCCTGCGAAATTCGTGCGCAGCCATGGCAGCAAGTCACCGCTGCGGCAGGGCTCATATCGCGGGCTCGCGGCAGCGGCGAATGGCTTCGCACGTGAATCCGCGATGGATGAACTGGCGGCTGCGGCGGGGATCGATCCCCTGGAGTTTCGCTTGAAGAACCTGAAGGATGAGCGCCTGCGCGCGGTGCTGGAAGCCGCGGCGAAAAGCTTCGGCTGGAGCAATCGAAAGGGCCACTGCGGGATCGCCTGCGGCATTGATAAGGGCGGCTACATCGCGAACTGCGTGGAGATCGAACTCCGCGGCAAGACCGTGAAGGTGAAGCGCATCGTCGCGGCCTTCGAGTGCGGCGCGATCGTGAACCCGACGCACCTGAAGAATCAGGTGGAAGGCAGCATCGTGATGGGGCTCGGCGGTGCCTTGTTCGAGGCGATCCAATTCGCGGACGGAAAGATCCTGAATCCCGCGTTTTCGAAGTATCGTGTCCCGCGTTTCTCGGACGTGCCACCGATCGAGACGGTGCTGGTGAATCGCACGGACCTTCCTTCCGCGGGTGCCGGGGAGTGCCCGATCATGGCCATCGCGCCGGCGATCGGCTCCGCGATTTTCGAAGCGAAGAAGGAGCGATTGAGAGCGATGCCGATGAAACTCGCCTAGTCACGAAGGATCACACGTTGAAGTCGGCATGGCCGCCGGAACGCACCCCGGCGGCCATGCTTTTTTTGCGGGTCATCCCGCATTCATCGGACAGGCGATGACGGATTGGATGCCTTCGCCCAGGGTCTCTGCCGATGGGCTGGCACCGGAAGGCTCCTTGGCGATCACCAGGGGCGCGGCATGATCGAGTTCCCATGCGACGGAGAAGGATCCCAGCTCGCGCTCCAGGAACTCGGCGACTGCGGCGCGGTGGCTGTGCGGGATCCGTGCGGAGTTCAGCTTGAGCTCCGAGTGGGAGGCCGCGGCTTCCACGGCGATTTCGACTTCGGGCACGCCATCCTTGCCGCTGCCGATCTTGTAAAGGTAACCGCGGCGGGAGAAGGAATCCAGCTGGGCTTGGTCCGTTGCCGGGAGGCGATTGATATCGAAGTCCTGGCCGAGGCTCGGTGCAGCGGGGAAGGGAATCGTGGTTTCGAGAATAACGGCACGGCCGGACTTGAAGGTCGCCCGCACCGGGATGGAGGTCGGCTTATCGGTCTGTTGTGGGCGCGAGTCTGCCTCGCGAACGAGAGTGGTGTTCATGATCTTGGAAAATAAATGGGGTGCCACACGCCCGGAAAAATGGACGCGCGAGTTGGCGATCTCAGGACGATCTGAGGGCGGGGAAGAGGCCGCTTCGGGAAAAAGGCTCCCGCTTCAAGGAAGCGGCCCGGTCAATTCCGGAAGGCCGTCAGACGGTGCACGGCACGACTGCAACCGATCGCAATCCCGCGACCGGTCTGGCAGGCGTTTGAAAGCCGCTGGCTCTTCGACATGACAGGGGAGCTTAGGCAGGGAAGAAGGGGAGTCAACCGGAGGAGGGGAAAATCGGAACGCGGCGCGGGGACGGTTGAGCCGGCGGGGACGAACGCCCCCCCCGGCCGACCGCGGGTGCGGCGTGACAACGAGGGACCGCTCCGGACCAGCGAGGGCGCGTGTCCCTACCTTTGCAGACACTCTCCGCTTGCCCGTCCGGCCTGATCCGCCTCAAATTCCGCCAGCCACGAATTTCACTCACGACGACTATGGGACGCGCCTTTGAATGCCGCCGCCGAGCCAAGGAAGCCCGCTGGGACACCATGTCCCGCGTCTTCCCCAAGCTCGCCAAATCGATCACCATGGCCGCCAAGAACGGAGGACCTGACCCGGCGGCAAATGCGCCCCTGCGTCTCGCCATCGCCAACGCGAAGGGTCAGAACCTGCCGAAGGACAAGATCGAGGCCGCCATCAAGCGCGCCGCTGGCAAGGATGCCGCGGACATCGTGGAAGTGGCCTATGAGGGCAAGGGGCCGCACGGCTCGCTCTTCTACATCGAGTGCGCCACGGACAATACGAACCGCTCCGTGGTGAACATGAAGACCATCTTCAACAAGAACGGCGGCCAGATCGTGAATAGCGGCCAGCTCGATTTCATGTTCACCCGCAAGGCCGTGGTGGAATTCGAAGTCACGCCCGAGACGAATCTCGAAGAGTTGGAGCTCGAATTGATCGATGCCGGCTTGGAAGAACTCGATGTCGAAGATGGCATCGCCCGCGCGATCGGCGAATACGCCAGCTTTTCCAGCCTCACCGCCGGATTTGAAAAGCTCGGCATCCCGGTGAAAAAGGCCGGGCTCGAGCGCATCCCGACCCAGCCGATCGAGCTGACGGAAGATCAGATGACCGAAGTCGAAGCGATCCTCGAGAAGATCGAGGACGACGACGACGTGCAGGTGGTCTTCACGAACCTGGCATGATTTCCGGGAGAGCCCCGGTCTCCGGGTTCCCCGTCTTCTGCCTGCTTGTCCGCCAGATCATGATCCCTGTCCAAGGGATCACGGTCGCGGCGAGGAGAAACCAGTGCGGGAGAAATGCTGCCCAGTCTTCCCGCGGCGCATGGTCGATGATACGCACGGCGTTCTCCTCATAGGTCGCCCGCGGAGCCTCCGAGAACGGGCTGCCTTCCAGCCCGCGTCCGCGGAGAAAGCGCAGGCTGGCACTGGCGCGGACCGATTCCACCGGGTAGATCAGGTCCCGGCCGCCTTGGAAGAAGGGCTTTTCAGCCGCTGGCGCGCCCGTCCCGGGAGATCCTCCGGAACGGCGGACCGAGACAAATCCCGAACTACTGCCAATATAGTATTTCCCGGCACCTGCCCAGGTGCTTGAGCCCAGCGAGTCCCACCAGGACACGAGAAGCACACCAGTCGCAAGGGCACCCGCCCAGAAGCAGCGGCTGCGGTGGAAAGCCAGCCCGGATTTCTCGGCTCTCTTTCTCCGCCACCATTCCCGGGCGACCATCAGGCAAAGCCAGACCGGAATCACCGCCACGAGCAGCACCCAGTAGGGGAGGACCAGAAGCCACTCCTCCGGAGGGCGGCGCTCCATCATCCGGTAGGAAAGCTGGTGGTAGGACATCTTTCCGTAGCTAGGATCCATGTCCTCGAAGCCCCGCTGTCCTCCGCGCATGAACTCGAGCGGCGGCATCAAGGGATAGTCCAGATCGGGCAGGCGATGGAGAGACTCCCGCTTGCCCTCGGAGATCTTGACGCTTCCCATGAGCCTCTTGCCGGTACCCGTTGAAGGGCTGCTGATCTCGAAGCGCTGGATCACGAGGGCACTGCTGATATCCGTGAAGAGATAGGGCAGCGCGGCTATCGTGCCGCGGGTGCGCGTGGAATCCCACCATGCACACAGGATGAAGAGCATCACGAAGATGCCGGACCAAAAGGTGATCGAGCGGTGGAGGGATCGCTTCATGAGGAGAAGGGGGGCGGGGATGTGAAGGACATCCCGTATCGTCCGCTTCTCTCTTAAAGATCGATGACCCGCAACTCCGGGATCCCCCGGAAGTGCTTGTCCCTCGTCATCACCACCGCTCCCGCACGCAGGGCGCAGCAGGCGATGACGATGTCTTGCAGCGGCAGGATCTTGCCCTGGCGGTCCAGCTTCCAGGCGAGGTGCCAGGCTTCATCCCACAGGCTGGCTGGCGTGCCGATCATCTGGGTCACGCCGAAGAATTCCTCGAAGCGCTCGCGCTGCTTCGGCCCGCGGATGCCGCGCAGGACCTCCGCCTTCACCACGCCGCAGCAGGCGATGTCATCGAGCGACACGCGGCGCGTGATTTCCCTCACCGGGTCCAGCCCCGCATTGAGGCAGCCGATGTAGATATTGGAATCAATCAGGACGAGGGCTTCCATAGGGCAGGGTATCTTCGGCGACCTTCGCGCTGGGGAGTTCGTCCGGGCTGTAGCCGGGATACACGGCGTCCTTCAGCTCCTCCGGCGTGAGGCCGAGGCCGTCCTTCATGAATTTCTTCAGGCGCGCCTTTCGGTCCAACTCCCTGAGGGCGAACTCGACCGCGTCGGTCTTCGTCTCCAGCTCGTAGGTGTCCATGACCCGCTTGAGGAGCGCCTCGTCGATGTGCATGGTCATTTTCATGCCATACACGGTATGGCACCCATACCCGGTATGGCAAGTCCTTTTCCCTGTTCGCCTCGATTGGGCGGAGCCCGGTTATCGCGCGAAGAGCTTCGCGAAATGCGGCTCGAAGGCGTCGGCGAATTCCTCCACCGAGATCTCCCGGCCTGCTTCTTGGGCCACGCAGCTCATCACCACGCCATCGATCCCGCAGGGCGTGATGGCGAAGAAGGGCAGCAGGCACTCCGCGGTCACATTGATCGCGAAGCCATGCATGGAGATCCATTTCCGGACACCCACACCGATCGAGGCGAGCTTGCGGTTCTCCACCCACACGCCCGTCAGGCCATCGCGGCGACCGGCAGGGATGCCGAAATCCCGGCAGGTGAGGATGAGCGCCTCCTCCAGATTGCGGAGATGCGCGTGCAGATCGCGATTCCGCTCGCGGAGATCGAGAATGGGATAGCCGACCAATTGCCCCGGACCGTGATAGGTCGCCTGGCCGCCGCGGTTCGTCTCATGGACCGCCGCAGGGAGCAGGGTGGCATCGCGCAGCGACGATTGGTCTCGCAGCCGGCCGATGGTGTAAACAGGTGCGTGCTCTAACAAGAACAGCAGCTCCTTGCCGCCGCGCTCGAGGATGTCTTCTACGGCGGCATCCTGCTGCTTCAGCCCGTCTTCGTAGGAGATGTTCTTGCCCAGGCGGATCGTCTTCATCGTCGGCGCAGGGCTTCGTACCGCGGGATACCCCGGAAGCAAGACCGTAGCGCGGTTTTCCTTCCCGGACCGCGTGGACCACCCGGACAAAAGGAAAGCCCCCGATGTCTGGAAAATCGGGGGCCTTGGTATTCCGGTGGATCCCTCCACCTTACTTGGAAAAAGAAGGCTTACTTCCTGCGGCGGCGCAGCAGGCCGGCACCCGCAGCGCCGAGCGCTAGGATGGGTGCGGAAGGCTCCGGTACTTGGGCGATGACGAGATCGGTCGCGTTGAAGGTAATCGATTCGCCGTTGATCATTTCGATGTAGCTGGGAGAGCCGGGATCCGTGAGCTGGTATTCGCCGAGGTAGCTCGCGAAATAGTCGCCGATATTCACTGGATCTTCCGAAAGCAGGCTGAAGGGAGAGTTGAGCACGCGGCTTTGGAAAACGATTCCCTTCACCGGTTCCGAGCCGATGCTGAGGCCGTTCCGGGCGTCCGGGTCATCGGTGATGTCGGCAAAGGCGGCGAGCACGAGGTCGTCGTTGGTGTTGTCAAAGATACTGATCTGGCTCTCCGGAGACGAATTGACGTTCGTAGGCCTTGTCCAGGTTCCGGAGGCACCGGAGAAGGTCACGCTGGAGAAAACCTCCGGTTCGTTCACGTTCTCCTCATACCATTCGAGGACGCCGATATCGTCGAAGACGGTGGGCACCTCATCGTTCGCGATAAAGGTCAGGGTGATCTGGTCATTGGTAGCGTAGCCATCGACCGTGCTGCTGACGACAGTGCCGGTGATGGTGAAAATGATCTGGGCCGCATCGGCCGTGAGCGCGGTGGCCGCGAGGCCGAGGGTAGCAAGGAGTGGGCGGAGCATGAATGGAAGGGGTGGGTGGATGCCGGGCGGCAAACTGCTCCGGAAATATGGAATATCAAGTCCGATGTCGAGCCGGGTCGTGGAGAAGTTATGGGTAATTGCCGGTGATTTCCCCGTCAAATGGCTGATTTCTCCCCTTTTGCGGTCTGGGGCAATTTTGTAACAAGAGATGGATTTGATATGATTCGGCCAAGGCCGGACTCCATCCCTAGACCTGCCGTCTCTCCAGCACCTTCGCCTTCAGCGGATCGGAGGCCTGCAAATGCGCCAGCCCGATCGCCAGGGCATCCGCGGCATCATGCGGTGGCGTTTCGGCCAGGCCTAACAGCGCGCGCACCATGAAGGCCACCTGCTGCTTGTCCGCCTTGCCTTTTCCGACGACAGCCATCTTCACCTTCATCGGCGCGTATTCATACACGCAGAGCCCGGCATCGGCCGCGGCGATGAGAGCGGCGGCACGCGCGGCACCCATCGAGATCGCGGTGCGGTGCGACTGCACATAGATGATCCCTTCCACCGCCACTTCATCCGGCTGGTGCTGCTCGATGATGTGGTGCAGGTGCATCCGCACTGCAGCCAGCGCGGCGGATTGCGGCAAGCGATCCGGGATCGAAATCACATCATAGGCCAGGGCCTTCGCCTCACGGCCCGCACCCTCCACCACGGCATAGCCGGTATTGCGGATGGCAGGATCAATGGCGAGGACTCTCATGAGGAAAGGGGTAGGCCCTTGAGTTTGCGGACGATCCAGCGGGGATCACGGCGCAAATCCAAAATGGCGCGGATCAAGATCTCGTCATTCTCAACCTGATAGTAGACCGCATAAGGAAAGCGTTTCGATAAAAGCCGGTGAAAACGGCCAAAGTGAACCGAGTGGATTCCCGCGTAAAGCCGGAGCGATTCAATATCGGAAGAAAGCGAATCAAGGAAGTAGTCGCCTAGACCCGCCTCGGTCTGTTCGTAAAAGTCAAACCCCTCCCTCAAATCGCGGAGTGCGGAGGGCTGGATCGAAATCCTCACGGCAATTCGTCACGAAGCTGCTTCTTGGCGGCTTCCCAGCTGATGAACTTCTCTTCACCGGAGTCGGTCAACCTCTCCCGTTCTGTGAGAACTTCGCCATGCCATGAAGGGGAAGCCAGCTCCTCTTCTTTCGCCGACAGATCCTGCCAGAGATCTTCCATCAGCCGGAGCTTCTCCGTCGTGCTCATCCCTTTGAGATCAAGCGCTACCGCCATGGATGAATATTGCCGGTTTTCAAGCGGTAGGCAACGCCGGTTTTCCGCCGCTCAGCCCGATCATGGTTCCTTCGACTCCATCAATGTTTTGAAGGCAAGGATCGTGCGGATCTCGGAATGAGCGAGCCCGGCATAAACCATCTGCCCCAGCGCGATGAAGATCATCATCGTGAAGCCCACCAAAGCAGTGCTGCTGGTTGCCGGATCAACCAGCAGCCCGCTGAAGAACAGGATGAACAAGATCAGGCTCATGCCCGAGGCACCGAAGGTGAAGATCGCTCGTATCGAGGCCAGCCGCCTCAACCGGCGCTCGACCGAATCCGGATTCCGCAGCTCGGCGGTGAACTTCTCGTCCTTGGCTTGGAACATGGCAGGGGAGATCCTTAGTCCCGTGCCTGCTGACCGGACAGTTTCCGGAACGTCATCAAAGCCCGGATATCACTCTGGGCCGAGAGCGCCGAAGCCATCTGCTGGATCATCACCACGAGCAATAGGGGTAACACCGGCGAGAAAGGCGGCTGTTTCCCGCCCGTGCGACCGATGATCGCCAGCCATGCGAATGCCATGATGAAGAGGGACACCATCAGCAGGATGCATGTCCCGTAGGCGAGCTTCCGCTGCTTTCTCAAGTCCACCAGACGCTTCTCCAAGGCATCGGGACTCGCGAGCGCATCCTCGAAATCCTTGTCCCGGAATAAGATCACGGCAGGGAGGTGTTAGAACTACCTCCGCTTCTTCTTGCCGCCCATCGGCTTCTTGCGGATCGGCTTCGACGGGGAATCGTCGAGCAGCGCGGTGTAGATGTAGTCGAAGTTCTCCAGCTTCTTGCGATCGATCTTCTTGTCGATGAAGACTTCCACCGACTTCGCATACTCCAGCTCATCCGCGGTGAGCAGCGTGAAGGCATCGCCCTCGGCTTCGGCACGACCGGTACGACCGATGCGGTGCACGTAGTCCTCGGCATTTTCCGGGACGCGGTAGTTGATCACGTGGGAGACGCCGGAGATGTCGATGCCGCGCGCGGCCACGTCCGTTGCCACCAGCACCTCGTAGTCACCGCTCTTGAAGCCGGCGAGCGCCTTCATGCGGTCCACCTGGCTGATGTCGGAGTGCATCGCGGCCACCTTCGGCTGCTTGCCCTCGCGCTTGATCAGCTCGCAGACTTGGTCCGCCTCCTTGCGGGTGCGGGTGAAGATCATCACCGAGTGATAGTCGGTCTGCTCCAGCAGGGCCAGCAGCAGCTCATCGCGCTGGTCCATGGAGACCGGATAGAAAGCGTGCGTCACCGTGGAAGCCACGGCGCGGCGGGCGATCTCCACGCTCACCGGATTCGTCAGACACCACTGGGCGAAGGTCTGGATCGCCGGCGGCATGGTGGCGGAGAAGAACAGCGTCTGGCGTCCTTCCCACGGGCAGAGATTCACGATCTTCCGCACCTGCGGCAGGAAGCCCATGTCCAGCATGCGGTCCACTTCATCGAGGATCAGGATCTGCACCTCGTTGAAGCGCATGGTGGCGCGGTAGAAATGGTCCACGAGACGTCCGGGCGTGGCCACCACGACGTCGGCACCTTGCTGGAGAGCCTTCGATTGCTCGCCGTAGCCCACGCC
Source organism: Luteolibacter luteus (assembly GCF_012913485.1). Classification (GTDB taxonomy): domain Bacteria; phylum Verrucomicrobiota; class Verrucomicrobiia; order Verrucomicrobiales; family Akkermansiaceae; genus Haloferula; species Haloferula lutea. Next base: position 6,237,649 of record NZ_CP051774.1, on the reverse strand, counting down.
GCCATAGAGCAGCGCGACCTTCAGGCCCGTGTGCTTGCCGTATTTCTCGAATTGCTCCGCCACCTGGTGGGCGAGCTCGCGGGTTGGCTCCAGGACCAGGATCTGCGGCTTGCCGATCGGCTTCAGCTTGCTGAGCGAGGGCAGCGCGAAGGCCGCGGTCTTCCCCGTGCCGGTCTGCGAGGCGCCGATTACATCCCGACCTTCGAGGATCAGGGGAATCGCCTGTGCCTGGATCGGCGTCGGGTTGTCATAGCCCGACTCCGTGACGGCTTCGAGGACGGCTTCGGAGAGGCCTAGAGTTTCAAATCCCATGTGTTGTGGGGGGATGCGTAGGGATCAGCGACCTTACGGTCAAGGGATGAGTACCAGAGTTGCAAGGCGGAATACGGGAGGCGGAAGGCGCAGGACGGATCCCGTGATGGTCACCGGACCTATTTCAATTTCCCGCGGGCGCGGCCGGCGAGTGGATCAGCAGGCACTCTTCCAGCACCGGCTGCAGCTCCTTCAGGAGCGGCTGGCCCTGCACGAAGGGGCTGCGGTAGCGGCTCTCGATCCGGCGCAGCGCGAAATCGAGGTCGGCCTTTACCAGATCATTGATCTCCCCGCGGACCACTGCCACGAGGTAGCAGAAGTGGCCCGGGCGCACCACGGTGCGGCGGCCTTCCCCGAGTTCGAACCCGATCTGCAGGACGCCGCTCTCATCCTTCACACGCAGCGCCAGCTGGCGGGCGAAGGAGCCCACCTTCCGAGCATGGGCGTGCCGCACGGGGTCCGTACTGGCATAGGAGACCAGCGAAAGGCGATCGCGATCCAAGAGATACACCTCCTCCACGTGGAAGCGGCGGATCTTGTCAGCCAGCACCTCCTCATAGCTGCGGCTGCTGAAAAGCGCCTGGAAACGCCACAGCATGCGGTGCGCGAAGTCCGGATCCTGGAAGGGCCCGGATTGATGCTCGGCCAGCGCGCGGCGGAAGGTCGCACGGAGGATCGCTTCGAAGGCCGGATCATCCTGAAAGCCCGTCGAGGAAAGCCCGGCAGGCACCAGCGGCAGGATCGCCGCGGCCAGATCGGCATCGGTGAAGTCCGGCTGCTCCGGCGTGGCGGGCGGCTTCGGTGCTCCCGGAGGATGGGATGGCTTGCGCTCGGGATGATGAGCCTCCCGCTTGGGCAGCGGTGCGTAGCTTCCCAGCGGTGGCAGCGAGAAGGGCCGCTGCTCCCGCGCTGGCGTCGTGCCACCGGAGACGGGGAGATTTCCCACCGGGATGGAGCTTTCCTCGGACTGCATCAGCGAGGGCGGAAAGGGAAGGGGCAGGGGGGGAAGTATGCTGGTCATGCGGCACCTCCCGTGGGTTTTCCGATGTGAAGTTCAGCCGCATCGGCGATCGCGCGGGCAGCCTCGGCCAGTTGGGCGAAGGACGCTTGGAGCCGCTTTTGCAGCGAGCCCTCCTGATCCTTGCCCTCCAGTTTCTCGCGGACCCAGGCGCGGGTCTTCTCGAGTTCCCCGCGGAGCTCGCCGATGAGGTATTGCTCGCGCTCCTGCAGGTGCTGGCGGAAGCCGGTATTCCAGTGCTCCAGCCACAGCGTGATCCGCTGTTCCAGCACGGCCTGCGCTTCCACGCCATTGTCGGAGCGGTTCCGCGCGGCGGCTTGGATCTGGGTGGCCAGACGATGGGTCTCCTCGACCCGGCGCGCGCGCTCGACATCGATCTCATCCCGGAGCTCTTGAAGCTTCAGGTCATGGCGTTGCTCGAAGTTCGCCAAGCGGATTTCAAACACGTCTTCGTTCGCAACCGTGGGCAATGGGCGCAAATTCGCCTCAAGCCGCTCCAGGCGACGTTCCACGCTCTCCATCTGTCGACCGACAAGGATCTCTCGGATCCTCTCGACTTGGCGTGAGGGATTGGTTTCGGGGGGGCTGGGCATGGGGGGACCTGCTCCGTGGGTGTTCCGGGAAGGGGGATTTCCGGAAGGGAGAAAGTAACAAACAGCAGCAGAGGCTATGCCGCAGAAACGCTCGTTGTAAATGCGAACCTTGTTAGTTCGCTTTTCTTAAATATCTCGACCTCGTAAATTTTTTTCGTTGGAACCACGGGACTTGCAAAACTCCGTGAAAGACACCCTTGCACGGGTATGGTAAGGGGGAGCCGATGTCCGACCAAGAGTACGACAAGGAGCGCGATCAGGTGCTCGCAGCAGCCTACGAAAAGACCCGCAAGAGCCTTATCGCACGGCTGGACAATTGGGAGGACCAGAAGACCTGGGATGAATTCTATCAGACCTACTGGCGCCTGATTTACGCCGTGGCCATCAAGGCCGGACTGCGTCCGGACGAGGCGCACGATTGCGTGCAGGAGACCGTCCTTTCCATCGCCAAGCAGAGCAAAAAGAAGCTTTACGATCCCGAGCAAGGCTCCTTCAAAACATGGCTCATGAACATGACCCGCTGGCGGATCAACGACCAGTTCCGCAAGCGGAAGAAGGACACTGCCATGACCGGCGGCGAATGGGAGGATGACCGCAAGACCGCGGTGATCGATCGCTTCGAGGACCCGAAGGGCGACCTGCTGGCCCGCCTCTGGGATGTGGAATGGAAAAAGAATGTCGCCGACGCCGCTTTAGCCCGTGTGAAGGCTCAGGTCTCTCCCAAGCAGTATCAGATTTTCGATTGCTACGTGGTCCGCCAGTGGGATGCCAAGAAGGTGCAGGATCAGCTGAACGTAAGCATGGCACAGGTGTATCTGGCGAAGCACCGCGTGGGTGCCGTATTGAAAAAGGAACTCGCCCGCTTGGAGGAGGATGTCGACGAGTAGTCCGCGCCCGGATCCGGTCATACCTGACCATGAGGTCCTGCGGAAAGTGGGCGGCGGCGCCTATGGCGAAGTGTGGATGGCACGCGGCGTCACCGGCGCCTTGCGTGCCGTGAAGGTGGTCTACCGGGAAGACTTCGATGACGAGCGGAGCTTCGAGCGCGAGTTCGAGGGCATCCTCAAGTTCGAGCCGATTTCCCGGGATCACCCGGGGATGGTAAATATCCTCCACGTCGGCCGCAGCCCGGACCAGGTCTCCTTCTACTACTATGTGATGGAGCTCGGCGACGACGTGATCGCCGGGCGGGATATCAATCCCATCGAATACGAGGCACGCACCCTGCGCAGCGATTTCAAGCGCACGCCCGGCCAGCGGCTGGAGACGGACTTCTGCATCGATGTGGGCGTGCGTCTCGCCGAGGCCCTCCGCCACCTCCATGACAATGGCCTGGCTCACCGCGACGTGAAGCCGGCGAACGTCATCTTCGTGGCGGGGAAGGCGAAGCTCGCGGACATCGGCCTGGTGGCCGCACGCGGGCAGCGGACCTTCGTCGGCACGGAAGGCTTCGTCCCGCCGGAAGGCCCGGGATCCGCCCAGGCGGACGTGTATAGCCTCGGAAAGGTGCTCTACGAGATCGCCAGCGGAAAGGACCGCATGGACTTCCCGGAGCTGCCGGATGACCTGCCGACCGGCCCGGAGCGGAAACGCTGGCAGGCGCTGAACCAGATCATCTGTGATATCTGCGAGCCGCAGCTTTCGAAGCGCCGCATCTCCAGCGCGGGCGATCTTGCCGATGCCTTGCGCTGGCTGCAGGAGGGCAAGCGCCGCCGCCGCCGCCGTCCGGTGGGCGCCCTGATCGCCACGCTTCTCACCAGCGCGGTGCTGGTCTTCGGCGCATGGGAATCTTTCAAGGGCAGCGCGTGGAATGCGCTGATGGATAACTTCGGCCCGCAGGGCATCCCGCAGAAACAGCAGAACCCCGGACCCGCGAAGGAGGAATGGGGCTCCATCAAGATCCTCACCAACTCGCCGGGCGCGAAGGTCTACGATGAGTCCGGCCGCTTGTCGCCTTCCGATACACCCACCGAGGCACTCAATGTGCCGGTCGGGAAGCCAGTGACTTTCCGGATCGAGAAGGAAGGCTTCCGCACCGAGTATCTCAGCTTCGTGGTACCGGAGTCCGCCGCCACGGAGACGGAGATCAAGAACGTGGAGCTGAAGGTGGACGCCCCGCCGCTGCCCGCGCTCATGTGGCAGGACCACCTGGGACAACGCTACCGGCCACTGGAGAAGGGCCATGAGAGCGACAGGTATGTCGGCGCGGAGGAGTGGGAGAAGTATCGCGCGGAGAAACAGCCGCCGGCCGATGTCGCGGAGTTCGTCGAGGTCGACGAGCCTAACAACGTCAAACGGAAGATCGCGCTCACCAGCAAGGGCGAGGCGCAGGCCTTCTGCTACTGGCTCGCCACAAAGGGGATCGAGGGAGGCTACCTGACGGACCAGTACGATGTAGTGCCCCTGATGGACGAGGGCTTCAACCATCCCGGCATGAGCGAGCGCGCGAAGCAGCAAGGCATGCGCCCCTTCCGCTGCTGGGTGCAGACCATTGATTTCGCGACGATCCATCTGGATACGGAGCCGGCAGGCGCGGAGATCTTCGTGAAGGCCTCCGACTCGACCTTCAACAACTCCGCCGGGAAGACCAATGGCATGCTGACCATCGGCTCGCTGAAGCCGGGGAAAACCGAGCTGCTGGTGGTGCTGGAAGGCTACAAGCCGCTGACAGAGGAGGTCACGCTGTCACCCGGACAGATCCTTCCGCTGAAGCTGAAGCTGGAGCTGAACAACAGCGTGGTGATGGACCGCCCTTGGGAGAACGGCCTGGGCATGCGCTTCGTGCCGGTGGACCGCGAGTTCATGGCCTGCATCTGGGAGACCCGGGTGAAGGACTATGATGCCTACCTGGCCGACCCCGAGTCGCATGCGGTGCGCTATCCCCCGGAAGGCCTGATCCAAGGGCCGGAACATCCGGTGGTGAACGTTTCCCGCGAGGATGCGGAGCGCTTTTGCAAATGGCTCACCGCCCGCGAGATCAAGCAGGAGCGCATCAGCAGCGTGCACGTTTATCGCCTGCCGACCGACCTGGAGTGGAGCCTGCTGGCCGGGACGATCGAGGATCCGGATGCCTCGCCCGCGAAGCGCGAGCAGCAGATCGAGAAGGTCTTCCCCTGGGGCATCGAGTGGCCGCCGCCGCAGCTGCCGGACAAGGTCGGAAACTTCGCGGATAGCGCGGCCACGAAGATGCCGGGGATTTCCTCGGATCGCATCATCGCGGGCTATGACGATGGCTTCGAGGCGACTGCGCCGGTGGGGAATTTCGCGCCGAACAAGCTGGGTCTCTACGATCTGGCCGGGAACGTGAACGAATGGGTCTCCGATGACTATAGTAGCATCTCGCTGACCCGCTACGGCGTGCTGCGCGGCGGGGCCTGGAACACCTACCTGAAGGCGAACCTTTACACCGGCTACCGGAACCCGCAGCCGAAGGAAGTCCGCGGCATGGAGTTCCGGGATATTCTCTCCGGCTTCCGCATCGTGCTTGCCAAGGATACGCCGAAGCAGGAAACAGCGCCGAACGAAATCAACGACGACGACAATGGTTGAGATCAAGATCGACTATCAGGGCGACCTTCACTGCCGCGCCATCCACGGACCTTCGCAAACCGTGCTGGAGACCGACGCCCCGGTGGATAACAACGGCCGCGGCGAATCCTTTTCGCCCACCGACCTCGTCGCCACCGCGCTGGGCGTCTGCATGGCCACCGTGATGGGCATCGTCGCGAAGCGGAAGGAGATCCCGCTGGAAGGCATGAAGGTCACCGTGAAGAAGCACATGTCCACCGACACCCCGCGCCGCATCGCGAAGCTGGAAGTCGACATCGAAGTGCCGCTTCCCGCCGATCATCCGGAGCGCAAGCTCCTCGAAGCCACCGGCAATGGCTGCCCCGTCCACCAGAGCCTGCACCCGGACGTGGTCCAAGAGATCCGCTGGCACTGGCAGTGAGGCCTCCTCTCGGCCCCTAACGAGGCGACCGGGAGATAGCCCAGGGTAAGCGCTGCACCACATCCCTTTTGGAGCCCCAACGGGCCACCGGGAGATAGCCCAAGGCAAGCGCGCACCACATCCTCTTTCGAGCCCCAACGGGGAGGTAGGGAGATCGCCCAAGGCAAGCGCACACCAAATCCTCTTTCGAGCCCCAACGGGGCGGTAGGGAGATAGCCCAGGGTAAGCGCGCAGCGCGCAACCCTGGGTAGCCACGGGAAAGCGACCGCACCCTGAAGGGGGGCGAGGGACGCCCCTACGTTCTCGCGTCTCCCCATTCGTCGAATAACCCGCCAGCCCTCAGTTCTTCCTCTTGGGAATCCGCAGTCCTTCCAGCTTCGCATCCGAAAACACCGGATCATCGGGAAGCTTCAAGATCCCGCCTTCTCCAATCACAAAGGGCTTCCCGCTGACCGGCTCGACCGGAGGCTCTTCACCAAGCGCGATTGCCAGCGCCGCATCCGTCATGACCTTTTCGATCTGTTGGAGCGCCCAGCCTTTCGCGACCCCCTCGATCAGTCCGTGGGTGAGCATCCTGAAGTGCTCCTGATCCTCCGCGCTAAGTCCGAGCGGCAGAGCCACTGTGACATCGGGCGGCGGCGCGAGCATGTCCCGGAGGCTCGCCTTGTCCCAATGCTGTGCGAGTTCCGATGAAGCCCTCGTGTAGCTTTCGGCGATCAGTTCCGGCTGTTTCAGGAAGCTGGGAGGGACGTCGCTGATCAACCGATCTCCTCCCAGCAGGGTGGGGAGCAGATAGTTCTCCGACATGATTTGCCAATCGCCCCGGGCGAAAAGCCCGAAGGAGCCTGGAACCTGCGGATCATCGGAGATCAACTTGCGGAACTGTTGCAAGGTCGCGGCATCCGCGTCCGCAATCGCATCCCCAACCATGAAATCCAGGATTCTCGCACGGGTCCCTGCGGCAGACACCATCGCGAGATAGGTGGGTGTCTCGACGTCTTCCAGATGCCTCGCGCTGCCGATCAACGATTGCAGTGCTTCGATGGCATCCGCCCCGTTTCCCTGATCCAGTGCATGCCGGGCATAGGCCAGGAGCAGGGGTGCCAAATTGCCGGCGAACTGCTGGTTCTCCGCGAGGCGTGCGCTATCGATGCCAGTCGTCGAATGATCCGGAAGCAGGCCCAAGGCGATGATCTTGTCCAATAGCTCTTGATTCGCATCGAGCCACTTGCCGACTCGCGCAGCATCCCATGGCTTATCCCCTTCAATGATGCCCTTGATGTCCTCGGGTAACGCGAAGGAGTTTCCGACCATCTTTCCATTCGCCCGGCATTCCTCAATGAACGCAAGCCACTGGAGATAGCCATTGTCCTCCGCCGCCACTTGTCGGGCGCTCAGTGCCATCTCGGGATGATCCTCCAGCAGCCGCTGTTGCCAGGCTTTCGCCTTGTCCCTGATCTCCTTTTTGCTCGGGCGCGGCCCACCACGGTCCGATACCTTGCCCTCTGCGGACTCGGCGGATTCAACCTGCATACCGGTCTTCGTAGAGGCCGAATTTTTCTCGCGATAAGCCCAGATTCCCACCGCAGGAATCATGATCAGGGCAAGGAGGATCCCATGGCTGCGATTTATCTTCATGGTTGAAGGAGTGTTACCGGGAAAACTCCGCGAACCGGGACTTTCGTCTCCAACGGCGGCCCGGATCCTTCACTCGCTCTTCAACCACTTCTCGCGGCGGAACCACGTCTCCTGCCGTTTCGCATACTGGCGCGTCGCGGCATTGATCAATTCCTCACACTCCACCAGGTCGATCTCGCCCGCGAGATGACGCCGGATTTCCCCAAGCCCGATGGCCTTCTCCAGCCCGGGTGCTGCATCTGTTAGAGCGGCGACTTCCTCGATCGCGCCGCCCTTCAGCATCGCACGTGTCCGCTTCGCGATCCGCTCATGAAGCGCCGGCCGGTCACGCAGCACCAACTCGCCACGCAGCTTCGACTCGCGCGCGGCGCTAGCCTGCTCCCAATCATCGCGCAGGCTCGAACAAGGCACGCCTGCGAGGATGCATACCTCGAGCGCCCGCGAAACATAGCGGCGGTTGTTGAGATCCGTGCGCGCCGCCTCCACCGGATCGACCGCCTGCAAACGGCTCACCAGTTCGGTCAGGCTTAGTGCCTCCAGCTCTTCCCTCAGCACCGGATCACCGGGCGGCAGAGGAGAGGGACCATGCGAGAGGAACTTCAGGTAAAGCCCGGAACCTCCCGTGATGACCGGCGTCTTGCCCCGCGATAGCAACTCGTCGATGACCGGTAGCACCATGCGCAGCCAGGCCATGGCATCGACCGGCTCCGCGGGGGAAAGCACCCCGTAGAGATGGTGCGGTGCCTTGCCGAGGTCCTCCTGCGGAGGGGCCGCAGTGAGCACCTCCACGCCACGATAGAGCTGGAAGGCATCGGCATTCACGATCTCCCCGTCCAACTCCGCAGCCAGCTCCAGCGCACGCGCGCTCTTGCCCGCGGCGGTGGGACCGCAGACGAAGAAAAGCTGCTCGGGCGGAGGCAAGATCACGCGCGCCTTTTCCGATAGGCGGGAAAGGGATGCGAATGTTTTCTCGGGCCGCCCTTTATTCCGACACCTCCACCACTTGGAAGAAGCGCTTCGGATCCACGGTCTTATTGATCGGGTAGCTGAAATCCAGTACGGCCCCGGTGCCCGGCATGCCGGTTGGCAGCACTTGCCAATGCTGGAGGTCGGTCGAGGTGGCCAAGCGGTAATGTTTCCCGACTTGGGTCTCGAAGTTCACCGTCGCCTGGTTCGTGCCGGCGTTGAAGCTGGTGATCTTCGCGGGTTGCTGGAGCAGCGCGGAATCCGCCATCAGGGGATAACCCATCGCCCGCAGGAAATTCAGGTCCGTATCGACGTAGGTGCTCCAGGTCGGGTGATCATTCGCATAAGCGATTCCCTTGATGTGGCTGAAATCGATGTAGCTGACGTTGGTATTGCTGTCCTTGAAGGCGATCGGAGCCATCGGGACCACCCGGCCTTGGCGATCGCGGGCCTCGAAATAGAGGCCGGTTTGGAAGGTCGTTGTCCAGTTGGCGGGCAGCGGGAAATTGTTGATCGTGTAGCCGAAGTTCGCGGGATTGAAGTTTCCCAGCACCGGCTGGCCATTGGAGTCCCGGTAAAGCAGGTCCGCCACCGAGGCCAGGGTCAGCTCACCCCGCGTGTCGTCGTTCGAGGAGAAGAAGACTTGGCTGGCGCAGCCGAAGGCATGATGCATCTCATGCCGGCCCAGGCCACGGATATTCGAAATGAGGCTCGCGGAGTTGCCCCCGTAGAGGGTCGCCACGTCGAGGTTCCAGTTGATCGTGACGTCGGAAGCCGCAGCGGGATTGGTGATCCCTTTCACGACGATCAGCCACAGGCCCGGCGCGCGGACGACATTTCCGGTCGCAGGGTCTTGATACCAATCGGCCCAGCTGCTGCCAGCGGAGGCATAGGTGTTCGCGACGGCATCGTCGGTGATGCGGACGCGAGCCGTGGCGTCGCTGTTGAACAAGGCGCCGACGTCATTGAGGAAGGCCACCATCTCCGTGCGGGCCCCAGCGGACCAGCTTTCGGTGAACCATTTGCTACCGGCTTCGAACTCGGGGACGAATTGGATGCCAGCTTGGGCAGGGAGGAGGAGGGCGGCGGAAAGGGCGAGAAAAGACAGGGATGAACGGTACATGGGTGAGGGGGAATCAGGGGAACAGCAGGGGGGTGAATTTGCCCGGAGGGTGGGACCTCCGGACGACTGCCGGGCGATTCCTAGCACGGACGGAATGTCAAGGCGAGGGAGAAGAATCGGGGAAATCACTCATCCTCAATCCTGCCCCGGGGCGTCCCGAGGCCTTCCGCCGCGGCAACGCGGACCTATGTTCCAACTGTGTCACATGGCACGGGCGGTCCCGGGTTGATCAGGGGAAAGGGGCATGTAGGCCTCTGTCGCAGCCACACCCATGGACCCGCAGCCCGGCCATTTCGACACTCGCAGCGATGCGATCGCCTATCTCCTCGCCCTGCCCCCGACGCGGGTGATCGGGCTCCCGAAGCACCCGCAGGAGGGAGCGGAGAGGAGCCTCGAGATCGCGGCGCTGGAGGCATTCACGGAGCAGACTGCGGATGAGTTCGGCCTCGCCAGGAAGCGCTGGGAATGGACGGCGGGCGATCTGGTCACCGAGCTTGTCGTCGGCTGCGAGGCCTACCTGATGGACTCGGACTCCAAGGTGGAAGTGGTGAAGGTTTACCGGAACGGAGACGTGGGCGTGCGGCTGGAAGACGGGGAAATGAATTCCGTGCCGGTGTACGAGCTGGAGTTCTGAGGGCACCGCTTTCCAAGTCCAAAGGGGGGACCGCTTTCCCTTTCCATGTCTCACCGCGCAGGCCAGCCCGCCTGATGATTTTTCCCCCAACAAAAAAGCCCCGTCCGCGGTGAGCGGACGGGGCCGGGAATGATCTTCAGTCGGGAGCTGCTCAGGCGGCAGGCTCCGATTCGTTGGAGGGCGCGGCAGGAGCAGACGGCGCGGAAGGGGCAGCAGGTGCCGCTTCGACGGTCTCTTCCTTCACGGCATCTTCGTGCTCCTTGGTCTTGGCTCCGCTCACCACGAGCTTGCGGCCCATGAAGAACTGGTCGTGGAGGACTTCCACGGCACGCTTGGCTTCCTCGACATTCAGCATGTCGACAAAGCCGTAGCCCTTCGACTTGTGGGTGCGGCGGTTGTAGACGATCTCGACGTTACGGACGGTGCCCACGCCCTTGAAGAGATCCTTCAGATCTTCTTCGCTGGCATCGTAGGACAGGTTGCCGAGGTAGATCCGCTGGCTTCCCACTTCGGTCTTCTCGGGGCTGCGGCGTTCGCGTGGTTCACGCGGTTCGCGCGGCTCCCGTTGTTCACCTTGGCGGGCGTTGCGGGTATTCGACTTCACTTCGCGTGGCGGTCCTTCTTCGAACCTCACGCTTTCTTTCTTCGCCGGACGCGGCGGACGGACGGGCTCCTTGTAGAGGCCGAAGATCTTGAGGATCTTCTGCCACAGGGTCAGCGGAGCGGGCTTGTACTCCTTGCGTGGCGGGCGCGGGCCGCGGTCTTCGCGGTTCTGGCGGCCGCCCTGGTGCTGGGAGCGGTTGTGGTTGTTGTGTTGGTTGCTGTTGCTACCTTCGTCGTTGCCGCCGTTCTTGGTCCGGTTGCGATTCCGGCCTCTCCCTCCACGGGAGCGATTTCTGCGGCGTTCTCCTCCGGCGCCTCTGGTATCAGGTGTGGCGTTGGACATGTTTTGCTTTCGGTTATCGGGCCGGGCATGCGACGGCTGGCAGCCGCCCGCGATCGGGCGGGGCTGCGGGCTCGACCTGCCGGTCCGGGCCTCCGGTTTTATGGTGCCGGGGAAATCCGCCGCTCAAAGCGGGACGGGCGGAGATCCAAAAGACCCGGGACTGGCGGTTATCGCGCGCTGGGCCCGGTTTGGCAGGCTTTTCCGCGGTGTTCCCGCGTCCGCCGGAGTCCGATTGCGCCCCGCCCAAGCGGAGCGCTGCTGCCAAAATCAGCGTTTTGGCCGGCGGCGGGCAGCCGGATAAAGACCCCGGATCTGCCTGACGCAGGGCAGTTTACGGGAATGGGGGCCCCATGGCAAGGCGGGATCCCAGAAAGTCTGGGAGGATCTCCGGGCAGGGAAAGGGGACCGAGAACCCCCGATCCAATCACGCATCCCGCCCAAGAAGAAGCCCTCGTCCCTGGAAAAAATGCGGGAACGAGGGCAAACGGAGCGATTCCAGGAACTTATGGGGAATCCGCAGGCATCTCCCCCAATTTGGAAATGCCCGCGGCCCCCTGTCCTTGCTGGCCGTCAGCGCCGCCGGCGGATCCCAAGAATTCCGGCAGTGCCCAGCAGGAGAATCCCGAACGATGGCTCCGGCACGATCAGCGTGCGGGTGCCGTCGAAGGTCGCGGTGGTATCCTGGACCTTGTTGAACCAAGACTCGTTGAGCAGGGCGGTGGCATCGCCGTCCACATAGAGACGGCCGCCGGTGAAATTGAAGACGCCGAGGCCGTTTCCATTCACCAGGCTATCCACCGAGAGGGTGCCACCGGAGAGATTCACCGTGCCGACCCCCGTGAAGGTGCTGCGGCCCAGCGAAAGCAGGCCATCGAGGGTCATCGAGCCGCCGCTGATCGACAGCAGCCCGTTGTCGCTTTCCCCGAGGTAGAATGCGGTGCCGCCCGTGATATCGAGGGTGCCGCCGGTGAGGATCACTCGGGAGTTCAGGCCGCCTGAAGCACCCTGACCCACGCGGAACTCCGTGTAGTTGTTGAAGGACACCGAACCGGTGGTGATCTCGATCCCGGAGTTCCGGGAAACGCGGACCTCGGAGGTGTTCGCTCCGGTCTTGGTGAAGTTCGCGCTGCCGCCGGTGACCTTGAAGAGATCTCCCGTGGCCGAACCGATGGCCGCCGAGTTGTTCCCGCCGGTTTCACCGCCCTTGCCGAACCAGACACCGCGCAGCGGCAGGTCCGTCCAGGTAGCGGTGGAGGTCACGCTCAGGAGACCGCCGGAAAGGTAGTAGGCGCTGCCGGATTGGTTGATGTTGTTGTCGGAGAGCTGCCAGCCGCGGGACAGCGTGGAGCTGATGCTGCCCCCGCTCTGATTGATGGTGCCCACCGCCCCGGCACCGGCGATGAAGTATTCGCCGGAGTGGGTGAAGGTCCCGCCATTCATGTTGAAAGCACCCGTATTCAGGAAGCGGCCTTGGCCTCCCGAATTCAGGGTGACATTGGCGGTACCGCCGATGGTGGTGTAGCCGGCGCCGCGGCGGTCCCAGTTGCCACTGGGGACATTGGCCGTGCCGCTAAGGATCTCGACGTCGGTGCCGACCGCTGGCGTCCCGTTGGGGTTCCAGTTTCCGGCGGTGTTGTAATTGCTATCCACAGCGCCGGTCCAGGTGGACGCAGCGTGGGCGAGGGGAGTGCAGGCGAGCGCTGCGCAGAGGAGTGCCGGACGACCGGCAACAAGGGGGTTCGTGGGCTTCACGGGAGGTAGGCAGGATGGTTTTTTGAAACGGGACCGCATTGACTGCCGCTGCCCAAAATAAGTTTAGTGAGCTTTCGTGATTATTTTTCGGCCTCCTCCCGTCTGCGTTTGTGACGGTTCTCCGCTTGCCCCGTGGGACCGGACAGCTAGAGTCCGCCCCGGCCCATGATGCGCGCGTTTTTCCTATCGATCCTTGCTCTTTTCTCCGCCGTGGCCTCCGCCCAGCAGGGCGAAGCTTATATGGTGGTGGAGGCGAACTCCGGAAAGGTCCTGATGGCGGCGAATTCCGTCGTGCAGCGTCCGGTCGCGAGTCTGACCAAAATTGCCACCTGTGTGATCGCGGTCGATTGGGCGGATGCCACCGGCACCGACCTCAGCCAAGTGACCGCCACCGTGCCACCCGCGGCCCTCGCGATCGGCGGACCGAATCCCCTGAACCTTCAGGTAGGGGACTCCATGAGCGTGCGCGATGCCCTTTACTCCGCGATGCTCGGCTCGGACAACATCGCGGCCATGACCGTGGCCAACTACGTGGGCGGCGAAATGCTGCGCGCCCGCGGCAAGACCGGTGACCCGGTCGCGGCCTTCGTCGGGGAGATGAATGAACTCGGCAAGGCGATCGGCCTGCTGAAGACCCGCTTCGGCAATCCACACGGCTTGGAAGTCGGCAAGCAGCGCTGCACTTCCACCGCCGCGGACATCGCGAAGCTTTCCATCTATGCGATGCGCAAGCCGGGCGTGACCTTCATTTCCCGCCAGAAAGAACGCCAGGTCACCGTGAATGGCGCGGGCGGCAAGCGCGGCTACAAGATCCAGAACACGAACGAACTCATCGGCGAGCCGAACATCCTCGGCCTGAAGACCGGCACGACCGGTGCGGCAGGTCCCTGCGTGAGCGTCTCCGTCGAGCGCGACCCGCTCGTCCGCGAAAAAGCCGACGGCGAAAAAGCTGTCACACCACGGCGCTTGATCATCGTGGTGCTCAATAATCCGGACCGCTTCAACCGCGCCCGAGGCTTCATCAATCCGGGCTGGGCGGCCTTCGACCGATGGGTCGCTGCGGGCGCTCCGATCGAGAATAAAGCCAAGGAAATCTTGGACGTTCCGAACCCGCGCTAAAAATGGCGCGATTTTGACTTATCGAACCGAATTTAACACTCCACACCCACTCGCGATGCGCATCGGTATTCTTAACAGCGGGGGCGACTGCCCCGGACTCAATGCAGTGATCCACGGTGTCGTGGGAGCAGCCAGCCAGCTCGGCTGGGAGGTGATCGGATTCAAGGACGGCTTCGAAGGCTTGCTGCCGCCGGGCGACTACAAGGTGCTGAAGCCACAGGATACCCTCGGGATCCTCAAACTGGGCGGAACCATTCTCGGCACCACCAACAAGGGCCACTTCGCCGCCAAGGTCGGCAAGGGCGACATCGCCGAAGTGCCGGCTGATATCGTGGCGAAGGCCAAGCGCACCATGGACCAGCTGGAGATCCGCGCGCTCGTCATCGTCGGCGGCGACGGCTCCCTGACCACCGGCCTGCAGCTTTACCGTGAAGGCTGGCCGGTCATCGGCGTGCCGAAGACCATCGACAACGACCTTCGCGCGACCGCGATGACCTTCGGCTTCGACAGTGCCGTGAGCACGGTGGTCGATGGCCTTGATCGACTGCACACCACGGCGGAGAGCCACAAGCGCATCATGGTGCTGGAAGTGATGGGCCGCCACGCGGGCTGGATCGCCCTCTGGGGTGGCATCGCCGGTGGTGCGGACGTGATCCTGCTTCCGGAAATTCCTTTTGATACCGAGAAGGTGGCGGAGTTCATCAAGAACCGGGATTCCCAAGGTCACCACAGCACGCTCGTGGTGGTGGCGGAAGGTGCGCACCTGCCGGATGGCGAGCTCGCGACCATCGCGGAGAACGCTGGCGGCGAAGTCCGCCTCGGTGGTATCGGTGACATCATCGCCCGCCGCCTCGAGTCGCTCACCGGCAAGGAAACCCGCTCCTGCACCCTCGGTCACCTCCAGCGCGGTGGTGCCCCGACGGCGCTCGACAGGATCCTTGGCACCCGCTTCGGCGTGATGGCCGTGAAGCTGGCCGAGGAAGGCCGCTTCGGCCGCATGGTCAGCTATCAAGCCTACCACGTCGACTCTGTGCCGATCGAGGAAGCCGTGAACCAGCTCCGCCTCGTCGAGCCCGATGGCGAAATGGTCAAGGCCGCCAAGGCCGTGGGCATCTGCCTCGGCGACTGAGCTCCGGCTTGCACCGATTGAATTTGAGAAGGCCGGTGGTGAAAGCCACCGGCTTTTTTCGTGGGCAAATGCTCGAAATGCGTCCCTCAGGGGATCGCATTCTGCGCTTCCTTCCCCTCACGGAGAATCCGGATCAATTCCTTCCAATCCTTGGAAGTGAATCGCTGGCGATTGATCTCCATGCCCTTCTCCGCGCCTTCCGCGTCGTAGTGATAGATCCAGAGCGACGAGCCCTCCTCGCTGACCGCCTTGATCGAGCCAAACGGGATCCGGTCCACCGTCCAATGCTGGCTGGGCCAGAACCGGAGGCCTTCATCGTCCAGCTCCAAGCTGCAATCCGGCTCCTTCCGGAAACGGTATTGCAGCACGCACCAGTGAACAAACATCGCCGCAGGCCAGATCCACAGGATCGGGTGGGACGACTGGCGTCCCCAGCTCAGCCACAGCACGCAGCCCAGCAGCGCCACGATCAAATAGATCTGCTGCGGACTATTCTCCATGCGTTTCAGCGCGAAGGTCATCGAGAGGGTGTGAGCTGAAGGGATAAGGCCGCAGCAGGGCGGATAGGTCAATCTTACAGTTATCTCGTGACTCTCGTTTCTCGAAACAACAGATCGTGCAACTTGCTCATTTATAGAAGCGAACCCGGGATCAGATAGGATATTTCCCTAAACTTGAAAGGCTGACTATTCGGATATTCCCACTTACGACATGTGAGCTGTTCTAATTCTAGAACGACAAAACCATTACTAGAAATCATGTCGCCAGAAGATCCCACTCCTCCTACGGGCGGCTGCCCTTACTCCCATGGCAGCACGGCTGGAACCCCGCCGCCCCGCGGTTGTGCCTCCCGCCGTCACGGCTCCTACCCTCATGACATCGTCCCTCCCCGTTCCAAGTATTTCGACTCCGGTCGCTTCGGCCGGATCTTTGGGGAACTCCCGCCCTTCGCCTCGGACACCCCGCAATTGCGCGCCGGCCTGATCGAAATCGGGAAGATCGGCGGGATCATGGATGCCCAGGACAACCTGGCGGATCCGAAGAACCTGATCACCGACGAGAACCTCCAGGTCAACAATCAGAACAATCCGAAGATGACCGCGGGAATGACCTTCCTCGGCCAATTCCTCGATCACGATATGACCTTCGATCCGACCTCCAGCCTCGAGCGCCAAGCGGACCCGGAGCAGATCGCGAACTTCCGCACGCCGACCCTCGCACTGGACAATCTCTACGGTGCCGGACCCGGAGGCAGTCCCCACCTCTATGATCGGACGAAACCCATCAAGTTCCTCGTCGAGCCGATACCGGATTCCGGCACGCCGCTGCGCTACGATATCCCGAGGAATAGCCAGAGCATCGCGCTGATCGGAGACCCGCGGAATGACGAGAACCTCATCGTCTCCCAGCTCCATCTCGCCTTCCTGCGCTTCCACAATGCCGTGGTGGATGACTTCGTCGCCAGCCCCGCCGCCGCCGGGCTCAGCATGGATGAGATCTTCGCGGAGGCCCAGCGGATCGTGCGCTGGCACTACCAATGGATCATCGTCCATGAGTTCCTCCGCCTCACCTGCGGTGCCTCCACCGTGAAGGACATCCTGAAGAACGGCCGGAAGTTCTACGACTGGAATAAGGAACCCTACATCCCGGTGGAGTTCTCCGTGGCCTGCTACCGCTTCGGTCACAGCCAGGTCCGTCCTTCGTATCGCTCGAACTTCACGGGCGCCAGCGATGGCGGCCAGCTCTTCCAGTTCATCTTCAAGGCGACGGAAGACCACAGCAGCCCGGAGAATGACGACCTCTCCGGATCGGCACGTGCCAAGTGGCGCTTCATCGATTGGCGGACCTTCTTCGACTTCAAGGACAGCAATGTCCGCCGGAACAAGAAGATCGACACCAAGCTCTCCACGCCGCTCTTCCAGCTCCCCGGCTCGGTCGTGCCAAATCCCGATCCGCGCACGAATCCCCAGAGCTTGGCCACCCGGAACCTCCTGCGGCACCTGACCTTCTCGCTGCCGTCCGGCCAGAAGATCGCGGCGACCATGAAGGCGAAGCTTCCCTCGCTCACCGTGATGGAGGATTCCGACTTCGAGGAATTGAAGCCCTACGGCATGCACAATCGCACGCCGCTCTGGTACTACATCCTGAAGGAAGCAGAGGTCCAGGAAGCGGGTGAGCACCTCGGCTCCGTCGGCGGCCGCATCGTCGCGGAGGTCTTCATCGGCCTGCTCCAGGGGGACAAGCAGTCCTACCTGAGCCAAGATCCGGATTGGAAACCCTTCCTGACCACCATCGACTCCGGGAAGACCGGGGAGGACTTCACCATGGTGGACCTGCTGCGCTTCGCCGGCGTCGCCTGATCGAGATCAAAACGGGGAGCGGGGAGGGGCGATGTCGCCTCTCCCTGTTTCTCTTCCCACAGGGCTCATCCCTTCAGCAGCCGTGCGGGAGGACTTGGGTGCGCTCCAGAATCAGGGCCTGAAGTTCTCCCCGGTTCTCCTTGGAGAATAGCCGCCGCTCCAGCTCCACGACGTGCTCCTCGACATCCTGCTGCTGGGAAGTGCAGGAGGATCCCGCTGTTCTCCACGCGTCGTCCCAGCAGGGCGTTGCTACAGGTTCCCTGCGCAGGCAGCGAATCAGCCGATCTCCATCACGGGAAGGCCTCTGACGAACTGGGCCAGCGTCCGCCACTGGCTGTGGGTGAAGTCCCATCGGCTCATCTGGAACACCTTCTGTCCGCCGTCCCGGTCATAGATCAGGGTCTGGCTGAATGCTTCGGATCGCTTCGCGACGATCGAATTCAGGGGGATGGGCTCTTGGCCCCAATGACCTTCCGGCTCCAGGATCAGCTGTTCTTCGTCGATCTCGATTCGGGAAGACGGAACCTTCCGGATCTGGGAAAGAAAGAACACCAGTTGGAAGGGTACGAAAAGGATCACGAAGAGGAACACCTGCGGGGACTGCCACCAGACCCAGACACAGGCCGGAACACACCACGCCATGAAAACGAGAACCTGTCGCCTACGCTGGTAGCGCGTGGGGTGGAAATGGATCTCCTTCACCTTTGTTCGAGTAAGGACAACACGGGGACGCAGGACCCAAGGGACTTGAGAACCAAGCCGATTCGCAATCTCAGGGCGTCCCGCAGCTTACTTCAGCAGCTTCTTCAGGTGCTCGATGTATTTCTCCGGGCCGCCTTCCTGATAGCCGGTCCGGTTCACCTCACGGCCCTTCGAGTTCAGGAGCAGGATCGTCGGGAAGCCTTGGACATCGTATTTCTCCGCCAGCTTGTCGTTCTGCTCCTTCTCCTTGGCGGGCAGCTCCTTCCGCTTCGGGAAGTCCAGCTCCACCATGATCAGCTTCTTCGCCGCGTATTCCTGGAACTCCGGCTTGTCGAAGACTTCCTTCTTTAGCTTGATGCACCAGCCGCACCAGTCGGAGCCGGTGAAATCCACGAGGATATCCTTGTTCTCCGCCTTGGCGCGCTGCTTTGCCAACTCGAAGTCGGTCTCCCACTTGAAGACATCCTTGTCGGAGCTGGCGGCCTCCTCCTTCTTCGGCGCGGCTTGATCGGCCACGAACTTCTGGTCCTCCTCGCTCAGCTTGGAGAGGGCGATCTTGAAGGTGGTGCCATTCGGCTTGCGGAGGACCACTTGGTCACCCTCGCTGCGCAGATAGTCACCCTCCACGCTGCGGCCGGAACCGGCTTCCTTCCAGGTTCTCGCCTGAAGCGTGGCAGGCAGGACGACGGAAATCAGGGAAACGATGGCAAAAATCGGAGTTTTCATAGGAGGAAGTGTGGATTCATAGCGTTCCAGCGGCGGGGATTTATCAGGGAATTTAACCATTTTTCCCGCTGCGGCACTCCGAAACGCAGAAATGCTGCCCTTGCCCCGCCGCCCGCGGGCACCTAGAACCGCTCCCGTCATGTCGATCGACCCGCTTCTGCAATTGCTCCGCCGCCAGGCCCGCCACAGCCATCAGGAACTCGCCGAGTTGCTTTCCCTGACGGAGGAGGAAGTCCGCACCCGGATCGCGGCGTGGGAAAAGAACGGCACGATCCTCGGCTACCAGGCCGTGGTGGATGCCGAGCAAGCAGGGGACAATGACGTCTCCGCCTTCATCGAGGTGAAGCTCACCCCGGAACGCGGCGGTGGCTTCGACCGCCTGGCCATGCGCATCGCCCGCTTCGAGCAGGTGGTGAGCTGCTATCTCGCCAGCGGTGGCTACGACCTGATGGTCGTGGTGGAAGGCAGCGACCTCCGCGAGGTGGCGCGCTTCGTCTCCGAGAAGCTGAGTACGATGGATGGCGTACTTTCCACCGCCACCCATTTCCGCCTGAAGACCTACAAGGAAAACGGCTTCGTCTTCGAAGAAACGGCCGCTCCGGAGCGTCTCGCGGTGTCGCCGTAAGACAGAAGACTGGAGGGAATGGAAGCCGGGCCGGAAGCGTGTCTTCCGGTCCTACGCATCCACCCACAGGCTCTTCAGATACGGCTCGCCATTAAAATCGGCCGGCATCGGGGCGAGCCGCGTTTTCACGACCCGCTTCGTGGCTCCGCGCACCTGCATTTCAAAGGCCCGCGGCGGCAGGGTCCGGCAATTCGTCGAAGCGAGCAAGAAGCCGCCCGGTGCCAGGCAATCGAAGGCGAGCTTTGCCAGCAGCCCGTAGTCTTTCTCAACGCGGAAGACCTTGCCGTCCTTGTCCCGCGAGAAAGTCGGCGGATCGAGCACGATGCCATCGAACTTGCGCCCCTGTTTCGCGAAGCGCGCCAGCCAGTGGAAGGTATCGCCCTTGCAAAAATAGTGCGCCGCGGGATCGAAGCCATTCAGCTCGAAGTTCCGCTTCGCCCAGTCGAGGTAGGGCTGCGCCAGATCGAGGGTGGTGGCGGTGGCTCCGGCGCTGGCGGCGAAGACTGAGAAGGCCCCGGTGTAGGAAAAGGTGTTCAGCAGGGTCGTGCCCGCGCCCAGACGCCCGCGCAGCTCGGCGCGGTTGTCCCGCTGGTCGAGGAAGATCCCTTGCGAGTAGCCGGACTGGAAGGAGATCTCGAAGGATAGCCCGCTTTCGAGGACCGGGAAAGGTTCGTCCTGTTCCGGACCGCAGAGGTGAGCGGGGGATTCCTTCTGCTGCTGGTCCAGCCGCTTCCAGTAGACGCTGCGTTTTTTTTCCCGCAGCCACTCCACCATTTCCCGCGGCGGGGTGCGGTCGCGGGTGGAAAGCAGCCAGCGCCCGGCGAAATCTTCCAGCTCCAGGCCCGGCAGGTCGTCGCCCTCGCCATCGATCAGGCGCAGGGCATTGGTTCCGGGTTGCCGCAGCGGGACGCGCTTGGCGATGGCGGCTTCGAGCAGATGACGCATGGGAAGGCATTGCCATGAAGGATCGGGCCGCTACCATCCAGCGCGAAATGAGCGACCTCGCCGCCTTACTCGACGAAGCCCTGGCTGCCAGCCACATCCTGCCTGCCACCCGCAAGAACATCGACCTGCTCCTGGAAGGAGCTGCCACCCCGCTCGCCGAAGCCGCCGTGCGCGAACTGGTGGCCGCGGGCGAGTGGGAGGAGCTCAATGACCGCTTCTTCAAGACCCTCGCCTTCGGCACCGGCGGCCTGCGCGGCCGGACCATCGGCAAGGTGGTGACCGCAGCAGAGCAGGGGAAGGGCGGCCCGAATGATCGCCCGGAGCATCCCTGCTTCGGCACCGCGACGATGAATTTCTTCAATGTCTCCCGCGCGGTCCGCGGCCTGATCGCCTATGCGAAGCGCCACGTCGGCACCGAGCGGAAGCCGAAGCTCGTCTTCGCCCATGACACGCGCCACTTCTCCCGGGATTTCGCCGAGTTCTGCGCGAAGGCCTGCGCCGATCTGGGCTGCGATGCCTATCTCTTCGATTCCGGTCGTGCGACCCCTGAGCTTTCCTTCGCGATCCGCGAGCTGCGTGCCGATGCGGGCGTGGTGCTGACCGCCAGCCACAACCCGTCCCACGACAACGGCTTTAAGGCATACTTCAATGACGGCGCCCAGATCGTGGAGCCGCACGCCACCGCGATCATCACGGAGGTGAACAAGATCGAGAGCGAGGTCTACGAAGCGCTGCCGGAAGACCAGCGCGGCACCGTGACAGCCATCGGCGCGGAGATCGACCGCCGCTACATGGATCGCCTGAAGTCGCTGCTGATGCGTCCGGAGCTGCTGGAAGGCACGAAGACCCGCGTGGTCTACACGAACCTCCACGGCGTGGGCGGCGTGATCATCGTGCCGATGCTCCGCGAGCTTGGCTTCGAAGTGATCACCGTGCCGGAGCAGGATATCCAGGATGGCCGTTTCCCGACCGTGGAATCCCCGAACCCGGAGAACGCACCGGCCCTGAAAATGGCCATCGATCTCGCGAACAAGGAAAGCGCGGAGATCGTGATCGGCACGGATCCGGACAACGACCGCATGGGAGTGGCCGTGCGCGATGCCCAGGGAGCGATGCGCCTGCTGACCGGCAACCAGATCGGCTCGCTGATGGCATGGTATCGCGCGAAGACCGCTTTCGAGATCGGCTGGATCAATGACACCACGCGTGCCCGTACGCTCTTCGTGAAGACCTACGTCACCACCGAGCTCCAGCGTGCGATCGCCGACAAGTTCGGCATCGGCGTGGTGGATACGCTGACCGGCTTCAAATACATCGCCGAGAAGCTCCGCAAGTATGAGGACGCGATCCCGGCGGACAAGAAGGGCGACTACCGCTCGCTGGATGAGGCGACCACGCGCGCGCTGCGCCTGGAGTATTCCCGCTTCTTCCTCTTCGGCGGCGAGGAGAGCTACGGCTATCTCGGCTGCGACTTCGTGCGCGACAAGGATGGCAACGGTGCCGCCGTGATGTTCGCCGAAGTTGCCGCCTACGCGAAGTCCGTGGGCAAGACCCTGGCCTGCCTGCTCGATGACATCTTCCGCGAATATGGCTACCATGAGGAGCGCGGCAAATCGATAGTGATGGAAGGTGCCGATGGCGCGATGAAGATTTCGGCGCTCGCCACCTCCTATTCGCGCAATCCCCCGACGGAGATCGATGGTTCCGCGGTCTCGAACATCCGCGACTTCGCGACGCAGGATCTCTTCGATGCGGAGGGCGATGCCCTGCCGAAGGAGAAGATGCTCTTTGTCGATCTGGAAGACGGGCGCTCCTTCGCCGTGCGGCCTTCCGGCACCGAGCCGAAGATCAAGTACTACCTCTATGGTAAGTCAGCCCCGACGGATGACCTGCTCGGCGCACGCACGAAGGTGGGCGGCTCCCTGGATACCCTGTGGGCCTGGATCGAGGCGGATGCCAAGGCACGCTTGGCCTGATCCGTCTTCGGCTCCCGTGCTGCATCCATGAAACGTCTCGCCTTTGCTCTCCGGCCGCTGGCAGCGATTGCCAGCGGCGCCGGCATGGCCCTGCTCTTCCCGCCGCACTCGGTGGGGAAGCTGGTCTGGCTGGTGCTCGTGCCGATCCTGATCGCGCTCTGGTCGCTGGGCGAGAAGCGGCGGAAGAGGAAGGCCTTCTTCCTCGGCTACCTCACCGGTGCCGCCTTCTTCCTGCCGAATCTGGTGTGGCTGCGGAGCGTGACGGATGTGGGCTGGGTGGCGCTTTCCCTGTATCTCGCCTTGTTCCCGGCGGCGTGGGCGCTCTTTGCGTCCACCCTCGGGAATCCTTGGCGGGGCGGCCGGAAGGAAGGACTCTTCTCCGCACCGCTGTATGCATTTTCCTGCGCGGCCACATGGGCGGCGCTGGAGTGGCTGCGCGGGTGGCTCTTCACGGGCTTCGGCTGGAACCCGCTGGGCGTGGCCTTTCATGAAACGCCGGTCTTCTCGCAGGCAGCGGATTTGTTAGGCGTCACGGGGCTCTCCATGCTGCCGATTTTCATGCAGGCCGTGCTGGTGCAGGTCTGCGTCCGCCGTGTTTCCCAGTATCACTCCGCGGTGCTGCGCCGCCAGGTGGCGATGGGTTGCGTGGTGCTGGTGATGGGGGCTGCCTATGCCTACGGCGTTTGGCGGCTCACCACCTCGAAGCAGGGGGAGTCGATCCGCCTGCGGGCCCTTCTGGTGCAGCTGAATATCCCTCAGGAAGCGGCACGCCCGCTGTGGACCGCGGAGGAAGTGCACATCGGCTATGAGGATGACACCTTGGCCGCGGTCGAGAAGGCCGGCAGCAAGCAGCCGGATTGGATCATGTGGCCGGAGACGGCACTGACCGGGCGCATCCTGCGGGCCGATGATGGCACCTGGGGGATGTGGCAGCAGAATGTCGATACCATCGACCGGATTCGCGAGAAGAGCCCGGCAACCATCGTCTTCGGCGTGAACGAGACCGAGTCCGAGGCTCACGACGGCATGCTGATGATGAAGGAAGATGCGAAGGAGTGGAACTCCCTCGCGATCCTTCCCTCCGATGGACAGCTACAGACTTTCCGGAAGCATCACCTCGTCATCTTCGGTGAATACATTCCGCTCATCGACAAGCTGCCCTTCCTCGGAAAGATCTACGAACAGCAGTCCGGCGTCGAATTCGGCGGCGGCTTGAGCGTGGGGGAGAGCTTGGAACCTCTCACCGCGGAGGTGAAGGGCCAGAACTTCGGCGTGATCCCCACGGTCTGCTTTGAAGACACCGTGCCGCGCTTGATGCGGAAGTTCGTCCGCGAGGGCCCACAGGTGATCGTGAACGTGACCAATGACGGTTGGTTCAAGGAAACCGAAGGAGCCGCACAGCAATTCGCGAACGCCCGCTTCCGCGCCATCGAATTTCGCCGGCCGATGATCCGTTGTGCCAATACCGGCGTCAGCGCCGCGGTGACTCCCGTCGGCACGACCCTGCATCCGGACGGTGGCAAGCCACAGGAACTGCGCGATGAAAAGGGCAGCCACTTCACCCGCGGCACCCTGATGGCCGAGGTGGACATCCCCAAAAATCCACCCGTCACCCTCTACGCACGGATCGGTGATTGGGGCGTCATTCTCCTCGGCGTGTTTTCCATCGTCGGAATGAGCCTTCGAAAGAAGGAAGCACCGGAAGCACCGGAAGAACCCGAGGCACCCGAGGAAGACGAAGAAAAGTAAAGCCCCCGGGACCGTGAGACGCCTGCCTCGCTTCGACAGCCGGGCAAGGGCTACTCCGAGTAGAAGAAGCGCTTCAGTTCCTTGCTCCATGGCAGCCGCCGCCACCCCGTGTTCGGGTCAGGCTCTGGAAACTCATCAATGGAGTATCCGATCTTCTCCGCGAAATCGAACATCGCGTGAGGTCTGTTGTTCAGAAGCAGCGCCGCCTTGCTCCAATCGTTGCTCCAGATGATCCGGAGATTGGATGGAAGCGATGCATCCACGACCTGCTTCACCGTGTAGATGTGCAACGCATCCACAAACACGGAATCCACCTCCCGATAATCCCTCGCGTAGAAGTAGCCGGTATCCCCGTCATCTTCAAAAACGACGCCCCATGGGGATTCAGGCGCATCGCTCTCCATCACATGCTCGTGACCGGGATGGATCTCACTTCTGGCACCGAGATAAGGTTTCATCAGGATGGAAGGCGTGAACTGAACGATGCCGATTTCCCCCGGGAATCCAAGCGTCGCGTCACCCTTGCCCGATCTTTGTCGGCGCCCCGATCAGGTAATCCCGGAATCCCCTTGGGAAAGCCCTTGCGGCTTCAAATCCAAGGCCGCCTTGCCGCTGCCATCCATGAGAAACGGCACGGACTCATGCGCATGGAGGATCTTCCATGATCCATCGATCTTCTCGAAGCCCATCGTCACGCGGAACCACAGGTCCGCCTCCTCGCCCTCCTTCTTCATCCCGGCCAGATGATTCAGCGCATGCGCCCAAGCGACATCGCCGCTCGCATGCACCTTCAAGTCACGGACCTCATAGCCGAGATCGCCATCGAAGGTATGGAACCACTCCCGCAGGTTCACGCGCAGGTCCTCATCCGCGATCAGCGGCGGTGCGAGGAAGAAGCCCACCGCATCTTCCGCGAACTGGCTGGCGACCATCTCCACATCCTTGCCGCGGATTCCCTCGGCCCATGTCTCGATCAGGTCCGCGATCTCCGCACCGCTGGCCGCGCTTGCCGTCTCCGTGCCGAAGAACACCTGCACCTGCGCGATCTTGTCATCGCGGAAGGTGAAGATCTCCGTGTTCTTGAACGTGGAGCCGTAGCTCGTCGTCGCGGTGTAGGTAACCACCACATCATCACCATCCTCGATCAGCCTCTCGATCTTGAAGACGGCGGTGTGCCGGCTGTTAGGCCAGCAACGCGCGAAGTATTCGTCGCGATCGATCGCATCATCGACCGGACTTGTGAAAGTGAAGTCGCCCGCAAGCAAGGACGTCAGCAAGACACGGTCCTTGTATTCATAGGCCTCGAAATAGAGACGCACGATCGAGCGGTGTCCCGAGGATCTTGGCTGCGTGCGGAGCCGTCCTCTTTGCGGAAAGATGGCAATCTTCATAGGCCTTTCCTTGCGGTTCCCGTGCCAGTCTTTGCCGCAGAAATGCGGTTCCCCTCGAAACCGCGGGGCTTCAAACGCTTGCAGCACAGGAGCGGCTCATGATGCTGTACCATGAGCTCCTCCGCGCTGCTGCGATCTGCAAGGACTGCCATGCAGGGATGCTCACTGCCCCGATCCCGCGGGCGCAAGCCTCTTCGCCTTGATGTCCCGGAGCTCTTGACGCGTTTCCTCGCGAAGAGTGTCCAATGCGATCAAGCGGTCGATTTTTTCTATCGGGATGAACCTCTGGCTGCAGACGGAGACCACGATCTCATGGACGCGGCGCGGGTCATCGAGCGCCGCGAGGAGCTGCTCTTCCTGGGATTCGGCGCCGATTCGCAGCATCGATTGGATGATCGCGCCCTTGTCGATTTCATCTGGCTTCCATGTCTGAAGCCACGCCAACGCCTCATCCGGATCGTAGCGCATCCAAGAGTCGAGGACATGTGCACAGGATGATGCCGCAGCCGGATGGGAGGAAGCCTCCTTCCCGAACCACGCCATCGCGGCATCGGCATCGTCTTTCACCCACGCACCGGCCAGTTCCATGGCGGACCGGGCGATGGGCTCTTCAGATGGGACACTTCCCAGGGACTCGAGGCGTGAACGAGCTTCCTGCCAATCCGTGCTTGCGGGAAGGCCACGAAAATAAAGGACGCTAGGTCCGTCGGGGCCCTCGTCGGCGTTGAAGGCCGAGATCATCTCCCAAGCGGCATCTGCATCCGCATGGACGGCACCGGTGATCAAGGGATTCAGAAAATGACCCGACATCGCAAGGGTCAAGGCGCCTTCCCTGTCTTTCAGATCCAACAGATGCTCTCTCCAGAAGCGGATGGCCGCAGCGGAGTCGCTGCGCGATGCACCCTCGATCATCGAAGCATAGCGGAAGTTGCTCGCGCACCCGACATAGGCAGCGATGTCGAGAACCTGCCCCGGTGCCAGCTCTCCGAAGCGCCGGTCTAACAGCGATAAAAGGGTCTTCGCTTGGGAGAAGCCTCCGGACTCCTTGCTCGCCTTTGCAAGCAGATCGGAGTCGTTGCGCAGTGCATTGACCTCATCCAGGCCAAGTTCGTCCACCAAGCGCTCAAGCCGGCGGACTTCATAGGTGATCCCGGGATCGGCCCGCATCCCATCATATCGCGTCGAGTTCGAGAGCTTGCGAAGCTCAGCGAGAGCCTGCGCGGCAGAAGATGCACGCGAGCGCTTGCCGTCGTGATACGCTTGGGTTGCCGGGATGATGCCGGAGTTGGAGCCGGCCCCGGCCTCTCCTTCGGAACGAGGAGAAGCCGTTCTCGCAAGGACAAGGATCCCTGCGACGAGAATCCCGCCGGCGGCAGCGACGATGGATCTCCTCTTTGGCATCGGCTACCTAACAGAACAGATCCTTGGCCCGGATCCGGATCCCTCCGGCAACAACGGACCCTTCACGATGGCGGAAAGGAGTTCCTCGTCCTTCTCCCGGCAAGCGGGAGCCTTCCACAGCTGGCCAAGCAGGAAGCCGCCTCGCCGCGGAGATTCTGTCGTCATGGGATTTTCACTCATGGCAATGGATTCGATCTGAACCAGCAGCATGTCTCCCATGTCAGCCTCATCTCCTCAACGCAAAAAGGGCGCCTCCGTTCCCGGAGACGCCCTCTTGAAAGATCAGCACTCTCAGCGCGTGCCTGCCGCCTCGTGCTGCTCTTCGGCAGCCTCCAGCGCGGCACGCTCCTTCGCGATCACACGCACGAACTTCTTCAAGCTCGCCGACCAGTCTTCCAGCAGCGCCTTCGCGTGCGGGCTGCCGGTCTTCTCGGCGTGATCGGTGATCAACTTCTTCAGCTCTGCGATGTCCTGCGCGCGCTGCACCGGCAGCGGCACGACCATCTCCGGATTGATCCGCGAGTAGAAGCGGCCGTCCACGTCATAGACGAAGGCCGTGCCGCCGGACATGCCCGCACCGAAGTTCTTCCCGGTCTTGCCCAGGATCGCCACGGAGCCATTCGTCATGTATTCGCAGCCGTGGTCACCCACGCCTTCGACCACTGCCGTGGCACCCGAGTTACGCACCGCGAAGCGCTCGCCCGCGCGGCCGTTCGCATACAGCGCACCACCCGTCGCACCATACAGCGAGGTATTGCCGAGGATCGTGTTCACCGCCGGGTTGAACTTCGCGTCCGGGGAAACCTTCACGACGATCTCGCCCGCGGCCATGCCCTTACCCGTGTAGTCGTTCGCTTCACCGGTCAGCTCGATCTTCACGCCGGACACCAGGAAGGTGCCGAGCGATTGACCGGCTGAGCCGCGCAGCTTCAGAGTCACCGCGGTGTGGCCATTGAAGCCACGGTCGCCATGCAGCTCGGCGATGCGGCCGGAAAGGCGCGTGCCGATGTTCCGGTCCGTGTTCACCACGTTGTAGCTCAGCTCGACCGGCTGGCGGTCGGGCAGCGCCTTGATCGCTTCCGTGATCGCATCCGGCGTGGAGGCAGGACCGTATTCCGGCGTCTCCGCGGAGATCTCCGTGGTACCCAGCGCCTTCGCCAGATCGCGCAGGACCTGCAGGTCGAGCGGGGTCTTGGAAATGCCGTCGTTGCGCTCGCGCTTGCAGACGCGGGAGATGGAGGATTCCTCCACACCCTGATGCTTCGCCAGATCGGGGATCACGTCCTTCAGCATCGGGCTCAGGTCGAGCAGGTTTGCCTTCGGATGCTCCGGCACCTCGCGTTGCTTGAGATACTCCGGATGACCGATCATCTCGTCCAGCGTGCGCACGCCCAGCTTCGCCATGATCTCGCGGGCTTCGCGGGCCACGCCGTCGAAGAAGTTGATCACCATTTCCGGCGTGCCCTTGAACTTCGCGCGGAACTTCGGATCCGTCGTCGCGATACCTACCGGGCAGTTGTTCAGGTGGCACTTGCGCACATAGACGCAGCCCATCGCGATCATCGCGATCGTGCCGAAGTTGAACTCCTCGGCACCCAGCGCCGCGGCGATGACGATGTCACGGCCATTGCGCAGGCCGCCGTCCGTGCGGACGATCACGCGGTCGCGGAGATTGTTGATCAGCAGCGTCTGCTGGGCTTCGGAAAGACCGAGTTCCCATGGCGATCCCGCATGCTTCGTCGAGGAAAGCGGGGAAGCACCCGTGCCACCATCGTGACCGGAAATCAGGATCGTGTCGGCGCTGGCCTTCGCCACGCCGGCTGCCACGGTGCCCACGCCGGTCTCGGCCACCAGCTTCACCGTCACGCGGGCGCGCGGGTTCACTTCCTTCAGGTCGTGGATCAGCTGGGCCAGGTCCTCGATGCTATAGATATCGTGGTGCGGCGGCGGCGAGATGAGCTGCACTCCCGGCTGCGTGTGACGCAGGCGAGCAATAAGCGCATTCACCTTCTGGCCGGGGAGCTGGCCACCTTCGCCGGGCTTCGCGCCCTGCGCCATCTTGATTTCCAGCTCGTCGGCATTCACCAGGTAGTGGGCCGAGACACCGAAGCGTCCGGATGCCACCTGCTTGATCCAAGAGCGGGCAAAGTCACCATTCGGATACGGCTTGTAGCGCACCGGGTCCTCGCCACCTTCGCCGGAGTCGGACTTGCCGCCGATGCGGTTCATCGCGATGGCCAGCGTTTCGTGGGCCTCGGGCGAAAGCGCGCCGAGCGACATCGCAGCCGTGGTGAAACGGCGGCGGATGCTCTCGATCGGCTCGACTTCCTCCAGCAGGATCGGACCGGACGATACCGGCACGAACTCGAAGAGGTCCTTGATCGCGACCGGCTTCGTCTCCAGGGAAACCTTCACGTAGTCATCGTAGTCCTCCGCCTTGCCGCTCTTCACGAAGGTGTGGAAGTTCTTGATGACATCCGTCGTCCACGCGTGGCGCTCGCCCGACTTGCGGTAGCGGTTGTAGCCCGGGTCGCCCAGATCCAGCGTTCCATTTGCGGAAGGCTCGTTGAGGAAGGCTGCCTTGTGACGGATCAGCGACTCCTCCGCGATCTCCGCGAAGCCGACGCCGCCGACCTTCGACTGCACGCCGGTGAAGGCGAAGTCGATAACCTCGCCACCCACGCCGATCGCTTCGAAAATCTGTGCGCCTTGGTAGGAGTTGAGCACCGAGATGCCCATCTTCGACATGATCTTCAGCACGCCCTTTTCGAGCGCCTTCGCGTAGTTGGCCATCGCCTTCTCCACGCTGATGCCGTCCAGCTTGCCCTTGCCCGCATCCGCTGCCACCAGCTGGCGCACGGTCGCGAAGCCGAGGTAGGGGCTCACCGCCGTCGCACCGAAGCCGAAGGCGCAGGACACCTGGTGGGTATCGCGGACTTCGCCGGACTCCAGGACCAGCGAGCAGCGCATGCGCTTGCGCACGCGGTTCAGGTGATGGTGGATCGTGCCGGTCGCGAGGATCGCCGGGATCGGCACGCGCTCGGCGGAGGCACCGCGGTCGGACAGGATCAGGATGCTGACACCCTTGTCCACGGCGGCTTCCACTTCCTTGCAAAGCTCATCCAGGCGCTGCTTCAGGCCAGTGTTTCCGGAGGCGGCAGGCCAAGTGATATCGATCACCTGAGCCGGGAAACCGTGCTCGTCGAGGTGCTTCAGTCGGTCCACCTGATGCTCGAAGAGGATCGCGGACTCCACATTGATGATCCGGCAGTGCTCCGGCGTTTCGTCCAGCAGGTTGCGCTCCGGGCCGAGGCCAGCGGAGGCACTCATCACCGCCCACTCGCGGATCGGGTCGATCGGCGGGTTGGTCACCTGGGCGAAGCGCTGCTTGAAGTAGGTGAAGAGCAGGCGCGGATAGGTGGACAGCACCGCGAGCGGGATGTCATCACCCATCGAGAACACCGCTTCCTGCGCACCCTTGATCATCGGCGGGAAGACCATGTCCAGCTCCTCCAGCGAGATGCCGTGGGAGACCTGCTGGCGGGAAAGATCCAGCGCGTTGAAGTCCTCCGCGGGAGCCAGGGCATCCGGCGAGCAGAACTTGCGCAGCTCCAGGCGATTCTCATCGATCCACTGGCGATACGGCTTCTGCTTCGCGAGTGCTTCCTTCACCTCGCGGTCGTTGCGGACCACGCCGGTGGAGGTATCCACGGACAGCATCTGGCCCGGACCCAGGCGGCCCTTGCGGATCACCTTCGAGTCGTCGATCACCACCGCACCGGCTTCGGAGCCGATGTAGAGCAGGCCGTCTTCCGTCAGCTTGTAGCGGGACGGACGCAGGCCGTTCCGGTCGAGCGAGGCGCAGATCTTCGTACCGTCCGTGTAGACGAGGCCGGCCGGGCCGTCCCATGGCTCGGAGAAGGAGCGGATGTACTGGTAGAAGGCACGCAGGTCGTCGGAGATGTCCTCGTCGTTGCGATAGGCCGGCGGCACCAGCATGCACATCGCGTGCTCCAGCGAGCGGCCGGAGAGCACCAGCACTTCCAGCGCGTGGTCGAGCGAGGCGGAGTCCGACTCATGCTCGTTCATCAGGTCGTGCAGCAGCTCGATGTCGCCTTCCCAGATCGGGTTCGAGAAGAACTCCTCGCGGGACGCCATCCAGTTGCGGTTGCCTTCCACCGTGTTGATCTCGCCGTTATGGCACATCATCCGGAAGGGTTGGCCGAGCGGCCAGGCCGGGAAGGTGTTCGTCGAGAAACGCTGGTGATACAGCGAGATAGCGGTCTGGAAATCCGAGTCCTGCAGGTCGCTATAGAAGGCACGCAGCGCGGCCGGCATCGCCAGGCCCTTGTAGGAAATCAGGCGGCTGGAGAAGGTCGGCATGTAGAAGCCGTTGATACCCTTCGTCTTCTTCTCGATTTCACGGCGACACAGGAAGAGCTGGCGCTCGTAGCGATCGCCATCCCATGCAGCGGGCTTCTTCAGCAGCAGGTGCTCGATGTGCGGCTGGCTGGTCAGCGCGATCTTGCCGAGCGCGTCCGGATTCACCGGGACCTCCCGCCAGCCGATGATCGTGATGCCACGCTTGGTCACCACTTCTTCGGCGAGCGCCTTCAGTTGCTTCTGCCCGGCCACGTCATTCAGCGGCATGAAGAACACCGCCACCGCGAGGTCGGCTTCGTTCTCCAGCTTCGTGCCGAGCTTTTCGGCGGCCTTCAGGAAAATCGGGTAGGGGATCTGGGACAGGATGCCGGATCCGTCACCGGTCTTCATGTCGGCGTCCACGGCGCCACGGTGCGTCATGTTGCAGACCGAAGTCAGCGCCATGTCGATAACCTGAAAGGAACGTTTACCATGGATGTTCGCGATGGCTCCCATGCCGCAATTATCGCGTTCGGCAGAGAGGCGGTGCAGGGAACCGGGGACCAGAGGCGTGCTCGGATGGTAATAGGGATTCATCGCAGGGATTGGCAAAAATTGCCGGTCCCGCGGTGCCGCGCTCTCGTATCAGCGCGGAAGGATCCCACCGCGGGGCGGGGAATAAACGGCAGCTTGCCCCCCCTGCCAAGCAGGAATTGTGCCCCGGGCGGATAGCCTGTGACATCGCGAAAGTGAGTTTTGCGGATCCGCCACCCGGGCCATCCCCGGGGGATCCACCCGCGTTCCCACGCTTGAACCCCGGGCGTTTTGTGGTGCCATGGAGACGTCTCACCCCGTCCGAAATGCCACGATTCCTCACCTTGTTCTTTTTTGGGGCCGCCCTGCACGCTTCCGCAGCGGAAATCCACAGCGCCGGCAGCGGCCCGTGGTCGGCCCCGGGGACCTGGGAAAACGGGCAAAAACCCGCCGCCGGGGACGTGGTCCTGATTCGTCCGGGTCACCGGGTGACCTATGACGTGTCGAGTGAGACGGTGATCCGCGCCGTCCACGTCGGCGGCACGCTCAGCTTTGCCCGGGATCAGGACACCCTGCTCTGCACCGGCCTGATCCGCATCGCTGCCGGGGAAGAGTGCCGGGAAGAGGGCTTCGAGTGCCACGCGCCCTCGCCCGACTATTCCTTGCCGGAGGGCGGCCAGCGTCCTGCGCTGGAGGTCGGCACGCCGGAGGCCCCGATCCCGCTGGAGCATCGCGCGGTGATCCGCCTGACTTACGTGCAGGGCATGGATCCGGAGTCCTTTCCCGCGATCATGTCCTGCGGCGGGCGCATGGATTTCCATGGTGCGCCGATGCTGCGGACCTGGGTGAAGCTCGGCAGCAGCGCTTCCCGGGGCTCCCGGGAGATCGAGCTCGCCGAGCCGACCGGTTGGCGGGCAGGGGACCGCGTCGTCTTTCCCGCCACGGAGATGAGCGAGTTCTATCAGCTGCGGGACGGCCGTCGCGTGATTCCGTCGCTGCTCGACGATTCGGAGACGGAGGAGGCGGAAGTTCTCGGCGCGGACCCGCGCGGCATCCTTTTGAAGGAACCCCTCAAGTTCAAACACCAGGCCAGCGGCGAGTTCCGCGGCGAGGTGGCAAATCTCAGCCGCAATGTGGTGGTGGAATCCGCCGATCCGAAAGGCCACCGCGGCCACACCGTGTATCATCGCGGGTCCGCGGGTTCGATCTCCTACGCGGAGTTCCGCCATCTCGGGAAGAAGGACGTGCTCGGCCGCTATCCCATCCACTTCCACCTCTGCGCGGATACCATGCGCGGCAGCTCGGTCGTCGGGGCCAGCGTCTGGGATAGCGCGAACCGCTGGGTCACCATCCATGGCTCGAACTTCATCGTCGTGCGCGATTGCGTGGGCTATCGCAGCATCGGCCACGGCTACTTCTTCGAGGATGGCACGGAGGTGAACAATGTCTTCGATCGCAACCTCGCCGTGCAGGCGCTGATGGGGAAACCGCTGCCGCTCCAGGTGCTGAACTTCGACACGAATGACGCCGCGGGCTTCTGGTGGGCGAATTGCCTGAATGCCTTCACGCGGAACGTCGCGGTGGACTGCGAGAAATTCGGCTACCGCTTCCAGATGGTGAAGTCCCCGGAGTTCTCGCCCGTGCTTCCCGTTCTCCAGCCGAATGGCAAGCGCCGCCAGGTGGATGTCCGCACCTTGCCCTTCATCCGCTTCGATGGGAATGAGGCCCACAGCCAGCGCCGCTTCGCCCTGAACCTCGGCGGCTTCCATGGCCAGAGCGAGACCGCGGATCTGGATCGTGATGGCAATGTGATCGATCGTGCGGCCTATCTCGGCGGCGATGTCCAGGGCGTGGGGCCTGATTACAAGCATCCGTTCCGGATCAAGGATTTCCTCGTCTGGAATTCCCACTGGGGCTTCCACAGCACCGCGCCGAACGTCTCGATCAAGGGCTTCACCGCGCACGATGTGAACTACGTCTTCTGGCGCTCGAATGCGGCGGGGCACGACTACATCGACCTGAAGTTTTCCGACATCCACGTCTCCGAATTCTTCAATAACTGGGGCGCCAGTGCCACTCGCGAGGATCTGCTGCGCTATGTCGAGCCGGTCGACGATGCCGCACCGGTCACGATGATCACCGGCTGGGAATGGCTGGCGGACGGGCGCGTGAAAGTCAGCGGCGTGACCGTGGACGACGGCCAGGTGGCGGAGGTCCTCGTGAATGGCGAGAAGGCGAGCATCACGCAGGGCCCGGCTTGCGATTGGTCGCATGTGCTGTATGCGCCGGAAGGAAAGATTGATCTCGTGGCAGGAGCCTCGGACCAGCTCGGAAATGAAGAGAAGAATCCTCATCATCTTTCCCTCAGCCGCGAAAGCGTCATCCAGACGAGCCTGCCTCTGGCCGTTTCCGTAAAGGCGGATGCAGCCATGATGGTGCAGCCCCCGGCTCCGGCGGAGGTCCGCGAGTCCACGGTGGACGCCGCTTCGCTGAAATGGCCGCTCTGGGATGGCACGGAGAGCGTGGTCGACTATGCCCATCGTACCAATCTTGCGCCGGTGACAACCATCGATCTCCAAGGTACGCCGCTGGAGATGGTGCTGGTTCCTGCAGGTTCCTATCTGATGGGCAGCGCCGGGGAATCGGGAGCCGCTGCCGACGAATCGCCGCAGCACCGCGTGGTAATTTCAAAGCCCTTCTACCTCGGCAAATACGAGCTGACCCAGGCGCAGTACCAAGCGGTGACGGGCAAGAACCCCAGCTACTACCCCGCGGCTGACAAGCCGGTGGAGCAGGTGACATGGGGAGACACGCAGGCTTTCTTGCAAAAGGCCGGCCATGCCCTGCGCCTGCCCATCGAAGCCGAGTGGGAATTTGCCTGCCGCGCTGGCAGCACCACGGCCTACTCGAATGGCCCGGATCAATCCGATCTCAGCGCCGCCGGATGGTGGGGCCGCTCGGCGGAGGTCAGCTATGGCAACGCCCCGGATGGCACCACCGCCGTCGGCAAGAAGCAGCCGAATCGCTTCGGCCTCCACGACATGCACGGGAACGTCTACGAATGGTGCTCCGATTTCTACGCCCCGGACTACTACCGGCATGCCCCGGTGATGGATCCCGCAGGCCCATCCTCCGGAGAAGAACGCGTCCTCCGCGGCGGCTCATGGGAAGGCGCCGCCGAAAGCTGCCGCTCCGCCAACAGGAACGGCTTCAACGGCAAGAGCAAAGGCTACCTCCTAGGCTTCCGCGCCGCCATGGATCTCCCCTAAAATTCCGGAATGGACTCCTGAGGACCCCTCTAGAGCCCTAACGAGACGACGGGGAGATAGCCCAGGGAGTCGCGCAACACGCCCTCTTCTAGAGCCCCAACGGGGCGACCGGGAGATAGCCCAGGGAGTCGCGCAACACGCCCTCTTCTAGAGCCCCAACGGGGCAACCGGGAGATAGCCCAGGGTAAGCGCGCAGCGCGCAACCCTGGGTCTTCACGGCCAGGGTATTGCTCCCTGAAGGGGAGCCGGGAGGACCCTAAGTTCCTTCATCTCCATCAAAGCCGACCTTGGCAGTAGAAACCCACCTTCACCTCCTGCCAGACTCCCATCAAATGCTCCCAACCACTTCAACCGTCTGCGCCGGGCGTCCAACCTTCGATCTTCCCCTCACGCCCACCTGTTATTTCCCCACCTTTTAACAGGCGGAACAGGCCCGCAAAAACCACCCTCCCTCCCCGAAATCTCCCTAAGAAATCCTCCGCCCACCCGTTAGTCGCCCAGCGCCGGAGGGACGCCTCCTCGGTCCCACCTTCCGCCGCCTCTGACAAACCCGCCCATGAAATCCGCCCGATTCCGCCTGCTGGCGATCGCCCTTGCTACCGTTTCCGTTCCCGCTCTCCACGCCCAGGAACCCGCTGCCCAAGCCCAGGAAAAACCGAAGACCGACCCTGCCAAGCCCGCCACCCTCGGTGAAACGGTGGTCGAAGGCGACGGCCCGCGCGGTGCCTATGGCACTCCCGCCACGACTTCCATTACCGGCCTCCCGTCTCCCATCGAGGAACTCCCGCTGACCGTGAATACCATCTCGGAGCGCTTCATCGAGGACACCTCCGCACGGCGCATCCGTGATCTCGTTGGCTACGTTCCCGGCGTTTATGCCGGCGAGGACAGCGGCGGCACCGGCGACCTGGTGAACATCCGCGGCTTCGATTTCATCTACCAGTCCTACATCAACGGGATGCGGAACCGCGTCTCCTACAATGCTTCCCGCCGCTTCGCCAACATCGAGCGGATCGAGATCTTCAAAGGCCCCGGCGGCGTGGAGTTCGGAGTGGGGGAGCCCGGCGGCTTCGTGAACTACGTGACGAAGAAGCCACAGGCCACCCAATCGACCACCCTCGGTTTCGAGGCAGGCAGCTACGACTACATCCACGGCTTCGTCGATAGCACGGGCCCCTTGGGCAATGCTCCCAGCGGCGATGGCGATCTCGGCACCTTCTACCGGATGATTGTTTCCGGGGACTCCGCGAATTCCTTCCGCGATGCCTTCCACACCGATGGCTACCAGATCGCGCCTTCGATCCTGTGGAAATACGCCGAGGACAGCTCGGTGCTGGTCGAGTTTGACTATCAGTATCGCGATCAACCCTACGACCGCGGCGTGATGTATCTGAAGGGCGCGGGCTTCAAGGACGACTTCACGCCGATCAATACCAGCTACCACGAGCCGGACGATTACTTCGACAATCACAACACCCGCACCTCGGTTTACTGGAATCACAAGATCGACGACACCTTCACCCTGCGCCTGACGGGTGAGGTGGATTACAACCGCGCCATGGGCAATGGCGTGCGGAATCCTTACACTTACTTGCTCTACAAGGGCCCGGGCGATCCGGGGCCTTGGCTGAACGAATGGAATGGGAATCCCACCTTGGCTCGGGTGACTCACGACTTCGACCAGGAGCTCTACTCCTTCGGCCTGAAGCCGGAGCTGCTCGTGAACTTCGAAACCGGCTCCGTGAAGCACGCCGGTCTTTTCGGAGTGAATTACCTCTACACGGACACTTACAGCCGCACGATCGACGGCTACGACTATCGTCCGATCAATATCTTCGGCCCCATCTACGGCCAGCCGCCGCAAGCCCCGCCGGTCGGATTGCCAAAGCGGAACTTCCGCTACTCGGAGGAACTCCAGGAACTCGGCTTCTACTACGAGCACAAGGCGGACATCAACGACCGCGTCCACCTCTTGGGCGGCGTTCGCTACGATTGGTATGACATCGCCTCCGCAGCCGTCCGCAACGTGACCGTCAACCCGCTGCCTCCTCTGAGCGGCTTCTCCGATGGCAATGTCAGCGCCCGCCTCGGCGGCGTGGTGGATGTGACGGAAAACGTCTCGCTCTTCGCCGGCCTCAGCAATTCCTTCCAGCCGCAGAGCGGCCTCCTGCCCGATGGTGACAGCCCGGATGCCTTGGAAGCCACCTCGGTGGAATTCGGCGTGAAGGCGAACTTCTGCGATGACCGCCTGCTCACCACCTTGTCCTTCTACGACACCCAGCGGGAGAACATGCTGGAAGCCGACCCGACCGATCCGAATGGCGTCTTCGTGATCCCGCTCGGCACGGTGAAGGTGCGCGGCGTGGAATTCGAAGCCACCGGCAAGCTGACCGAGGATCTCGATGTCCAAGGCGGCTTCGCGCTAATGGACAGCGAGATCTCCGACACGATGGATCTCACGACCTACGGGAAGAACTTCTACAACGTGCCGGACTTCCAGGCAGGCCTGCGCCTGCGCTACGACACCGGCCGCTGGCTGGTGAAGGGTCTCAGCGTCGGTGCCGGCGCGATTTACGTCGGCGAGCGCAATGGCGATGCCCAGAATACCTTCGTGCTTCCCGACTACGTCCGCTTCGACGCGGGGATCTACTACGCGTGGCGTAATTGGAACTTCAAGCTGACTTGCGAGAACCTCGCGGACGAGACCTACTACCTCGCCAGCCAGGGTGTCGCGGACATCATCCAGCCGGGCTCGCCAAGGCTCTTCACGCTGGGCGCCACGGTCACCTTCTGAGGATTTCCCCTCCTGGAGGCCCGGGTCGCAAGACCCGGGCCTTTTCATTGGCCATTGACAGCGGAGGACCGCTTCGAAAGAAGCAGGAGCGGATAAGCCGCGCTTCCACCTTCACCATGAAAATCCCCGTCGCCGTCCGGATTCTCAGCACCCTCGCACTTTCATCCATCGCCATGCTCGTCAGCGCCTGCGGGCCGCTCGGCGGCGGTGGCGGGAATCACCGCGTGGTGGAAGCCCCGGGCCTGCGCGATCTCGGCTCGCAAGTCTATGCCGCCTCGAATGCCTATCGGAAACAGAATGGACTCGGCTCCTTGAAACGGGAGAAGGAACTCGATCGCCTCGCGCAGGAGCACTCCGAATCGATGGCTCGCCGCGGCAAGCTCGACCACTCCGGAGCCTCCGGTCGCACCGATCAAGTCACCGCCCGCTTCAGCGTGAGCGAGAAAGCGGAGAACGTCATGCGCACCCACGTGAAGATGGGCAGGGACCCGCAGTCGACTCTGAAGCTCTGGATCAATTCCCCCGGCCACCGGAAAAACTTGCTCGGCCCCTACGCCCTCAGCGGCCTCGGCATCGCCCAAGACGAAATGGGAAACATCTGGATCACCCAGATCTACGCCCCCGCCGCGGGCTCAGGAAGCAGAGGCCCGTCAGTGGGGAGGTATTGGTAATTGATCCAAGGCCCGGAGGCTTCACATCATCGAACCTTCGACCAAGCCCTCATCGATCACCGGGGGCGGTGCGAGGATACCGAGATCCACGAGGAAGCGATCCGCGGCGGCGACGCTCAGCTCGTAGTGGAGATCGGAGACGTTGAAGTTGAAGAAGGAATGCTCGGCGTTCTCGAAGTCGAGCAGCTCGATCTTGTTCCGGCGCCAGCGCATCGACTTGTAGAACTTCTCGACGTTCGCGTACGGCGTGACGCGGTCCTTCTTGCCGTGGAAGAAGATCATCGGCGTGGCCTTCCGCTTCACGTTCTTCATCGGGCTGAGGCGCTTGGCAGTGGCATTGTCCGGGAAACGCTGGTTTACCGGGCGCACGGTGGTATCCAGCAGCGCGCTGAAGAGCAGCAGCGCGGCGGGATTGTAGACCGGCGGGGCTTCACCCTTCTGAAGCTTCGGCAGGGTCAGCGCGAGCGCCAGGAAGGCACCGCCCGCGGCACCGGCCAGAACCACGCGCTCCGGATCGACGCCGAAGTGGTGCTCGTAGCCCTTCACCCAGAGCAGGAAGCTTTGCAGATCCTGCAGCGCTTCCATCGGTCCGGTGCGGTGGGTCGATGACACGCGGGTCTCCACGGTGACCGGCACCGCCCCGCGCTCCGCGAAATGGAGGCAGTGCGGCACGAACTGGGTCGCCATGGGCGTTTCCCAGAAGCCGCCGTGGAGGAAAATGATCAGCGGGCGCTTGTCCCCGGCCTCAAACCCGGGAGGCGTGAAGAAATGCGCCTGCAATGGCCCTTCGGGAGTCTCCGAATAGGTGAAGGTGGTGGCCGACTTCAGCATCTCCCGCTGCCGGGCTTGTCCGATCAGCGGGGTTCTTTGCAGCAGACTCATCGAGGGGGACGAAACGAAGGGAAGGGGGTGGAAGTCGGGATCGGGCTGGCGTGCGAAAAGAATTGTTATGTCCGGGGCGGGCTTGTCCAATCGATTCCACCGATGACGCGCATCTTCACTACCATCGTCCTCGCCGCCATGACCGCGACCAGCTTCGCCCAGGCCCCTGCGGCGGACACCGCCAAGGCGCTCGTAAGCAGCTACAACGCATGGCGAAACGCCGTGGTGAAGAGGGATGTGAATGCCTGGCAGCGCACCACCGCGCCGAGCCGGCAGGTGGAAATCCGGAACCGGCTGGTCTCGGAAAAACGGCCTTTCCCGGGCGGGGTTTTCGACCTCCCGGCCCCGCCGCCGTCCTTGGAAAATCTCAAAACCATCCACGTCTCCGAGCGCGGGGCGACTGCCAAGGCCGCTTTTTTTGGCCCGGTGAACTTCGGCGTGGAGGGAAAACCGACGGACAACATCTTGGTAATTTCCTTCGTGAACGCCGGGGGCTGGAAATACGACAAGGCTGATTTCGTGAACCTCGCAGGCCTGCCCGACGTGCGGAAGGAACTGGCGGAGAACAACCTGAAGTATGTCGAGGAGACTCCTGATTTCCAGGCTAGCGGCACAGTTCCCGCAACCCCTCCGG
The DNA here is from genome assembly GCF_012913485.1 of Luteolibacter luteus. GTDB lineage: Bacteria > Verrucomicrobiota > Verrucomicrobiia > Verrucomicrobiales > Akkermansiaceae > Haloferula > Haloferula lutea. The sequence goes on along the minus strand of NZ_CP051774.1, from coordinate 6,197,449 downwards.
CCGTAGGCGGGGCGAAATACATCGCCAAGGTGTACGTCTTCTGCCCGGGCCGCGAGGTTCAGGTGCAGGTGAACCAAGTCAGCCGCCACCGTTTCGCGAACGCGAAGGAAGCCGAGGTGGTGATCGGCGGCGCACTGGATGGCGTGAACAATATCGCCTACAGCGTCAAAGGCTTGGAGGGAGGCACCGGCAAGGAAGCCTTCACCGTGCGGGTCTACCTGATGTCGGAAATCGAGGGCACCAAGCCGATCAAAGCCTATGAGTATCAGGTGAATGAGGGCGGGACAGTGCAGTCCTTCGGCAAGGGCACCTTCGACGTGGATGCGGCCACGGCTGCAAAATTGTTGCGTCCCCGGCGCTAAGCAGGACCCGCGCGACCGAAAAAAATTCGGGGTTTTGCGGACCCGGTTCGGAGAGTTTCGAAGGGTCTTGGCTGGAGCGAAGACACCTGAATATCAGTGGTGTTCAAAAACGCCTGCGGGATTTTCTTGTTAAGTTTCCCGGAATTTCTACTATGTATCTAACGTCAAGGCCTCTAACGGGGTTTGACCCGCCGGAGAAGTTCCCTGAGAAGCCCCGGCAGCATTTTGCACGGCCTTGATGGTGCCCCCGCCAGAAAGTCCGGCGATCCGCAGCTGAAAGGCATTTCGCGGTGCGCCGGGCAGACCTTCGGCAAGGTGTTTGCCCCCTAGGAATTCCTCCCCACAGCCACTCTCAGAGATCGCAACCGTTCTGCTCCGTTTCCCCCGGAGTGGCGGGTCCCGGTGCCCCACGCCGCCCTGCCGGAAGTTGCGTTTCGCCAGCCCCCCACGATCCCGTCGTGGAGCCGTCTTGTGAAACCGCACACCCAGTCGACAGCAGATGAATTCTTTGGTCGCCGCAAAGATACCAACCCCTAATCCCCCCTCTACCAGACACCCCCTCAGCACCATCGCTCTCGCCGCGGTCGCACTCATGTGCTCGACCTCCGGCACCCTCGCCGCCACGGCAGGAAGCGTCACGCTCGGTTGGCTCGCCAATCCGGAAGCGAATATCCAGCGCTACGAACTGCAATGGGGGACCGCCAGCGGCAGCCGCCCCAATACGGTCGATGCCGGCAAGAACCTGACGGCCTCAATCGGTGGCCTGAATCCCGGAACAACGTATTACTTCGCGGTCATCGCGCGGAATAGCTTTGGCCAGCCAAGCCAGCCGTCCTCGGAGGTCGCCTTTACGATGCCGGGTACCCCGAACACCGCGCCCGAGGCCCTTTCGACCGGCCTGACGCTCGAGGAAGAAGGCCAGCAGGACCTCACGCTTTCCGCGAGTGATGCGGAGAGCGACGCGCTGACCTACGCGATCGTCTCTTCACCCTCGAAAGGAACCCTGCTCGGCAGCCCGCCGAATCTTACTTACCGCGCCGGGCTGAACCAAAGCGGCAGTGATAGCTTCAGCTTCCGCGTGTCCGATGGCGTGCTGGAGTCGGCCGTCGCTACCGTCAGCGTGATTATCACGCCGGTGAATGATCCGCCGGTGGCCAGCGGGAAATCGGTGACGACGAATGAGGACAGCAGCGTGGTGATCGCACTGGGCGGGACCGATCCCGATGGAGACGCATTGACCTACACGATCCTGAGTCCGCCGGCCCTGGGCACCCTGAGCGGCAGCGGGGCGAACCGCACCTACCAGCCCGCGGCCAATGCCTCGGGCAACGACAGCTTCACCTACACGGTGAGCGACGGCTCCTTCGAGTCCGAGCCCGCGACGGTGATGATCACCGTCAATCCGGTGAACGATACGCCCGTGGCAAATGCCGGGACCGCGAGCACTGCGGAGGACACTCCGGTGGCGATCACCTTGGGCGGATCGGACGCGGAAGGCAGCACGCTTTCCTATCTCACCGCTGCCCCGGCGAATGGCATCATTTCCGGGACGCCGCCGAACCTCACCTACACGCCGAAGGCGAACCACAATGGCAGCGACACCTTCACCTTCCGGGTGAATGACGGGGCGCTGACTTCGACTCCCGCGACCGTGACGATCTCGATCAGTCCGGTAAACGACCAACCCGTGGCCCAGGCCAAGACGGTGAAGACGGTGAGGGACAATGCGGTGGCTGTCACGCTCGCGGGCAGCGATGTGGATGGAGATGCCCTGAGCTATCAGGTGGTCACCCAGCCCGCGAGCGGCACGCTTTCCGGCACGCCGCCCAATCTCAGCTATAAGGCCACCGCGGGCTTCACTGGTGCCGATCGCTTTACCTATCGCGTTCATGACGGGGTGCTCCCTTCCGCGGAGGCGGCGGTTTCGATCGAGGTGGCAAGCAACACGCCACCGGTGGCAAGCGCGCGAACCGTGACGACGAATGAAGACACCGAGGTGGCCGTGCTGCTTGCCGGGACGGATGGGGATGGGGATGTGCTGAGCTATTCCATCGTGAGCAGTCCCGGAAAAGGGGTGCTGACGGGAAGCGGTGCCAATCTGGTCTACAAGCCGAATGCCAACGTCAACGGCAGCGATAGCTTCACCTTCCGCGTGAATGATGGCCGGGAGTTTTCCGCGGCGGCCACGGTGGCGCTGTCGATCACGGCGGTGAACGATGCACCGCTGGCAAACGGACGCTCCGCCACGACGCTGGAAGACACGCCGGTGTCCATCGTCCTTTCCGGCAGCGACATCGAGTCTTCCAATCTCAGCTATGCGATCGTGACACAGCCGGCGAACGGCACCCTGGCTGGGAACGCTCCGAATCTCACCTACACGCCGAAGCTGAACTACAACGGCGGGGACAGTTTCACTTTCCGGGTGAACGATGGCTCGGCGAATTCCACGCCTGCGACGGTCAACATCACGGTCAATCCGGTGAACGACGCGCCGGCAGCCAACCCGAAATCCATCTCGACCCCGCGCAACACGGCGGTGGCGGTGGTGCTGACGGGCGGTGACGCCGAGGGAAGCCCGCTGACCTTCACGGTGATGAGTTCCCCCGTGAATGGCACGCTCAGCGGCACGCCACCGAATCTCACCTACACGCCGAAGAACGATTTTGCCGGCAGCGACAGCTTTACCTTCCGCGTGAATGACGGCTCGGCAAACTCGCCGAACGCAACCGTCTCGATCGGCGTGGCCAATACCAACCGGCCTCCGCAGGCGCATGGCAAGGCGGTGACCACGATGATGAGCAAGGCGGTGAGCGTGCAATTGGCGGGCACCGATGCCGATGCGAATCCGCTGAGCTACCGGATCGTGAATGCCCCGGCCAACGGGACACTCACCGGCACGCCTCCGAATGTCGTCTACAAGCCGAAGACCCGCTGGTCCGGCAATGACCAATTCACCTATGTGGTCAACGATGGCAGCTTGGATTCCGCCGCCGCGACGGTGAGCGTGAAGGTGAAGAAGAAGAACCTCAAGCCGGTGGGGCAGCCGCAGAGCATGGTGGTGAATCAGAACGGCTCCGGGAGCACGACGCTCGCGGGCAGCGATGCGGATGGGGATGCGCTGAGCTTCTCCATCGTCACCAAGCCGGTCCATGGCACGCTCACGCTTGCCTTGCCAGGGGTGACCTACACGCCCGAGCCGGGATACAAGGGGAAGGACCGCTTCACCTTCGTCGTGAATGACGGCACCGCGAAGTCGCTGCCGACAGCGATCGAGATCAACGTGGTCAATCCGAACAACCAGGTGCCGATTCCAGCGGATCGCGAATACACGACCAGCTGGAAAACGGCGGTGCCGGTGCCGATCTCTGCGACGGATCCCGATGGGGACAAGCTGACCTATGTGGTCGTGGACAAGCCATCGGCGGGCAAGCTGACCGGCAAGGTTCCGAACCTCGTTTACAAGGCTCCGAAGAACTTCACGGGCACGGTGCGTTTCAGCTTCAAGTCCAGCGACGGCACCGCGCTGTCTGGATTGGGATGGATCACGATCACGGTTACGAATCCTCCGGCTGCAAATGCGCGCAGCCTCGCGGACGGAAAGGATGGAAAGGCGGTGAGCGGGGCACAGGCATTAGAGCCGGACCTCTTGCCCGTGCTTTCGGTCCACGCGGATCCGGCGAGGAAGGGCGGCTTGCTGTTGCAAGCAAGCGGAACCCCTGGAAGGAGCTATATGCTGGAATCGTCGTCGAGGAACGTCGTGGCTTGGCAGCCGGTCCAGGCGGTGACGCTCGGGGAGGACGGAACGGCGAAGGTAGCGCTCATGGCTCCGGAAGAGAGCGGATATTATCGGCTGAGTGATCCGTGAGAGTGCTTCATCGTTTCCAGCATCCGGATCATTAGGATTGGTTTCAAGTGTATGGAATCAGATAACATGCATAGAACTAAGAATGTAAAAACATGTTGTCATCCCATTGGAGTTGTGATGCTGTTCGATTACATCCCTCCCATCCCATGGACATATCCACTCTTGCTAATAACGCTCCAGCGACGGCTTGCCGTCTTCTTGATTATAAGGTCGCCGGAGTAGTTCCGGGTATCGTTAACGATACCTGGTTCCTGGTGGTTTCCGGACAGGCTCCCTGCATGAATCTCGAGGTCAGATTGATGCCTCTCATTTATGTCAGCTGCCCGGATTACTGGAGAATCGAGCTAACCGGATGCTTGCCAGGCGCCATCTGCCTGAAGGGGATCAAGGATTTCACCGAGGTCATCCCTTTGAAGGGTATTACCGGCTTCAAAGGAATCGAACTGGTGGGTGCGAGCAAGAGCGAGAAGATCGATGTCTCCGGCGGCTGTAGTCCCGGTGGGCCGGTTTGAGGTATCTCACCTCACGAAGTCATCCTGCGTGTAGAGCTGCTTGTCCGGTCCTGCCGAACGCAGCTCGGTTTTCTTCGCGCTGAGCTGGTGGAAGAACCATGGCGTGCCCCAAGGATCGCATAACTCGCCACTGGCATTCAGCGAGGATCCCGCGGGCAGCTCCAGCTTCATCTGCCTCGCATTGTCGCCGAGCAAGGCGGCGGTGATCTCGGCATTGGTTCCCACCGGATTCCCGCCCAGCGCGGCGCCGAAGTCACGCAGCGTGAGCTCGAGGTTCTCGGTCGCGTAGCTGACTTTCTCGATGTCCTCGGCCGAGAGTTCCGGGGTCACCGGTTCCGGCGTCGCCACGGCAGGAGCAGGCTCCGGCTGTGGCGGCCCGGTGACCGGCGGATCGCCAGCGGGAGGGAACTGACGATCCACCGGGCCGGGAGGAGGAAGCGAATGCGATGCCTCGCGTTTTTCCCAAGGCCGCCAAAGGGCGAGACCGAGGAGCAAGATGGCGAGGATGGTGGCGGCGATGACCTTCAAGCGGGGCGAGGGAATCAGGTATTGAGGAAGCCGAGGTCCGGATTGGAGAAGCGGCCGATATTCGGGAACACGACCGGGAGGTGGTTCGAGTCCACGCCGAACCACTTTGCCAGCGTGGCGCTGTACTCATCCACGCTGGTGGTCGGGATCCAGCGGCCGGTACTGGTGTCGTCGGGCCCGTTGATCTGATGCACGGGGAAGGTGCCGTAGGTGCGCTTGCCGCGGACCGCGCCGGTGGTCGGATTTCCATTCCCCCCGAAGATGATGTGGTGGCTACCCCAGCCGTGGTCGCTGCCCTGGCCATTGGTTGGGAAAGTGCGCCCGAAGTCGGAGCCCGTGAAGCCCACCACGCTGTTCGCGAGGGTGGCGTCGCCATAGGTCGCATGCCGGCTGATTTGCTCGACCGCACCTTGGAAGGCGGCGATGGCCTCGCTGAGTTCGCCGAGAAGGTTGGCATGGCTGCCGGTCAGCGCGTCGCCTCCGGCACCCATCTGCGCGGTGTGGGTATCGTAGCCCCCGACGGACACGAAGAAGATCTGGCGCTTGATCTTGAGCGCGCCGCGGGCGGCGATGATGCGCGCGATCATCTTTAGCTGGTTGCCGACCGAAGTCGTCGGGAAGGGCGTGTCCCAAGTCCAGGAAGCGGTGGGCGCGATGGCGGAGTTGAGCAAGGCACCGGTCGCGATCGCATCGTCGATGATATCGCCGAGCACGCCGGTCTGGAGATTGTGCTGTGGCAGCGTGGCGATGTTCCTGACCACGCCCTCGCGGGTTGATCCCGGTGCCGCGCCGGAAAGCGTCACGGCACCGCTGGTGGAGACATGATACTGTTGGACGGAGTTGCCGACCTCGAAGGTGTTTGAACCCGCGATGCTGGTGCAGAGCGAGATCTTCGCCCTGCTTGCCGGATCGTTCAGCAACTCGTTCTGATAAGGGTGCAGGAGGTCCGCAATGCGGCCGCCCCAGCCGGAGCGCGGCGGAAGATCGGGGAGCGAGGTCTGCCAGTGGGTGACCTGGTCGGAGTGCGAGAAGAGCTGCGGCGGCAGGGCCACGGTCTTCTTCTGATACTGGATCCTCGTGGTCGGGAAGAGCAGGGGACCCACGTTGAAAAGGAAGGCCGCCTTGCCCGTGTTGTAGAGGTTCTGCAGCTCCGGGCAGGCCGGGTGCAGGCCGTATTCGTTGCCGTCGTTGTTCAGCGAATTGAGCGGCAGCAGCTGGCTCTCCGGGATCGTCAGGTTCCCGCGGATCGAGGCATACTGGGCGTGCGCCGTACCGCGCGGGATCACCAGGTTGTTGCTGTCATTTCCCCCGGAGAGGAAGATGCAGACCATCGCCTTGTAGTCCGGGAAGGTGAAGGGGCCGGCTCCTTGGGCGAGGGCCGAGTTCACCAGGCGGAAATCCCGGATCGTGCTGGCGACGCCGATGGAGCTCAGCGCGGCACAGCCCGCGGTGCGGAAGAAATCGCGGCGCGTGCGGAGCACCGTGGCGCGGTCCTGATCGATGGTGGACATAACGTGCGGGTGTTTGGGGATGAGTCAGCGTTGGATCGCGAGCTCGGGGGATACGGCGATGAAATAGATGATGGCGCGGATGCGGTTCCGGCGCTCGGCCTCGGAGGGCGTGGTGGCGTTGTAGGTGATGTTCGCGTTCAGGGAGACAAAGTTGTAGATCTGGTCTTCCATCGCCTGGCTCATCTGTCCCGCCATCAGGATCTTCGAGAGCTCCTTGATCAGATCGCGGAGGTTCGTGGTATTCGTCCAGTAGTCGGTCCCGGTGGTGCGGGTCCTCATCCAGGGTGAGAAATCCATCATGATGTCATGGGAGCCCGTGCGGAAGCTGCTGAAGCCGTTCGTGTAGCCGGAGGTCAGGTTGGAAGTACTACTGGTATGGTAGATACCTCCGAAGATGAAGTTCGCCTGCCGGATCACGTTCGTATCCGAGCTGAGCTGGAACTCCGGCGTCTCCAGGCCCTGCGTGGCGAGCTCGCCCGGATGGCGGTAGCCCGGCTCGAAGAAATTGAAGACCGTCGGCGAATTCAAGGGCGTCTGCCCCAGGTCCGTGTCCGTGCTGCCGACATTCCAATCCGAGTAACCGGAAACCGCGGTGCCGCTGCGGTCCAGCACCGGAGCAAAGGCCGCGGCATGGAAGGTGCCGGAAAGGTTGTTCGCCACCGAGGGCGTGCCGGTTTCCAGCGTCAGCGTGAAGCGGCGCGGCTCCGTGCCCGGCGCCTTCTTCACCAGGTAGATGCCATTGGGCGGTGGCGTCTGACCGGTGCCGGGGGTGAAGTTCACCATCACCCGGGCATTGTCCTCGAGTCCCGTGAGGGTCCCCGAAGTGATCGTCAAGGTGGCGACGCCACCGGTGACGGTCTGCGTGTATCCACCGCGGAACCACGCGGCATCGCACTCCCCGGTGCGCGGGACAGCGTCCGGCGCGGCCACTTCGAAGCGTGTGTTCGAGGGCTTGGCCGTGACCGCGAAGACCCCGCTCTGAAGCGCGCCGGCGTGGCCGTTCCGGAAACGGAGGTAGACCGATTGGCCGACCGAGAAGCCGTGATCGACCGGCGTGGTGACCGTGATCACATTGGCCACCTGAGCCCAGGTGCCGCGATGGACATCACGGGTTCGGACGGTGAACTCGGATGGGGTGACCGGCGTGATCAACGTGTAGTCGCCATCCTGGCTGGCCACACCGCCGCCGCCATCGAAGCCGAGCAGCACTTTCTGGCTGTTCGCCATGCGATGCTCGGCCGGATTGGTATTCACCGAAATCAGGCCGCCATCCTGTATGTAGGTTCCGCCGAAATTGTTCGCCGGGCGAAACGCGCGGGCGAGCTGGGTAATGCGGACGATCGGCTCGCGCTGCTTGCCGAATCCCGGGGCATTCCCCGCGACCAGCGAGCGCGCCTCGTAATCGAGCAGGATCGCCTTGATCACGGCCTTCATGTCGCCGCGGACGCCCGCGCCGTTGTTGTTGAATTTGCTCACCACGCGGTAAACGTAGCCGCGGCTCGGGGTGGAAGTGACCAGGCGCTGGATCAGCTGGCGGCAGAGGAATGGCCCGATGTTCGGGTGGTTGAAGAGCTGGTCGTGGACGTAGTCGAGTTCCTGCGAGGCCAGCGCCTGGAAGACCGGATCCCCGGAGATTGCCGCCCCGCTATGGCTCGCGTAAGGATCGAGCGGCAGGCCATTGAGCACCGGCAGGCCGGGCAGCACGACATTGTTCAGCAGCCGCTTCTTGCCGGTGAAATGGCGGGCAGGCACCTCGCGCATCGGCAGCGTCCAATTCGATGATGCCGCGAAGGAGGAGGCATAGCTGCCGGTGTAGTTGTAGTCCCAGCCGGTGAAGACGTGGGCGTAGCCGATGATCGAGTCCTGATCGTAGACCGGGATCGGCAGGCCCTTCGAATTCAGCATCACCGAGCCGTCCGGATGGTAGCGGTAGAGACCCAGCGAGAAAAGCTGCAGGATCTCGCGGGCGTAGTTCTCATTCGGGATGCGGCCTGCAGTGATGCTCGGTTTGTCATTCCGCAGCATGTCCAGATAACGGCCCATCGCGGGATGAAGCGTGACAGCTTCCAACAGATCGCGGGCATTGCCAAAGGAGTTCTCCAGCAAGGTATCGTAATAGCTGGAAAGCGCATTCCCCCGGTCCGACAGCGGCCCGTTCTCGGAAACCACCATGATCTCGCTCAGGGCGAAGGCCACGCGCTGGCGGAGCTGGTCATCGGACTCGATCGAGTTCTTCCACCACGAATTGAAGGTGAGATTGCCCGAGTAGGTCGGATTGTTCGGAATGGTGACGTTCCGGTATTTCTCAACGTAAGGCAGGTGCCTGCCCACCGGCTTGGCGAACTGCTCGTCGATCCATGCATCATAGGATGGCTTCGATTGCAGTGCGGCGATCTCCGCGCCATTCGCGCCGAAGGTAGCCTGCTGGAGGAATCGCGAGGCAGCTGCCGCATTGCTATTCGCCGCGGCAGCTTCAGCCGTCCAACTCGGCGGGGCCGGTGGCGGAGTGAAAGAGGCGGAGCCATCGAGCGAGCGGAAGTAGCCTTTGATTTCGCCGTTCGGATAATCGACGCTGTGAACATTCAGATACGCGTGCTGTGCCAGGCCATCCGCGATCTGCTCCGCGGTGAGCGAGCCCACACCGGTGATCTGCCAGACATGGGAACCGTCCGCCAGGATCTCCACGCCTGGCTCATCCAGGTCGAAGACGATGTTCGAAGTCGGCGGCAGGCGGTCGTCATGCACGTGCATGGCGAAGAAGGCGGAGCCCAGATTGCCGAAGCTCGGCGTCACCCATGCCGTCTTCTTGTCCGTGGAGAGGCGCAGGGTGGCGGAGCCATAGGCATTTGTCACGGCACCGGCCTGCGGCGTCAGCGCGGTGAAATAGAGCGAGCCTTCCGGAGAGGAACCGAGCGCGACCGCATCGAAGCGGGTAAGCACGTGGCCCGGCACGATTTCCGATGGCACATTGTCCGGCTGCCCCGGCTTCGCCCAGCCGAGGGCCAGGTGATCTCCGCCGCTGTTTTCCTTGTGCAGGATCTCCAGGAAGTAGCGGCGTCCAGCTTCGAGGTGCAGCAGCGGGGATTGAGCCGCACCCGCCCAATCGGCCGCGGAGGATGGCGCGGTCAGCTCGGCGCGCTTCCACGCGTTCACCGGCTCTTCATCATCGGAAAGATAGAACACCGCCGCTTCATCAGCGCGGAGGAAGAAGCGATACTCGCCGGTAGCCGGAGCCGTGATGAAGCCGCGGATGCGGGCACCATAGCTATCGGCGGCATCCACCGGCGCTTGCAGCGAGGGGAGCACGGAAGTGGAGGTCGGCGCTTGCGTCACCGGGATCTGCGCGATGGTAGAACCCGCCGCGCCCGCCCATAGCTCGCGGACGATGCCACCGCTGGTCTCGATCACCGTGACCTGGAGATAGGCGGAGCCGGAGCCATTCGCATTCGTGGCGGTGAGCGTGACCTTCCAATCGCCAGCCTGCGTCGGAGATCCCGAGATGAGTCCGGTGACGGGATTCAGCGCCAGGCCCGGCGGCAAGTTCGTGGCGGTGTAGGAGAGCGGCTTGCCGCTGGCGGTGATCTGGTAGTTCACCGAGGGTCCATTGACGAAGGTCATCAGCTCGAGGGGCCCGAGGATCCGCGGCGCGGTATCGGCGAAGAGGCGGGCCTGCGGGATGACCTGCTCCGTTTGGCTCTGGGATGCCCAGCCGAGCACGGAGATGTGGCCGCCGGTATTGTTGTAGTGCTCGAAGACGATCGGATATCGCTTGCCTGCTTCCAGGGAGATGATCGCCGATTGCTTGTTGGTGGTCACCGTCGCGGGCGGCCAGTTGTTGATGAGCAATTGCCCGTTCACCCACAGCCGGCCCGCCTCGTTGTTCGTGGTGTAGAAGGTGTAAGCTTGGGAGAATTCCGGCATGACCTCGCCGGTCCAGCGGCTGGAGAAATAGTTCGAGGCAGCGACGACCGTGATCGGCGGGCCCGGCCACGGCGCGGTGTTGTTGTTGAAATTCACCGTCGCATCGATGCGTGTGAGCACCGGAGCCCCTTCGAAGTAAGGGCTGTTGGCCGTGGTGCCGGGGTGCTTCCAGAACTCCGCGCGCAGGCCATTGCCATTGGCCGCGCTCTTGTCATGGATCAGCACGTCCGCCGATGTCGTGGCGCCGAGCGAATAGCCGCTGCCCGGAGCAAGCGTGAGCGTCAGGACTTCCGGCGACTCCGCGAGAGAGTCCGGCTTCGGGACGATCGTGACAAAGGCTTCCCGCGCGCCCATGGGAATGGTGACCGTGGGCGGCAGTGCTTCATGGTCGGAAGCGGATGCCGTGCCGCTGGTGGTGATTCCCACCGTGAGCCGGCCCATGCCGCCGCGGCGCTTGATGCGGAAGGTGGCCGTATCGGTCGCGGGAGACACCAGCGGCTCGGTGCCGTCGGCATCGGTGGCGGAGATCGAAACGGTGGGCGTCCCCTGAAGCATGCTCGTCATGCGCTCCAGATCGGTGCCGCCGCAGGCGCAGTCATCGCCACATCCGCAGGCTTCGCCGCAGCCGCAGGAAGCCTGGTTGTCGGCATTCGGGTCGAAGCCCACCTGCAATTCCTCCCAGTCGGTCAGGCCGTCATTGTCGGTATCCACATCTCCCGCGATCACGCGGAAGAAGGCCGTCGGCGTGAGCGGACGGGGCGTGGTGATCGCCAGCTCCCCATCGATCCCGGTGAGCTGCCCGGGAATCGTGTTCCAGGACCCGTCGACCTTCGGCGTGGGCGTCCACTGGATCTGATAGCGCTTCCCGGGCTGTGTCTTCCACGTCAGGCGGAGGTCATTGTCTTGGGGAATGATATCTCCGATCAAAAAGATATCGTCAGCCGAAAGCGGATCCGTGCCCGCCTCGCATTCCTGTAGATTGGTACGTCCATCACCGTCGTTATCCCCGCCGGGCAGCAGGATCACGGGACGATACTTCGCCTCCCAAACATCACCCAGACCGTTGCTATCAAGGTCGAGATCTGCTTTGGCGGTGGCAAACAACGAGAGAACGAACGCGGCGACGCGTAACGTGCGTTTCATGGCGGCTGGTTGTAGGGAAACCGGTCCGCGGGGGGACGCCTTTCCAGGGACGAAAGGCGTCGGAACAGGGTGAGACGCTGCGGCTATTGCCAGAAAGCACCGCGGGGAACCAGCCCAAAGTTGCGGTTTTCTGATTTCAAGGATTCCGCGGTTTTCAAGGTTTGCCGAGGAATTGCAATCTCGCGAGCACCGGATGATGGTCGGATCCCATGCTATCGGGATGCACTTTCCGCTCCATCACCTGCCAGCCCGGGCCTGCCAGCACATGATCGATGGGCAGGCCGATCCCTTGGCCGGACCATGTGGAAGTGAAGCCGTGGCCGACCGCGCTATCGTGGAGATTCCCTTCCTTCAGCAGCCAGCGGAACCACGGGGAGAAAGGGGTGCAATTCAGGTCTCCCATCAGGATCACCGGCAGCGGGGAATCGCGGGTGATCCGCGCTGCCTGCTGGTACTGGAGATTGCGCTCATCGAAGCGGGGGCCGGAGCGAGGGGTCCGCGGGTGCATGCCTAGCACCCTGATCCTACCGGAGGGCAGCTGAGCCACGGTGGAGATCCACGGCTTGCTCTGGCGCAGCCCCTCGGGATCGGCAGGCTCGAGCGGGTGCTTGCTGAGAAGCAGCATCCCTTCCGAGCCATCACGCTGGCTGGAGAGCTGGTGCGGGTAGATCGACGCGAGCCCCGCGAGGTCCTTCTGCCACGTCAAGGTGCACTCGGTGAGCAGGATGAGATCGGCATCTTGGGCGGCCAGCCACTTCGCTGCCGCCTGACGGTCGCCCGGGTTATCGTGCAATACATTCCAAGCGATCACCCGGCACTCCGCCGCTCTGGAGGAGGATGCTGGTGCCGATGGCAAAGGCTTCCAGTAGGGAGCGATGGGGAGGACCGCGCCGATCCCGATTGCCACCGAGGCCACGGCCCCACACCAGCGGCGTCTCCAGATAAAGAAGGCGAGCAGGACCACAAGCAGACCCAGCCACCAGAGCCGGAAGTGACTCATGCGCTCGATGTGGCTCGACTCCATGCCGAGCCCTGAACCGACCGTGCCGAGAGCCGCCGCAGCCAACAACAGCCTAGGCAAGAGGCGGAGCAAGCGCTTCCTCGGGGCTGCTTCAGACGGGCGCACGACAGGAGCCTGCGGCGGAACGCGATCCCCGGTCAAGGAAGCGCCCCTCCGGTCGTCCAAACCGGAGGGGCGAAACACCTAATTTCAACGTTGAAGCCAGAATCAAAGTTGAGAGTAACCGAACAGGGATAAGATCGCATGGATCCCTGCGGCCCGCGATTCCGTGATCACGTAGCGGATGGCGGGAGCATGAACCAAGGTGCTACGGATTTCGCCTTGTTGAGCGGGGAGATGGGCATCATGGAATAGCGAGATTCTCACTCCGATGAAGACGATCCGACCTTCCTTGAAGCTGCTTTTGCTCGTGCCGGTGATTCTCCCGCTTTCGTCCTGCGTCACGGAGCGCACGGTGACCCGCGGCGGTCAGACCGTGGAGCAGGGCCTGGTGGTGAAGCGCCCGCTGAAAGAGGCCGTGGAGAATTCGCGCTGAGGCGGGGCGGTTGCGGGTGGCATGACAAAGGAAAACGCCAGGATCTTGAGCGTGGTGGGGGTGATCTGCGCCCACTTCACGATCTTCTTTTTCTGGGAGCTGATGCTCGACCGATACATCGACATCTGGTTCATCGTGTTGATGTGGCTCATTCCGGTCACTAGCTTCGGGTGGTGGCGTGCAAGTCGCCGGAACTACCTGCTCTGCATCGTCCTCGCCTTGCTGCTGACGCTCTTCCACTTCGCCCGCTGGAGCCCGAGAAAGGCTTTCTTGCTCACGTTCTATTCGGTGAAGAAGGGCGACACCAAGGAAGAGGTGCTGGCCAAGATGAGCACGTTTCACCACGGCGATCCCATCCCTCCGTCACCGCCGGGCTATGGTCCGAGCGATGGCAAATCCAGATATGGCGGTCAGGATGTGGAGATGTTTTGGCACAGCTCCACCGGAGAGTACAACGCCGATATCGGCGTGGTTTTCTTCCAGGAGGGACAAGTGGCCGCGCGGATCTTTTATCCGGATTAAGAGCGGCTCCTGATGACGCCGCGGGCTACCCGAAACCCTTGGGATCGAGATCCGGGGCAAAGGCTTCTTGCCATTCGAGGCCTGAACTGGACCTCATACCCGCATGACCCCATTCCTCAAACCGGTTTCATCTGGGAAATTCCGTTCCACGCCGCTCTTCGGCGCAGGCTTGGCCTCCATGCTTCTGCTTGCGGGCGGGATGTCTGCCCCGGCGCAGGAAGCCGCTGCCGCGGTCACCTATCAGAATCCGGTGATCGCAGGAGATTTCGCGGATCCCAGCATCATCCGCGTGGGCGATACGTTTTATGCGACCGGCACGTCCTCGGAGTGGGCACCGCATTACCCGATCTACACTTCGAAGGATCTGGTGAACTGGGAGCAGATCGGCCACGTCTTCGACAAGATGCCGGAGTGGACCTCGGGCAGCTTCTGGGCACCAGAGCTCTATCATCACAATGGCACCTTTTATGTCTACTACACCGCGCGGAAGAAAGCGGATGGCATCTCGGTGATCGGGGTCGCCACCACGAATGATCTGAAAAAGGGTTTCACCGATCGCGGCATCATCTGCGAGTGGGGCTCGGAAGCGATCGATGGCTTCGTGTTCCAGGATAGCGATGGGAAGTTCTACTTCTCCTGGAAGGCTTACGGCTTGGAGAAAAATCGCCCGATTTCCCTCATCGCGAGCGAACTCACCGATGATCTCCTCAAGCTGAAGGGCGAGCCCTTCGATCTCCTTCAGGCGGACGGCAAGCCGATCTCCGCCGAGGGCCAGGTGATGACGAAGCACGGCGATTGGTATTACCTCTTCTATTCCTCGAAAGGCTGCTGCGGCCGCGGTTGCGACTATCAGGTGGAAGTGGCCCGCGCGAAGAGCGTGAAGGGCCCGTGGGAAGCTTCGCCCTTGAATCCCATCCTCGCGGGTGGGGATGGCTGGAAGTGCCCGGGTCACGGCACCTTGGTCACTCTGGAGGACAAGCGGACCTTCTTCCTCTATCATGCGTATGGCGAGAAGGAGAACGTCTTCACCGGTCGTCAAGGGCTCCTCGATGAGGTGGCTTGGAACGAAGAAGGCTGGCCCTTCTTTGCCGGTGGCCGCACACCGGCGCTGTCCGGCCCGTCGCCCCTCGGGAAAGCTCAGAATCCGGGACCGGCCGATTTCACGGAAAACTTCAAGGGTAGCAAGCAATCGCCTGCGTGGCAGTGGGATCTTCATCATCCGCCGGTGGTGAAGGTGGCTGATGGCGTGCTGGATCTGGGCGTTTCCTCCGCTCCGGAGCCGAGCCCTGCCGGAACCATTTACGGAGTGCGTGTGGCGAAGGGAGCCTACGTGCTCGATGCCGCAATCGATCCGAGCGGACCGGCCCAAGAGGGCATCGGCATCTATGGCGAGCCGAAGAACGCGCTCGCCCTGAGGATCGAGGACTCCGGCGTGGTGCTTTGGAAGGTGGAGAAGGGAGAGGCCAAGCAACTGGCCACCGCACCGCGCCCTGAGGGCAAGGAGGTGCTGCTCCGCATGACCGTGAGTGACGATGGCCAGAAGTATCGCTTCGCCTGCGCCGCTGCCGATGGAGCGGAATGGAAGGTGGTTGGCGAGGAAGTCGATGGCGGCTTCATGCCACCATGGGACCGCGCACCGCGTGCCGGCCTGATCGTGGCGGGCAAGCCTGGCGATACCGGCAAGTTCCACCGCGTGGAGCTGCGCTACGGCAAGCCTTGAGCAATGATTCCGGAAGGGGCGCATCTCGCGCCCCTTCTGCTTCGCTCTGTGGAAAGCAGCCCATCCATTGGAGTCGCCGCAGTCCGCGGGTTCCGTTACCGTGCCTCCGAATCCGATGATCCGTTGTAGCCCGCGCGGTATTTGCTCCTGGGTTTTCCTGCTCGATGGCGATGGCCATCACGCGGAGACCCGCTTCAGTTGGATCGGCGAACAGGGCTGCATCGTCATCGATGGGGAGCCCTTCGAGGTGCGGAAGGTCGGATTCTTTAGGGGCCAATGGGAGATGGTCGGGGCTTCCGGCCTGATCGTCCGGGCGAAGAAAACAAGCGCCTTCCGGAGGAGTTTCGAGCTAAGCACGCCGCATGGCGGACTCGGTCTCTTGAAGTCAGTATCCCTTTTCGGAAGATCGATGGACCTGAGCGGCACTGCCGCCGATTGCGTGATCGCGCCGGTTCATGCGTTCACCCGTCGCGCGACCATTGAGGGCGAGATCCGGGATCTCCGCATCGTCGTCTTTGCCTTTTGGCTCACCGCCCTTATTTGGAGACGGGGATCGGCAGCCAACACCAACGGCAACGCTGTCGTTCTCCGTTAGCTCAGCCGAGCTCCATGTCACCGGCCTCGTTGAGCGGCATTACGGGATTCCACGCGACCTCCCAGTGGTGGCCATCGGGATCCGCGAAGTAGCCGCTGTGCCCGCCCCAGAAGACATCCTGCGCAGGTTTCAGGATCTTTCCGCCCGCCCGCTCCGCTGTCGCGAGCACTTCCGCAACCTCCTCCTTGGAACGGACATTGTGGGCAATGGTGATCCCCGCGAAGCCGCTCGCTGGCTGGGTGTCGGGCGAAATGTCGGCACAGAGGGAGTTCAGGCCGAAGAGGCTCAGCTTGGTGCCGCTCATATTGAAAAACGCCACCTCCTCGCCGTCCTTGTAATTCGTCGGCCAGCCCAGGCCATCCCGGTAAAAAGCCACGGAGCGGGGGAGATCGGCGACGCCGAGGGTGAGGAGGGTAATGCGCGGGTCCATCGGTGGTTCTGGGCTCGATCATGGGGCTGGGACGGGATGCCGTCGATCCCATTCCCGGCGCTGGACGGGCGGGGTCCGGGCTGGCATGAACCGGGCATGTCCGATGTGCTTCTGATCCGCCAGGTCCGTGTGGTTTCCGAAAATTCGCCCGCTTTCCAAGAAGCGGACGTGCTGGTGGAGAAGGGGATCATCAAGCAGGTCGCCCCCGGCCTCACGGCCCCGGAGGGTGCCAAGGTGATCGAAGGCAAGAACCGCCTGCTGATGCCGGCGATGTTCGATGCCCACGTGCATTTCCGCGAGCCCGGCTTCGAGGCGAAGGAGGACATCGCCAGCGGATCCGAGGCCGCGATCAATGGCGGCATCACCGGCATTGTCATGATGCCGAACACCGCCCCCGCGATCGATTCCGCCACGGTGGTGAAGATGGTGCTCGATAAGGCAAAGGCTGTCTCCCGCATCCCGATTTACACGTCCGGCTGCATCACCAAGGGCCGCGAGGGCAAGGAACTCGCCGCGATCGACGGCATGCGCGCGCTGGGCGTGAAGATGCTCACCGATGACGGCGATGGCGTGGGCGACCCCGCCGTGCTGTATCGCGCGATGCAGTATGCCAGCGAGTTCGGCATGTTCTTCGCCAGCCACTGTGAGGTCCATGAACTCGCCGGTCCGCGCGCCCTGAATGAAGGTGCGATGTCCTACCGCCTCGGCATCAAGGGCAGCCCCGCTTGTGCGGAGGAAATCATGATCGATCGCGATATCCGCCTCGCCCACGCCACCGGCGCGCACATCCACATCCAGCACGTCTCGAGCAAGCTCGGCATGGAAACGATCAAGTGGTGGAAGGATCGCGGCGACGTGAAGGTGACCGCTGAAGTGGCACCGCATCACCTGATGTTCCGCGATGAGGACATCGGCAACTACGATACCCACTACAAGATGAACCCGCCGCTGCGCACGGCGGAAGACAATGCCGCGCTGCTGGAGGGACTGAAGACAGGCATCTTCGACCTGCTGGCCACCGATCACGCGCCGCACACGCCTTTCGAGAAGGCACAGGATTTCACCAGCGCCCCGAATGGCATTACCGGCATGGACACCGCGCTGGTCTCCATGTTCGACCGCTTCGTCTCCCGCGGCGAGCTCGGCTGGGATGTGATCGTGAAGCGCTACTCCGCCGAACCGCGCCGCCTCATGGGTCTCGAACCCGTGCCGGTGGAGGAGGGGGGGACCGCCGAGTTCATCCTCTTCGATCCCGAGGGCAGCACGACCTTCACGGCCGAGTTCATGAAGTCGAAGAGCCGGAACACCCCCTTCCTCGACAAGACCCTGAAGGGCAGCGTCGACCTGGTGGTGTTCGATGGGAAAGTGCTCCTCGAGCGTTGATCCGATTCCGGTTCCTTCCACCTTCTCCCAAGAAATCCGTTGTTCGCCCGTTAGACGAGCGATGATCCATTGCGGTGTCGGTGATATTGGCAGGCGTTTGCTTCTGGCCCTGATGCTGGTGCCGGGATTACCGCCTCTGCATGGTGAGGAAGCCGCTGCCAGCGGCACCGCCGTGATCCGCCCGAAGGTGATCACGGAACCGGTGCCGCACGATTCGGATGATCCGGCCATCTGGATCAATCCCGCCGATCCTTTGAAGAGCTTGGTGCTCGGCACCGACAAGAACACGGATGGCGGGCTCTTCGCTTTCGGCCTCGATGGCAAGATCGTCAAGCGCGTCGGCGGCCTGAAACGGCCCAACAATGTGGATGTCCTCAGCGGCTTCCAGCTCGGGGGCAAGCAGGTGGACATCGCCGTGCTCACGGAGCGGGAGATGCAGCGCCTGCGGGTCTTCCTCCTCCCGGATCTCACCCCTCTTGATCGTGGGGATCTCGTCGTCTTTGATGGGGATGCGGAGCGTGCGCCGATGGGCATCGCCCTCTATCAACGGCCGCGCGACCACGCATCCTTCGCCATCGTCGGTGGCAAGAGCGGGCCGAAGGACGGCTACCTCTGGCAGTATCGCCTGAAGGACGACGGGCAGGGGCAGGTGAAGATGTCACTCGCCCGGAAATTCGGCAGCTTCACTGGCGAGAAAGAGATCGAATCTATCGCGGTGGATTCAGCGGCAGGATCGGTCTTCTATTCGGATGAGACCTACGGCGTCCGCGAGTATGCCGCGGATCCGGATGCTCCTGACGCAGCGGTCGAACGCTCCGTCACCGGTCGCGATGGCTTCACCAAGGACCGCGAGGGGATTTCCATCTACCCCACCGGTAACCGTAGCGGCTACCTGCTGGTCTCCGACCAGGCGGCAAACTCTTTCCGCATTTTCCGCAGGGAGATCGGCGATGGCTCCCACGCCTTCCTGAAGTCGGTCCAAGTAGTTGCTACAGATAGTGACGGCAGCGATGTGACGGCGGTCCCTCTAGGGCCTGATTTCCCGAAGGGACTCTTCGTCGCGATGTCCGCGGACCGCACTTATCATTTCTACTCTTGGGAGGACATCGCCGGCGCCGGGCTTTCGCTTTCCCCGGACAATGGGCCCTAACAAAAATATTCCCGAAAAATCCCCAAGGATCTCCGGGGCCGCGCGTTTGGGGCTGCATGCGTTCAGCTTGGACCTGGAAACTGGGGATCACCTCATCCGTCGGAATGATGCTCGGGGCGACATCCCGCGTGCGTGCTGAAGAGTCGGAGCAGCCTTTGCCGCCTCTGGTGGTGGAGGCCATGAGGCCCGGCACGATAGAGGTGGAGCGCATGGCTTCGCCCGTCCCCATGGCAGGCCTTAGCCAGGAAGAACTGGAAGAACGCCCGGCCCTCCAACTCGGTGACGCACTGAAGTATGCTCCCGGCGTTTACCTGAACGGGAACATCAATGAGAACGACGACCTGCAACTCCGCGGCATGCCGAAGGGCTACTCCCGCACCCAGATCAGCGGTGTTTCAATCCCGGAAGGATCAGGGGAGGCCCGGGAGTTCCAGCTGAACCGCTTGCCCACCGGGCTCTTCAAAGAAGCCAAGATCATCCGGAATCCCACCGCCGAATATGAGAGTGATGGCATCGCCGGACGCCTCGAACTCGAGACGATCGATATCCCTACCAGCTTCTCCGGCGACGTTCATCTCGGCTACGGTGCCCGCAACCGGGAAACCCCGCTTTGGGATGGCTCCGTGCTCCTCGGCGGACGGCCGGTCGAGTGGTTCGGCACGCTCGCCGCATTCAGCTACGGGCTGGATCCCACGCTGAAGGTGAAGAACACCTTCGACTACGCCGCCAATGGCCAACTCAAGAAAGGCAGCGTGCGCCATGAGGACACTCCGGTGGAAACCTACTCGGCTTTCCTCGATGCAGGCTTCTTCTACGAAGGCGGCGAGTTTCACATCAAGCCGCTCTACCTCCGCCGCGAGATCGAGAAGCGCAGCCAAAAGAGCGGGATCGATTACACCAAGGCCGCGAGCAAGGACGAGAGTTTTGATGACGATGCCGAAGACCGCCGCGAACAAACGGAAGGCGCGACCGCGACCAGCGTCCATCGCTGGTCGGAGGATGCCCGCCAGGAATCCGTGATGGCCTATTACAAGTCCTTCGAACGCATGCCGCGCTCCCTCACGGATTCCTACAAGGAGAGTGGCGGCGTGATGACTTACGATGGCAGCTCGCTGGAGGACTACTACAAGGAGGATGAGACCTTCGATTTCCAGACCAAGACCATCCTCGATCTCGCCACACCCCTGAAGCAGCAAGTCCGCTTCGGCATCGCAGCCCGTGCCAAGAACCGCGAGAGCGATTCCCATCTCCGCGAATTTGACGATGCCGGCGTGGTGACCGATCTGACTACTCCGGCCGACCGCTATCGCCTGAGCGAGGATTACATCGCCGGCTTCGTGCAGGATCAGATCTGGCTCACGGAGGACCTCAGCCTCCTGCCGGGACTCCGCGCGGAGCACATGAAGCTCGATTCACGTGACGGCGGGACCCGCCAGTCCTCACGTTCCACCATGGACTGGAATCCGGCCTTGCACGCGCTCTACCAGCCTTCGAAGGAAGTCTCCGTTCATCTCGGGCTCTCCCGCACGGTCAATCGCCCGCAGTTCGATCAGCTTAGCCCTTACCGCCGCATCAATGACGACGACGAGCGCGTGGAGATCGGCAATCCGGATCTCGATCCCGCGAAGAGTTGGAACGTCGACCTCGGGGTGGATTGGAAGAAGGGCCCCTTCTTCATCGCCGCGAATGTCTTCTACAAGGAGATCTCCGACGTCATCCAGGAGGACCGCGCGGGCACCGTCCTCGTCGGTGGGGATACCTATGATCTCTACCAGTCCCGCAATGTCGGCGATGGCTGGCTGAAAGGCGTGGAACTCGATGAGCGCTTCGATCTGGGGGATGCGGGCATCACCTGGCTGGAGGGGCTTTCCCTGTGGTCGAACCAATCCATCTACTCCTCCCGCGTACACTACGCCAGCGGCGCGACCAGTCCCTTTGAGGAGCAACCGGAGTTCATCTCGAACGTCGGCGTGGACTATGAATTCAAAAAGACCGGCACCCGCTTCTCGATCTACGGGAACTTCGTCGATGACTTCGAGTGGTCCGAGACGGATGGCACCCGCATCGGCTACCTGTCCGAATGGATCGTGAACCTGTCTGCCCATCAGCGGCTCGGCGCTGGATTGGAAGCCTTCGTGGAGGTGATCAATCTCTTCGACGAGCAACGCTTCGAGACGGAGACCAAGACCAATGGCGACTTCCGCCACGAAGACATCACCGGCGGCCGTGCGATCCTCGCCGGACTGAACTACCACTTCTGATCCTGCCGTGAAGACTCCATCCCGTTCGCGCGCGCTTGCCGCTGCATTTCTCGGCATCTTCACCTGCGTCGCTGCGGCGGAGCCGAAGGATCCCGTTCCGCTTTTCAACGGTCACGATCTGAAGGGCTGGAAGACGCCCGGGGATGTCGCATGGGCATGGTCCGTGAAGGATGGCGTGATCCGTGGCATCACCGATGAAAAGGCTCACGGCAAGGAACTGTGGAGCGAGAAGGAATACGGCGACTTCGTCCTCGAATTGGACTGGCGCTTTCCCGATCCTCCCGTGAAAAAGATGCTCAAGATCATCCTGCCCAATGGCGACGATGCCTTGAACGAGGACGGCACCAAGAAAAAGGAAGAGCGCCTTGTCGGCGGTGACAGCGGCATCCTGATCCGCGGCGATGTGATGTCGCAGATCAATATTGTCTGCAAGTCCGCGGGCTCGGGCGAACTCTACGGATACCGGAAGAAGAAGCCCGGCATGCCTCCGGAAGTCCGCGCCGCCTGCGTGCCGAAGGAATGCGCGGACCACCACCCGGGAGAGTGGAATCACTTCAAGATCACCGCCAAGGGAGACCACGTCAGCGTGGAGCTCAATGGCAAGCTGGTGATCGATGACGCGCGGATGCCCGGGCTTCCGGAAAGGGGACCCATCGCCCTGCAGCACCACGGCGAAGGCATCGAATTCCGGAATGTGACCCTCCGCGAATAACGCCAACGCCGCGACCCGCGCCGTCGTGGATCTCAATCCCGCTTGCGGCGGCGGGAGCAGAGCAGGCCGCTCACCAGACCGATGCTTCCCAGCATGGCTCCCGAAACTTCGGGAACGGTGGTGGTGAAGTTATCGATCGCCTGACCCTGATACATGTTGATGTACAGGTAAACGCTGTCGTCCGCCGCCAGCTCCGGATTCGTGAAGGTGGAACTGACCGTGCCCAGGACGGCACCGAGGCTTCCATCGGCATTCGCCGCTCTCAGCGTCCCTTCCACGGAATATTGGGACAGCCCGAGGTATTCGACCGCGAAGCTATACTGATACCACTCGTTGGTCGAAGGGAGGTCGCCGGGGATATTGAAGAGCTGCCCGTCAGTGATCCCCCCGTTGACCGGATTGCTCGGTGAGTAGCTCGTGAATCCGATGGCCCCATCGTCCACGCTTCCCGAGGCGAAAAGTATCACCGGCAAGAAGCTGTTTCCTTGGCTTGCCCAGCCTTCGGTCAGGGCAGGGGCCTCTTCGGTGGTGAAGCCGAACTGCCAGAAATTCAGGGCATCGCCACGATAGTAGATGCTGGCGCTCCAGCTCTCCAGATCTCCTGAAAAGGCTTGGTTGAAAGTGATGATCTGCTGGGTGGCGGCGCTGCCATTCATCCCGGAAAGATTCAGGGAGCCGCTCCCGTTCGCGCCACCACTCGCGGACTGCGTGATCGGGCCGCTTTGGCCGGAGGAGAAATTCGCCGCAAACTGGCCGGGGGTATCGAAGTCCAGGACGACGGCTGCTTGGAGGGAACCTAACAAGGCAAGGAAGACGACGGGGATCCGCTTCATATGCCACGCAGGGAAGATCGCGGGAAACGCCATGTCAAGCGAGTCCGGTCGATTAAGATAGGGCGAAGATGACCGCAGAGATACGGAAAATCTTTCGTGAAGAATTCGTCACAAAACCCCGCGAATCCGGACGCAGGATCTACTTCGCCGCCGCGACGAAGGCCTCCAGCAAACGGCCCTGCCGCGCATCACCGGGAAGCATCTTTTCCGGATGCCATTGCACGCCGATCAGGAAGCGCTCCGGATCCGTCGTCTCCGTCGCCTCGACCACGCCATCCGCACCACGGGCGGCGATGCGCAGGCCCTTGCCGGCATCATCCACCGACTGGTGATGGAAGGAATTCACCTCGAACTCCGCATCCCCATAGATCTGCTGCAAGCGTGTGCCGGGCTCCAGCTTCACCGCATGTTTCGTATCCCGATGATTTCCGCCGACTTCCGATGGAATATCCTGCACCAGTGAACCGCCGTGCAGCACGCTGATCCATTGGCTGCCCAGACAGATGCCGAGCAGGGGTTTCTTCGTCTTCTCGATCCACGCCTTCCCGATCGCCTTCTCGAAGCGAAAGCGATTCTGATCCAGGACCTCCACCGTGGGATGCGTTTCCTCGCCATACTCCGCAGGCGGGATGTCCGCACCGCCCGGCAGGAGCAGGCCGTCCAGCTCCTTCAAATACGCATCGATCGCTGCCGGATCATCGTCCTGGTTCGGCAGGATCACCGGCACGCCACCGGCCGCATGGATCGCCCGCACATAGGCCTCCCCATTCACGCTCGCGATGCCGATCAGCGGTGCTCGCGAGGATTTCTCCTGCGGCAGATTACCCGTCGCCGTCTCGTGGCGATCGCAGGAAAACAGTCCGGTCACCGCGAGAAAAAGGGCGGCAGCGCGGCAAATCCGGGAGCGGTGATTCATCTTCCGACAGGATGGGGGAGCGGTCGGAATTGGCGAGTGCCCACTGCTCCCGGTGACGCGATGGCTGAAAACCACCCCTTCGCCTCGCGAACGTTTGTTTCGCGTCATGCCTTCGTAGTTACGATGCGGTGACGAGTGGCTGCTACGTGCTTTTGCGCAAAAAGGTCGCCTCAGGTTTTTATTGCCCCTCCCCAAAATAGGGGTCTATCGTCGCGCCCCGCCGTCACGTCCTTCCTTGTGCAAGGTGCCGGAAGCATGCGACGGCGGAAGCATCGCATTTCCAGCAATGAATCCGGACCGCGCGACCCTTAATTTCCTAAATAGTTTCCCTGAAGACGCCCGAAAACGAGGCGAGAAGCTCCAAAAGGACGGCGCCGTCACCCAGATTTTCGGGAATCACCTCTTCATCCAAGGGCGCGTCGAGGACGAGTCGGGAACCTTCCGCACCAGCCTCCGCCTGCAGGGCAACCGCTGGTTCGGCTCCTGTACCGCGGAAGACGAGCTGATCTCCGGCGCGTGCCAATACGCGACCATGATGGAGCGCATGCACCGCGGGGAAGACCTCCCGGAGTCGCCCAATGAATTCGACGACACCCCGATCCTCGACATCATCGAGGACAAGCTCGGCCGCGAACTGGACGACAAGGAAGCCGACTTCGTTTCCAAGATCGAGAAGCGCTATCGCCGCTACGTGATCGAAGGCGAACTGCACGACCACGACATGGTCCGCATCACGCCTCGCTGGGAAATCACCACCTACGAGCCGCTCGAACTGTGGCCGATGCCGCCGGGCGATATCCTCGAGTTCTGGAACTACCTGGCCTACGCTTTCTACAAGAAGAAGCTCCCTTACCCGGAGTTCATGAACGTGATCACCGATCTGGCCCACGTTCAGAAGAAAATGGCGGATTGGGAGCAGGAGCGCGAGGTCGCTTCCTGGTACGACCGCATCGAGCAGGTCAACGAGCGCCCGCCTCAGGATCCGCCGATCGAGGTGGCCTTCCGCCTTGTCGCGACGATCAACGAGGCACGCATCGAGGTGAAGGAAGGCGTCAACGGCCTCTGGACCCAGATCCGTGAGAAAAACGAGATCGAGCGCCTGGTGCAGATGCACCATCAGGCCGCCCTCCGCATGGATGCCTCCAGCCAGGTCCTGTGGGAGCACTTCCTTTCCTACTACCGCGATCAGAACGAGACCACCTTCGACTTCGATCAGGAAGAAGCCTGCCGCTTCATGAACCGCGTCTTCCGCCAGCCAGCCCTGAAGGGCTATCTGGTGAACCTCGACGAACGCGAGTTCAAGGTCGTCACCGAGGCCCTCAAGTGGGTCTGCGAGGACGATCCATACGATCCGAATAGCTTCGCGCTGCAACTCGTCACGGATAGCGGCGAGAATGTCTCCCACTCCGTCCGCATGCTGCCGGGCCGCAAGGAGCTCTATCAATCCGACGAAACGGTATTCCCCGGACCTCCGCGCTGGCTGGAGGAGACCGAAGTCATGCCGCGCTACCTCATTCCGAAGCGCGTCATCGACTCGCTGGAAGGCGTGGAATTCCTCCGCAAGATCGGTGCCTCCTTGCCGGAGTCGCTGAAGAAGCGGGTCGTTGATCTGGAGCTGAAGCCGAAGTTCGAGATGAAGCTCGTCGCCGGCCTCACTGCCGCGGAAACCGAGCACCTCGTCATCGATGTCACCGCCATCGAGTCGAAGGAACGCCGCACCGAGCGCCTCACCAAGGAAGGCTGGGAGCTCGTCGAGCAATCCGCGCTCAAGGGCAAGCAGCTCCTGCGCTTCGCCCGTGAAGAACTCTATCCGGTGCCGTCCCTCCTCGATGAGATGGGCCTCACCTACGATGAGAAGCTGCTCTCCTTCAAATCCCGCATCACCAAGCAATTCCCGGAGAAATTCGCGGAGTGGATCAAGGCGATGCCGGAATCCGTGGAGCTCGACATCGACCTCCGCCTCAAGTCGATCTTGAACGACCCGGTCACCGCCGCCGTCCGCTTCGAGGTGATCAACCAGGAGATCGACTGGTTCGACCTGCGCATCGTCATCGATGTGGAAGGCGTCAATCTTTCCAAGGCACAGATCCGCCAGCTCGTCGCCGCACGCGGTGGCTACGTCCGCATGGAGGACGGCTCCTGGATGCGCCTCGAGATCAAGCTCGATGCCGACCAGCGCGAGGCTGTTACCCGCCTGGGTCTGGATCCCTTCGACCTTTCCGGCGAGACGCACCGCATGCACGCGCTGCAGCTTGCCGACCCGAAGGCCGCCGATGTCTTCGACCCGAAGGCATGGAAGCGCATCAAGGATCGCGCCGGCGATATCCAGATCGAGGTCATGCCGGACGTGCCCACGAAGCTGAATGCGACGCTGCGTCCGTATCAGGTCGATGGCTTCCGCTTCCTCGCCTACCTCGCGACGAACGGCTTCGGCGGCATCCTCGCCGACGACATGGGTCTCGGTAAGACGATCCAGTCGCTGACCTACGTCCTCTGGCTCATGGAAGAAGCGGAGCGCGCCAAGGAAGCGCACCGCCCGGTGCTCGTCGTCTGCCCGAAGTCCGTCTTGGACGTCTGGGCCAGCGAGGCCGTGAAGTTCGCTCCCGGCATCCGCGTGAAGGTGCTTCGCAACCGCGAGGACCTCGACGTGAAGGACACCCAGGAAAACATCGACATGCTGGTGCTGAACTACGCCCAGCTGCGCGTCTGCGGTGACCTCCTCAACGAGATCAAGTGGCTCACCACCATCCTCGACGAAGGCCAGCAGATCAAGAACCCGGACTCGAAGGCCGCCAAGTGCGCCCGCGAGCTGGACTCCGCGAACCGCCTGGTCCTCACCGGTACGCCGATCGAAAACCGCCTGCTCGACATGTGGTCGCTCATGGCCTTCGCCATGCCCGGCGTCCTCGGCAGCCGCGCCTACTTCAAGAAGCGCTTCGACAAGCGGAAGGACCCGCTTTCGCAGAACCGCCTCGCCGCCCGACTTCGTCCCTTCCTGCTCCGCCGCACCAAGCTGCAGGTGGCACAGGACCTTCCGCCGAGAACGGAAGAAGAGGTCTACTCCAAGATGGAGAACATCCAGCAGGAGCTCTACAAGGCCGAGCTGAAGCGCATCCAGAAGGCACTCCTCGGACTCGATTCCGATGAAGCGGTGAAGAAGAATTCCTTCGCCATTCTGCAGGGCCTCATGCGCCTTCGCCAGATCTGCTGTCACCCCGGCCTCATCGATCCGAAGTATCTCAAGGAAGAGTCCGCGAAGATGGAGTCCCTCTTCTACCTCCTGGACCAGCTCCACGAGGAAGGCCACAAGGTGCTCGTCTTCTCGCAGTTCGTCTCGATGCTCGACCTCATCAAGGCCCGCCTCGAACTCGAAGCCCGTCCCTTCCACTACCTCACCGGCCAGACGAAGGACCGTAAGGGTGAGATCGAGCGCTTCCAGACCACCAAGGATCCGTCCGTCTTCATGCTCTCGCTGAAGGCCGGTGGCGCCGGTCTGAACCTGACATCCGCCTCCTACGTCATCCTCTACGATCCGTGGTGGAACCCGGCCGTGGAAAACCAGGCCATCGACCGAACCCACCGTATCGGTCAGAAGAACAAGGTCATCGCGTATCGCCTCCTCACCCGCGACACCGTGGAAGAGAAGATCCGCATCCTCCAGCACCAGAAGACCCAGCTCGTCACCAACGTGCTCGGCGACGAAGGCTTCGCGTCGAACCTCGGCCTGGAAGACCTGCAGTTCATCCTCAACCACGGCGGCGAGGACGAAGAGCCAAGCTAAGTTCTTCTCCCAGCTAAACGCATCTCACAAGGCGGCTGCTCCCCAAGGGCAGCCGCCTTTGCTTTTTTCCCAGCGTCGCGCCTGCCTTGAAATACCGGCAAGCAATCCCCCCATAATCGGCCTGAATCATTCCTGCACCCTCTCATCACCGGATATCTCCAGCCTGAACATGAAGAATCCCGGAGGGATTCCAGCCAATAGCCGGTGGTCGAGCGCAGCGAAAACCACCGGTTGGCGCACCCGGAACACCGAACCCCGGATGGGGTTCCAGCGCCGTGACCTCGCGAATAGAGGAGGGAGATTCAGGGACTTGATTGCTCTTCATATTCAATCATCATGATTATGTCCGGTGAATATCACGATCTCATCCAACAATGTCGCCAAGGTGATCTCGGTCGCGACCGCCATCTATTGGGCGATCGCCGGATGGGTTCTGTGGAGCGACAAGAGGACCGGAGATTGGATGGAAAAGGGCGGCCTCTGGATCATCCTCCTCATTTACACCGCCCTCTGCGGGCTGGGCTTTTGGGGAATGCTTGGCCCCGTGGCATTCCAGGCAGCGAAGGCGAACTGGCGGCCCCTCAGCGCGAGGAAAATCGCCAAGACCCTCTGGTGCCTGAGCACGCTTCCGATGGTCCTGATCTGCCTCTCCTTCTATATGGCGCTTGTTTACCGCCGGATGAGCGAGTCCTGAGTCCGATGGATCCGCACCCGCTCCATCCACTGTCAAACCACACCTGTCCTCTCTGCGGCGCGCCCAATGAGTGTGCCGCGGCAATATCGGGTTCCTTCGACACCCCATGCTGGTGCCGCAACATCGTGTTCCCGGACGAGCTTCTGGCAACGGTGCCCGCGGACTTGAAAGGGAAGTCTTGCATCTGCCGGGCATGTGTCGAATCCGCAGCGAATGCCGCCATTCCATCTCCAGAGCAAGTGGCCCCGGATGAAGTGTCACCCTCTCAGTCCCCATGAAACGCCGCCTGCTCCAGCTCCTCCTCATCCTCCCGCCATTGGTGATGGCCTACGCCGCAGGCTGGACGGGTCACGCCATGCAAAGCAGATCGCGGCTCGAATCGGAGCGCGACTATGCCGAAATGAAGCTTCACAAAGATCTCACAAAGCTTCGCCAGCGGTCCTACGGCTCGAACTACTTTCACAGCGAAGGAGTCTTCCCCGAAATCGAAGACCGACTCGCGGCATTCGATCCCGCAACGAGCAATTGCTCGATCATCCTCTCTTACAAAGGCGGAATCGGAGGAGTAGATCGCTCCCTCCGCCTGGATGGCGACGGATCGCTCACCAAGGTGAGGGATGGCGGCACCACGCTCATCACGAAAGTCGATCCTGAGCGATGCAAAGCCTTTTTCCTCGCGACGCTGAAGAGCGGCATCCTGAATTACTCTGAAGCCGTCGTCGGTTTGAAGAAAGACCTCTTATCGCCTGACGGGCTGCGCAGCGTCAACGACCTTCCAGACTCCGAGATGCGGATATCAGTCCCTGAGCTTGGCGTGGAGAAGCTCGTAACCATCTACGCACCCGAATTCGAGGCGGAGAACTATCCCGACATCATCGAGTTCCAAGCCTTCGTCCGCATCCAGAATGAACTCCAGGGATTCGCGCCCTCGGGATACCCGCTGTGGAGGTAGCCGAAACCTGAACACGGCGAGAATCATGAAACTCAGCGAAGTGACCCGATTCGTGGCCGGAGAGATCGGCTGCGATCCCTCCAAGCTGACTCCGGCCACACGTCTGCTTGAAGACCTGGGCATCGATGGGGACGATGCCGCAGAGCTGATGGAGAGCTTCGCCTTTCGTTTCGCGGTTGATCTAACAGGCTACGATCATCGCCGACATTTCGGTCCGGAGGCGGGATGGAGTCCGGTTGTGATTCATCCCTCCGCACCCCTGATCCCAATCACGATCATTCGCTTGGCCGAGGCGGCGGAGACAGGGCATTGGGTGACCTAGTGCCGCGGTTGCTTTTCTGCATCCTCCTTCACACCCCGCGAAACTTCTGTTCTAGATGACCCATGCCTGTGGTCGGCCCTCCGACAAGTTCCCTCCGATATCGCTCCACACCGCCGCTTGCCATGAAATCCCGTCGCTCCTTCCTCGTCATGTTGTTCGGCTTGCTGCCGTCAGGTCTGTCGGCCTCCATGACCCGTGCCACCCCGAAGCGGGACCTCAGCGGTACCATCGTGGAAATCCACAAGCGACGACCCATCATCGTCCTGCAGAACTTTCAAGGCTGGGACCGCGAGCAAACAACCAGAGCCGCAGCAGCGGGGGAGGAAGCGGATGTCCAGCGATGGCTCAAGGGATTGGGCCCGAAGCAAGCTGCGATCTATTTAAAGGAGGAGGACATGAAGAGTCTGAAAGAGGGCATGACCATCAGAATCAAGGCTTACCGCTACGCCTTCTCACACCCCGGCAATGGCCATGCACCTGTCTCCCTTTGGTGCAGCTATGATGAGCTGAAAGTGGAAAAGGGACGCTGATCCTCCTTTGTGGTTGCACACGCGGACAGCCAGCCCGCCACGAGCAGGCATGAACAGCATGCATGGATGCCAGAGCTGTAGCCCCGGACTTTCCGATCACGCCCGGAAGCCGGATTGACATTCCGGGCTCCACTGGGCTCTGGTGGAATTGATCATCCGGGAAATCCCGAAAGCCATGCACATCGCCGACCCTCGCCAAGTCCCTGCCGGTGTCTTTCTCTACACCCTGCGGCCCCTTCGCCTCGCCATGCTCACGGAAGGCCCCACGCCGGAGGAGCAGGCGCTGGCCGGCCAGCATTGGGAATACTCCATCGATCTGCTGAAGCGCGGCATCCTCTCCTTCGCCGGTCGCACCACCTTGCCGGATGCGGATTGCTTTGCCATCGCAGTCATCCGCGCGGGATCGGAGCGCGAGGCGGACTCGATCATGAATGCCGATCCCGCCGTGGCCGGCGGCGTCTTCACCGCGAAGCTCTATCCCTTCCAACCGATGCTGATGGGCGAGTGGCCCGCGAAGGAAATCGCGGTGTCGTATGATTGAAAGCCCAAGCGTCGCCTCCCCATGGACCCCTTCAATCTAAAGAAAGAGCAATCGGCCGTATTCGATGGCCATCTGATCACCCGGATCGAAGGCCTTTTGAGCAAGACGACCCACGTGATCAGACGCCGACCGGCGGAGCCCGGGATACTGGCTTTCTCCGCTGACGTGTTTGACCAGCAGTGGGACTTTGACTTGGATCTTGATGACGAGCCCTTCATCAGGCTCGCCCGCACGGCGGATGGAGAAGTTACCGAGGATGTTTTCCCAGTGGAGAGCACGCGTTTTGACAGGACACCTGTTCCTCTGCCACGCCCTCAGGGCGAGCTTGGGATTCCTGAGAGACTGGCCTTCCGTATCCCCGGGGATGCAGAATTGCCCGGAGATGACCAGACCAGGTCGACCACCGTGGAGGTGCATTTCTTCAACGATCTGCCGATTCCTCGGGCTTGAGCGTCTTTCAAATGCCGCATCTTGGAATCCGGAAATGAGCACGACTCGTTCCGAGCGAGGTCCTGCCTACGCAGGGCTCGCGCTTTGCATTGCCAACGGGGACCACTGAAGCAGTTTGGGCAGTCCTCTCCGTCTGTTAAACTCCGTGGATGTCCATTCTTCCCACGCACCGTCTCGGCCCTCATTGCCGGGGCGGTGCTGCGCATGGCCACCTGTTAATTTTCCACTTTCTAGCAGGCGGAACAGGCGCCGCCCCCACACCGATCATCGGGTCAAAACGGCCACGCCGTGCTCCACACGCTCGCCTTCGCGCAGCGGATGACTTCCTCCTCGTCGTTCATCCGCTTGAGGGGATGCGTCGCTTTCAGGGCCTCGGTCCCGCGGGCCACCGCCCGCCATTCGATGGCCATGCCCGTGAGGCGGAGCAGGGTCCACATGGCCATTACACCGATTGCCCCGGCGACCGCCCACCCGGCAGGGACACGCTTGGAAAGAATGGCAAACACCGCGATCACGCCCACCAGCGCCGGAAGGACACGGGTGAGGAAGGAGCCCTTGTAGCGGGATTTCGCCAAGGTATCGCCTTCCTTCTCCAGCAGCATCAGCCCGCACTCGCGCACCGCATTGCCGAGTGCCGCGGCGTGCGTCTCATTGCCCCGGCGGCCGGGGGGAAGCCCCATCCGCTGGCGCAGGTCCTTCACGCTGATCTCGCAGTCACGGCGCATCCCTTCATAGCGCACGCGGGTCCAGAACCAATGCCGGCCCGCCCATGCAGCGACGAGCGGGATCAGGGAGAGGAGAATGACGAGCTTCCACACGGTGCCAAGAGATCAACGTTTCCCACCTCCGGCGGCAAGCCATGCCTTCGGGTCATCCGGCCAGGGATGCTTGGGATAGCGTCCGGCCAAGTCCTTTTTCATCTGGAGATAACCATTTGCCCAGAAGCTGGAGAGATCCTTCGTCATTTGCCATGGCCGCTGGTTCGGTGCCAGGATGTGGACCAGCAGTGGCGCCCGGCCGTTTGCAATCGCCGGGGTCGCCCACACGCCGAAGAGATCCTTCCACCGCAGCGCGATCCACGGGTCCTTGCCGATCTCGTAGGTGATCTTCGGGTTCTGTCCGTTGGCCAGCGTGATCCGCTCCGGCGCGTAGGAATCCAGCGCTGCACGTTGCGGGGCGCTCAGCCACTCGCGCAGTACCGGCCAGACCTGGCGTTCCTTGATGTCCTTGTAGCCGAGCGCGCCATGGCAGATCTGCGCCACCGCAGCCGCGCGGTCTTCATCCGACCAACCGGGCAGCTCCAGCTCCGGCATCCAATTGCCCAGGCAGGAAAGCCGCGCGCACCACTGGTCCACCGCGGCGTCCCAATTCTTCAGCACCAGCTCACCGGAAAGCACCTTCGCCGCCAGAATCTCCGCCGCGGCATCCAGGTTCACCCCGTGGTCGCTTTCCTTCGACTCCAGCACCAGGTCGCGGAAGCGGGTCTCCTTCTTTGCAACGACCCTTCTACGAGGTTCATCGTAGCTCGCGCCATCACTGAAGGTGAAGTCTTCCGGAAAGAGCTCTTTCAACCACGCGGGATCGATCGCCGTCGCACGGCGGAGCTGCACGGTGACCTCGCGGCCCTCGACCTCGGTGATCTCCGCGGCCACGAAAGCCGCGGCTTTCTTCGCCGCACTCTCATCATCCAGCTTGCCCTTCCGCTTGCCGACCACGCGGCAGGCCAGGGTGGCATCGCCGAAGCGAACCGCCAGCCGGTCGCTGAAAGAGGCCAGCATCGCCCGGCCCACGGCTTCGCGGCGCTTGGCGAAATCAACCCCCTCCCACGGCCAGCCCCGCTGCAGGGCGAGCCGGTGGAGCCGGTCAAATCCCTGGGCGATCTCCCGCGCGCCGCGTCCATGGATCCCCAGCGGGGCACAGCGCCGGGCATCGAAATCCATCCCGGCCGCGGAATCGAAGGCACGCCACTCGGCCTCGAAATCGCTGCCATCACCGTCGAAGACGAAATCCTTCCGGCCGATCCCGCCGCGCTTCGAAACGAAGATCCCTTCGCCCTGCACCGCGGCGGCGATGAAAGCCATCTCCGCCACGCAGCCCTGCTCCGCGCCCGCCAGCATCAGCCGTGCATAGCGCGGCTCCAGCGGCAGGGCCGCCATCGAGCGACCCTCGTCGGTCAGGACTCCATGGGCATCCAGAGCGCCGAGGTCATGCAGCAGGGACTCCGCGCGGACCAGGCTCTCCTCCAGCGGGGCATCCAGCCAGCGGAAGTCCCGGACCTCGGAAATACCCGCGGCTTTCAAAAGCAGCACCACCTCGGCCAAATCCACCCGCCGCACCTCCGGCGCATCGAAGCCTTCGCGGCGGGCATGCTCGCTCTCGCTCCACAGGCGGAAGGCACGACCCGGACCGGTGCGTCCGGCACGGCCCGCCCGCTGCTCTGCGGAGGCCCGGGAAATCTTCCGGATCAGCAGGGTGTCGATTCCCCGGCGCGGGTCAAAACTGGCCTCCCGGGCCAGTCCCGCATCGATCACGGTGCGCACCCCCTCGATTGTGAGGGAGGTTTCCGCCACATTCGTGGAGACGATGATCTTCGGGCGCTTGCCCGGGGAAACCGCCGCCTCTTGAGCAGCGGGAGGCAGGCCGCCGTGAAGCGGGAAAATGTCGCGATCCCTTGCAAACGAGGAATTTTCGAGAGTTTCCACGGTTTTTCTAATCTCGTGCATCCCGGGCAGGAAGCAGAGCACATCACCGGCATCCGGCAGGGAAAGCGCCTCCTTGGCCACGGTGGCAATCCGTTCCCAAACCGGGGTTTCCACAACCGGGCCACCGCGGCGGTCATTCACTTTCGGTCGCTCCGGGCGGTAGGCCACCTCGATTGGGAAAGTCCGTCCGCCCGCCTCCAGCATCTTCACCGGCGCCAGATAATCGGCCAGTCCGCGGGTTTCCAAGGTGGCGGACATGACCATGATCCGGAGGTCCGGGCGGGACGTTTCTTGGAGGTCCAGACAGCGTCCGAGCGCCACATCCACGGCCAGGCGGCGTTCGTGGAATTCGTCGAAAACCACCGCGCCGACCCCGCTCAGCTCCGGATCTTCCTGCAGCCAGCGCTGGAAAACCCCGTCCGTCATGTAGATCAGGCGGGTGTCGCGGCCATATTTGGTGTCAAACCGCACCGCATAGCCCACTTCACCCCCCAAGGAGCTGCCGCGGAGCTTTGCCACCCACCCTGCGAGCAGGCGCGCGGCCATGCGCCGGGGCTCGATCACGAGAATTCGTCCAGAAAACCCGGCATCCATGAGCATTCCGGGCACCGCTGTGGATTTTCCCGACCCCGTGGGGGCTTTCAGCAAAATGCGATCCTGCTGACCAGAGGCCACGGCCGCCTTCAAATCCTCCTCAATCTCATGAACCGGCAAACGCACGCCAACGCGATAGCGGCCAAGCAGCCGGATGAAAATCGCCAAGACGCGTGGCGTTACAATTTTGACGGGGCGGGATTTAGACGGAGCCCGATCGGGGCCGCGCTTTCAGGGTATCGTGCCGACTGACAGCGGCGATCATTACGCTTGCGAAAGAGAGGCAGTTTCCTCCACGTTATTCCCATTGCAACCAAGCCCACGGGGGCCTAAGCTTAACTTCATGAATACTTCGCTCGCATTCATCGGCGGCCTTGGAGGCCAGGAGATGATCGTTATCTTTCTGATCGTGCTCCTCCTCTTCGGTGCCAAAAAGCTGCCTGAACTTGCCCGCGGTGTGGGCAAAAGCATGGGCGAATTCAAAAAGGCCCGCGAGGATTTCGAGCGCGAGATCACTCGCTCTGAAGAGGAAGTCCGCGTCAAGGAAGCCGCCGGCAAAGAGGCCCACGACAAGGCCTGAGCGATGGAGCTCCGGAACCTTCCCATCATTCTCAAGAACGCCCCGGGTTTCCTCGGGGCGTTTTTCTTGGTAGCAGCTGGCACCTCCTGCAAGGAGAGGGATCAGGGCGGCGATTGGACCGGGCAATCGCAGTCGACCCCGGCCCTCGCACCCGCACTTGCCAGCGCGCCGAAACCGGCATCCTCTCCCGCATCTGCGGGTCCGGTGGCAAAGGCGGAGGCCGCCGCTAAGGGAGCGCTGGTCCGTCTGGTCACCTACAATGTGGAAAACTGGCTGACCACGGACCGCTACGTGGATCGGAAGCTGGTGCCCGGCACGCCAAAGCCGGAAGCAGAGCGCCGCAAGGTCACCGAGGCGATTCTTTCCGCAAAGCCGGATATCCTCGGCATTTCCGAGATAGGGAATGAGAGAGATGTGAAAGATCTACAAAAGTATCTTTCGGATGCTGGGATGGAGCTCCCGCATTTCTATCTGAACCGCGGCTCCGATCTCACCCGCAGCCTGGTGATTCTTTCCCGCTATCCGATCGGCAAAACCGTGGCTCACGAGAACCTGAGCTACCATCTCGGCGGCAGGGAATATGCCATGCTGCGGGGGATTCTCGATGCGTCCATCGACACGCCCGCAGGCGCCTTCCGTTTTCTCGGTGTGCACTTGAAGTCGAAGCGCGAGGTCGAGGACGGAGATCAGGAAGAAATGCGCCGCCAGGAAGCTCATCTGCTGCGCCGCGAGATCGACTCGATCCTTGAGGCCGATCCGCAGGCACGGCTCGTCGTCTATGGCGATTTCAATGACACGCGGAATAGCCCCACCATGAAAACGGTGCACGGCTCCGGCAGGGGATCCATGTCCCTGAACATGATCGCCCTGAAGGATTCCCGCGGCCAATACTGGACCCACTACTGGGACTATCAGGACACATACACCCGCATCGACTACGTGCTGGTCTCCCAAGCCCTCCGCCGCTCGATCGAGTGGGATCACTCGAAGATCATCGATAACGAAGCCGTCGCCGGCGCGAGCGATCACCGTCCGCTGTTGGTGATCTTGAAGAAGTAGCCTCCGGCCTTTACTCGAAAAATTTCCTCACCAGCGCCATCACACCACTGAGCACGGCGCTGACGAGGATGCAGGTTACGATCGGGAAGTAGAAGCCGCCCTTGTCGCCCTCCACCCGGATGTCACCGGGCAGGCGGCCGATCCATGAGAGCCAGCCCTTGCCTCCGGCGAACCAAAGCACGCAGCCGAGCACGGCCAGGCCGATGCCGGCGAAGACAAGCAGCTTTCCCGCATTCTCCATGCCCCACGATCACGCAAAGGCGTTCCGGAGCAAGGCCAAGCTCTTGGGAATCGCAGTGAGCGGATCTTCCTTGCCCTCGAACTCCAGCGAGACGTAGCCGGTGTAGCCCGCTTCCTTCATGATCTTCGCGATGCGCGGGTAGTCGAGGTCCAGCGTGTACCAGACACCACCGCCGAAGTAGGTCTTCGCCTGAAGCAGCACCGTGTCCTTCGCCAGCTTCGACAGGCGCTCGTAGGGGTCTTCAAGGAAGTTGCCGGTATCGAGCGTCACCTTTAGCCAGGGCGAATTGATGGTATCCACCACGCGCTTCACGCCCTCGGGTGTCACGCCGAGGCCCCAGTGGTTCTCGAGACCCATCACCACGCCGCACTTCTCCGCGGTGGGAAGGATCTTCTGATAAGAGTCGATGACCCACTTGTAGGCATCTTCCTCGGTATAGCCTTC
The DNA here is from genome assembly GCF_012913485.1 of Luteolibacter luteus. Classification (GTDB taxonomy): domain Bacteria; phylum Verrucomicrobiota; class Verrucomicrobiia; order Verrucomicrobiales; family Akkermansiaceae; genus Haloferula; species Haloferula lutea. Next base: position 6,160,639 of record NZ_CP051774.1, on the reverse strand, counting down.
GATGGGCTGCTCCACGCCGCGCTTCGCCATCAGGTCATCGAAGTCTTTCGAGGTGCCCCAGGTGCCTGAGTTCACCCGCATCGTCGGGATGCCCAGGGCATACGCCTGTTCGATGCAATCGATGGTGTGCTTGATCTGCGCATCGCGCTTCGCCTGGTCCGGCGAGAGGAAGCCCTGGTGGGTCGAGTAGCCCATGAGATCGAGGCCATTGATGAAAGCGTGCCGCTTGATCTTCTGCAGTTGGGCATTGTCCGGCGTCGACTCCGGAGTGAAGAGCTGGCGCTGCAGGATCTCGAAGCCATCGAAGCCCATGCGCGCCGCATGATCGATGCAGGTCGGAATGTCCCTTAGTTCCTCGCGCTGGAAGCCCCAGAAGGAATAGGATGACACGCCGATGCGGTTCGAAGGAGATACGGAGGCGGCGGTCGCCTTGCCGGGCACCAGAACCACGCTCTTCCGAGGTTTTCCAGATGGATCCTTTTCCTCTTGGGCGGAGATCGAGAAGGCGGCACTCGCAAACGCGGCGGTAGTGAGGAAGTGGCGGCGGTTCATCTTTTGTTTCCCTAGCGATACACCACGCGACCGGGGGCATGGCAAGCGCGAGGGCAGGGGAGATCAAGCTTCAGCACGAAAGATGCACTTACGAGACGGTTCTTGGCTGCTTCGCTTCTTCGTTGCCATTCACCCGCTTGCCCGTCTTTGCTGCCGCCATGGCCGCGCATGCCGAGAGCTTCCAAGTCCGCACCCGGGGAAAAGGCACCTTCGAAATCACCGGAGAGGTCGCCGGGATCGTCCGGCGCAGCGGGATTCAGACCGGCACGGTGACCGTCTTCGTCCGCCACACCTCGGCCAGTCTGGTGATCATGGAGAATGCCGATCCCAGCGCACGCCGGGATCTGGAGGCCTTCTTTGATCACTTGGTGCCGGAAGACACCCCTTACTTCGTCCACACTTACGAAGGCCCGGACGACATGCCGAGCCACATCCGCATGGCCTTGACCCGGACCAGCGAGGTGATCCCGATCATGGACGGGCAAATGGCTTTGGGAACCTGGCAGGGGATCTTTCTTTTCGAACATCGGCGTGCTCCACACCAGCGGGAAATCGTGGTGAGCGTGGTGGGCTAACGAATTCCCGGGGACCACTGCTCTAGAAATTCCCCGATTGCCTGAAATGCCGGGTTCGACCTACCTTCCGCGCGTGGAAAAAAGCGTGGAGCGATTGATCGATGCGGCCCTTGAAGAAGACATAGGAGCCGGGGATCTGACATCGCTGTATTTCGTCCCGGAAGACCGCAAGGCGACCGGATTCATCGTGGCCCGGGAAACGGGAGTGCTGTCCGGAGGGGAGATCGCGCTGGCGGTACTCCGAAAAATCGATCCCTCCATCGAGGCCGGGCTGCTGGTCAACGACGGCGACCGGATCGCGGAGGGTGCCTACATCATGAAGGTCGAAGGGCCTGCACGCTCGGTGCTGACCGCGGAGCGCACGGTGCTGAATTTCATGCAGCGGATGAGCGGCGTGGCCACCGCCACCCGCCAGTATGTCGATGCCGTCCGCGGCACCAATGCCGAGATCCTCGATACCCGGAAAACCATCCCGGGCTGGCGCTATCTCGACAAGCTGGCCGTCACCCACGGAGGAGGCACGAACCATCGCATGGGCCTCTACGACCGCGTGATGGTGAAGGACAATCACCTTGTGGCGGAAGGCCGACTGGAAGAACTCCAAGAGGCGATCCGCCGCCTGAAGGCCGACCATCCCGAGGTGGAGGTCGAGCTCGAAGCCGACTCACTGGAACAGGTCGAGGCTTTCCTGAGCATGGAAGGGGTGGATTACATTCTCCTGGATAACATGACGCTGGAAGAACTCCGCCAAGCGGTGGAACTGCGCGGCGAGCGCTCCACACCGAAGCTGGAAGCAAGCGGCGGTGTCACCCTGAAGACCGTGGCAGGAATTGCGGAAACCGGTGTGGATTTCATTTCCGTAGGCGCGATCACGCACTCCGTGGAGGCGATGGATCTGGCGCTGGACTTCGTGAAACGCGAATGAGCGAGCCTTGGACAGATACCGCCCTTCCAGAAGGCTATCGGCTGGACTACCGGGAATCCACCGGCTCCACGAATGACGATGCGCGACTGCTGGGCCGGGAAGGCGCGGCAGCAGGCGTCGTGGTGGTTGCAGGAAAGCAGGAAGCCGGGCGCGGCCGGCGCGGCGCGGCATGGGTTTGTCCTCCCGGCGAAGGCCTCGCTTTTACGGTGCTACTACGTCCATCGGAGAACAAGGCACTGTGGCCGCGTCTTTCGCTTGCCGCGGGGCTTGCCGTGGCAGAAGGATTGGACCGCTTCGGCATCGCGGCCGAGGTAAAATGGCCGAATGACGTGTGGGTCGGCGGCAAGAAGATCGCCGGGATCCTGGTCGAGGCAGGAGAAGACTTTGTCGTCGCGGGAATCGGGATCAACGTCGGCGTGATGGAGTTCCCTGAAGTGCTTGCGGACAGCGCCACCTCGCTGGCCTTGGAATGCGGGGAAGCGCCCCTTTTACCCATGGTGCTCGCGGCGGTGCTTGAGCGCTTCGGCGTCTGGCAATCGAAGATCGGTCAGGATTTCGATGAACTGATGCGACACTTCCGGGTGCGCTGCGCGCTCACTGGAAAAGAGGTGAGCCTCATCGCCGCCGACGGAGCGCTGCATGGCACCGTGAAAGGCATCGGCGATGGCGGGGAACTGCTCCTGCAAACGCCGGAGGGCATCCGCAAGCTGGTGCAAGCAGATGAGGTCAGAGTGGTAGGATAATCCCTCTGGACAGCGAGGCAGTTCTCAATTGGCGAAAGGTCCCTGATGGATCACCTCGCTCCAGTCCTTGATCCCGATGACCTCCAGGCAAGGCTTCGCAACCGAATCCTCCGCCGGCGTCCCGAGCGCCTTGTAGAGATGCCAGATCGGTTTCTTTCCAAGCGGGTCGCCGGGCTCATCGGGGAATTTTCTCAGGCCGATCTTCAGTCCTCCTTCGTGGCGATTGTCGATCCAGTTGTGGTACTGCCAGGATTCGATGGATGAAAGTTTCTCCATCTTTTTCCAAGCCATGGCCATGCCTGCGGCTTGATCAGCGAGTTCCTTTGCCGAGTAGTCCTTCGAATTGAAGCCGTTCTCGGAAAGGTGGACCGGGCGGACCTTGCCGCGATACAGAAGCTGCGGCTGCTTCATATACGCATCCAGCACTTCGAGGTTCTTCGGTGTGAGCTTGTCGGAGTTGAAGCTGAAGCTCGCCTGTTCGTCTTCCCATGCGCGGGGATTGAAGAGGTTCTGCGGATAAGGGTGATAGGCAAGGGCCCAAGGGAAATCTCCTTCCGCGGCGGTATTCATCGCCAGCAGGTCGATCAGCCGCTTCGAGCCATACCACTCGGCCTGTCCTTTGTTTGCCCAGTGATGAGTGAGGGTGATGAAGGCCTTGCTGTTCGGGTCGTATTGCCGAGCGATCAGGTCCATCAGGCGCATCGATCGCTGGTAGAGGTCCATGAAGACCACGTCCGGCTTGGGGCCTGCATTCGTCCATACCCAGCCTGCATCGACCTCATTGTGCATGATCCAATGATGCACGCGGCCATACTTGCCATCGGGCCGCGACCAGCGCTCGGCCATCAGATTGAGGATCGCCCCATAGAGGGAGATCCCTTCCTCAGAGCACACGTTTGGCATGGCAAAGGTTCCGTCCGCAGTGGCATCGGGGTGCCCGAGCATCTTTACGACGGGGCTGGAATCCCTCGCAGGGTTCGCCACAAGCAGGATCGCGGAAACCATCACGTTGTGTTTCGCCGCCTCCCGGAACGTGGCATCGAAGCCTTCGAGCGCCTTCGTCTGGGCATGATAGGTGCGGCCTTGCCATTGAAAGGGCACGGTACCCTCACCGGGAGTGAGAGAGACCAGCGAGTGGATCATCACGTTCACGGTGACGGCACTGATCCCGAGTTCATCAAGTTCCTCCGGCAACCAGCCGAGATGCCAGCCACCGAGCCCTTTCTTGTTCTTCGGTGCCGCTGGGGGAAGATCCGGATAGCGTGGCGCGACGGATTCCGCGTAGCGGGCGTGGGAAAGCGGGTGAATTCCAGCCGCAGTTTTTTTCACCAGCTGCCACCGCGAACTGAGGCGGTCATAGGTCAAACCGCCGCGCTGTCGATGACGAGGCAGGCTGAACGAGAAGCGACCGTCCGGTCCTGCTTTCACGGGGATGAGGTCCTCCCATGATTGCGGGGAATCCAGCACGACATCCATCGGGATATCCGCGAGAAAGAGGTCCGCAGCTTCCTTGTCCGCCTGACCGGCGATTGAGATCTCCTTGTCCGTTATGGAGACGGAATCGACGGAAGCGGGGAACTTCGCGGCCAGATACCGGTCGAGCGCATCCTTGTCGGCGGAGGACTTCGGGTTGGCGGCGGCCTTGTCGAATTCGCCGGGCGTCTCGGGGCGGAGGCGGGCATTCCGGATCTGAAGGACGCGGTCTTTTGGCAGTGGAAGGTCTAGGCGGAGCTGCTGCCAATTTTCCGGCAGCGGATTGCCGGGGGGAGCAATCCTTGCGGCGTAGCGGCTCCATGTTTCGCTGTGGCCAAGCGGCGGCGAGGGGCGCGCGGTTTTCGCTTCGAAAGGAGGACCGGGGAGTAGGGTAAAGCCCGGCACGCCGCCCGCGCAGAAATACTCCATCTCCAAGACCAGATCGCCCGGCTGGGGCTGGCCCTGGGGCGTGGCGCGGACCGACATTCCGGCGTGGAGTTCCACGGTGCCGGGGAGGGGTTCGAGGAAGGCCGGATCCGGCCCGCTGAAGGGTTCCAGCTTCAGCAGCGTGTCCGCATGGAGGAGTGACGGGAGAAGCAGAAGAAGGGTGGCGCAGCGGCGTAGGGATCGCATGGACACAGGGAGAAAATGGAACCGCGCCCGCTCCAGGGGACGGAAAGAGACGGGGCATAGCGGCCTAGGATCCGCAAATTATTGAAAAGGAGCGCAAGATCGTGGTGAGACGTATGACAGGAAGCCATTCTTTCCGGCGTAGGCCTCATATGTGGCAGAAGTTCCTCATTTCCGGGTTCACGGCGTGGGCGGGATGCCTCCTTGCCAATGAGCCGGAGGTGGCCTCGCAGACGCAGTTCCTTGAGAATGGAAAGGTGAAGATCGGCGTCGACATGTCGTCCGGTGGCGCCGTGTTCTGGTTCAGCGAGCTGCCCGACGGGCCGAACCTGCTCAATCACGCCGACCGCGGCCGCTTCATCCAGCAGTCCTACTATGGCGCGCCGGATGGCTCGAAGTGGGGCGACAAGGATTGGCGCTGGAATCCGGTGCAGGGCGGCCACTATCAGGGCAAGCCTGCCAAGGTGCTGGAGGAGAAGCGCTCGGACGCAGAGCTTTACGTGAAGAGCATGCCGGTGAATTGGGCCGGCGGCGAGATCTTGGAGGATTGCCAGATGGAGGAGTGGATCACGCTCCAGGAGGATGTGGCGACGATCCGCTTCCGCTTCGCCTACAATGGCAGCACCGAGCATCCGCCGGTGCATCAGGAGCTGCCCGCGGTCTTCATGGACTTCGCCTTGCCGAAGCTGGTGCTCTACACCGGCGACAAGCCGTGGGCCGGCGAGAAGCTCAGCGAGAGCGTGCCCGGCTGGCCGAATGAGCAGCGCCGCTGCGATGAGGAATGGGCGGCTTTCATCGGGCCGGATGGCCGCGGACTGGGCGTCCACTTCCCGGGCACCAAGGAGATCACCTGCTATCGCTTCCAAGGACCGCCGGGACCGGGTGGCATGGGCTGCTCCTACTTCGCGCCGATCCGGACGATGTCGATCAAGCCGGGCTTCCGGCATGACTACTCGATCCAGCTGAAGATCGGCACGCCGGAGCAGATCCGGAAGGCTTTTGCTCCGGCGCCCTTGCCCGAGCTGAAGCCGATCCCGGTATCCGCCTCGCAGGAGCCGCGGGAGAAGAAGTAAGGAGCGCCGATCCGGAGATCGCCGGAGATCGGCGCCCCAAAGAGGTCATGCTTCCGCGTCGTCTTTCTTCACCGCAGGCGAGATGGAGTCGATCAACTCCAGCGCGTCGCGGTCGAGCGAGGGCGCCTGAAGGGCGGCGATCGAGTCATCGAGCTGGGCCACGGTGCGGGCACCGATGATGGCCGAGGTTACGGCGCTTTGATCGAGCACCCAGCGCAGGGCGAGGTGCTGCAGGCTGATGCCGCGCTCGGAGGCGATCTGGTGAAGGGCGCGGATTTTCTCGATCTGGGCTTCCACCTGGGAAGTTTTCAGGAAGCCCTCGGCGCGAGCGGCACGGGAGCCATCCGGGATGCCATCGACGTATTTGCCGGTGAGCATGCCTTGGGCGAGCGGGCTGAAGACGATGGAGCCGATGCCTTTGTCCTCCAGCCAATCGTGAATGCCTTCGGCTTCCGGCCAGCGGTTCAGGATCGAATAGGGCGGCTGATAGATCAGGCAGTTCACGCCCATCTCCTTGAGGATCTTCACCGCCTTTTTCAGCATCTTCAGCGGATACTTGGAGAGGCCCACGTAGAGCGCGCGCCCGGATTGCACGGCGGTGGCCAGGGCGGACATCGTCTCTTCCAGGTTCGTCTTCGGATCCGGGCGGTGGGAGTAAAAGATATCCACGTAGTCGAGGCGCAGGCGCTTCAACGATTGGTCCAGCGAGGCGAGGACGTGCTTGCGCGAACCCCACTCGCCATACGGGCCCTGCCACATATCGTGGCCGGCCTTGGAGGAGATGATCAATTCATCGCGATGGGCGGCGAAGTCTTCCGCGAGGATGCGGCCGACGTTCTCTTCCGCGCTGCCAGCCGGCGGGCCGTAGTTGTTCGCCAGGTCGAAATGGGTGATCCCGCGATCGAAAGCGCGGCGCAGGATGGCGCGGGCTTCGTTCTGATCATCGACATGGCCGAAATTGTGCCAGCAGCCGAGGGAGATCTCGGGAAGCAGGAGCCCGGAATCGCCGCAACGGCGGTAAGGCATGCGGCCATCGTAGCGGGAAGGATCGGAAGAATACATCGGGATTGGCGGTTGCGGATTTCGGATTGGCGATTGTCTGGGAAGCGCCGGTTGCCGGTCTCCAGAATCTCCGGGCCGGTGCCTTCCGCAACATCGAATACTTGGTCATACGGAATTCGGTTCGCGATGAGAACGAACCCATATTTCAAACCGTCCGGATGGGTGAAAAAGGTGGCGTAATAGCCATGATGGGGCACCCATCCGCGTCCAAGTCAGCCGGGGACCGCTGAATTTCCGGCCTGTTCCGCCTGTTAAAAAGAGAAAATTTAACAGGTGTGCTCCGGAGGCCAGCAGTTTGGCAGTTGAAAAGTTCTTCAATTCCATTGCCCCCCGGTGACGTCGTGGAGGGGTTCGATCTACAGGGGGCGCTCATGGTGACCCCAGCTTCTCATAGGGTCGCGGGCGGCTTCTACTGCCAGAGATCCCTCCAAGCATGAGCCATGGGCGCTAGCGGGATGAAAACGCCATTCTCACCAAATCCGGCATGATCGCAACAATGACGCATGAAAGGAAAGCCGCAGTGTAAACCAAGGTGCCTCCATGGGCGGAAGTGAAGATGTATGGCCCGAATGCCACATTGAGGGCGAGGTGACCCACGTCAAGGAGCACGCCCAAATACATGAGGCTGCAACCCAAGCGCCTATCAATGATCTCGCGAGAAGGGCGAAACAATCCCCCCAAAGACGGCAGGGAGAGGAGGAGCACCGCGACATATAACCCCGCCGAGATGGAGCCTCCGGGACGACGCCCCCAGCAATCCCAGCCGTGGACTGCGATGTTTGCCGCCATCAGGAGAACGACCGCCAGCACGATCCAGAATCGTTTCCCAGGACGAGGGCGGGGGTCCTGGTTCATCAGGACTCAGCGAGCTCGCAGCGCATGGATCCGCACGAGAACGGGCGGGTGGGAGTAGTCGAGGAAGACGCGGAAGGGGTGGGGTGTTAGATTGGAGAGGTTCTTCGCGGAGAGCTTCTTTAGCGCGGTGACCAGCGACTCCGGTTGTCCGGTGGCGTTCGCGGCGAAGGCATCGGCCTCGAACTCATGCTTCCGGGACCAAGCATTCGCGGCGATGCCAAGCAGGCGGCTGACCGGGGCGAAGAGCAGGCTGAAGAGGACGAGACCGACGTGCGGTGAGATTTTCTGCACGCCGAAGGCATCGAAGAGCTCGCGGGAGAACTTGCCGTGCGGGTCGGTCACCAGGCCGAGCAGGAAGAAGAGGGCTCCGGCCTGCAGCATGGAGACGACGAGGCGCTGGATGATGTGCTTCAGCTTGAAGTGGCCGATCTCATGTGCAAGCACGGCGACGAGTTCATCCTGAGTCTGCTCTTCGACCAGCGTGTCGTAGAGGGCGATCTTCTTGTTCTTGCCGAAGCCGGTGAAGAAGGCGTTCGCCTTGGTCGAGCGCTTCGAGCCATCCATCACCGAGATTTCGCCGAGTGGGAAGCCGCATTTCGCAGCCATCGCCTGGATGGCCTGGCGAAGCGGGCCATCTTCCATCGGGGTGAACTTGTTGAAAAGCGGCAGGATCACGCTCGGGGCCAGCCAGGTGAGGAAGAGTTGGAAGGCGACGAAGAGTCCCCATGCCCAGAGCCAGGCATTCGGGACCTTTTCAAAGATCCACAGGATGCCCGCGGCGAGCGGCAGGCCGATCAGCGCGGCAAGGAAGAGGCCCTTGATCTGGTCGATGACGAAGGTCTTCGGCGTGGTCTTGTTGAAGCCGTATTTTTCCTCGATCACGAAGGTATCGTAGATCGAGAAAGGGAGGTGCAGCAGCGTGTGGCCGATGAAGAGCGCGCTGAGGAAGAAGAGCCCGGCCGGGATGCCATCGCCGAAGATCGTGCGCGCCCAATCGTCCAGCCAGCCGAAGCCGCCGATGAACCAGAAGACAAGCAGGGTGGTGAGGGAGAAAGTGGAGTGGATGATCTCAAAGCGTGCCGACTCGCGGGTGTAGGCCTGGGACTTCGCGTAGCGTTCGGCATCGAAGACGTCCGAGAACTCCTTCGGGAGATCCGGGGAAAGGGCCTTGAGATTCAGGATGGTGGCGATGAAATCCAGCTTCCACAGCGCGAAGAGGGCAATGAGGATCAGGATAGCGAGGGCGTTCAGCTCCATGGATGGGTGGATGGTGTACCCTGTGGGGCGGGGTGGATAGGGGAAAACAGCCTCTTCGAAGAACACCATCGAGCTGATTGCCCTCTGCGTTGGCAAAAGACGTAGTCTTTAGAATTGGGTTAGCTCCAGTAGTCGTTGACATCGATATCACAAGATCACTTTCCCCGATGACAACAACCCAATGACCATGGGAAGGAGGCAGTAAATTCGTCACATATACCACCCTTGTCACGAGATCAAATCGAGTTGAGACATGGAAAACCGAGACCCATTACTGAATTAGCCAAAATCCCGCTTGCATCACCAGCCCCCGATTGGTTAATGGTTAGAAACCGCGTTGGTGCTTCTTTGCGGCTCCCACCCCCTCCCTTATGATAAGCGTATCATTAGATGAATCCTCGAAAGTCGTAATCATTCCCGTAGGTGCAGCCGGAGAACATTTTGTGGAAAGCGGTGTAGCTGAGAAGGTTGCAAAAAATGCCCGGGAGATAGCCTCAGATTTGGCCAAAGCCATCCATGTTATCCACAGCGAGATCGGCCAAGAAGTCTCACGAATCGAGATGCCTTCCGAGCTTGCCGTGAAATTTTCTTTTGGGCTGAATGCCAAAGGCAATCTTGTGATCGGTGAGTTTTCGGGCGCCTCTTCATTTGAGGTTTCCGTGAAGTGGAGCAAAAAGGGAGGTGCGTGATGCCAGAGAGATCCTTACTTGCTCTCTACAGAGGGGGCAGCTTGGTCGGTACCGCGTTTCTTATAAGAAGAGATGGCATAGCGTTAAGCGCAGGACATCATTTCCGCGATAACCTCGACGGGGAACTCAGGTTCTTTGATGATCCCTCGAAGTCCTACCGCTTTGAAATCGTAGACTTGGGTCTTCCCTCGCAGGGGAATCACTACCTTGATTACTCTATTCTCAAAATCCGTGATTACCGCCCCGCAGCTCCTTCCTTGGAACTTCACAATGGCGGAGTCCCTGAAGGGGCTAGTTACACCGGGACTGCACCCAAACCCATAGGCGACCATTTCGAGTTGGTGCCCTTTTTGGGAAGCATTCTTGGAAGACAACGTAATCCGAGTTCCCGTCAAACCGGATGGACCCTTTCCGGGCAAGCCAATGCTCCTCTTTGGCTCGGTGCGAGCGGAGCGCCTCTCCTGCTGCGTGGGACGCGAAAGGCGTTTGCCATTCAGACGCACGTTAGTCCTCGTGGCCAAGGGGACTCGAATGACCGAATCCATTTGCTCATGCCTCTTGAGAGGTTGCGTAGCCTTCCCTCTGCCCGGAAATGGCTCGAACCGCCTCCTCCGATGAGGATTCCCGAGGCGAAATTCGATCCGCCACAGCTTGCTGGAGCGGCCTGCCGGAGAACCGTGGTAGCGGTCGCCGAGAACTATCTCTGCGCAGGAGGGGAGCTTCTGGGACAATTTCAGCAGATTTATAGTGATCGCTTTGGAGAATGCCTCGATATCCTCCGAAGGGTTCGGTTCTTTCCCGGAAAGACACGGGTCACCCTTTCTCCGGAACTCGTGGTGCGATATGCCACACCGCCGCTGACCGATTGGGGCTTCCTTGACCCGAGAAACAATATAGATCCGCTTGGCCCGGAGACTCTGGCATTCGTGAGAACGGTGGTAGACTTCAGCTCGGGGCTTCCTGAGGTGCCTTGGACAGACCTTCCGATTTCTTCTGCCCACGGGCTCGTCGTGGGATGGAAACCCGGCGAGCGAATAGCTGTGCAGCTGACCGCCGGTCGCGCTGAGGTGACAGGGAGGAATTTCGAGAAGGTTTCAGGCAAGATCATGGATCTCGTCTTAGACGTCATCTTGGACATAAACATGTTCTACCGCTCGGATTTCCTCCCCGGCATGTATTCCGCCTTACACAGCCGGAGGCATTTCGACGACGAAAAGAAGGCTTTCGTCAGGCATTATACCGGGGAACCATGCCTCACCATCGCTTCTGGTTGCCGCTGCTCGCGCGGCTTGCTGGATGTGGAAAAATACGAGCATCTTTGGAGGCATTTCGTCGACTCTTGGCTGATGCCCGGCGTTCTTGCGGTACCAGAAGAGAACGGTGTCATCCTGACAGATTGGGTGGAGATTTCCGATCGCTTGACCTCTCGGTTGTCCGCCTATCCCAAACTGCTAGGGCAATTCAGCATAAAGAAAACCGGCAGGAAGATCGCGCGGCTTCAATCGGAGCAGACCTCCCGAGGATGCTCCGGCTTTTCTCGTGTCTTGGTCGCGGTCTCAGTGAAGACCCCTGCCACGGAGGCCGAAAGACACAGAATCCTTGCTCTATTCAAACGAACGAAATGGCACCTGAAGCAGACAGCCTGTTTCCCGCTTTCCGAATTGCCTTCTTTCGCGGATTTGGCACCCTACGTGCAGCTTATTGTCATTGATCTAGCTAGGGAGGCTGGTGGACCGAAAGGGAATCTAGCGAATCTGGATCCGCGCGATCCTGTTCCTTAACTCAGCCGCACCCATGAGCTCAAACAACAATCCGCCTAAGGAGAAGTTTTATTCGGCGCTCATCGAGATGGTGGGCATTCACGATCTAGCCGAGGAGGACAATGACAGCTACACCAATAGGGTAGGGCTTTTCCGTACAGTCATTAGGACCACCTTGAATGCTATCGGCAATCTCGAATCCCGACCTTGGATAGATAGTTGTTTCTTCCAGACGTCGGATCTCTCGAAATTGATGGTCGTTCTAACACACATCCGGGAATTGCTCCTCGTTAACACGGTTCCCGTTTTTCTTCGAGGGGCTGTCAAATGTGGCAGGTCTTTCCAGGATGATTCCTACGAGAAAGACGCGGCAATCCTTGAGGGTCGGGTGCAGAGGCTAAAGGCCGCGGCAATCGAAGTTGATGGAGAGGTTCGAGATGCTTTAGTCGTCATGGGCCGGGGCTATTCGCAATTGCTGTTCCGGAATCAATTTCTCTACGGGGAGGGCACCCGGTCTCAGCTCGTCGAATTTTGGGATATCTCGGTCACTCGCTTGTTCGAAACACGATTTTCTCCCGCTGGTCTCATCCGGGAAATTGACCGGAATAGATCCGCTTCGACCAAGTCCGGCCGGTTCTACACTCCTATCCTGATGAACTTCGCCAGGAATTCGGGCCGCGGGCGAGAATGGCCGGATGCTCCACAAATTGAATCTGAACCTGCGGACAGCAAAGCCTTGGAAGCAAAGCTGCGATTGTTCCTCACCCTTATAGGCGATACGGAACCATGCCGGATGCTACAGGAGTTGCCAGGCGGTGTTTTAATATATCTCGTTGCGTTAGATCGCTATTTTCTCTCACAAACCGCGGACTCGTTGAGAAACAACTTGGAGAACACTCTGAAGGAGCGGCTATCCGAAGCAAAAGCTTCTAAGAAAGAGAAGCGCAAGACCAACCCTGAGCAGAGGGATCCGGAAATCGCTGACCTGCAACAACAAATTGAGGACTTGGGCCCCTCCGACAATTTCTGCCAGTCCTTCGAGAAGACTCTGGGAAAATGGATCTACAAAGCGAAGTGGATTGAGAAAAGATTGTCGCTCACCTGTAATGAGGGATTGCCACCGACTGCGGTAATCGGGGCGGCGAGCAGAGGACGAGTCAGGAAAGCGATCGAGGCAGCCAAAGACGGAATGAGGACGAAATCGAGACCGGCAACCAAGTCCTCATCCAAGAGAGTCAGGACAGTCAAGGAAGTGAAAGCTCGCAGATCCTCCTGACAGAGCGAACTGGGGAATTATTGAAATGAGACAACAGATTCTCTAGATTGTCGCTCATCCATTGGATGCTAACGCCAATCCCTCGGGATCCCGAGTAGCTTCACCAGCGCAGCCTGCTCCTGGTCATCGGCGATGGGGACGTTTTCGCCGGAGAATTCGAGGATGCCGTCGTTTACTTCGGCGTAGTGAGAGGAGGTGATATCGTGGTCTCCCGACATGGGGATGACGTGGAGATGGGCATGGGGGACGCCGAAGCCGGCGATGGCGTAGCCGATGCGCTTGGGCTTGAGGGTTTCCTGGATGCGGAGGCCGAGGTTCTTGCCGATGCGGAGGAGGTGGGCCGCGAGGTCGTCATCGAGGTCGATGAAGTGATCGATGTGGACCTTTGGCAGGACGACGGCGTGGCCTTGTTGGACTGGCCGGTGGTCGAGGATCGCAAGGGCGCGGTCGTCCTCGTAGAGCTTCCATGCGGGGATGTTCCCCTGGATGATTTCGCAGAAGACGCAGGGCATTTGTTAGAAGAAACCATCAATCCCCGATCTTGCAATCATCAAACGGACGGGGGTCGGGGTGGGTGGAGTTTGATGGGTGGGTTGGGGCGAGTTTTTCTAGCAAGGGAGGATCGGTGATGCGGCTTGTTGCCGCGAGTTTCCGACGGTCATAGACCGCCGCTACATTTTATCCTGACCGCTCCTGCGGAGCCCGGAGGCGGGCGAGGGCGCGCTCCTGTATGGAGCTTATGGCTTGTCGTTCATCTTCACGACGCCGAGTTTGCCGTCGCTTTGCCATGGGTCACCGCCGCCGTTCTTGCCGGAGTTCGCTTGGAAGTCGGCCTCGTAGGAACTGCTGCCCTGTGGCTGGGTCTTGAGAAGATCTGCCATCAGGAGATCGCGTTCCTTGTCGACCTCCGGGGCGATGTGATGGGTGACTTGTCCGGTGGTGTGGCTGAAGCCGATGCTGTGATCGAAGGTGGCCGCGGCGAACCAGGCGAGCGGTTCATCCTGCTTCGGCTCGACCCGCCAGAAGCGGACGTGATGGCGCTCGCGCGGATCCTTGCCGACGGGCTTTTCGAAGCCGAGGTCCTCCTTGCGCCCGAAGAGATAGAGATTGCTGATCGGCGCGTCCTTGTAGGGGCGATGGAAGACGGAGCTCTCGGCGATGCGGATGCTGGTCGCGAGCGTGATGGGGTCCGCGGGAAACCATCCGGAAGCAAGCAGGGAGGAAACAAGCTCCGTCTCCGATCCGATCACGAGCAGATTCAGCGGATCCCCGGGGATGCCATCGGCGGTGGTGGTTACGCGCGGTGCATTATCGAGCGCCGGGTGGTGACGTTCGTGGCCCTTCCACCACTCCGGTAGCATGAGATACGACACCACGCCCCACGCGAGCACGGCCACGATGAGGAAGCCGATTGCCCGCCGGGATTGGGATCGCCGAGGATTCTTTCCGGTCACTTCACCGGACCATATACCTCAAGCTCGCTGAGGAAGGAAAAGTTCTCGTCGAAATTATCCTGCTTCGGGTGGTGATCCGGGAAGGTCGCGCGGACGTAGCGCACGGGGCGCTTGTCGAAGCGGAGTTCATGGCGGGTCTCCGTCTTCCCGGCGAACTCCTGGCGTCCGGCTTCCTGGAACTCATCGCCATTCTCGCTGAGGGAGATCACGACCGTCTTCGTGGAGCCGAAGCCGGGAATGCCGAAGCGCACGCCCTGCACGTCACGGGCGCGGCCGAGATCGATCGTCACGTGTTTCGGGAAAGCGGGAGCAGATCCGGTGGCGAAGCACGTGCCCGCCGCGCCGCGCCAATTGCCATCGGTCAGGCCGGTGTTCCAGCCGTGCGGATTCGGATCGCTGGAGGTGTAGGGTTTCTGGCGTGCAAGGTTGCGGCCCATACCCGGTTCATCCGGCCAATGGGTGTGGAAGGCACTGGCAGGTAGCCCGTCCTTGTTCATGAGATTCGGCTGCGCGACCTGCGACCAGGCAAAGCGGGCCATCACGGGATTCGGCACTTCGGCGCTCTTCAGAGTGACCACCGGTTCATTCGGAGAGATCTCCGCGGTGGCGGGCTTGAAGACCCAATCGGCCCCGGCGACCTCGAAGGAATTCGGCGGCTGTTGATCGCGCGTGACGAGGCCGGACGCGGCGTCCTTGAAGCGGACCTTGATCGCATCACCGGCAACTTCGAAGCCCTCGAAGACCGGACCGGATTTCACGATGCCCGGCTTGCCATAGGTATCGGCGAGGGCCCACAGCGAGAGACGGTGACCGACCTCCGACTTATTCCGAGGGTGGATGTCAGCAGGATTCCCGATGTCCATGGTCACGGCCATGCCGGTGTGGGGAATCTTCAGCGCCTCCTGCTGCGCGATCCAGAGTCCCTGGAGCGCGCCCTCACGCTCGGGGCCGTAGTTGTTCGGCGCGAGCTGGGTGAAGAGGAAGGGAGCATCCGGGGAGTTGAACTGCTGGCGCCAGCCCTTGATCAGCGCTTCCATCTTCAGCGTGTAGAGCAGGTCCTCACCGACATTCGATTCGCCTTGATACCAGATGAAGCCGCGCAGGCCGTAGGGCACCAAGGGATGGATCATCGCCTGATAGGTGCCGAGCGCTTGATTCGAACCGATGGGAAGGATCGGCGGGGCTGGTGGTTGCGAAGGCACGGGGGCCTGCTCCTTCACCGCACGCTCGGCGAGCTCGAGCCAGGCACGGGTGGAGGCAAGGTGGCGGACGAAGGCTTCATTGTATTTGTCCGTGCCGGGCGTGCGGGCCTCGCGGAAATCCTTCATCTCCTTCAGATCCGGGATATCGGCCAGACCTTCATCGGCGAGCCATGGCTCAATGCGCGAGCCGCCCCAGGAGCTGTGGATCATGCCGACCGGGATGCCGAGTTCCTCAGTGAGGCAGCGTCCGAAGAAGTAGGCAACGGCGGAGAAGCCCTGCACCGACTCCGGCGTGGCGGGCTCCCACTTGCCCTCAAAATCATCCAGGCGATACGGGGATACCTTCTTCGGCACGGTGATGATCCGCAGCAGCGGCACCGGCCCGGTCTTGGCGATGTCCTGATCCTCCTGGCGGGTGACATTGACCGGCCACTCCATATTCGATTGCCCGCTGGCGAGCCAGACTTCGCCCACGAGGACATCCGTCAGCTCCACGCGGTGGCCATTTTCTTCGGCGGCTTCGAGCGTGCGGCCTTCGCTGCTGGCCGACATGGCATCGAGATCGACGCGCCACTTGCCATCGCCGGCGGCCTGGGTGGATTTCTCCTGACCTGCGAAGCGGACGATGACCTTCTTGCCCGGCTCGGCGAAGCCCCAGACGGGGACGGCACGATCACGCTGAAGGACCGCGCCATTTGTGAAGACTTTCGGCAGCCGGACTTCGGCGGCGGCCGGGACGCTCAGGGCGGCGAGGGCGAGGATCAGCAGGCGGCGCGAAGAGAGAATCATGCGCGCGGATTAGGGCGCATGGAGGGGACGGGTGGGAAGCGGGAAAATGTGAGGAATGAGGCAGGAGGTATCTCAGGGCGGCAGGAGCACGGCGCGGTAAAAACGGCTCTGGACGCTGGTCGGCACGGGGTCGACGACATCATAGGGGGAAGTGGTGAGGCGGACCGTGGTCAGCTCCTGCCAGGTGTCCGGTGCCATGCTGGTGCTGTAGTCGATGCGATAGACCGAGCCGATGGTCCCCTGGAGGCGGAGCACGGGCTGGAAACTGATCTGCAGGGTGGCATCGCCAGGAGTGACGGGTGAGCCCAAGATGACGTTGTCGAGGTAGCCGGTATCCTCGCCGGTCTGGTATTCGCCACGGATGCGGAAGCCGGTGACATTGGCGAGCACCGCTTGGATCTGGGCTTGGGTAGCTTGCGGGCCTGCGAGGGAGCCGACCTTCCATGCGGCTGCCTCGGAGAGCTGAATCGAGAAGTTTGCCCAAGCGCCATTGGTCGGGGGCTTGGTGGGCAGGTCGTAGACCAAGCGGACGGCCCCGCTTTCCAGGATCACGTCTTCCGAGGCGAATTGATTCGCTCCGCCTACGATGACCTGGCGGAGATCGAAGCGGAGCATCTGGCCGTAGGTATCGGCGTGGTTGCCGAGGTATTGGGACCCGGCGATGAAGTACCAGACGCCGCCGACGGCATCGTCCTTCACACGGACGCAGCCGCCTGGATTGCCGCCAGTGGGGAGATATTCGACGCCCGCGGCAGCATCACCTGCGGCGGTCCAGCCGGAGGAGTCGGTATCGAAGAAGCTTCCGACGCCCGCGTGAGCGATGGCGAGGGAGAGCGGGAGGGCAAAAAGGAGGGGGAAAGGCCTGCGGGGAATCGGGATCATCATTGGGGGAAGGGATGAGATTTCGATGGGGCTTCTAGCAGTCTGCCACGGATGGGGCGAGGGAAAGGCGAGGCGAGCGGCTAGGCATTATCCGGGTAGGGGATGGGAGGTCTCCGAGCCGGGCAGTGGAAGTTCTCGGGGTTGTATGACTTTTCTTGAGCATTTCGCGGAGCCTGATAATAACCGCATTGAAAACCGATGAACCCGTCAGTTTTCGGCGCTGGAAATTCGATCCGGTGCCATTTTTCCCAAGCTGTTTGCTTCCAAGCCCATGTCCCTGACCAGACGTCTCCTCGCGCTCTGTACCTGCCTGCTGCTCTCGATTACAGTCTTGGGGCTGTGGCCGAGGAAGGAGGAGCGCGCCGCCGCTACAGATGCGAAATCGGCGGTCCGTAATGTCCGGCATGAGAGGGCGGAGGGCGAGGCCGCGGGCCTGAGCGCCGGAGCCGGGGATTCCGCGCCTGTTGCAACTGCGGATGAGGTGGCAGCGAAGCCTGTCGGGACGGAAGCCGTGGAGAAGTCTGCGGGCTTCGGGCAATGGGTGGGCGAGACGATTCCAGAGCCGGACTTCGGGAAGATCGCGGCTTTCAAGAACTGGACGAAGGAGTGGAAAGAGGCTTCCCCGGAAACGCGTGAGGCGATCAAGCAAGAGGGCATCCGACTGGCTGCCGCACGCCGGCCGGAATTCAAGGCGCTGATCGCGAAGGCTCCGCAGACGGCACTGGAGGAAGCGGTGCCGCGGGTGATCCGGCAGGACCTGCCAGAGGAGATCGTGGCGGAGCTTGAGAAGCCGGTATCGGCGACGGGCGACTACAATGTTTACATGGGCCGGCCGGAGGAAGGCACGGAGATGCCGGAGGACGGGCTGACGCTGCGCTATTTCCACGTGGCATCGGACGATCCGGCGAATGAGGACGGCTATGTCGATTACAAGGCGCGGGTCTTCGGCGGGATGCTGCCGGTGATGTCGAAGAAGGACATTCCGCTGCGTGGCGTGGCGATGGATCGAGAGTTCGCCGTGGCGGAGAGTCCGGTGCGGCAGCTTGAGAGCGGCGAGAGGATTCCAGCGGGGACAGTGGTGGAAGAGACCTGCCCGGTATCCGGAGAGACCACGGAGGCGGTGGCTTCCGATGAGCCGGTCACGGAAGAGACGCCGACGATCGAGGTAGGCGAGCGGGTGATCACGCTTTGCAATGGCTCGCACGTCACGGTGGTGGACGAGCAGTATCGCACGCTGGTGCAGGCCAGCGGCCCGGGTGGTCCGGCGTTTTTCATGGATGCGTTTCCCGGCACCTCATCGCGGGCGATCGGGAATTTCCGCTGCCTCTACATCCGCGCGACCTATCCGGACCAGATGGCTCCGCCGAATACGGAGGACCAGGCGATCGCGGACATGCGGAATACAACGCGCTACTACCTGGAGAGCTCGTATGGAAAGATGACCACCACGGCCACGGTCACGCCGCTGATCGTGCTGCCGCAGACGCTGGCATGGTACATCGCGAAGGATAGCGAGGTGGACGGCCTCGGCACGATGCAATCGCAGGCGCGTGCCGAAGCGCGGAAGCTGGGATACGACCCGAGCCAGTACAATTGCATCATCGTGCGTGTGAATGGAGGGCTGCGATCGGGAGCCTCATGGGGCGGCGGCGACAGCGTGTGGCTGGGATGGGGCGGCATGGACGTGATCAACCACGAGTGCGGCCACTCGCTGGGCCGCAGCCATGCGAACTACTGGCAGACCGATGACGGGACGCCCTACGGCAATGGCCAGAACCAGGAATACGGAAACTCTTTCGACGTAATGGGCGGCGGCGGTGGCTACGGTGCGCACTACAACACGATCAGCAAGCGGGCGCTGGGATGGCTGCCGGATAGCTACGTCCACCTGCCCAAGGGGAATGGCGTCTTCCGCCTCTATGCCTATGACCAGCCGCAGCTTGAGGAGGGCAAGCGCTATGCCCTGAGCGTGGCGAAGGACAGCATCCGCGGCTACAACATCGAATATCATCCGGCGAAGGTTCAGGATCAGGCACTGGTAATTTACAGCGGCATGGGCAGCAACGCCGGGCACCTGCTGGACACCACGCCGGGCAGCTCCGGTGGGAAGAACGATGGCGGCATCCAGATCGGCCGGACGTATTCCGATCCGGAGTCTGACCAGCACTTCACGGTGATCTCGAAGAACGACACCACGCCTTCTTCCCTGGACATCGCGTATTTCCGCGGGCCTTTCCCGGGCAATCAGGCGCCGACCTTGAGCCTGGCAGCGAGCGCGACGACGATCGCGGCGGGAGGCACGGTGACTTTTACCGCGACGGCTGCGGATGCGGACGGCGACGCCTTGGCGTATCGCTGGGAATTCGACGATGGGAGCACGGCGGACAATGCGGCCGTGATCACGAAGACCTTCGCAGCGGCTTCGCAAATCACGGCGATGCTGACCGTTTCCGACATGAAGGGTGGCACGGCGCGGCGCCATGTCGTGATCAATGTGGGTAGCCACGGCCGCCAGACCGTCACGGGGAACATTACCTGGAACGGTCAGCCGCTGAAGGATGTGCGCGTCAGCGATGGCAGCAAGTATGCCATGACCGACAGCAGCGGAAACTACGCGCTGTCCGGGCTCACCACCGGATCCAAGACGCTGACCGCCACGCTGAACGGCTTCACCTTCAGTCCATCCTTCACCAATCCGCTGAACGTGGTGGCGGGAACGAACACTGCCAATTGGACGGCAGGAAATTCGAACTTCGTCACGCTGGCAAAGATCGCCGATCCCGTGGAAGGCGGTGCGAATGGCAGCTTCGCGCTGACCCGGACCGGTGACGTCACCAATGCGCTGACAGTGCGCGTTTCCCCCGTAGGCGGGACGGCGACGAAGACCACGGACTACACCTTCTCTCCCGACCATGCCACGGATGGATCTTATCGCAGCTTCACCATTCCTGCGGGCCAGTCCTCGCTGACGGTGACCGTGGCCGCCGTGAATGACAGCTCCGCCGAAGGGCCGGAAACGATCACGCTGCAACTGGCATCGAACGGGAGCTATCTCTCCCAGTCGATGAACTCGATGGTAATGACCATCGGGGACAACGACACCAGCCTGCCGATGGTTTCGGTAAGGGCGACGACGCCTTACGCGAAGGAGTTTCCTGCCGAGCAGGGGCAGTTCACGTTTTATCGCACGGGCAGCACCACGGGGCCCTTGAGCCTTTCCGTGGCGTGGAGCGGCACTGCGACCAACGGCAGCGACTGCACCACGCTGCCGACAAGCGTCTCATTCTCCGCCGGAGAGATTACCAAGGTGGTGAACGTGAGCCCGCTCAACGACAGCTTGATCGAGGGGCCCGAGGAGATCATCGCGACCATCAACAACAGCGCCGCATATCTGCGGGACTCGGCAGCGACCAGCGCCACGGTGACGCTGAGCGATGACGACACGCCGGTGGTGACGGTGAGCGTGGCGGACGCGAGCGCCTCTGAAGCCGGGCCGGACGCCGGAATGTTCCTCCTTACTCGCACGGGCAGCACCGCGGCACCGCTGAAGGTTTACTATGGCCTTTCCGGCAGTGCTTTCCACGGCACCGACTATGCGCCGCTCACGGGCGAGACCACGATCCCTGCGGGTGCCACGAGCGCACCGGTGGTGATCACTCCTTACAACGACGACCTGGGTGAACCGACCGAGGATGTGACCCTTGCCGTCACGACCTTCAACAACTCCTACAGCATCGGCACGAAGTACCAGGCGACGCTGAACATCGCGGACAATTCCGATACGCCGCTGGTCTCGGTGCGGGCCGGAGCCACGGGCACGGAAGGTGGATCCGCGGGGACCTTCATCTTCCGCGCGATCGGCTCGACCGCTGGCAATATCACCGTGAACTACACGGTGAGCGGCACGGCCACCCGGGGCTCGGATTACACGGCGCTCCCGGGCACGGTTTCGATCCCGGCGAATGGCACGAACGAGGTAACCGTGAATCTCACGGTGCTCAACGACAGCTTGCCCGAACCGACCGAGACGGTGAAGTTGAAGATCACGCCGGGTGCTGCTTACCGCGTCTACAACGACGGCACGGCTGAAGCCGCAATCCGCGACAATGACAGCGGTGGCGAGCGGGTTGCGGTATCGGCTTACAACTCCAGCGCCGCCGAAGGAGGCAGCTCCGGGAAGTTCTATATCTCCCGCACGGGCACGAGCGGCGCACTGACAGTGAACTACCTGCTCGGCGGCACCGCGACCAACGGGGTCGACTACACCGGGCTCTCCGGATCGGTCGAGATTCCGGATGGCTCGCTGGGCGCGGTGGTGACCTTCACGCCGGTAAATGACTCGCTCGCGGAAGGCACCGAGAAGGTGACCCTGAGCATCGTGCCAGGTGCCACCTATGGCGTGGATCGCCCGGACTCGGCGATACTGGAGATCGCGGATAACGAGACGATGCCGCTGACGGTCGGCTTCCAGAACAGCACCACGCCGACCAGTGAACAACCGGGTGCCAACGGCGAATTCCGCGACATCCCGGTGGTGCTTTCCGCCAGCTCCGCGAACACCGTGACAGTGGACTACGTGGCCGGTGCCGGCAGCAGTGCCGCGGGCGATGATGTCGATTGGGCCTTTGTCGATGCTGGCGCGGGAAATGCGATCATTCCCGGTGGCACGCTCACCTTCGCTCCCGGCACGACCACACAGAACATCCGTATCCGTGTGAAGAACGACGGCGTGGCCGAGCAAGCGGAGACCGCGGTGATCGAACTGCGCGCGGCTTACCAGGCCGGCCTGACCAGCGGCCTGAACAAGAACTCGGTGCTGATCTTCGACGGGCCGACACCGACCCTGGTGACGGAGGAGCGCTGGAACAACGGCGCGGTCTACACGAACAACACCTTCAACTCGGTCACGCCGAACTACACCGGCCTTCTCACATCTTTCACCACCGCGCTCGACGTGGCGGATAACTACTCGCGCCGCCTGACCGGACAGATCGTGGCACCGGCCACCGGGCAGTACCGTTTCTGGATCGCCTCCGACGATGCTTCGCGGCTCTACCTGAGCACGACCTCGAGTGCGGCGAACAAGGTGCAGATCGCGAACCTCAGCACCTATACCGACTTCCAGAACTGGGATGCGAACGGCTCACAGCAATCGGCCCTGATCAATCTGGTGGCCGGACAGTCCTACTACATGGAGGTGCAACACCAGGAGGGCGGGGGCGGGGACCACGCCTCGGTCGCATGGTCGGGCCCGGGCTTCAGCCGCACTCCGATCACCTTTGTCTCCGATGTGGCGCCCCGCAGCGTGCGCTTCCTGATGGCGAACTCCACGCGCCGTGAAGGCGATGGCACCGAGCCAATGCTGATGGCCGTGCTGGATCGGCCGGCAGGCGCCAGCGGAGCGAGCGTGACCTACAGCGTGAGCGGTACCGCGACAGCGGGCAGCGACTATCAGTTGTCTCCCGGCACGCTGAACTTCGCATCCGGAGAGCAGGTGAAGCTGCTGCCATTCACGATCCTGGCGGATGGCCTTGCCGAGAATCCGGAAGCGGTGGTGGTCACGATCACCGGCGCGACCGGCGCGGCCTTGCAGAGTCCCACCACGCACACGATCATGCTGCTGGATGCCGCGGCACCGGCGGTGGATACGGTTTTCGCTTCCGCATCGTCCTCATCGATGACCGGCACCATCGTGGGCACGGCCACGGCGACTCCTGCTCCGGGACGAAGCATTGCCAGTTGGTCCATTGTTGCGGGAAACACCAACGGGATCTTTGCGATCAATGCCACGGGCCAGGTAACCCTGGCCGTGCCAGCCTCTCTGCCGAACCCCGGAGCGGTCCAACTGGTGGTGCGTGCGACCGACAACCTCGGTGCATCCGGTGATGGCGTGGTGAACGTGGTTTGCAATCCACCGGCGAACAAGGTGGTCGAACGCCGCTGGGCCGGCGAGGATGCCTTCTGGAACGAGAACTGGAGCGGTGCTCCCAACTTCACGGGCACGCTGGCAAACTTCGTCACCGGCCAGAATGTGGCAGACACCTATTCGCGCCGTCTTACCGGCCTGTTGAAGCCGACCGCCACGGGTGAATACACGTTCTGGGTGGCGGGCGATGATGACTGCCGCCTCTACTTAGGAACGGATGCCAGTTCGGCGAGCAAGGAAGAGATCGCATGGGTGGACGGCTACACGAATTTCAAGGCTTGGGATGCGCAGGGATCCCAGAAGTCGGCCGCGATCCAATTGCAGGCAGGGAAGGTCTACTGGCTGGAAGCCCAGCAACGCGAAGGCGGGGGTGGCGATCACCTCGCGGTGGCTTGGTCGGGGCCGCAGATCGCACGGCAGGATCTCCCGGCGGGCGTGCTTTTCCCCTTCGTGGCGGCAGCGGATTTCGGTGCTCCGCCCGCGGTGCCGACGGTGAACATCAGCTCGCCGCTGGCGGCAGCGACCTTCCAAGCGGGATCCAATATCACCATCAGCGCGGATCTGGCAGGAGGCTCCCAGGCCATCACCTCGGTGCAGTTCTTCCGTGGTGCCACCTTGATCGATAGCGATAGCTCCGCGCCCTACTCGGTGACCTGGACTGGGGCGGTGGCAGGGACCCACGCGCTGACGGCAAGGGTGAACTACAGCGGCGGTGCGGTGAGTTCCTCGCCGGCCTCCATCACCGTGGAAAATACCGATCCCTCGGCAGATCCGGACGGCGACGGTTTCCCGACCGGCTTGGAAACCTTGCTGGGCAGCGACCCCGATTCCAATGCCTCCCAGCCGCCTGCCAGCTATGCGAACCTCCGCGCCTGGTGGAAGCTGGATGACGGCAGCGGAACGAATGCCGACGACAGCACGGGGCGTCTCCAGGATGGAACGGTGAGCGGTGCCAGCTGGGTCGGCGGACTTTCAGGCAATGCGCTCGATTTCGATGGCAGCGACGACGGATTACTGGTGGGGACCTCCGCCGCTGTAACCGGGAGCGGGGATTTCTCCCTGGCGGCCTGGGTGAAGGTGGATCCGGGCTCGCCGCTGGGCACGGTGATCCAACAGCGCGAGCCGGGTGCGAGCGGGCACCAAGGCGAATACGTGCTCAACGTGAATGCCAACGGCACGGTGAATTTCTTCGTCTACAACAACGACCAGCATCAATTCGACCTGACCACCACGGCCACGCTGAACGACGGCCAATGGCACCATGTGGCGGCTATCCGCAGCGGAACCGCAGGTAGGATCTTCCTCGATGGAGTGGAAGCAGCCTCCGGCAGCGGTGCGATCCAGCCATTGCTCCCACGCGCGGTAGCGGTCGGCTACGACCATCGCGATAACAACAAACACTTCGACGGATCGATCGACGACGTGCGGATCTACGAGCGGGCATTGAGCTCCGCGGAGATCGACTCGCTGCACGACGCACTGGTGCCGAACCGCACGCCTGCTTTCACCACGAATCCCTTCACGAAGGCAGGTGCCACGGAGGATAGTGCCTACAGCGGCAGCATCGCGACGGACGCGACCGACCCGGATGCTGGCGACGCGCTAAGCTTCACCAAGCAAGGCGGGCCGGCCTGGCTGAACGTGGCGGCCAACGGAGCATTGAGCGGCACGCCCTTGAACGCGCATGTGGGATTAAACAACTTCACGGTGCGGGTGACCGATGCGGGCGGGCTTTGGGAAGAGGCAAGCTTCACCATCGTGGTCGCGAACGTGAACGACGCACCGGTGATCGCGAGCGATCCGGTCCACGGCGCGGATGCGACCGAAGATGCCGCCTACAGCGGAAGCATCGCAGGCGTGGCGTCCGACGATGATGCGGGGGATACCATCTCGTATTCCAAGCAGTCCGGCCCGGACTGGTTGAGCGTGGCAGCCAATGGCACGCTGGGCGGAACGCCCGGAAACGGCGACGTCGGGACGAACACCTTCACCATCCGGGCGAGCGATGGCAGCGGAGCCTATGATGAAGCCAGCTTGGTGATCATGGTGACAAACGTGAATGACGCGCCGGTCTTCACCGCGGATCCCATCCATGGCACGAACGCGACCGAGGATACGGCCTACAACGCCAACCTAGCAGGAGCGGCGGGCGACGTGGATGCAGATGATACGATCACCTATTCCAAACATGAAGGACCCGCATGGCTGAACGTGGCCGCGGATGGCGCCATCACTGGCACGCCTGCAAACGGGGACGTGGGAACCAATAGCTTCAGCCTGCGCGTGACCGATGCTGCAGGAGCCTACGATGAGACCACGCTTCTGGTGACGGTGATCAATGTGAATGACGCTCCCGTCTTCACCGTGGATCCGATCCAGCGGGCAAGCGCGACCGAGGAACAGGCTTACACCGGCCAAAGCATCGCGGAAACCGCGGCAGATGCCGATGCCGGGGATGCGATCACGTATTCGAAGACGGGCGGTCCCGAGTGGCTGCTGGTGGCGGCGAACGGAACCCTCTCCGGCAGTCCCCCGGCAGGAAGCACCGGGACGAATAGCTTCACCGTAAGGGTGACCGACACCGCGGGCCTTTGGGACGAGGCCACGCTGGCCATCGAGGTCGCAGGAGATGAACTGCCCTTGCCATGGACAACGGACGGCATCGGTGGCGGGACTACGGAGGGCTCTGCCAGCTATGGAGCGGGGGTCTTCACGGTCACGGGAGCGGGCACGTTGACAGGACGGAATGACGCGATGAACTTCGCCTGGCAACCGGTCAGCGGAAACGGGGAGATCATCGCGCGGATCAGCTCGCTGGAGAACACCGGCATGAATTCGCGGGTAGGCGTGATGATCCGCGACACGCTGGCGACGAATTCGCGCCATGTCTTCATGGGACTCACGGGCGATGGAGCTTACCGCTGGGTGCGTCGAACAGGCTTCAACGGGAACACGTCATCGTCGCCGAGCGGCACGGCCACGCTGCCCAATGCCTGGGTGCGTCTGGTCCGCAGCGGGAACGTGATCACCGCTTACAAGAGTGTAAACGGCACTGCATGGACACAGGTGGGCAGCCTGACGGCGGACTTCCCGGCGACATGTTACTTCGGCTTGGCGGTGGCGAGCGGTGGGGAAGAGATCCTGAATACCTCGCAGTTCAGCAACGTGCAGATTTCGCCGTGAGGGACATCGCCCTCGCGAATCACTTCCCGCAAAGGATCGCCAGGGCTGTCACGGTGTAGCCGGTGACGAGCACGGGATCCTGTTCCATCCAACGGCCATTCTCGTTGGCCCACGATCCGTCTTTCTTCTGAAGCGAGATCAGCTTGCGGGCGAGGTCCTCGCGCCAGTCGATCTTCTTGCCATCGGCTTCGAGCTGCGGGACGCCGGAGGCATGGAGGGTCTTTGCCATGACGAAGTAGTAATAGTAGAGGCCCTGGTCACCGAGGCCCGGATTCTCCTCCACGGTGTAGCGACGCGAGAGCCAATCGACAGCGGCTTTCACACGCGGATCGTCAGCCTTTACCTTCGCATGAATGAGGCTGAGCAGTCCCGAGTAGGACATGGTGCCGTAGCTGTGGGTGCCGCCGTTTCCTCCCTCCGGAGTGTAGGTGAAGCCACCTTTCTCCGCCGGTTCGTCGCTCGCCCATTCAGCAGGGTTGGTTGCCTTGAGGTTCTGGCAGCGGCTGACAAAATCGATCGCCGCCTGCCAATCGAGATCCGGTTGGCCGATGGGCTCTTCGCCTTGATGCTTGTCGCGGTACATCGCCAGCGCTTCGACGGCGAAGACCGTGTTGTCGAGATCGGGGCGGCTACGGTTACCGCCCGGTTCGTAGCCGAAGCCGCCGTCATTCGCGGGCTTCTCCGCGTCCTTCTTCTGCGCCCCGACGAGGAAGTTCCGCGCCTTGTCGATGATGACCTCATCGCCCGGTTTGTCGGCGCGGAGGAGCGTCGCAAGCGCGATCGAGGTGTTATAGTTCGCCATGCCCTTGTTATAGATCCCTCCATCCGGCTTGGCGGCGGAGCGGATGAAATCCAGCCCCTTGTCCACGGCATCACCTGCCGGACGCGAGAACTCGGGGGCGACGAGGAAGGACTGGACGATCAGCCCGCTGAGGCCCGGCATGTCGGGCGTGGACCAGTAGCCCGGATCCTTCTGGGCATCCGCGAGGAACTTCAGCCCGCTGCCGATACTTTCCAAGGCCTTGGCGCGAGTGGAGTCTTCGAGACCGGCGGCCTTCACGTTATCGATAGCCGCCATTGAAACAACGGCTATCGCGATGAGCGGAAGTTGTAAGACAGAAGGTGATCCTTGTTTCATGGCTCATGGAATAACGGCTTGGCCCTACGTCTTCTTAGGGAATTTACCCATAGCCGGCATAGGGGACATGCGAACCGGCGCAAGTCACAGTAACTTCACGCCTTATTCACGAAATGAACGAAGTTCATCGTAAATCTCTGACTTAAATAGCCTTGAGTCAAATACCGGCTTGCAAACAAAGGTGTCATTCGCATCATCGGCTGATAGATCAACTCCGGCTGATCTAGCCCCTGATGAATCGGACAGCCTCGATTCTGGCGACCCTCCCGCTCCTCGCCACTTTGGGCCTCTTCCTTCATAAGGAAACGAGGTCGAGTGCGGTCGTGTCTCCGAGCGGGACTCCTGACGGCACAATGACAAGGACCGCTCTAACAGAGGTCCGGCCGGATTTGACGAGTGTCCGGCAACTGGTCGGGAAGGATAAGGCGGAGCGCCTGTCGATGCCCTTGCAGGAGGATTTCCTGGATCGCGCGGTGGAGGGCGAGAGTTTCCATATCCGCCTTCCCGATGGCCGCGATCATGCGGGCAAGGTCACGCTGATGCGCCGGGACGAGGACGGAGTGCTCTTTGTCCAAGGCCGCTTCGATGCGCCGGAGCGCGGCCGCTTCTATTTCCAGCGCCAGACGATGCAAGGCGTCGCGGGGAAGTTGGCGGGGAACATGATCTTCGATGGTAGCGGCGAGTCATGGAAGGTGGAACCCGCGGGTCCAGGGGGCGCAGCAGCGCTGGTGCAAACTCCGCTTGATGGGGTGATCTGCGCCAACTACCGGATCGCCCTCCCAGAGCAAGCAGGCATCGAGCAAGCGCCGGAGGCTCATCCGATCGACATCCCGATCCCGCACTATCAAACGATCGTGCCGCTGGAGAGCCTGCCGGGGGCGGAAGGAGTGATCTATCTGGACTTCGATGGTGAAGCGGGGCCCTTCCCGGGCTGGGGTGAATTTGACGCGGAGGCACCCGGCGTGAGCAACGCGCAGGTGCACGAGGTTTGGAAGATGGTCTGCGAGGACTTCCAGGGCTTCAACCTGAACGTCACGACGGATCGCAAGGTTTTCGACCATGCAGCTGCCGGGCATCGCCAGCACGTGGTGATCACGCCGACGATCGCGGCCTCGCCGGACGCCGGTGGTGTGGCTTACGTGGGATCCTACAATTGGAGCACGAGCACGGTGTGCTGGGCCTTCTACAGCAGCGGCAAGGTGGCGGCGGAGGTGATTTCCCATGAACTCGGCCACGCGCTGGGACTCAGCCACGACGGCCGGATCCTCCCGCCGGAAGATTACTACTATGGGCATGGTAGTGGCGAGACCGGCTGGGCGCCGATCATGGGAGCGGGTTATTACGAGAACCTGACCCAGTGGTCGAAGGGCGAGTATGCCGGAGCCAGCCGTACCCAGGACGATCTGGCGCTGATCACCAGCAACAACAGCGTCAACTACCGGGCGGACGATACCGGGGATGACTTTGAAAGCTCGTCGTATCTGGAGATCCTGCCGGACAACAGCGTGGCGAACGAGGGGATCATCGAATGCACTTCCGATGTCGATTGCTACCGCTTCAAGACCAGCGGCGGCGCAGTCGAGATCCAGGTCAAGCCGGTGGCGGCCAATCCCAATCTGGACGTGATGGCCGAACTGGTGGACGCCACGACGGGCGACTACCTGATGACCGTGAATCCGCAGGAGGAGCTTGGCGCGACCATTGCCACGGTCTTGCCCGCCGGAGAGTACGTGGTGGAGGTGAGCGGCACGGGGAAAGGCAACCCCTTGGAGGACGGTTACTCGGACTATGGCTCGCTGGGGACCTACTTCATCAGCGGCACGGTGGAAGGCGGCGTGAAACCGGAGCGCTTCACGGTGGCGGAAAATCCCGCCCTGGATTTCACGGTGGGAACGGTAGCGCCACGGAATGACCACGGGACCGCTGCCTTGTCCTGGGCGATCCTCTCGGGCAATGAGGACGCGATCTTCTCGATCGATCCCGCCACCGGCGAGATCCGGGTGATCGATCCCTCAGGGCTCGACTACGAGCGTCTCTCCAGTCGCTGGGACGATCCCGCGACCTTCGAACTACTGGTGTCGATCACCGACGCGGCGAATGCATCATTGAGCGAGACCATCCGCGTGGTGGTGAGCATCAGCGACGCGAACGAAGCGCCGGTGATGGAGGATGCCACCGTGACCCTGCTTGAAAGAACACGGCCGGGCACGGCTTTGTTCACGATGCTTTCCACCGATGTGGACCGCTTCGACCAGCTTGCTTTCGAGATCATCTCCGGAAATGAGTCCGGGCTTTTCACGATCGATCCGGGTAGCGGGGTGATCGCGGCATCAGCAGCAGGGCTCGGTGAGATCGATGGCGCGGTGCAGCACACGCTGACCCTCCGGGTGACGGATGTGGGCGGGGCCAGCGACACGGCAACACTCGGGATCACGATCATCGACATTCCTTCAGGACTCCTGCCGGGCGGAGTGATCCGGACTTACTTCGAAGGGATCCCGGGTAGCTCCGTGGCAGGCCTGATCAATGCCACGACGAAGTATCCGGACTATCCGGATAGCGAGGAATTCCTGACCGCCTTCGATGGGCTGGAGCATGGCGACAACTATGGCAGCACGGTGCGCGGCTATTTCATCCCGCCGGTGTCCGGGAGCTACCTGTTCTGGATTTCCTCCGACGGATCCAGCCAGCTTTGGTTCGACGCGAGCAATGAACAAAGCGGGGCCTCGCAGATCGCCTCCGTCATTGGCGGCACGGAGCATTATCACTGGGGAGATAGCAGTCCCTACCAATCCTCCCCGGTCACGCTGATCGCGGGACAGGCCTACTCCATCGAGGCGCTTCACAAGGAGAGCACCGGCACGGATCACGTGGCGGTGGCGTTTTCCGGGCCCGGCATCCCGAAGCAATTGCTGGGCGGGAAGTATCTGGTGCCCTACCAGCGGAACTATCCGCCGCAGGTGCAGGGGGCGATCCTCACCATCGAGGAGACTGCCTTTGCTGGCCAGAACGTCGGAACGGTGTCGGCATTGGACACGAATCCCGGAGATACTCATGGGAACTTCACCATCACGGCGGGAAATGCCGGTGAGGTCTTCAGCATCGATCCTGCGAGCGGGATGATCCGGGTGGCGGCCGGAGGCGTGATGGATGCGGATGTGGTGCCTTCTTACACGCTGACGCTGCAGGTGACTGACAGTGGCTCACCGCCGCTTTCCGGCTCCGGCCAGGTGACCATCAATGTGCTGCCGGAGGGCTCCATGCCGGACCGGGGACTGGTGCAGCAGATCTGGAACGAGGTGCCGGGGGATTCCGTGGAAGAGTTGCTCCAAAACGAGCGCTATCCCTATTTCCCGACATCGACCCGCTTGCTCCCATCCCTCGAAAGCTTGGATAATCCCGGCCAGGATTATGGCTCGCGGATCCAAGCGCTTCTGACGCCGGAAACCAGCGGCTACTATACCTTCTACCTCTCGTCGAACGACTCGAGCTCCCTGGTGCTTAGTCCGGATGCGAGCGAGAGTTCCGGCGCGACGATTGCAGGAATCAACGGCTGGAGCGATCCCGGCGAGTGGACAAAGTATCCCGGCCAGCAATCCGAGCCGATCTATCTCGAAGCGGGTAAAGACTACTACATCGGCGCGTTGCAGAAGAATGGCACGGGCGACGGGCACGTGCAGGTCGCGTGGACCGGCCCGGGCTTTCCTACGATCACCGTGATTCCCGGGACCCATCTTCGTCCCTTTGATATCAATCAGGCACCTGCATTCGATGCCGCTTCCGCGAGCTTCGAGATCCTGCGGGAGTCGCTGATGGCCGGCATGGTGGTCAGCGAAGGCTTGGCCAAGGATCCGGAGAACGAGGCGCTGATTTACCGCATCTCCTCCGGGAATGAGGCCGGAGCCTTTGCCATCGATCCGGCGAGCGGGACCTTGAGCATCGTAGATCCGCTTCCGCTTTTAATCGGCGCTCATCAGCTGCGGATCTCCGTGCAGGATCGCGGACTGGGGGGAGGCTATCCTTTCAAGAGCGCGAGCCTGGACGTCACGGTGACGATCCTGAGCGGCAATCGCGCGCCTGCCTTCGCGGTGGAAAGCGAATCGGCTGCGGTGATGCAAGACGAAGCCTTGGAAGGCCAATGGTCTGCTTACGATCCTGATGCCGGGGACGTACTCGTCTTCAGCAAGGAGTCGGGGCCTTCATGGCTGGTCATCGAGCCAAGCGGTGCGATGCATGGCGTGCCGGCGAATGAGGATGTAGGCACCCATGTCGTCGTCATCCGCGTGACCGATCATGAGGGGCTCTACGACGAGCTGGCTCTCACGGTGGAGGTCGCGAATGTGAATGATGCGCCGGTCTTCATGAGTCCGTCGCTCGCTCTGGGCGATGCGACGCAGGATGTGACCTATATGCAGATGCTCTCCGGTGCCGCATCGGACGCCGACGCGGGGGATGAGCTGAGCTATTCGAAGATATCCGGCCCGGAATGGGTGAGCATCGCGGCGGATGGCACGGTAACGGGTGTCCCTGGCAAGGGGGATGTCGGAATCAGCGAGGTGGTGGTGCGGGCGACGGACAAGTCCGGGGCTTTTGGCGAAGCATTGCTTTGGATCGTGGTGGTGAACGTGAATGACCCGCCGGTTTTCCTGGCACCGATTCTGGCACTCCCCGAAGCGGCGGAGGACGAGGAATACGCGGTGGCGCTTGCCAACCACGTGGTGGATCCCGATCCGGGCGAATCCCTGAGCTTCGAACTGGTCTCCGGACCTCCCTGGCTGGGTATCGCCAACGACGGCAGCCTGCAGGGGAAACCACCGGGTTCCCAAGTCGGGACGAATCTCGCGAGGGTTCGCGTGACGGATGCGGCGGGGCTTTCCGCCGAGGCCACGCTGGTGATCGAGGTCGTGAATGTGAACGACGCTCCGCTCTTCCTTCACAATCCGGTGCAGCGATCCGCCGGGGAAGAAGAGCTGCCCTATGAGGGCACGACGCTCGACGGAGAAGCGATGGATGAGGATCTGGGCGATACCCTGAGTTTTTCCAAGATCGAAGGACCGGAGTGGCTGGAAGTGGCCTCCGACGGATCGCTATCGGGCACGCCTCCTGCGGGCAGTGCGGGATTGCAGGTTTTCGTCATCCGTGTGAGCGATGCCGCGGGTGCGTATGCCGAGGCCGGGCTTCTGATCGATGTGACGGGACCGGACCTGCCTCTGCCGTGGAGTGACAGCCAGATCGGAAGCGGCGAGGTCACGGGATCCAGCGTTCATGGGAATGGCGAGTTCGACGTGAGCGGCGCGGGCGAATTGGCGGGGCGTTCGGATAGCTTCCAGTTCGTGTGGCAGCCGCTTGGCGGAAACGGCAGCATTACCGCGCGGGTGGCGTCGGTCTCGGCCAGCGGGAGCCTCTCGCGGGCGGGTGTGATGATCCGCGATACGCTAGCTTCGAACTCACGGCATGTTTTCCTGGGCGTGACGGAGGAAGGCGGCTTCCGCTGGATCCGCCGCACGGGCTTCAACGGGAACACCTCCACGAACTCGAGCGGCAGTGCGGCCTTCCCGAATGCCTGGGTGCGGCTCACGCGCAACGGAAGCGTGATCACCGCCTACAAGAGCATGGATGGTGAAGCGTGGACACCGATCGGCAGCCTGACCGCGGATTTCCCGGAGACCTGTTACTTTGGCCTTGCGGTGGCGAGCGGAAGCCAGAGCTTGCTCCATCAGGCTCACTTCAGCAACGTGAGCATCGCTCCTTGATCGCCCGCTGCCTTCTCTCCCTGCTTGCCGTCCTTTCCTGCTCTTGTGGCGAACGGGAGAAGCAGGAGAGCAGATCCACCCCGGAGCTGAAGGCTGCCCGCGCGACGCGACCTGTCGAAAGGGAGCACGATGATCCTGTGCCCGATGCCAAGGCAGAGCTGCGCGGCGAACTGGACGCAGCCTTGAAGGATCCCGACGGGGCATCGAGGCAGCAGGCCTTGGAGAAGCTTGCTTGGGATGCGATCGATGTGGACCCCGACGTGGCCCGCGAGGCATTCGAGCAGCTGGAGCCGGATAGCGAGGCGAGCCGCAAGCTGGTAGCGCACTTCGCGATGCGGCTGGCCGATGAGGATCCGGAAAAGGCGATCGCATGGGCCCAAGGCCTGGAGCAGTCCGCCGAACGCACCGAGGCCTTTGGCAGCATCGCGGTGGTGATCGCCGCGAGGGATCCCGAGCGCGGTGCCGCATTGGTCATGGCGGAGATGCCGGAGGGGAAGCCCCATGACCGGGCGCTGGTCTTGGTATCACAACGCTGGGTGCAGGTAGCCCCGGAGCAGGCGGCTGAATGGGTTGCCGGACTTCCCGAGGGTGCCGCGCGGAAAGCGGGCCTTCACGAGGTGATCTCGCGCTGGCTGGCGCGTGAACCTCTGGCTGCCGCTACATGGATCGAGGCCAGGCCGGAGAAGGGGGTGCAGATGGCCGCATTGGCCGAACTGGCCTCCATGCTCCGGAACGAGCCTGAGGAGAAAAAGGAGCAGATTTTGTCGCAATTCCGGGATGTGGAAATTCGCAGGAAAACCGAGAACCTGCTGGCCCAGCCCCCGCCTTGAGTGCATCTTGTCCCTTGTGAGCGCGGATACCTATCTCTGTCCGGGATGCGACAAGGAAGTCCTTGTCGGATCTCGCGGGTGTCCGCACTGCAACCCTCCCTCAAAGCGGCGGAAGCGCCGGCGTGCCGCAGCATCCAGCGGGAAGCCGGGGTGGAAAAGTGGCTCCGTCCATGACGGGATCGATCTGCCCGATGAGGATTTCGACTACGATGCCTATGTCGCCCGGGAGTTCGGGATCAAGCCGCACAAGCGGATCGGGATCGCGTGGTATTGGTGGGTGACGGCAATCGCACTGGTGGGACTGATGGTGTGGGGCGTCCTGAGGTAGCAGGGGATCCCATCCCGTGTGGAGCATCCCGGTCCACACGGGAAAAGAAGTGGCATGCCGCGGGGCGCGGAAATTACTTCGAGAGTTCCGCGCGGAGAGGTCCCGGGCGATTGGTGGTGATATTGCTCACGCCGTAGCTGATCATCTTGCGGGCGATCTCCGGGTCATCGACGGTCCAGGAAGTGAGCGGGATGTGCTTCTCCTTGAGCGGGGCAAGCCACTGGGCCGTGACCGGCGAGGTGGCTTGGAATTGGAGACCTTGGCCCTTGGTCGCCTCGAAGCGCTCAAGGTAGTAGCTTTCCTTGCCCTCCTTGTTGATCTCCTTGAGGTCGGAAATCCAGTGGGCCGGGAACTGCGGCATCTTCTCGCGGCACTCGCGGATCACATCGTCATTGAAGGAGATGATCGTCACCTGTGCGGGATCGGCCTTCTTTTCTTCGAGGATCTTGCGGATCGGCTCGACGATTTCGACACCGGCCTTGATCTCAAGGAAGAACTTCTTGCCCGCAGGCAGGACGTCGAGGACATCGGTCAGCAGCGGGATCGGCTCACCCTTGTAGCGGGCATCCTTCCAGGAGCCGACATCGAGCTTGGAAAGCTGTTCCCAGGAAGTCTGGGCGATCACCAGTTTCTCGCCGGCCACGCGCTTGGTATCGAAGTCGTGGATGCAGACCACCTTGCCATCGGAGCTCAGGTGGAAGTCGCCCTCGATGCCGTCGGCGCCTTCCTGCCAGGCGAGCTTGAAGGCGGAGAGGGTATTCTCCGGAGCGGCATGGGATGCGCCGCGGTGGGCGACAAGCTTCGGAAGATCAGCAGCGGAAAGGGTGGCCACAGTGGTGGAAGCGAAAACAGCGAACAGGATTCTCATGGCAGGAAAATTGCGTGAAGCAAGAAACCACCTCACGCGCCTTGGGAACGTTCCTGCGAGCCCGGGCTTGTCACGGAAATGTCAGTTTGCGAGGGGCGGGTTTCAAACTGCGGCGGAGACGGCAGGCCCCGAGGCTCCAATCCCGCGATAGTTTCCCACTTGGCAGGAGACATGTCTCCCGCTGGACTGGCGGCTACCTCCTTCCATGACAAGTCCTGCGGTCGAAATCGAATATCTGCGCAAGCGCTACGGCAGCTTCGAGGCGCTGGCCGGTGTTTCGCTCCATGTCCCGCGCGGTTCCGTCTTTGGCCTGTTAGGCCCGAACGGCGCGGGCAAGAGCACGCTGGTGAAATCCCTGCTTACCATCGTGCGCCCTACCGAGTGCCGGGGCAGCATGCTGGGCGAGGCGATCGGGCACCGGAAGACGCTCGGGAAAACCGGCTACCTGCCCGAGCATGCCCGTTTCCCCGAATATCTCACCGGCCGCGAGGTGATCGCGTATTCCGCCGGGCTGGCCGGGATCCCTGCCGTCGAGGGAAAGCGGCGGATCCCCGCGCTGCTCGAACTGGTGGGCATGGGCGGCTGGGCGGACAAGAAGCTGGGCACTTATTCTAAAGGCATGCGCCAACGCATCGGGCTGGCGCAGGCGCTGGTGAATGAGCCGGAGATCGTTTTCCTCGATGAGCCGACGGATGGAGTGGACCCCGAGGGACGCATCGAGATCCGCAAGATGATCGAAGGGATGCGTGAAGAAGGCCGCACCGTTTTCTTGAACAGTCATCTGCTGCAGGAAGTGGAGCAAGTAGCCGATCAGGTAGCGATCCTGGTGCGGGGCCGCGTGATTGAGTCCGGTCCTGTCGAGCAGCTCACCAAGAGAGGCCGCCGCTACGAGATCCGCACTCAGGGACCCGTTCCGCTGGAGCTGCGTGAAAAACTCTTGAGCCATGGCATCGGCGTGGCCGGAGACTGCCTCTCGCTGGATGCGGATGATGCCGGAGCCATCCAACCGGTGATCGATGCGCTGCGAGCCGCAGGTGCCACCATCCGGGAGATCAAGGAAGCCCGCTATTCCCTTGAGGAGATCTTCCTGCAAGCAGTCCAAGGACAAGGAAAGGAGGCGGCATGAGAGCGTTTCTCGCGGTATTGGGAGATTCCTTCCGCTTGTTGAAGGCACGCGCGTTGTTCTGGATCTCGCTGGTGATCTCCGTGATCGCGGCGGTGGTTTACCTCTCGATCGGGTTCGACGAGAAAGGGATGACCGTGATGTTCGGCGCCTGGAGCTTCGAGAGCGACATGGTCAAGAAGGGATCGGAAGGTGCGGAACTCGTCTATCTTGGCATCTACACCAAGTTCATTGTCGGCTGGTGGCTGTCGTGGATCGCCATCGTGATCGCGCTCATCTCCTGTGCGCCGATTTTCCCGGAATTCATGGCCGAGGGATCCGCGGGGGTCGCCTTGTCAAAACCCCTATCCCGTCTCAGGCTTTTCCTTTACAAGTATGTAGGGGCGCTCCTGTTCATGGGGATCCAGGCAACCCTGTTCGCGGTGATCGTGTTTTTCGCGATCAAGCTGCGGATCGGCCACTGGATGCCGTCCGTCCTGTGGTCGGTGCCGATCCTGCTACTGGTGTTCTCGTACCTCTATGCGGTCACCGTGCTGATCGGAATCAGGACGCGATCGGTGATGGCAGCGGTCCTGCTGACGATCCTATTCTGGTTCACCTGCTTCCTGGCACAACTGGGCGAGCAAATGACCCACTCGATCGGAGTGCGGGGAGAAAATCCCTTCACGCTCGGCAAGATGGAACAAGCCGAGCAGCAAAAGTGGAAGACAGCTCACGATATCGCGCGGCTGCCCTATCTGCTGCTGCCCAAGACAGCCGAGACCACGGCGCTGATCGAACGCTGGATGGTCATGCCGGATGGCAAGGCACTCGACGATGCGACGATCAAGGCAGCCCGCAAGGGCTCGATGGGCGAAGGCCTCAGCGAGCATGCGGAGGAGGACCTGAAGCGGAATCCATCCTGGCTGGTGATCGGCAGCTCGCTGGGCTTCGAGGTCTTCATCCTGGGAATTGCGGCATGGATGTTCTGCCGCCGCGATTTCTGAAAGGCGAGGGGACGGGTATATGAGATCGGAGCTTGCTCACCGCGGAGTTTTGCGCCGATACTTAGATAAGTGTTAGAAAAGCCTTCAGATCGCCGAAGACTCCGACACACCGTCCCACATGGCCCGACCTCGACCCGGCTGGAGAAGAAAACCCGGGTCGCAGGGGATTTGCGCGTCGTGATCCCGGGGATGATGATGCCGATTTCCCGGGCCGACGGGGGCATCTTGGACTGGCTGCCGGCGATGGCGGGCGGAAGGATGGCGGAGGTCTGGAAGGAGCATCCGCAGGTGATGGCGGGCATCGTGGCCGCGGTGCTCATTCAGTCCGCATTGATTTTCTGCCTGCTGATTGCCTCGCAACGGCGCCAGCGGGCCGAAAGGCAGCTCCGCGTGAGTGAGGAGCGCTACCGCATGGTTTTGGAGAGCCAGACGGAGATGGTCTGCCGCTATCGGACGGACATGGTGCTGACCTTCGTCAACGAGGCCTACTGCCGGTTTTTTGGGAGGACGCGCGAAGAATTGATCGGAACCTGCTTCCTTGAGCTGATCCCGGAGACCCTTCACAACGATGTGAGGGAAACGGTTCGCCGGATTGTCGAACAGCGGAAGCCGATCGTGAATTCTCATCCGGTGATCCGGGCTGACGGCGGCGTGGGCTGGATGGAGTGGGAGGATCACCCGGTGCTCAACGAACGGGGAGAACTCGAGGAACTACAGGGCATCGGGCGTGATGTTTCGGAGCGGGAGAGAACCCAGGAAGCACTGCGGCAATCGGAGGAGCGCTTCGCAGGGATTTTCCGGGGTTGCCCGATCGCGATTGCGATCATCCGCCAATCGGACGGACGCTTCGTGGAAGTAAACCCGAGCTGGGAAAGGTTTTTCGAGATCGACCGCGCGCGGGCGATCGGAGCCAGCCCGGTCGAACTCGGGCTGGTGGGTAGCAAGGATGCGGAGGAGCGCTTCCAATCCTTCCTTGCCTCGGGCCAGCCCCTGAATGGCTTTGAACAGCCGGTGATCACGCCTGGCGGCGAAACGCGCTGGGCGAGCATGTCCTGCGAGCTGATCTCCCTGGCGGGCGAGCCTTGTTTCGTGGTGATGAGCAAGGACGTCACCGGACACAAGGAGCTGGAAGATGCCCGGCAAGGCGTGGTGCAGGCAATGCGGCTCGCGATGCTGGGAGAACTCACCGCCTCGATCGCCCATGAGATCAACCAGCCGCTTGGCGCGATCCTTGGAAATGCGGAGACCGCGGAATTCCTGCTCGCCGGAGAAAACCCTCCGATCGAGGAACTGCGCCTGATTCTGGGGGATATCCGACGGGACGACCTCCGGGCGAGCGAGGTGATCAAGCGCGTGCGGAGCTTGGTCGGGAGACGGGAATTCACCATGGCGCCGAAATTTCTGAACGAGATCCTGACCGATGTGATGCGCCTGGTGGCCCACGACTCGATGACGAGGGGTGTCACGCTTGTCACTGATTTCGAGATGAACTTGCCCCCGGTTTCCTGCGATTCCACCCAGGTCGAGCAGGTCATGCTAAATCTGATCCTGAATGCCATGGACGCCGTGCGTGGGGTGGCACCTGCCAGCCGCCGGGTGCAACTGCGCTCAGCCCGGCTGCCGGGCGGCGAACTGGAGGCCAGCGTGACGGACAACGGGCACGGAATCGCGCCGGAAAAACTCGACAGGATTTTCGATTCGTTTTTCACTACCAAAACTCAAGGGATGGGCCTCGGCTTGGCCCTTGCACGATCGATCGCCGAGTCGCACGGCGGACGACTCACGGCAGAGAACAATGCCGCGGGTGGTGCCACCTTCCGGCTCA
This sequence comes from Luteolibacter luteus, assembly GCF_012913485.1. Taxonomy (GTDB): domain Bacteria; phylum Verrucomicrobiota; class Verrucomicrobiia; order Verrucomicrobiales; family Akkermansiaceae; genus Haloferula; species Haloferula lutea. Next base: position 6,121,482 of record NZ_CP051774.1, on the reverse strand, counting down.
TCCTGCCGGTCCATGAGGGACCGGTCTCTCCCAACAAGCCATGAAAACCGCTGAACACCTGGAACAGTCGGTCTATGTCGTGGATGACGATGAACCACTGCGAACCGCCGTCACCCGGATGCTGAAATCCGCAGGCCATCGCGTAAAGTCCTTCGGCTCCGCGGCGGAATTCCTGCTCGCTCGCGAGGGGCCGCTGCGCGGCTGTATCGTGCTGGATGTCCGGATGCCGGGCCCAAGCGGTTTCGAACTTCAGGCAGGCCTGAACCGCCAGGCGGAATCGGTGCCCGTGATCTTTCTCACCGGCCACGGGGACATCCCGATGAGCGTGCGTGCGATCAAGGCCGGGGCCGTCGATTTCCTGACCAAGCCGGTGCTGCGGGACACGCTGCTATCCGCGGTCGATTCCGCCTTGGCTCTGGATCAGGAACGCTGGAGCCGTGACGAGAATCGCCGGGCCATGGCGGATCGTCTGGCCTCCCTGACGCCCTGCGAACTGGAGGTGTATCGCCGGGTGGTGGAGGGACAGCCAAACAAGCAGATCGCGGCGGAGGTCGGTTCCGCAGAGCGGACCGTGAAAGCTCATCGCGCCCGGGTCATGGAAAAGATGGGAGCACGATCGATCGCGGAGCTGGTACATATCGCCGACAGCTTGGCATCGGTGGCCGAGGAAACCGTCTAACAGAAATTTCACGGGGCATTTGTAGCATTCGATGAATCGACGGCCCGGAGAGCGGCGTAGTAGCTTCCGGCATGAATCGCCGTCGATCGCTTTCCGTCTTTCTCTGTGGCTTGGCCGCAACGCCCGGGTGTCGCCGACAGCCGGACCCATCCGCGGCTTCCGGTGAACCCGCAGTGGTCCCGGCTCCGGCTCCGCCACCTGTGAAGGACCCCGAGGGTCTCGGGCTGGTGCCGGTCGATATCGATCCTGCTTTCGAGATCCGCACGATCACCGGGCTGCGGCCTTTCCGGCCCGCCGGCTTCATGGTGCGCCGGGAGGAGCGGGACGGGAAAATCCTGGTGCACAACTACGGCCATGGTGGCGGGGGCATGACGCTTTCCTGGGGTAGCTCCCATCTTGCGACCCGGCAGGTGGAGAGCGTGTCCGGAGTATCCTGCGCGGTAATCGGTGGAGGGGTGATGGGCTTGAGCACGGCGCGGCTGCTGCAACTGCGCGGCGCGAAGGTGACACTCTATACGGATCAACTGCCGCCGGAGACGACTTCCAACGTGGCGGGTGCCCAATGCTGGCCGGTCTCTGTTTTCGACAGCAGCGGACGCACGCCCGAGTTTGAGGCGCAGTACATCGAGGCGGCTCATTTTTCCTTCCGCTACTTCCAGCGTCTGGTGAGTCCGCGCTGGGGCGTGCGCTGGGGCGTGCGCTGGATCCCGAACTACTATCTGGGCGATCGCGCGCAAGGGAGCAATTGGATCGATGGCCCCGGCGGGGTGCTGCATGACATGCAGGTCGGCTTCAAGGACTTCGGCCCCGGGGAACACATCTTCCCTTCGACGCATGCGCGGCGCTTCTACACGATGATGATCGAGCCTTCGGTTTACCTTCCCGCCTTGTTAGGCGAAGTGCAGGGAGCAGGAGCCGCTATCGACATCCGGCGCTTTGCAAATGCGGAGGAGGTGCTGCGCTTGCCGGAGCAGGTGATCTTCAACTGTACTGGACTCGGTGCGAGGGAGCTTTTCAATGATCAGGAGCTGATCCCCATCAAGGGCCAGCTGAGCATCCTGATGCCGCAGCCGCAGGTGAACTACAATCTGATCAGCGGTCCGTTCTACATGTTCCCGCGTGCCGACGGTGTGGTGCTGGGCGGCACTTTCAACCGGAACCAATGGGATCTCACCCCGGAAGACAGCGTGAAGAAGTGGGTGCTGGAGGGCCAGCGTGCGGTCTTCGAACAACTGCGGAAGAACCAACAGGAATTCCTGGCGAAGAAGTAGCACCAGCCACGGCAAGCTCCATGAATTTCCGGTGAAAACCCGCAGGGCCCGCGGGATAAGATTGCCGGGTCATGGTGAATCTCCATTCTCCGGGCCGATGTCACCCTCCTACATCTTCCGGAACGCGGTCGTGATCCTGTGGTCCCTATGCGGCTTGGCCAAGCCTGCGGCGGCGGCGATCCAAACGGACTTCACTTATCCGGGCGGCGGGGATGTCCCCTTTTTCGGCCACCATGTGACGGTGCTTCCAAATGGCAATCTCGTGGTCGTGGCCGCGCAGTTCACCGAGCCGGGTGGACCGCTGGCAGCCGGTGCGGTCTTTCTCTTCACCCCGGGCGGCCGGATGATCAGCCAGTTGAAGGGGAGCTATGCCTTCGACGCCATTGGCAACGGCGGCGTGAAGATACTGGCAAATGGGAACTATGTGATCATGAGCCCTTTCTGGAACTCCAATGGTGCCGACAAAGGTGCGGTGACCTGGGGTGACAAGGATACCGGAGTAAGCGGAACCATCTCGCCCAGCAACTCCCTGCTCGGCACAGGGGGCGGACTGAATGACCAGACGTATGGGACGCAAGTCGTCGCCTTGGCGAACGGCAACTACGTCGTGGTCTCTCCCGATGCAAATGTTGGCGGTTGGGAAAGGGCGGGAGCTGTCACATGGGGCAGCGGCGACACGGGCGTGAGCGGTATTATCTCCACTACGATCTCCCTGACTGGAAGCAGCGTGGGCGAAGGTGTGGGCTCGGGTGGGGTGTATCCACTGACCAATGGCAACTATGTAACCTGCACGTGGAATTCCTTCAATGCATCGGGCAAGCGCACCGGTGCGGTCACCTGGGGAAATGGAACCACCGGTATCACGGGTGTGGTATCCTCCAGCAATTCGCTGATGGGGACCAAGGACGGGGAGATGGTCGGGGCTTATAACTGGACACCGGGAGTGTATGCCCTGAGCAATGGCAACTATGTGGTGAGAACCCCGAACTGGGGTCCGAACTACGAGGGTGCTGTGACCTGGGCCAATGGCGAGACGGGCCTGATCGGCACGGTATCCGCCGCGAACTCCATGACCGGTAGACAGGCGGAGTCCTTCGTGGGTGACGTCGGCGTGACGCCTCTCAAGAACGGGAACTACGTGATCAGTAGCGCGAGGGTGGATCACGGTGCGATTCTCAACGCCGGTGCGGTCACCTGGTGCCAAGGTTCAAGTCCCAGCGTGGGGACCGTTTCGGCGGACAACTCCCTGGTCGGCACGTATAACAACGACAACGTGGGCTCCGGCGCGGCGGGAGCAAACGGGGTCTTTGCCTTGGCGAATGGCCACTATGTCGTCGGAAGCGTCTCGGTGCAAACGGACGCCGGTGTAAGCTGTGGTGCGGTCACTTGGGGAAATGGTACAACAGGAACCACCGGCGAAGTTTCCGCAGCAAACTCGCTGCTGGGCAAGGTGGGCGACCTCATCAGCCTCGGCGGCATCACCGCGCTCACGAATGGCAATTATGTGGTGTGCAGTCCGTATTGGTATAGCAACGGCATCTACGGATGCGGAGCGGCAACGTGGTGCGATGGCAGCGGTCCGGTGACAGGGTCCGTGAATGCCGCGAACTCGCTGGTGGGAACCCATCTGGCCCAATACGTGGGTGCCAAGGCCATCGCCTTGGCAAACGGCAATTATGTGGTCTGTAGCCCGCAGTGGGAAAGCCCCGGCGGTCCGGAAGATCAAGGAGCCGCCAGTTGGGGGAATGGCTCAAGCGGGACGGTGGGTATCGTGGGACCGGAGAACTCACTGGTCGGATCTTCCGCCAGCGACAAGGTGGGCGAGACGGTCGTGCCGCTGAGCAATGGGAACTACGTGGCGGTGGCAAGCTTCTGGGATCGGGGCGTCGTGACTGATGCCGGCGCGGTGACATGGGGGAATGGAACAACAGGAACAAGCGGCGTGGTATCCGCGGCGAACTCGCTGGTGGGTGCCACCGCCAATGATAGGATCGGCAGCACGCGCTACTTGTCCGGTACCTATGTTCCGAAGGTCTTCCCGACTTCGGATGGTCACTATCTGGTGGGCTCCCAGTATTTTCAATCGGCGGCTCCCTATCCCGGTGCGGTAACCCTCGGCAACGGCATCAATGGAACCAGCGGCGAGATCGATGCGAGCAACAGCGTGATCGGGGATCTCACCACCCTGAGCCTGGCCCAGGCGATGGCCTATGACCCGGACCGCAGGCAGCTCGCGGTGGGGCAGCGAATGGCGAACAAAGTGGCCCTCTTTTCCTATGGGGTACCGGAAGGCAGTTCGATCGTCTTGCAAGAGACGGGGACGCCGGCGGTTTATTTCAAGGGCACGGCACGGCAGACCTACCTCCTGCAACGAAGCTCCGACATGACAAATTGGAACTGGCAACGCGAGGTAGATGCCAGCGGGGCGGGCGCGGTATTTTTTCAGGATGAGGATCCCCCGACAGGCCGCGCTTTCTATCGCTTGATCGATCCTTAAGACAAATCCGTAGCGCGGTGGCGGTTCCTACTATCGGGAGATGAGACGCGGAAAGGCCATCCTGCTCTTCGGACTCATGACGCTGGCGCTGCTCGGCTATGCGGGATGGTGCGCGCGTTTCTTCCTGATGAAGCCGGGGGTTAACTTCGACCCTGCGGTGCCGCAGGAAGCGCGACAGGCCGTCTTGGCATGGTGTGATTCCCCGGACGCACCGGGTGCCGAGCTATTTGCTTGGAATGTCTATCTGGAGCGCTTGCAGAACCCTTGGAAGAAGGGCCCCTCGCCGGTTCTGGTGCGGATGATTCAAGTCGGCCCCACCCAGGGCATTTACGTCCGCCACAAGTCGAGGCCGGCGGTGGGTTGGGAGTTTGCGAATGCCGATGGAAAGTGGATCCTGCTGAACGAAGTCGGGGAGTTTAACATCATGCAAAGGGAAAAGGACTATTTCCTGCGCCGGGAGCAGGAGGACCGTGAGATTCTCTTGCGGGCGCCGCAGATGCCGAACCAATGGTCCACCGACTTTTGATCGATGCTCCCGGCTCCTGAACCACGCGATGCGCCGACCTTGGTGCGGCTTTTCACCGACCCGAAAGTACGACGCTATCTGGGCGGACCGCTTTCCCAAGAGGCTGCGGAAGTCCGGGTGGCGGGCCTGATCGAAGGAGCAGGAGCAGGAGCAGGAGCAGGAGTGATCCGGGAGGATGGCGAAGCGGTCGGCCTGATCTGGCTTTCGCCCCATCACGGTAGTGATGATATGGAACTTTCCTTCGTCCTGCTGCGGGAGTGGCAGGGGAAGGGCGTGGCTTTCCGCGCATGCACCGAAGCGCTGCGCTTCGCCTTTGATCAGCTGGGCTTGGAGCGTGTGGTGTCGGAAACCCAGGTAGCGAACAAAAGATCGATCGCCCTGTTAGAGAGGTTGGGCATGAACGAGGACCGGCGCTTGGAGCGATTCGGTGAGGCGCAGGTGATTTATGCGATCCGTGCCGGCGGTTAGTTCTCCCGGAGTTCGACGCGGAAGAAGCGCATTGGATCGTTGGGCGGAATGACGAGCTCGATCTCGCCGCCGGGGGCGGGCAGGCCCTGATTGCCGGGGACGTTCCAAGGTGTCCAAGCCTGCATATCCTGCGAGGCATCGATGCGGTAGGATCGGTTCACGGGCACCGGGAAGCTTAGCTTGATGCCGGCGGGATCAGCGGTGACGAGTGGACGCAGCCCGCTGGCGGCGTTGTGGGGATTGGTCCCCGCCAGGTATTCGTCCTGATTGGTGATGCCATCGCCATCCGGATCGGCGGTAGGAGCGCCGGCGGGATCATTGTCCGGCTCGAAATTGGTGATGCGCCAGTCCTCATAAACCACGCGCTCGTCCAACTCGCCATTGATCCACTCCGTCAGCAGGGCCACGCTCGCGGTATCGATCACATTGCTGCTGATCGGGGGCATGCGGGTGAAGCCATTGGTCACGGCCACGCGATTCAACGCTACGGAGTGCGTGGTGTCTCCGGGGACCACCAGCTTGTTCGCGGGATTTCCTCCGTTGTTGGTGGCTTCGCCATTGATCAGGCCCGTCTGAGTCAAGGTGAGTTCCGGGCGGCCATCCCATGACGCCGGGGCAGTGCCGCCGATCTTGTGACAGTAGGAGCAATTCACCGCGATGTAGGATCGCACGCGTGCTTCCACCGAATAGTCATCCTCATCCGCGCGGAGGTGCCGCGGCAGCAGGTTCGGAGAGCCCGGCTCATTCGAGAGATAACCTTGGGTCCTGAGCGTCGTGAGCTGATTGCCGGAGAAGCCGAGGATATCGTTCGCGAGATTGAGCTGGCGCGTATTGAAGGAAAGCGCGTGGCCCGCTTGGGACGTGTGGCAGATCATGCACTCCGCGCGGCTGGGAATATGCCAAGTCTGCGGGACGGGGGTCCCATTGCTGGTGACGTCCAATGTGAAATCCTCGCCGCTGTCCCCGACCAAGGTGGCCTCGGTGCCGGCTTCATTCCAGCGGTAGCTCACGCCATAGGCACCCCCGGCGTTTTTCACGATCAGGCGGGTCTCGATCCGCTTCTTGCTCGCGGGTACGCCCCGCTCCATCTCCATGTCGAAGTGCTTCACCCAGATGGTGCCGGTAGGAAGGGTCCACAGCCCGTCTTTCGACCAGGTGAACTGCGAGGTGCCATTCGGGATGGTGAACCAGCGGCTCTTCACCGCGTGATCGCTCCAGAAGGGCAGGTTCACATTGTAAGGAGTCACACCCGGCGAGGGAGAGAGATCGGTGAGATCGGCAAAGAGACCGGTGGAACTCAGGGTCTGAGGATAGCTGCTGTCATCCGTGGTGGCAGTGAGACGGCGGATGATGCCATCCCCGATATCCGCAATCAGAATATCCTGGTTCGAGGGATCGTATCCGAAGCCGGAGATCCCGCCTTCGCCAGCGAGGCGCTGGATGCCTTCGCCATCGAGATTCAATGCCCAGACATTCCCGGAGCCATAGTCGGCGAAGATGTATTTCCCGGTCAGGGCTGCGATGCGGGTGCCACGATAGACGCGGCCGCCGGTCACGGAGTAGCCGTCGAAGCCCGGATTATTACGAGGGTACTCGTAGATCGGCTTGCTGTGGTAGAGCGTGTCGAAATTTGCGGGAGCGGATCCGGACTTGGCCCCGTTGTGTTCTCCCTCGCGGTAGGCCCAGCCGTAGTTGCCTCCACGGCGGATCACGTCCACCTCTTCCCAAGCGCCCTGGCCTACATCGGCACACCAGAGATCACCGGTGGCGGGATCGAAGCCCATGCGCCAGGGGTTCCGCAGGCCGGTGGCCCAGAACTCGCGGCGCACCGTGGTCTGACTCACATTCGCGCCATTGTATTTTCCGTCCCAGCTTCCCCCGAGCGAGGTGTGGACGAAGGGATTGTCGATGGGGATGGAGAAACGTGCGACCCCGCTATCGAGCGGGATGGATGCGTGGGCGGTCGGTGCGACGTTTCCAGGCTTCTTATCCACATCGATGCGGAGAATCCCGGAGAAGAGGTCCTTGTTGATCGTTTGGCTGTTGTTCAGCGCGTCGTTGCCGCTGCCTTCGTCTCCCACGGAGATGTAGAGATAGCCGTCATTGGGGCCGAAGTGCATGTCCCCGCCATTGTGATTGGTTTCGTCGTCGAGTTGTTCGATGAGGATCTGCTCCGAGGCGGTATCGGCGGCGTTCGGATTTCCCGCTTGGGCGGTGAAGCGGCTGACACGCTGGAAGCGGTTCCCGCCAGTCTTGCTCACGGTGTAGAAGACGTAGAACTGGCGGTTGCTCGCATACTGCGGATGGAAGGCGATGCTGAGCAGGCCGGATTCTCCGCCGGAGTCGGGGAAGAAATCCTCATTCGCGCGGTTGTTCACCAGCGTCGCGAGATCGAGGAAGACGCTGGACGTCGGTGAGGCGGCGGTGACATTCGGCACCAGCCTCACGACTCCGGGCTTCTCGCAGATGAAGAGCCGCTGGGTCTCGCCCGGTGGCGTGGCGATGCTGAGCGGCTGATTGAAGGTGAGGCTGCCCAGCGCGTTGTTCAGCGCATAGGCGGTGGGAGGCGGGGTGGACGGGACATTGAGGCCGGGCGAAGGGATTTTCAGCGCCGAAGAGAAGGTCACGGTCACCGTGCCGGTGCTGGATTGTCCGGTGCTATTCGAGACACGGTAGACGAAGCTGTCATTCGCCGGAGTGCCCGTGGTGTGGGTGTAGAGGACCGTCCCATCGGGCATGGCAGTTGCGGTGCCGGAGGCCGGCTGCTGGTCGATGGCCAAGGTGGCCCGGGAGACTTCGCCGACATCGTTCGCCAAGACCCTGACGCGAGCCTTTGCATTGTGCCGCATGGTCGCCGCGTCCGGCTGGGTGACGGGAGCGGGAAAGGCGCCATCGGGACCGGCGCTGGTGTTCGCAGTGATCTGGGCAGGAGAAAGCGCGTAGTCGTAGATGCGGACGTCGTTGTAGGAAATGTTCGAATTACTGTCGTTGCTCCACATCGAGCGGCCGAGCCAGTTGTTCACGTCCTCGACCTGGTTCAGCTTGAAGTTCGTGTCGAGGAAACCGGCCTGGACGCCATTGCGATACCAGGTGAGACGGCCGCCGGTACCGGGATTCGCGCCGACTCCGGATTGGAAAGTGATGACGTAGTGGTACTGGGTATTGAGCGTGGTCGCGATGCCGGTCTGGCTCTGGATCTCGCCGCCGCCATCAAGCCGTGCGGTGAGTTGCTGGGTGTTGATATCGCCGCCGCGCTGGACAGCGAGCATCAGGTTATCGCTGGAATTCGTGCCGCCCGGGGCAACGCTGGACGGCGTGAGTTCACCCGCCGCGCCATTCCCGGAGATGTTCATGCGGCCGAAGTCGAAGAGCCGCTGCCAATTTTTTCCGGAATGAATGGTGGCCCAGATCTCGAGGGTGAGATTCGTCTTCGAAGAGACGATGCCATTCGGCAGGTCGAGGTAAGCGGAGATCGCATTGGCAGCGTTGTCACCGCCGCTGGTGCCCGGCAGGGTCAGGGCGGTGCCGGTGCGGGTGGCGCCATTGCCAACGATCTGTCCGGGAGCACCGGTGATGACGTCCGGGATGATGGTGAGATGGGAGAGAGAGCCAGCGGGCGTATCGTTGAATTTCCAACGATGGGTGACGGATTGGGCATCGGCGACGCCACACAGCACGGCGAGAAGGAGGAGAGATTTCCGGCTCATGGGTGCGCAACATAGTCGGAATCTCAGGTAAGGCAAAATACTTGGCGTTACATATTGAGGGTGGAGATGAGGGAGTCTGGTTTAGCGGGAAAATGCGCGGAGACGGGAAGGGGAAGAGTGCCTGTTATGCCTGCTAAAAGGAGGAAATTTAACAGGCGGCAGAGTCGGACCAAGTCCTCGCGGTGCGCGGTGCGGAGGACGGAACTTTGATTCACGGCGGCCATGATAAGGAGAAGTCGCCGCGATGGGGAGAAATGGCAGAGGTCCCCGGCGAAGCGGGGGGCTTTAGCCCTCCCTTACCTCGACGCGGAAGAAGCACATGGCATCGGGAGATGGGAGCCGCACGCCGGAAAGCAATCTCCCGCGAAAGACCGGACATCCGGAGCCCGCTCCGCGTCAGGGAGCTTTAATATTCAAGGCGGTTCGGAACCTTCGTCCACTCGGAGGCGGGCTTGAGAGGCCAGCCGGGGGTGGAGGGGGTCCAGACCCGCTTGTCGGCATGGCGCTTCAGCCATGCGGCCCACCAGCTGAATGAGCTGTTTGCCACGATGGCATGACGACAGGCCATCATCAGGCGGAAATCGCGCAGTTCATCGCTGTTCTCCGACGACTGGAAGGTCACCGGCGCGCCTTGGAAATCGAGATACTGCCTTGCCCACTCCAGGTCGTCCCCGAAGACGTGGAACTGGCAGCTTCCCAGGGTGGAAAGCGCGGATGCGATACTAGAGTCGTAGTAGCCGGATCCCAGCCGCGGGCTGTAGCGATCCCGGCGGATATGAAGGAACACGGAAGAACTCGAAGCCAGCTCCGCCTCCAGATCCTTGTCGGGACCGTCTTCAAAGGCCGGCAGCTTCAACTCGGTGCGGATGGTGGCAGCACGCTCTGCGAAGAATTTCTCACTCTGCCAGTAGCCATTCAGGCGCACCACCTGACGGTTCGAGATGAAGCCGGTGAGCTGTGTCTCGTCCTTGTCCTGGTCTTCGGCGAGGTAGGATTTCCATGGATTCGGCAGCACCTTGTTCATCGAGCGGATGAACTTGTGATGCGAGCCCTTCGGGTCGCCCAGTTGCCAACGCTTCGGCGCGAGGGTCCCGGAGATGGGAAAGAGGTCGAGCTTGTAGCCGCGGCCGTAGCCATCGCGGGTGAAGCCGGAGACGTGGTCGATGAGGAGCTCCCGGTTCGTCCGCATCGCGTAGGCACGGGCAGCCGCATAGGCGAAGAGCTGGTTGCCCAGCCCGCCTTTGATCATGGCAACGGCGATACGTTTCACTGCTTCTTCGACGGAAGGGATTGGAATTTCGCGAGCGACTTGCGGAGGTATGCGGCATCTTCCGGATTCCGCGCCTCATACTCGTCGAGCTGCGCTTTCACCTTCGCCACCCGCGCCTCCACGCCGTCCGGCAGGAGCAGTTCGCCGTAATCCCCGCGACCCTGCAAGCGCTCAAGCATGCGATCACCCGTCTCCGGCAGAACGTGAAAGAGATCCACCCAACCGGCGGGGTGGCCTTTTTTCTGTCCGGCCGGGGGCATCGGAGGGGTGTTGAGGGGATGTCCATCGAGGAAATCCCACACTTCCACGGGTGGTGCGGCGGGATCCGCGGCGTTTGCGCGGGCCGCCAGATCCGCCAGGGCGCGGCGGTCTTCGAGGAAATAGGGGTCGGGATCGCCGAGTTCGCGGAAGGCCAATTGGAAGAGCCCGTGGTTCGGGGTGAAGAAGATGACCAGACGCACGCCCTTCTGACGGCAACGGGCGACAATCTCTTCAAGCATGGCGATCTTTTCCGCGTCCACCTTCCCCTGGGCGGTGTGCTGCTTCGCCATTCGATAGATGGTGGAGAAGTAGAGCAACTGGCCATCCGGATATTCCGGTTCCCGGCGGAATCCCTCCGGCGTGTGCTCGGCCAGGGTGCCGCGCAGCATCCGGCTGGTGGCGGCGAGCGATGAGGAAAGAGTGGAAATACCCGCGTGGTCCCGCAGGCGCTGCTCCAAGGTCGCCGGGCCACCGGCCAAGGGCGAGATATCGAAATCTGCCTGCTTCTTCTTCGCCACCGGCGTGGTGAGGTCCGTGGCATCGATCGCGAGGACGATCAGCTTCGGATTCTGGTGATCGAGGAAGTAGCGGCACATTGCCTCGTTCTCCGCCAGCAGGCCGGCATTCAGGCCGAAGTTCCCGCACTTCATCCCATCGAAGGCAGGGTGCTTCGGATTCAGGCCGATATCGACGCGGGAAGAACCGAAGAGCCCGGCATCCCATGCCGAGGAACTGGCGAGGCCCGCCTTGCAGGTGCGGTTCCAGTTTTGCTCGATCGCGCGGTAGGGCTCCATCTTCTGAGAGCTCAATGGCGAGGGGATCACGCGCCATGGATTCGCCCATGAATTGAAACCCAATGCGAGCCCTGCCACGGCCACCATGAGGACGAGGAAGAAGCACTGGTAGCGGCGGAGCTGTCGCACGGCGAATGGGTTAGAACTGGAAGTAGATGAACTCGCTCACCTTGTCGAACTGCATGCCGATCACCACGATGAAGACGATGGTGAGCAGGGCGAAGAGCGGGGTGGGGCGCCACTGGTACCAGCGGTAGCGGGTGCGTTCCGGATAAGGCGCACCGGGCACACGCAGGGCGGGCTTGTAGCGGGCGAAAATCTGCTGGGTATTCGGGAAAATCCAGCAGGCGATGAGTGCCAGCGCGACGTGGACGCTCGAGACGCTGGCCACCACCCGGGTCGCCTTGTCCGGCAAGCCGCCGAATCCATTCATCCCGAACATCGAGGCAAGCATGCGGCCCGCACCTTCGAAATTATGGGCCCGGAAGAAGACCCAGCCGATCACCACGGCCACGAAGGTCAGCAGCACTGCCAGCGGCGCCGGCAGGGGCGCGCGACCGGTGCGCTTCCGAAATCCCGCCCAAGCGTGATTCACACAAAGATAGGTCCCGTGCAGGGCACCCCACATGATAAAGGTCCAGCCCGCACCATGCCAGAGACCGCCGAGCAGCATGGTGAGGAAGAGATTCACATAGCGGCGCGAGGGCCCCTTCCGATTGCCGCCAAGCGGGATATAGAGATATTCCCGGAGGAAGCGCGAAAGGGTCATGTGCCAGCGCCGCCAGAACTCGATCACCGAGACCGCCTTGTAGGGCGAGTGGAAATTCAGCGGGAAGCGGATGCCGAACATGCGGGCCGAGCCGATGGCCATGTCCGAGTAACCGGAGAAATCGAAGTAAAGCTGGAGCGTGTATGCCAGCGCCCCGATCCATGCTTCCGCCATGGTCGGCATGCGCCCATCCCCCGCGACCAGGGCGAAGACCGGATTCGCGATGGGGGCGAGGTTATCCGCGATGACCACCTTCTTGAACATCCCGGCGATGAAGATCTCCATGCCGACCGGGAAGTCCCGGTGCCAGCCATGGTTCTTCTTCGCGAACTGCGGCATCATTTCCCGGTGATGGATCAGCGGGCCCGCGATGAGGTGCGGGAAGAAGGTCACGAAGAGCAGGTAGTCCGTGAAGTGATACTCCTCGGTGAGGCCCTTCCATGCATCGACGAGGTAGGCGATCTGCAGGAAGGTGAAGAAGGAGATGGCCAGCGGCAGCGTGATCTTCGCCAGATCCCCGGGCCAACCTGTTAGATCGGTGGCGATGCCCGCGAGGAAGCCTGCGTACTTGTAGTAGCCGAGCAGGATGAGATTCGCCGCGATGGAGAGGGCCAGCAGCAGCTTGCCCTGGCCGGTGAACTTCAGGCGCGAGAGCGAGCGCCCGAGAAAGTAGTTCGCCGCGCAGGACCCGAGGATGAGGCCGAGATACTTCGGGCTCCACGGTTCCTCGGGATTCGGATTCCAGACGCCGTAGTAGACCAGCGACATCACCACCAGCCAGCCGAGCCCGAGCCGGAAGGGTGCCTTTCGCAAGGCCAGAAAGCCGATCAGGGTGATCGGCAGGAAGACCAGCAGGAAGGTGTAGGAATTGAAAAGCATCCGATCCGTCGGGCGAGGCTGTCCTTAGTCAGGATCGCCAAAGATGTCCGTCTCAATCACGCGGAAGCTTTCCAGAAGCTCCGGTGTCAGCCTGTTGGCCGCTCTCGCGGCAACGCGGGAGCGTTCGAGCGCGGCACGAAGCTCGTCGAGTTCCTCCGGGGAGCTCGATTGAAGGGTGGCCACCAGGGATTCAAGGATCTCCCCATCGGCATCCGCACGCTCGTCCTCATCAGGAGCGAGGCTGAGATAGAGGATCGATTCGATGGCTGCGTCCGCCAGAGCTTTCATGAGGAATGTCGGATGGGTCGGAACTCGACTTCGGATCCTCATGGGATCTGCAGGACGCCCGCTTTCTGGAGCTCGGACAAGGCAAGCGGCATCAGGCGCTGGGAAAGGTGGGTGCCATCATGGAAGAGGGCGCGGTCGGCTTTCTCCTGCGGCGGATGATACATCCCGGCGATCGACAGGAAGGGGATCCCGGATTCCTCACAATGCTCGCGGAGGCGCGCGATGTAGGCGTAAGTGATGTCCCGGCGCATTTCCCATGAGCCGATGAAAGGGAAGGTGGGACTGGAGAGCTTCTCATCCTTCGGGATGATCTGCGGAGGACCCCAGATGATCGGGAGGAATCCGAGAGCGGCGATTTCCTGCGGGAGCTTCACGAACTTCGCGGCGGTCTTCTCCACGACGTCATCGATATTCGCGCCGCCCTTCACGGCCTTCGCCATGTGGATGCGGCAATCGATTTCGCCGAAGCTCATGATGATCTTCGAGCCGGGCTTGATGTCCTTCTTTAGCAGGATGTCGATCTTCTCCCGCGAACGAGTGGAGGATCCGAGATCCCCCGCTTTCCATGCCGTGGCCGGGCCTACGTGAAAGACACGGAAACAGGGCAGCAGATCGAGGCCCCGATTGATCCAATGCGGCCTCCAGAAAGCACTGCGGCGGTAACGGATGAAGCGCAGGCGCTCCGCTCCGGCAAAGAACATCGTATTGCTATCGCCCAGACATGGGATCGGCTCGATCGGTCCCTTCAGCTCGCGACCGAGGTGAGCGGAGAGCAGCTTGTAGCGGCGCTCGTCGCAAGGCGTGGTGGTGGTACGCGGCTTGCGGGTGATCAGCGCATCGAGATCATCGGCCAAGGCATTGACCTCGGCCAGGATCGGCGCAGGCAGTTCGGGAATCACGCTCGGTCTCGTTTAGTGCGTGATGGTCCATTCGGGAGCCAGCCAGCCATCCGGGGTTTGCTTGCCGATCAGCACGAGGTCGGTATGCACGCGTTCGGCATTGCCATGGAGTTTCGGCAGATCATCGAAGCTGGTCACCCGCTTCAGGGTCTTCGCCTTGATGCCGCTGACCCGATAGGTATTGAAGCGCTGCTGCAGCCAGGAAAGGTATTCTTCCGGAGATTGCCCGGCCCAGCGGATGTACTGAGCATCGAACTCGATGAAGCCCACCGAGCGGGACACGGAAGCGAGGGTCTCGACAAAGCCCCGGAGCGCCTTGCTCTCGTAACCCTCGATGTCCATCTTGAAGAGCAGGGTCTTTCCGCGTGCTTCATCGAGCGGCACGATCGAATCGATGGTGCGGGCGGGGAGCTTGAATTCGAGCGTCTGCGGGCGGGTGTTCATTTCCTTCACCGCGGAGGAGGAACCGCTCCAGTCCGGATTCACGAAGAAAGGAATGTCGTCCGCGGATTGATCCGAGACCAAGCAATTGGTAATCGTCATGCGCAGGCCGGCGGGGTGCTCAGCCTTGCTCTTCTCGAGGTGCGGGATCAGACGGGGATTCGCCTCGAAGCCGTAAAAGACAGCATTCTCCGCGTAGTCGGTGCCGAAGAGGCACTCGCCGTAGTTCAGGCCCACGTCCACGATCAGGTCGGGCTGGAGGTGGCGGTTGAAATCGCGCCAGAAGATGAGGTTATCGGAAACTTTCCCGCGCAGCGGCTCCTCGACCACCTTCTTGCGGGCGCAGGGGTCATAGGCATCGATGTAGATCCAATGGTCGCTGCCATGGAGCTTCGCCCGCTCCGGATGCAAAGTTCCGTAGCGGATCAGCGTAAGGGGCTTGAGATAAGCGCGTTTGAAGGCTTTTTCAAAACGCTTGTAGGGGCTGACTTTCATGGGCGGCGCGCCCCGATCATGGGCGGCCCCGGCGAGGGGGGCAAGCGGGGAGAACGGGTATGTGAAAGATGGTGCAGGGATGATCCGGGGCTATTGACAAGGAGGGAATTGCGAGTGGCGGATTCCCGGGAGCATCATGAAGGGAATCCCGCTCGCCGGTCCTGCGATCCCAAACGAACTGGAGGCTCGCAGACCAAGGAGCAGCCCCCAACCAATCGAGGGGCGGGCTGCATGGCGGCAGGGAATTCCGATCCCATCAGAGCCCCCGGCGGGCCGGGATGCTGGCGCGTTCCACCAGTTCCAGGGACTTGATCCGGTCCAATGCTTCCTCCGCCGGCGTTTCCGGGCGCAAGCGGACATAGAAGGCGCGGGAGTCCTTCGTTCCCGGCTCTGCATCCGGATAGAGGCGCTGCGGCGGTCCCGCCGCTTCATCGCGGAGGATCGGCCGGAAGGCGTGTTCGAGCTGCTTTTGCCCGATCCCCGGCTGCACATGGAAGAAGACCTCTGCCATGTTCAGACGATAGCGGATTTTCCGCGGGATCAAAGGCTGAATGAATCGAGATTCCGGACTCGGGGGAATCACGCGGGTTTTCGCGCGGCACCCTTTTTCGCAGCGGCTTTGGCCGCTTTCCTTGCTGGAGCCTTCTTGGCGGCCACTTTCCGGGCCGGCCTTTTCCTAGCGGACGAAGGACCGGCAGGTGGGGCGAGCAAGGCTTCGAGATTGATGCGGCCGAAGCCGAAGTCCGGGTGATGATCCCGTCCCCTCATGCCCGGGACCTGGTCGGCGCTCCGTTCCAAGGCATCCTTTACCTGTTCGGGTGAGGCATCGGGATTCCGTGCGAGGTACAATGCGGCCGCTCCCGCGACATGGGGAGCGGCCATGGAGGTCCCATCCCATTCGTCATAGTCAATCTCACGCTTGTGCGGGGAGCCCGGGACGCGCCTTCCGGCGGGACTCGTGCCCACATTGAATCCGGTTTGCCCGGCGTAAGTCGGCAGGGTGGACCAGATCCCGACCCCCGGTGCGCTCACGGAGATGTGGTTGCCCGAATTCGAGAAGCGGGCGACGCGGTCCGCGAGATCGGTGGCACCGACGGCGATGACTCCAGGGAGAGCCGCGGGATAGGAAACCGGACTACCGATGGTCCGCTCATTGCCCATCGCCGCCACCACCACGGTTCCCTTTTCCACCATTTCCGCAAAGAGCGCCTTCTCGTCCTGATCGGGCTCCCCGCCACCGCCGATGCTCAGGTTCACGATTTGGATCCCCTCCCGGATGCAGGCCCGCAGCGCCCGGTAATACATCACCGGATCCACCCAATAGACGTAGCTCTCGCCGTCATAGTCGGGCTCGTCGTCGAAGATCTTCCAACCGTGGAGCTGGCAACGGCATACGCCGTTGATTCCCACGCCATTGTTCATGGCGGCACCGATGATGCCCGCGACGTGTGTCCCGTGCCCGATCACGTCCTTCGACGAAGAGGAGGGGACATCGGGATAGCCCATGGTATTGCTCGACATCACCGGCTGGAGGTCCGGATGGAACTCATCAATGCCGGAATCGAGCACCGCGATGCTGACCCCGTCCGCATCGACGAAGCCGTTCCGGCCCCTTGCCTGCCGCCAGAGAATCTTGTCGAGATTCCACAGGGTATTCGTCGCGGGCGGAGTCGCGGCGATACCGGCCCGCGGCCTCTTCTTGGCCGGCAGCATGAGATAGCGGATCGGGACCAAGGAGGCATACTCCACATAGGGATCATCCACCAATTGCAGGCGCAGTCTCGCCAGTTCGTCTTCGGATTGCTGGCTAAGTTCCACCAACATGGATCCGCCCTTGGAAGGATCCTGGCGCTCCGCCGCGAAGGAGGTTTCCAAGGCGGCTGCCGTCATGGTTCTGCCGCGGCGGATGACTTCAGGCTCGAACCCGCGCGAAGGACCGGCCAGCGAGTGCACGGCCTTCACGACTCCCGCCCTTTCCAACCTCTGGAGGATTCCCAATCCCGCGGAGGCGCTCTCCAGCGCACCAAAGCTCCGCACTCCCGCGCGTGCCGGAGCTGCCGCTTCCGGCCTCACCTTCACGATCATCTTGTCCGGATGGTAGCGTAGCAATTCCTTGTCCCTGATTCTCTTCTCGATCATGGCTTCAGTTGGTTAGCGGTTGACGGATGAGGCGCGGTCCAGGGACCACACGAAGTCGAGCTGGTGATAGAGGCGTTTGGCCGGTGCATTGGGATCGAAGAACCACCTTGGATCCGGCGCTCCGACCGACCCGCGCAGGGGCGAGAAGGATTCGAAGATATCGAGGACGAGAAACTCATTGCTTTCCGGCAGCTTGCCGATGGTGGCCCGGGCATGGCAGGTGATGCAGGAGGAGGTCTTCTGGAAGGGTTCCTCGATCTGGGAACTGGCCAGGATGGTAGGAGTGCCCACCGGGGAAACGAAGTCGATCTGGGTACCACGAAGGACGTAATTCTCCCACTTGGTCCCCTTCAGCGGGGCTGGCAGGCCGTGGCTATCGACGGAGGGCACCTGATCCTCGATGCCTTCGTTGTCCCGGTGCTCGAAGGTGGCCCAGAACCAGTTCGGAAGATCCTTCGTGGTGATGTGGAGGGAAGTGAGTCCCCATAACTCGCCCGTGTCCGGGTGCTTTGCGGTGTGATAGCGGGAGGGATCCTTGCCCTCGCCGAGAGGCCGCCATTGTGCCTTGATTTCCTTTGCCGCCATGGGGAAGCCGGGGCCGGGGCGATCGGCATTCTGGCGGCTGAAGAAAGCGAGCTGGCCCTCCTTGTTATAGAGGCCGTTGTCCACGATGAAGTTGAAGGCCGGGCGGTTCATGCGGACTTCGTTGCCCGTCCCGGCATCGGGATCGAATTGGATGGTTGCCTTCCCTCCGGCAGCCCGGGCCATTTCCAATTGCTTGGGACGGCTCTCGAAGTCCTTGTTCGAGCGGGGCTTCGCGCCCTCTCCCCAAGGCTCGGGCTTCGTCCCATCCGGCTTGAAGATTTCGTCCGGATTCACCGCATTTTTCCAAGTCTCCCAGACCACCCGCCCGTCGCCGGTGCCGGCATCGCGATTCAGCTCCGTGAAGAGAGCCCATGCGTGCTTGTCGGGATTCAGGATGGCGGTGGCGGGGTCGATGCTTTCACCGGGCAGTTCTTCCCCGCGGGCCGCGGCCAAGGGAAGGGAACAAAGGACAATGATACCAAGCGGGGGGATTCGTTTCATGAGGAGGAGGAGGAGGATGAGTTATTTCGGGGGCGGATGAGTCAGGTCATTCCGGGCAATCGCAATCGATCCAGTCCTGGATGAACTGGATATTTTCCGGTGTGACCGGCGGGCGGTTCAGCGGCATGCGGGGAAAACCGCCAGGGCCGAAGGGAGGTTCACCTTTCAGGGCGAGGACGAGGCCGGAGCGGGCCCCGCGATCGGGGCCTGGCGGAGCGATGAGCTGCACGCCGTAGACCGGTCCCAGCGCCATGAACTCCGCGTGGGGTAGATTCCAGAAGCGCCGCTTTCCGCCATGGTTGGGGCGGCCGGTACCGGCGGCATCATTGAGGATTTGCTGGACCCGCAGGTAGGGAGAGATTTCCTGTTCTTCTCCCGCCACCGTGGCGATGCCGGCGCGGGCGGGAGAGGGAAGGTCTGCCTCCGTGGGAGCAGGCCCGCGGAAGTGGACAAAGGCGGCATCGATGAATCCTTCATCCGCACCAAGCCAGCGCGCGCGGAGCTCCCCGAGGCGTCCGGCGGGGATTCCCGGGTTGCTTGGATTATCTACCATGGGGTCGGTCTCGCTCTGAATCGCCCAAGCCAGCGCGATCCAACCCAGAACTTCCTGCCAGGAGGCCGCGTCCCCGCCGGACAGGATAGCCGCGCGCACGAAGGCATGCCAGCGGTGATAGCCCACCCATGTGGTGGGGCTTCCGTCCATCATATGGATGACATGATCCGTGAAAACGATCCTCCTCTCATCATAAAGAACGCCTTCCCCGAACTTCTCGAAGGCGGTCTGGCGAGCTCCGTTAGTCCCGTCCGGAAAATGGCTGCGAATGATCGCCATCTGCAGATCGGCCAGCGCGCGGAATCCCTCCGCGCCGTCCGCGATCCGTTCCGCGAAGCGCTCCGGATGAGCGGAGGATGCGAATGAAGTGCGGAACTCATCCACCAGGCCATCTAGATCCAAACCCAGGCGGCCGTAGGAAGCATCGATCGAGGCTTGGACTTCCGGGGTTCGCTGGTACAGGGTCTGGTTGTCAAAATCGAACCAGAAATCGAGGGTTGTTTGGTGCGATTCGGCTGACATGTCGGTGATGATTCAAGGATGCGACATTCCGGAAACCGGACGCAGGCTTGCGGCGGGGAAAACGGTTCCCGGGAAGGAAAAAAGAGACAAGTAAGGGAGGACGGCAGCCTGATATGCCAATTGCAGGCTCACTGGATTTACCACCTGGATCCGTAGATCAATTCCATGCTTTCATGCAAGGAAATATTCTGTTAACTCGGAAACGAAAACAATACAGTATTAGCATATTGTAATAATCCACCACGAGAGGAAGTTCATAACACGACAATTATAAATAAGGGTGGCAGGGATGGGATGGTGCCGGGCTTGCTCGGCGAACGATCGGCCGGAGTCTCCCTGCGAGGGGAGCTTGTCCCGCCTGGTGCCCGGGCAAGGCTGCCAAGCATGGTGTGTCTTGCCGGACAGCCCGGATTAGGGTCCAAACATGTCGTGCCGATCCCACTCCGACCCTTCCTTGCTCCCCTCCTCGTTTCACTGCTGCCCGGCTGCGCCGCCATCGTGGCGAAGAAGCACACTTATGGGAGTTCCGGCGGGGGGGCGGTGAACGGGGCGCAGGTGGCGTTGCGGGTGAAGCCGGAGGGGAATGCGGGCGGAAGCTTCGTGATGAGCGCGATGGTGGTGTCCGGAGGGATGGCGACGCTCGACGGCCCCTTCCGCTGGCGGATCGAGGCGAACGGGGAGCCGGGAAAGCAGGAGTCGCTAATGATTCACCGCCTGCGGACAAAAACGGCGCTGAGCAAACAGGACGAATGGTATCCGGCAGAAAAGCTGCAGGGGACGGCGGATTTCCGGATGGTGAAGGACGAACCGGGGAGGAGCCGGGCGGTCTACGAGATCCCCGGCCTCCTACAGGTGAAGCCGCGGGAAGACGGGGCCCTGGAGGTTTTCGCCGATCTTTCCGTGAAATCCGGGGGCCGCTGGGAGCGAAAAATGGTGAAATTTCACCTGGATCCGACGGTGAAGCGGGAGGACGAGTTCATTTTCCTGCCCGCGGAGATCGTCAAAAGCATCGGGGAAGACCCTGCGGATTGGCAAAATTCGGGCTGGGATTGAGCGTTGCTATATGACCGGAAGCCGCCTAGATTCCATAAATCCTGCCTGTGAGAAGACCGATCGCCAAGCTACTCTCCGGAGCCCTCGTGGTCTCCGTTTCCGCGGGGCAGGACCTCGCTTCGATTCCGCAAACAGCTGCGCCGGACATTTCGCCGAACAACGCGTCGATCTTCACGCGCAAGGATGCCCGGACGATCACGCAATCGATTCCGGCACCGCGCGGGCCCATCCTAGATCGCAGCGGCGCGGCCTTCGCGCAGAGCCGGGTGGCTTGGCAACTCGGGATCCAATACGAGCAGTTTGAAAAGGCGGACCGCGCGTTCGTGATCGAATGGGGCCGCACCCGCATCGCCAAGGCGAAGACCTTGATCCCGGAGGCCTCGGAGCCGACGGATGACGAGCTGTGGGACCACTATCAAAACCGACGTTGGCTGCCGCTGCTGATCAGCTCGCATCTGGATGAAGCTGGACGCAAGAAGATCGAACCGCAGTTGAGCAAGGGACTGATCCTGCATCCGGTTTACCAGCGATTTTATCCGGGCAAGAGCTTGGCCGCGCACATCATCGGCTACACCGGAAGTGTCGGGAAGCTACCGACCGGCCCGATCAATTTCAATGAGCCGATGTGGGAGGAGCAGGAGGGCCGTGCCGGCCTGGAAGCGATCTTCAACACCGAACTCACCGGGCAACCGGGCATGAAGCGGATGCTCTATGATGAGAACGGCCGCGAGCTGCTGAAGGAGCAGGTGAAGCGGCCGCGCCCCGGCGGAGCCTTGGTGACCACGCTGAACAAGGCATGGCAGGATCACGCGGAGGATGTGCTGCGCGACAAGGTGCGCCGCGGTGCCTTCGTGCTGATCGACGTGAACACCGGCGAGGTGCTGGTGATGGCCTCGCGCCCGTCCTTCGACCTGAACGGCTTCGTTCCCGGAATCTCCGACAAGGATTTCAAGGCGTTGAATGAGGACCCCGGCAAGCCGATGGTGGGCCGGGCCTTCCAATCCGCCTATCCGCCGGGATCGAGCTTCAAGCCGATCGTGGCGCTCACCGCGCTGAACAACGGCGAGGTGGATGAGAACACCGAGATCTATTGCGCTGGCGCGATCACGCTGGGCGGTCACACGTTCCACAACCACAACAAGCGCGCGGCGGGCTCGATCAACGTGAAGCAGGCGCTTGCGACCTCGAACAACATTTGGTTCGGGCAGGTGGGCATGAAGATCGGTGCCCCGGCCTTCCTGGGCGTGGCCCGGCAATTCGGCTTCGGCCAGCTGACTGGGCTGCCGCTGAAGGGTGAGAATCCCGGCCTGGTGCCAACCAACGAGTGGATGATGCGCGTCCACCACCGCCGCTTCAAAGACGGTGACGATTTCAACCTTTCGATCGGCCAGGGTTCGCTGGAAGTCACCCCGCTGCAAGTGGCGCAGGCCATGGCAGGGATCGCAAACGGTGGCGTGCTGCCGAAGCTGCATCTGGTGATGCAGGTTCAGGATCCCTACGGCCGAGTGATCAAGCAGGCGACTCCCGAGCGACGGAATTGGCTCGGGGTGAAAGAGGACGCGATCCGCGTGGTGCGTGAAGGCATGCGCGATGTGGTGGATCACGGCACGGGACGCTCGGCAGGCGTGAGCTTCGCCGAGCTCTGCGGCAAGACCGGTACAGCGCAGTGGAATTCCAGCGCGAACCTGGCGTGGTTCGGCGGCTTCCTGCCGTATGACGAGCCGCGTTTCGCTTTTGCCGCGGTCTATGAAGGCCGTCCGGGTGAGAACCCGAGCGGTGGCAAGAATGCCGCGCCGGTGGTCAGCGCGTTCTTCGAACCGCTGAAGGAAGAATTCAAAGAGATCATCGCCCCGGCACCAAAGGCCGTGCAGATCGTCGAGGAAACCGGCGAGCCGGCTGCGAAGGAGGGCGAGGAAGGTGCTGAAGACGCGCCGAAGGACGGAGAGGGCAAGAAGGAGTCCAAGGATGGCGTGCTGAAGGCCCAGCCGGTCGAGCCGCTGGATCTGGATGGTGACGCGGCCGCGCGGGAGGAAGAAGGTGCCATGGAAGTGCCGAAAGCCCTGCCGGTGGATCCCGAGGAACTTGAACAAGGTCCGGAGGAAGTGGTGCCGCCTGATTCGACGGAATTACCGGAGGACTGAAGCGTGTCCTGGAGAGCGGACGATGTGCTTTCCCGAGCTATCTGTCTGCAAACCGGGATATGTCGGAAAGGTTCTCCCTGCGACGGGCCCGTCTCATTGATGTGATTCGGTGCGAGCCTGTTTTCGAGGCTGGACGCGGCGTCACTTTGGCGGCAGATACCCCATGCCCCCGTTACGAGGGGTCTTATTCGAAACGACCCAAGCATCCAATTCCATGGACATCCAAATCGCCACCCTTTGCGACTTCGCCGCCGACTACAATGGCAAGCTCGTGGTTTCCGGAACCTTCGACACCCTCGCCGCGCGTGCGCTCCCGGTGGTTCATCCGATGTGCTCCCTCGCGCTCCGCTTCTGCTTCACGCAGGAAGACAGCGGCCGCCACAAGCTTTCCATCAACATCATCAATGAAGACGGCGAGTCGCTCGATCCGCAGAACATGCCGATCGAGCCGGAATTCGAAGTCCAGCTTCCGCCGGGCACGCCTTTCCTGACCCGCAACGTGATCATGAACCTGCAGGGCCTTCGTTTCCCGAAAGCCGGCATCTACTCGATCGACCTTGGTTGCGACGGCGAACTGCTGATGCGCTTGCCGCTGCGCATCGTGCAAGTGGCCCAGCAGCCGCAGCCGGAACCCGTTGCCTGATCGTATCGCGTGACGGAAGCCCGTTATTCCTGTGCCTTGGTGACCGGCGCATCCGCCGGCATCGGGGCCGAATTCGCCCGCCAGCTGGCACCCCAGTGCCGGACGCTGGTACTGGTGGCCCGGCGCTCCGAGCGCTTGGTCGAGCTGGCTGGCGACCTGGAGAAAGCTTATCCCGGCCTGCGGGTGATGCCGCTGGAGGCGGATCTGACCGATCCATCCGCGCGCTTGCAGACGGTGGGTCACTTGCTCTCGAAAGGCCTGGTTCCCGACTTGCTGGTGAACAATGCCGGCATGGGGGATTACGGTGAGTTCGCGACTTCCGATTGGATGAAGGTGGAGTCGATGCTGCGCCTCAACATCGAGGCACTGACGCATCTGACGCACGCTCTTCTGCCGACGATGATCGAGCAGCAGGGCGGCGCGATCATCAATGTGAGCTCGCTTGCCAGCATCCTTCCGATCCCGGACTTCGCGGTGTATGCGGCGACGAAGGCCTACGTGACCAGTTTCTCCGAAGCGCTGCGGATCGAGGTGCGCGAGCACGGGATCCGCGTGATGGCGCTTTGCCCGGGACCGGTGCACACCGAGTTCGGCGGAGTGGCAGGCCGTGGCCCCGGAAAAGACTGGGGCTCGCGGGAGTGGTTCTACGTGCCGCAGGAACAGGTGGTGAGCGAAGCGCTGGAGGGTCTCGCTTGGGACAAGCCGCGTGTTTATCCCGGGCTGAAAATCGCCTTGGCCGCTGCCGCCATCTCGCTGGTGCCGATCGCGCTGGTGCGGTTGATCATGTCTTCGCGTCCGCGGAGATAATCCCTGCATGCCGCTCATGTGGCCTTGCTTTCGAAGCATGGGGTGCTGCCTTCTCTGGATGGCAGCATCCCATTCCTTCGCAGGGGAAGCTTACGTGGAAAAGCAGGCGATGCCTTCGCCGCATGCCACGCAGGCGGCTGCGGCGGATGAGAAGTTCGTCTATGCCGTTTCGAGCACCGCGATCGCGAAGCTTGATCGGGCGACGGGCGAAGAACTCGCGCTAAGCAAGGGAAAGGCATCTCATCTCAACAGCGCGGTCATTCTCGATGGGAAGGTCTACGCCGCACATTCGAACTTTCCGCTGAAGCCGGAGCAGGGCGAGATCCGCGTGCTGGATCCGGAGACGATGGAACTCGGGCTGTTTCATCGCTTTGATGATCCTCCGGGCAGCCTTACCTGGGCGCTAAGGAAAGGGAAGGAGTGGTGGTGCCACTTCGCCCATTACGGAAAGGACAATACGAAGTCGCTGTTGTTGCGCTTTGATGAATCGTGGCATGAAACCGGCCGCTGGGATTACCCGGCGGATTTGGTAAAAGATTGGGGCAGCGCCAGCTTGTCCGGTGCGGTCTGGCAAGGAGATGTGCTGCTTGCAACGGGCCACGATCACAAACGCGTGTATCGTTTGAAGCTGCCCGCAGAAGGGAAGACGATGCAGTGGATCGATACGGTGGACTCGCCTTTCCCCGGACAAGGGATCGCCGCGGACCCGAAGACCGGTGGCCTCGTGGGGATTGACCGCACAAGAAAAGCGGTGATCTTCACGGTGCTGGAGCGGCGCTGAATAAGCGCTTCAGGTAGCAACGGTGGGAGTTTTCCTTACACCGTTCGGTCCATATACGAAGCGCGAAAAGCGTGGCTGGATGAATAAGGCAAGGCCCTGAAGGGTCTCATTGCCACAACAACCCCTCCACACGCCATGAAATTTCCTCTGACCTATGCATCCTTGGGCTTTCTGGCCATCGCGGCAGCCCTGCTCGTCGTCAGGCCGGGGAGTGAAGGCTTCCGCAAACCGGCGAGCCACGAAGAGATGATGGCCCGCGGAGAGTCCCTGGTGCGGGCTGGCAACTGCTCGGACTGTCACACACCGAAGATCATGACCGAGATGGGACTGATCGAAGACAAGGCGCGGCTCTTCGCCGGTCATCCCGCCGAGGAAGAACTGGAACCAGGCCAACTCATGGCTAACAGCCAAGGACCGGCCACCGCAGGCAAGACCGCATGGGAAGGTCCCTGGGGGATCAGCTATGCTTCAAACCTGACCTCGGATCCGGCAACAGGCATGTGGTCGGAAGATACCTTCATCAAGGCGATGCGCACGGGCAAGCGCCGTGGCCATGGCAGGGAAATCTTGCCGCCGATGCCATGGCAGCAGCTGGCGGCGTCCCCGGATGAAGACCTGAAGGCGATCTACGCCTACCTTAGTAGTTTGCCGCCGGTCTATAACAACGTGCCGGATCCGGTGCCGGCGCCGATGACCTCTGCCACCAATACGACCGCCATGGAGACAATCGCGGGACGACCGGCAGGAAGGAGGTATTGATTCTTCCGGACGGCTTGGCGGTCGGTGTCTGTCCGGAGCGACCTGTTAGCAGCGGGCGAGAGTGCCCGCCCTCCACATCGCTCCCGGAGGCCGCCTCGCAAGGCAGCACGCCGGGAGCATGAAGTTCCTCAAGCCTGACGCGAAACCGGTCCGCGACCGCGACCACGGCGGCTACGGCGACGACGTGATGGATTGCGAGTTCCCGCCGCCTGATCACTGACAGCCTGTTTCGGCGCTTCGTGCGAGGGACGCGATGCATTGCCTGCCGGTGCTCCGGCTTTCGGAGCATGTCCTGCGGTATTGCCGGCTCCGTTCTGGGGCCGACGCGAGGGCTGATTGCCACGGTTGCCGCCATTGTGAGAGCGGCCCTGCGGCTTCGGCTTCGGGGCGGATGGAATGCGCACACCGCGAGCGTGCTTCTCAGCCAAGTCTTCCTTATGCCAATGATGGTCATCCCAGCGCGGCACGGGCATGCGGATGATCTTCTCGATGTCCCGCAGGAACTCGAGTTCTTCATCCGAGCAGAAGGACACGGAGCGGCCTTCCGCACCTGCGCGACCGGTACGGCCGATGCGATGAACGTAAGCTTCCGGTTCGTTCGGCAGATCGTAGTTCACCACCAGCCCGACGTCCTTCACGTCGACGCCACGTGCTGCCACATCGGTGGCGACAAGTACGGGGACGAGGCCCTTGCGGAAACGTTCGAGCGCCTTCTCGCGCTGGGCTTGGGACTTGTTGCCGTGGATGGCATCTGCCTGGAAACCGGCAGCGGTAAGGCCCTTTGCCAGCTTGTTGGCACCATGCTTGGTGCGACTGAAGACGATGGTGAGCTTCGATTCACTGGCCTCGGACTGCTCTTTGAGCAGTTGCTCCAGCAGCGAGCGTTTGTGCTCCTTGTGAATGAAGGCCACCTTTTGCTCAACGCGCTCGGCAGTGGTCGATTGCGGTGCGATGGTCACCTTCGCGGGATTGCGCAGGATCGACTCGGCCAGTTCGACGATGCTCGGAGCCAAGGTAGCGGAGAAGAAGAGCGATTGGCGCTGCTGCGGAAGCATCGCAACGATGCGCTTCACATCGCGCAGGAAGCCCATGTCGAGCATGCGGTCGACTTCATCCAGCACGAAGAACTCCACGCCGGAGAGATCCAAGAAGCGCTGGTCGATGAGATCAAGAAGACGTCCCGGTGTCGCCACGAGGACATCCACGCCGGTTCGCATCGCGGCGACCTGCGGGTTCTGGCCCACGCCACCGTAGATCAGGGTCTGGCGGAAGCGGACATGCTTGCCATAGGTATTGAAGCTCTTTGCCACCTGGACCGCAAGTTCGCGGGTCGGGGTGAGTACCAGAGTGCGCGCGGTCTTCGCCTTCAGCGGGCGTGGGCGCTCGTTCAGCGCATTCAAGATCGGAAGCGCGAAGCCCGCGGTCTTGCCGGTGCCGGTCTGGGCGCAACCGAGCAGGTCGCGGCCTTCTAACAAAAGGGGAATCGCCTGGGCCTGGATCGGCGAAGGCACGGAATATTCGAGTTCGCGCAAAGCGCGTTGCAGGGGCGCAGCCAGCGGCAACGCCTCAAAGGTCTGAGGGGTCATGTTGTTTTAAATGCCTGCCGGCGCGAATGGATTTCGGCGGCTGGCGGGTCTCGATGAGCGTCAGGTAGATCCCAGATCAATCTCTCATCGATGAAGACCGGAAAGGGGGCGGAACCGTCAATTGGTTCCTGCCGACCTCGGTCGGCGCGCGAGATTCATACACCCATTTTCGAGGCGCGCAAGGCGAATCGCCCGCACTTACCCGTCTGCTCACACGCTGGGGTTTTGACAGGGATATGCCATCCGGATAGGAGGAGTTATGATCTCAGGCGAAACCCCTCCGGCGCTGTGGAGTAATTTCCGCACTTCGTGCCGTGTCGCATTGGTGGCTTTCGCGCTGCCTTTCGCGATGGCTCAGGAGCTGAAGCCGCTCGAAGCGGTGGAAGTGCCTGCGGATGCTCCACCGGAGAACAAGGCCGCCTTTGACATCAAGGATCGCTGGCTGGAGCCGATGACCATTCCCGCAGGAAAGGAGCGCGTGCATTCGCATATCGTGATCGGCGACCGCATGAAGAAGAAGTGGCCGACCATGGTGATCGCACCGGGCAGCGTGTGGACCGGCACCAAGAGCGGGCGGGTGGAAATCTCCGGTGGCAATGTGATCGCCCGGAAGTGCCGCTTCCTCCAGCTACCTCTGGAGGTCGATCATGCGTGCCGCTATTACTTTATCAATTGCGGCTTTGATGATTGCCGGTTCGGCAAGACGGGCGTGTGGTACGGGGGCGATCTGGCGGGGAAGTATTACTTCGAGAGCTGCATCATCCGGAAGAATTTCGCGAATCCGCTGAACCTGACGGATACCGGCTTCCGCATTCAGAACTGCGTGCTCGAAGGGATCGAGATGCCGTCCATGGACTATCGCAAGAAGGAGCCGGTGAACTACGTGAATGAGAAGTGGCTGCGGGTTTCGCAATCGCGCTTCGTGAAATGCACCATCCCGGTGAGCTTCCTGCTGCTGACCCGTGAGTGCATCTTCGAGGGTTGCACCTTCACCGACGACTCGGAGAAGATCGAAGGCATGTCCAAGCCGATCGAGGTGGACCTCTACGTGAAGGACAGCAAGTCGAAGCTGAAGGGATCTCCAGCGAACATCACCCTGAACCTGAAGCCGGACACCGAACTGAAGGACGTGACGGTGCCAACGACCGCAAGCTTGTTGCCGGGATTGGCTCCGTGAGAGAGGGGATCCCCTTGATCGGCAATCTCTGACTCGGTCGCTCCGTTCGCACCCTTGAGCCTGCGGTCTTTCCCTTGCGGGGGAAGGTGCGATTGGGACTGGAGCGCTGTGGGGGGCGGGCAGGAGTGTCTACTTGCCACAGGGGGCTTTCAGAGAGGCTCGGTTCCCAAGGATGGTTGCTTGGGCGTCCGACCTACCTCCTGATTACCCGTGGCGGCGGAGGCGAGGGGTCCTACCTCTGGGAGCGGAGCACGTGTCGAAATCGCCACGTGAAAGGTAAGACATGCCGCAAGTCCCTCATGCTACATGCTAGGTGCAGATTGTTTAAATCTCTTGAATATCCATGAGAATTGACATCGTCACCGATACCTTCGCTCCCGACGTCAACGGCGTGGCCATGACGCTCGGTCGGCTTTGCGACGGGTTGCGCCGGCGCGGGCACTTGGTTCATGTCATCCGCACCGGAGAGGGCGGGGGACCGGGGGAAACCGTGACAGCCTCGCTCCCGCTGCCGGGTTACAAGGAGGTGCGGGTCGGCTTGCCGGGCCCGTTCAAGCTGCGGAAGCGCTGGATGAAGCGCCGGCCGGATGCCGTGTATGTGGCCACGGAGAGCCCGCTGGGCAGCTCCGCGATCAAGACGGCGAACTCGCTGGAGATCCCGGTGGCCGCCGGCTTCCACACGAATTTCCATCAGTACATGGAGCAGTATCGCCTCGGGGGCTTGCAGCCCGCGGCGATGTCCTACCTGAAGCGCGTGCACAATCGTGCGGATCTGACCATGGCACCCACCTCCGACCTGGTGGACATGCTGCGTCGCGAGGGTTTCAACAACGTGCGGCTGCTCGGTCGCGGCGTGGATACCGAGCTCTTCCATCCGGAGAAGCGAGACGCCTCCCTGCGTGCTACTTGGGGTGCGCGAGGCGAATCACCGGTCGCGATCATCGTGGGCCGGGTGGCTGCGGAAAAGAACCTGCCCTTCGCCATGGAATGCTTTCGCAAGATGCGGGAGCTCGTGCCGGATCTGCGCTGCGTGGTGGTGGGCGACGGCCCGCTGCGTGAGAAGCTGCGGGTGGAGCACTCCTTCGTCCACTTCGCCGGGATGCAGACCGGCGAGGATCTGGCGCGCCACTATGCGTCCGCCGATATCCTGCTTTTTCCCAGCGAGACCGAGACCTTCGGCAATGTGCTGCTGGAGGGCATGGCCAGCGGGCTGGTCACGGTGAGCCACGATTACGCCGCCTCCGCGCGCCACGTGGAGCATGGGCACAATGGCCTGAAGTCACCCAAGGGGAATGGGGATGCCTACCTTGGCGAGTGCATGGCCGCGCTGCAGCGCTGGCGTGATGATTCCTTCCGGAGGCGCGCCCGTGCCTCCGCCGAAAACCTCGGCTGGGACCAGGTGGTCGAGTCGTTCGAGAACCACCTGCGCGAAGCCTCCGAGGCCCGCGGTCCGGTGACCCTCACGCTCAAGGAGCGCAAGAAGCGCCCGAAGCGGAACTTCCGCACTATCTTCATCTCCGATGTGCACCTCGGCACGGCGGATGCGAAGGTCCACGAAGTCATCGATTTCCTGAAACACACCCGCTGCGAGAAGCTGGTGCTGAATGGCGACATCATCGACGGGTGGGCCCTGAAGCGCGGCGCGAAGTGGCGCAAGCGCCACAGCCGCTTCATCCGCACCGTGCTGAAGAAGATGGAGAAGGACGATACCGAGGTGGTGTATCTCCGCGGCAATCACGATGACATCCTGGAACGCTTCCTACCGCTCGGCTTCGGCAAGCTGCAATTCGTGAAGGAGCACATTCACAAGGGCGTGGATGGAAAGCGCTACCTGGTGGTGCATGGCGATGGCTTCGACTCCGTCTCCACGAATCACAAGTGGATCGCGGTGCTGGGGGCGATCGGCTACGATGCGCTGCTTGCCGCCAACCGGGTCTACAACCGCTACCGTGCGTGGCGCGGGAAGGAATACTACTCGGTGAGCAAGGCGATCAAAGCGCGGGTGAAGTCCGCAGTGAACTTCGTGGGGGAGTACGAAACCCAGCTCCAGGAATTCGCACGGCGGAAAGGCTGCGACGGCATTATCTGCGGCCACATCCACACGCCGGAGGACAAGCAGGTCGGAGAGATCCGCTACCTGAATTCCGGAGACTGGGTGGAGAGCCTGACCGCCATCGTGGAACACCACGACGGACGTCTCGAGCTGATCCAGCATGAGGAGTTCATGGCCAGCCTGGCTGAAGAAGTACGCCCCTCACGCCGGAATGTCGGCGGGGAAGCGGGCATCGTGCTTTCGGCCTGACACGCTCCTCAGCCATCCTGCGGCAGATGCCAGTCTTCCTCATGGAGGAAGGGCATGTCCGCGGGCTGGCCGACTTGCTCGACGCACTCGCCTTTCCCCTGGTACCAATCGGCGGGCTGGAGTTGCGAGAGGAAGACTTCGCCACGGATCATATCACCCGTGGAGGAGGTCCACGAAACCGTGCCACGGGCCCCTGAAACATCCTCGATTCTGAGCAATCCGGGGAAACCTGGGAGCCGGACCATGTCGCCGATTTTCACGTTGTTCATGCGCTTGCTTGGGACCGGTGCAGCGCACCGGAGGGGTTAGGGCTGATGAACTGTTCCCGTTCTTTTTCGGGAACCCGATTTCTCCCATCGTCATCCATCCGGGAGATGGGAATCAAGTCGCTTTTCCCAACCGTTAGCGATCCTCATCCCGCTCCTTGTCTGGCCGCGCCTGATCGCTGCCGGGAGGGGGCGTGGAGACATCCTTTTCCCTCGGGAAACCGTCGCCCACCGGCTCGGGGACCGGTGCCTTGCGGTTCTCCTCGACGGCCTCGCGCTCCTTTGGTTTTGCTGCCATAGGAGGAAGTTCACCCGCTTTCGCGCGACGTCCACTGGAACACTCCGCTTTTTCCGCGGTCACCGGATTTTGCAATCGGCAATGCGAGGCACCGGGCAAGGCGGAGATATGCAATTGCGCCATTTCACCAGCCTCTGGAAACAAGCGGGTTATAAAATCGCATAGCCCTTGCTTCAAAGAAGGGGGCTGGCAATTCCGCCTGCCTCAACCCACCCCAAAGATATGAACGCAACCGATGAATGTGCGGAAATCTGCAACAGCCTTCTGCGCGGCGAGCTTTCCGCAATCGAAACCTACACGCAGGCCATCGAGAAATTCAGCTCCGAGCCCGAGCGTGCCGCGCTCCAGTCCATCCGGACGGACCACGTGAACAGTGCAGCCCGACTCTGCGACCATCTGGTGGACATGGGAGCCACGCCAGCGACCAACTCAGGGGCCTGGGGCAGCTTTGCGAAGGCCGTGGAAGGCGCGGCGAAGCTGCTGGGAGAAAGCCCCGCCCTAGCCGTGCTGGAAGAAGGCGAGGAGCATGGGATCAACGAGTATGACGAAGCCCTGCGCAACCCGGAGGTGATGGACGAAATCAAAACCGTAATCCGTCGTGATCTCCAACCCCCGCTGACCAAGCATGTCTCGGCGCTCGAAAGCCTGCGAGCGAGTTGAGCGATGTCACCTTGCGAAGATGGAAGGGCGGGCCGATGGTCCGCCCTTTCGCTTGGGAGCTTTGGCTTGGGATTCCGGAAAAAGTTTCCCCGAGGCTGTCCGATCCTACCTGCTCCATCCGTCGTCTTCCTGAAGAGCAACACAAACCACCGACCCATCCATCACCATGATCTCGAAAATCACTCCCTGCCTTTGGTTCGACCATCAGGCCGAAGAAGCCGCGAATTTCTATGTGAGCATCTTCAAGAATTCCCGAATCACGGAGATCTCGCGCTACAGCGAGGTGGGACAGGAGCAGCACGGCCGCCCGGCGGGCTCGGTGATGGTCGTGGAATTCGAACTGGAGGGCCACCGCTTCACCGGGCTCAATGGCGGCCCGCACTTCACGCTCAGCCCCGCAATCTCCTTCCAGATCGATTGTGCCGATCAGGCGGAGGTGGACTACTTCTGGGAGAAGCTGGGCGAAGGCGGTCCAGTCGAGGCCCAGCAGTGCGGCTGGGTGCAGGACAAGTTCGGCCTTTCCTGGCAGGTCGTGCCAAGTATCCTGAGGGATCTCACCAAGGACCTGAGCGATCCGCGCTGCAAGCGTGCCTTCGGCGCGATGATGCAGATGAAGAAGCTCGACATCGCCGAACTGAAGAAGGCCTACGAGGGGTGACCCCTCACTCCTCCGGCACGAAGCCGAGGCTTCTCGCGATCTTGTGGCCTTCCTCGCTGGTGGCGAATTCCACAAAGGCGACTGCATTCTGATCCGCATTCTCCGGAAGGTAGTAGTAGCACTTGCGGCTGAAGGGATACTTCTCCGCATTGGCGGCGAGAGGGGCGATGGTATCGATCATCACGCCTTTCACGCCCGGCTTGTCGGAGAAGGCGAGGCCGACGTAGCCGATGCCGTTCTTGTTTGAGGAGACCTCCTCAACGACTTGCTCGCCGCCCGCCATCTTCTGGGCGGTCCTCACATAGTCGCGACCGTTCATGGCGATCTTTTGCCAATCCTTGTAGGTTCCGGAAGCGGTATTTCGGGTGTAGATCGAGATCTCTCCCGGCATGCCCTTCACTTCGGCCCAGTCCTTTACCTGACCCGTGAAAATTTTCTCAACCTCTTTCGGGCTGAGCTTCTTGATGGGATTCGCCTTATTGACGATGACGACGATCATGTCGTGGCAAGCGACGATTTCCTTCAGGTTGATTCCCTTTGCCTTGGCGGCAGCGAGCTCCGCCGGCGTGGCCTGGCGTGATGACATGCCGATGTGGGCGGTGCCATTGGTCAGGGCGGTGAAGGCGACCGCTGAGCCTTCGGCGGCGATCTCGAACTTCACGGGCTTGTCCTTGTTCTTCGCATTGAAGGCCTCGGCAAGCTGGGGCACCAACTGGGCTCCCAAGGTGTCCGATCCCTTGATGCTGACCACTTGGGCACTGGCGGTGCCAAGCGCGGCGAGGAGGCATAAAGCCGCTAAGGGGAGAGATGAGAATTTTTTCATAGATCCTACATCTTCACCGGAGTTCCCGAATGTCCACCAACAAGCAAGCGGTGACGAATCCGTGACAGGGGATGCTCAACCTGGCGTGCCAAGGCGCACGGCCACGGAGGTGGCATAGGGGATGAAGC
Organism: Luteolibacter luteus; assembly: GCF_012913485.1. Classification (GTDB taxonomy): domain Bacteria; phylum Verrucomicrobiota; class Verrucomicrobiia; order Verrucomicrobiales; family Akkermansiaceae; genus Haloferula; species Haloferula lutea. The sequence continues at coordinate 6,087,856 of NZ_CP051774.1, read as the reverse complement.
CCAGTGATCCGGCGATGCGAATGGACGGTGCGTTCGCGATGAGGGTGCGATACTGGGGGACCAGCCTGGCCTCCAAGGCGCGCTTCGCGACATGGGCCACGGCAGTCCGTCCGTGACCTTGGCCGCGATGCTCGGGATGACTGACGATCGAGATGTGGGCGATGCTGCCGTCCCAGATTTCGTAGCTGGCAAGGGCAACCAGCCTCCCATCGGCAAAGACACCCGAGGCAACGACCTCCCCCAACTCGCAACCGCCGTGGACCCATTCGCTTTCGGTACAGGCGTCACGCAGTGCTTGAGCCTGCAGATGGTGGCTCGCCGTCAGCGGCTGTGCTTTCGAACTGGCTTCGAGTGCTTCCGCGTAGGCGATACTGGCAGGGCCGATGACCATCTTGCCGGGGAAGCCGGCGGCGAAGAGAGCGGGGTCAAAGAGCACTTCAGGCAGGCAGGCACGGAGCACATCGGGGCGATCGGCGGGATGGGAGATCGCGGTCCTGCCGTTGCGAAAGAGCGCGAAGATGCCGTTGTAATCCGCCAAGCGTTCGCCATGCGGGCGAACGTGAAGCGACTCGCGGAAAAGCTCATCCGCAAGGAGCCCCATCTCTCCGGCCCAATAGGCATCTGCCTTCGCAAGTGTGTCCTTTCCTAGCATTGCAGCAGCCAAGCGGATGAGCGTCGGGATGGCAATGGCGGGAAGCAGGGTGAGGCACCCGATTTGGGCGTGGCCACGGTGAAAGCGACCTGATTTCCTCCGGGGCATCCGCCATGGAAATCACCCGAGCCAGCACTGCCGAGGACCTCGCGGGGATCCGCGAGATCTTCATCGAGTATGCCCGCGCCCTGAATCTTGATCTGGGATATCAGGGTTTCGAGACTGAGCTGGCGGGACTGCCGGGGGCCTACGCGCCACCGGAAGGCCTCCTTCTGATTGCACGGGGAGGGGATGCCCTGGCGGGCTGCGCCGCGTTCCGGCCCTTCAAGGATGACATCTGTGAAATGAAGCGGCTCTACGTGCGGCCGGAATTCAGAAAGACAGGCCTTGGCCGCAGCTTGTGCGAGCAGTTGATCGAGGGAGCGAAGGGCGCCGGCTATCGCTCCATGCTGCTGGACACCTTGCCACCGATGCAGGGGGCGATCCGGCTCTATGAGTCCCTGGGATTTGTACGAAGGTCCTCGTACTACGACACTCCGCTGGCGGAGACGATCTTCATGGAGCTGCGGTGGTAAGAACTCACCTCCCGCGTCCCGGTCCGCGTCCGCCACGTCCGCCGCCGCGGCGATCCCGGCCATCATCGTTGCCGGCGCGGTCGGCCATGTTTTGAATCATGGCTTCCTGCTCGGCTGCATCCAATGCGCCGTCGCCGTTCGTGTCCATGCGGCTGAATCCACGCTGCATTTGCTCGGACACCTCGCTGGCTTGGAGAACCCCGTCACCATTGGCATCGCGTTCCTTGAAGCGGGCGCTTATCCGCTCGCTCACCTGGGCGACCCGCTGCGCACGCTGTTCGGCGCGACGGCCTTCTCGCCAGGCGTTTGCCTCCTCCGTGGTCATCGGCGCTTGGGAAGGTGCTGCGGGTGCAGGGCCCGCGTGAGCTTGGCCCTGAGCGGCAGGATCAGCCTGGGACTCGGACTGCATCGAGAGGCTGGCCTTCGATTCGCCGACATCGGGCAGCGTGAGCGGCGCGCTGGAGGAGGGGGTACCGGAAGCCGGGCGATGCTTGCTTGCCACAGGCTTGATTGCCTTCGGCTTTGCTGCGGCGGCTGCAGCGGGATCTTCCTGTTTTTCACAGGATGCCGCGAGCAGTGCCACCATGGCCGGGATCCAGAGAGAGTTCGCTTTCATGGCAACGACGAGGAGTGGCAAGGAGCAGACCTTTTCCCTGCTTCTGCATGCAAACCGGAGGCGCGGGGGAAAGTTGCGCAGCGGATGAAATGAAGTGCGCCCGCGGCGACGCGGAGGCCCATTTGACAAGGCTGCCGTGCCGTCTGAGAATCGGCGGCCCATGTCCCACCCGGTCTTCTTCGACAAGAATCAGGCGGCCAGCTACGACGAGCGATCGAAGAAGCTGGCACCGCTCCGCGATACGCTATTGCAGCTCGCCATCGCGATTCTTTCCACGCTGCCCGAAGATGCCCGGATCCTCTGCGTGGGCGTCGGCACGGGTGCCGAACTGTTCGTCCTCGCCAAGCGCTTCCCTAGCTGGACTTTCACGGCGCTGGAGCCCGCGGGAGCGATGCTGGACATCTGCCGGAGCAAGGCGGAGGAAGAGGGCATCGCCAGCCGCTGCGTTTTTCACAAGGGCTATCTGGAGTCCCTGCCGACCACGGAAAAATTCCATGCAGTGACCTCCATCCTCGTCTCCCAATTCATCCTCGGGCCGGAGGATCGGCGCGAGTTCTTCGCAGGGATGGCCGAGCGATTGCTGCCCGGTGGCTATCTGGTGAATGCGGATCTTTCCGCAGACCTCTCCACCGCAGAGTATGGCCGCGTGCTGGAGGCATGGGCCCGCATCCAGTCCGGTGCGGAGGTGCCGCCGGAGCAACTTGAGCGGATGCGTGCTGCCTACAGTCGCGAGGTGGCGGTATTGCCGCCCGCTGAACTCGGCCGGCTGATCGGCTCCGCCGGGTTCGAAGAGGTCACGCTATTTTACCAAGCGCTGCTGATTCACGCTTGGTTTGCGCGGTGTCCTTCGGAAACAGCAGCTCGCTGAAGCCATCGATGATGAGATCCGGGCCCAACTCTGACAAGATGATGCGGGGGAAGGTGCCGGTGATGGCGATGACCTTGCAGCCCGCGGCCTTGCCGGAGCGGACGCCATTGAGCGAGTCCTCGATCACGACGCAATCTTCCGGAGCGATGCCAAGCTTCGAGGCGGCGAGCAGGTAAGGCTCAGGATCGGGCTTGCCACGGGTGATGTCCTCGCCGGTCACGATCGCCTCGAACCAAGGTGCAAGGCCGTGGCCGCTGAAGCTGAGTTCCTGCGTGAAGCGGTTCGCGGAAGTGGCCAAGGCGAAGCGGAGGCCGTTGGCCTTGGACTGCTTGAGGAAATCGAGCACTCCGGGCAGCAACGAGACCTGATCGAACATTCCTTCATAGAGATCGCCCTTGCGGCGGATGATCTGCTCCGCATCGAGGCCGGATGCTGGATACATCTCTTGCAGACGGCGGCCCATGATGAATTCGGGAGCCCCCTTGAAGGAATCGAGCACTTCCTTGCTGGTGATCGCTTCGCCGAGTTCGGCGCTCAGGGCAACGATCGACCGCTCGTGCATCGGCTCCGAGTCGACGAGCACGCCATCCATGTCGAAGAGAATCGCTTTGGCTCCTTCGAGGAGCTGTTTGGCTTTCTTCATGCCCCTATCTTCGCAAAAAACACCCGATAACACCAATGGTGATATTTCATAACCGTGATAACCACAGGAAATCAATAGGGCATCCCGCGAGAGATTCGGCTCCGATCCCGTGCTGGAATTCTGCCGAAATGCGTCCCTTGCAAAGCGACGAAGTCAGCCCGAAAATGCAGCATGAGAATTGCGTCCCCGACTCTCGTTCATCTTCGTGCATGTAATCCGGACTCCCTGGCGGGGGAATCCGAAGGCGTGTTCCCGCTTTCCGAACTGAACGAGGCAGCCCGTACCGGTGAAGCAGCCTCCGATCTGAATGCGTGGCTGGAGCGGCACCGGGCGCAGTCGACCAGCGGGGAGAACGCGGTTACCGATGAAAGCCTGCTTGCGAGAAAACCCGCGACGTATAGCAGCGGACCCCACGGCACACGCGGTGACGGACCTCCGGACATCGACCTTAAGAACTACGAGCAGGGAACGGCGGATGAGGATCTGGTGAGCCGATAGCGACAAGCCGCCATTGCCCGAAAAGATGACATTCCCGAGCCATCCCGATGGCTCATTTTTACGGAAGACTTCGCGCCGATGCTTCGCCTCACCCTGCTTGCCGCCATCTTCTCGGCAGATGTCCTTTCCGCAGCGCTACCATCCGGCCTGCTCAAGAAGGATGCCCCGTGGTTCCGCAGCGAGGAGGGTCTTGCTGCCACCGCCAACATCCTTTCATGGCAAGCGGCTTCGGGAGCTTGGCCGAAGAACCAGGACAACAGCATGGTCGCCCATGAAGGCGACGCGGCGAAGATCCAAGGCACCTTCGACAACAAGGCTACGACAGATGAGCTGCGCTATCTGGCCCGTGCTTTCGAGGCCACACACGATGATGCGTGTGCCAAGGCTTTCCTCCGCGGGCTAGATCACATCCTGGCCGCGCAGTATCCCAACGGCGGCTTCCCGCAATTCCATCCGCCGGGAAAGGGTTACCCCCGCCACATCACTTTCAATGACGACACGATGGTTCATTTGTTGAACCTGCTTCGCTTCGCCGCCGATGAGGCGCCACGAGGCCTCGTGGATCACCCGCGCCGCGAGGCGGCACGCAAGGCCTTCGAGCGCGGGGTGGACTGCATCGTGAAGTGCCAGGTCGTGATCGAAGGGCGTCGCACGGTTTGGTGCGCGCAGCATGACGAAAAGACCCTGGCTCCCGCAGGGGCCCGTGCCTTCGAACTGGCTTCCTTGAGCGGTTGTGAAAGCGCTGGGATCCTGCGCTTGTTGATGTCGATCAAGAATCCCTCTCCTCAGGTTACCGAAGCCGTGAAAGCAGGGGCCGCATGGTTCGAGCAAGCGAAGGTCGAGGGGCTTCGGGTTGAAAAGACGGATGGAGCGATCAAGATCACCGAGGACGCCGACGCACCGGTGCTCTGGGCACGCTTTTACGATCTGGAAACAGGACGCCCGTTCTTCTGCGGGCGGGATGGAGTGAAGAAGGACAAGCTCTCCGAGATCGATGCCGAACGCCGCAACGGTTACGCGTGGTACGGAGCCTGGGGAAATGCGGTGTTAAAGGAATACGCGTCCTGGCCGCAGCGTTGAGAGGCGATTTCAAGAAGGAGCCATTGCCATTTCAGGAGGGGAGCGATCGGGTAGGGATCTCTGATAGATTTCGGCTCGCATGCGGGTCTTTCGTGCCACAGCATTTCCCAAATGAAACCCTCCCTTGCCATTTTACCCATCGGCACGCTCTTTATCGGGATTGGCATCGGATGGTTCGCGCGTCCGATGACGGAACAGGAGGTCCAGCCAAGCGGGACAAAAGCCGAGGCGTCCCTTTCGTCCGAAAAGAAGCCGGCGGCGAGCGCGACTCCCACAGATCGTCCGGCGAAGACCGACCGCGAACGTCCGGCAAGCAAACCGGACAACAAGATGCCCGCAGCAGCGAGGGAGATGATGACAAAGATGCAGGAGGACATGACGGCCCGGCATCGCTCGGCACTGGAAGACCACGTGGCCTCGCTTCGGGAAAGCCTTCAGCTCACCCCTGCTCAAGAGGCCAAGCTCAAGGAGGGCATCGAGAAGCAGATTTCACAGATGGAAGGCCTGCTCGATCGGAAGGCAGGAGGGGCCGTTCCCGATCTCGATCTCGCGCGCGGCATGGGGACTACACCGCTGGATGAGAGCATCGCCGAGACTTTGACTCCGGAACAGCAGGAGGCCATGACGGTCTTGAAGGAGCGGGAAAAGACGCGGAAGATCGACACCCAGGCCCTGAAGGGGCTCTCGCGGCTGCAGGGGATCATGGACTTCAAGGAGGGACAGCGGGACGAGGTTTACCGGGTGCTTTCGGAGTCCGCCGCAGAAGCACTGGCGAATCCGGATCCGCAGGCTGAACTCGTCAAGATGCTCAGTGGCGGCGTGAGCGGCGGCATGGCCGTGGACATGGATCCCTATGACCTCGGTCTTCAAAAGCTGCTGACCGACACGATGATGAAAAGCGGCAGTTCCGGGAACAAGGAGTCGGCCGCGGATTTTCGCAAGGCGGTGGATGAGAGGATCGAAGGCAAGGTGGAGAAACTCCGGCCCGTGCTGGATGAGGCACAGTTGGAGCGTTACCGTAGCGAACTGAAGACGAAGGGGATGGGTGTCTACTCGACGATCATCTCGGGGATGGAAGAGAAGAATTGAGGCGCCGACGGAATGGCCCTGCATCCGCCGGCGTGTGGATGTTACCGGCTTACTTCATGCGGACCATCCCAGCGGGAAGGCCGACTCCGGATTGAGCTTGGGAAGGGGTCGCGTCGCCCGGTGACGGTGACGCCTTCAGTTCCGTTTTGAGGGTCGTGATCCGATCGGGAATCGACACGACAACGTTCGCCACTTTCTTTGCCATGCCGGGGGCAGCAAGGGAAATGAGGGCACAGATGATGGCTGCTTCGCAGATTCTAATTGCGGCGCGCCAAAGTAGGGGGGTGCTTTGGTTCACGGCGGAGTTAGTGCGACGGGGTGCCGGTAATGTCAACTCGACCCGTATTACGTGTGCGCGTAGAAGCGGGATTTACGCATACGATTTTGCACGATAGCTCCGATGGTTCGGATGCAGCGGATCCATCCTCCGATCGGGGGATTTCCGGGGATCTCCTTGGCGAGCAAGGATTGGCGATGCAAGCTGACGGAACGATGATGAGGAGGACATTTTCGTTGATGGTTGTCGCCGTGTTGATGGCGCTTTCCGGACATGCTCTAGCAGAACTGGTAGCGAGGATGCGGGTGGTCGTGGACAATGACTTTGGCGAAGATCCGGATGGCTTGTTCCAATTGGCACATCTGCTTCTTTCGCCATCCGTCGAGGTGCCGGGCATCGTGGCATCGCATCACTACAAGGGAGGCTTCTATGGCTACCCGGGATCGACGGAACATTCATGCAAGGCGGCAAAGGAGCTATTGGAAGTGATGAAGCTCTCCGAAAAGATCCCGCTTTATGCAGGAGCGTCGGAAAGCCTGGAAACTGCCGATGCACCGATGGAATCGGAGGGCGCGCGTTTCATCGTGCGCGAAGCGATGCGGGAGGATGTGAAGACCCCGCTCTACATCGTCTGCGGGGCCGGGCTCACGAATCTTGCAAGCGCCTGGCTGATGAAGCCGGAAATCGCGGAGAAGGTGACGGTGATATGGATCGGAGGAGCCGAACACGAAGGGATAGCTCTGCCGCCACCGAAGGCGAGCAAGGTGGAATACAACCTGGGAATCGACTTGAAAGCGGGACAGGTCGTTTTCAATCGATCCCGCCTAGCGATGTGGCAAGTGCCACGGGATGCTTACCGGCAGGCCCTCGTCTCGCATGCGGAGTTGCGGCAGCGGATGCGAGGAAAGGGAAAGCTTGGCGCATACCTGCTGGGGCGGCTGGATGATTTGATGGAGCGCTCCAAGCATTCACTTGGTGAAGCCTACGTGCTCGGGGATAGCCCGCTGGTACTACTCACCGCGCTGCAATCGGGGTGGGAGCCTGCTCCTTCGTCGAGCAGCAACGGATTCATGCCGACACCCAGAATCAACGACGCGGGCAAGTATGAGATGAATCCCGCAGGTGCTGGGATGAGAATCTACACGGGATTGGACACGCGCCTGATGTTCGAGGACTTCTACGCGAAGGTGGCGAAGTTCGATAACGAGGAGTAGGAGAGGCTGCCTTGGTGACTCCTTGGAAAACCCCCGTGAGAAACCAAGGCAGCCGGTCGCGGGGATCTCACCCGGAGACTGCGGCTGGCCGCTGCCTGAAGACGAGTAGCAGCCCGCCAATGATGGCAGCCATCCCGACAAGCGCCAGCGGGGACATGGCATTGCCGAGCACCAGGTAATCCAGGACGACCGTGACTACCGGAACCAAATAGAACAGGCTGGTGACATTCACGAGATTGCCGCTGCGGATCATCCGATAGAGGAGCAGCTGCGCACCCACCGAGATGACCAGCCCGAGGTAGAGGAGCGGAATGAAGGATTGAACGCCGAACTCAAACCTCATCGGCTGGAAGGGCACGAAGCAGAGGTAGAGTAAAAGGGTGACGAGATATTGGAGCGGCAAGACGACAGCCGGCGCTTGGGTGATCCGCTTCTGGAGCATCGCCCCGAAGGTCATGCAGAGCAGCGCGGCCAAGGCGAAGATGATGCCGATCTCCGATAGCTTCGCCTGCATGAGACTCTGGAATACGACGAGCATCAGGCCTGCCAATGCGGTGAAGAGCCCCAGCAGTCGCCCGGAGGAGAAGCGTCGCTCCGTAAGCAAAAGCGTCAGGATTGGCTGGATACCCAGAACCGTGGCGAGGAGCCCGGGCGTGATGCCATGGGCCATTGCTTGGAAATAACACACCGAGTAGCCGCCGATCAACAGCAAGCCGGTGCCGGCCGCTTGCCAGCGCGTGCCCGACCGGGGCAGCCACTGCTTCTTCGGCAGGCCGAGAATCAGCAAGGCGACGAGGGCCATGGAATACCTCAGGACCAACACTGCAAAGACGGACCCGTGGTCGAGCGCCCAGCGAGTGAAGATGGCCGCACTGCCCCATAGCAGCACGAATGTAGACATGGCGGCAAAGGCCGCCCCATTGGAAGACTTCGAATTCATTTCTCAACTTTCTCATGCATGCATGAACAAGCCCGGCTGCCGGAGGGATCGCGACGCGACGAATCGCCAAGGATCATCCTGGACAAGCGCGAGGCCGCGAATCGGACCTTGATGGCCCTGTTCCTCATTCGCTCATTGCAGCGGACCTAGGCCCGGCAATGGATCAATCAACACCTGGGTTTCAGGACCCGGGTGGCGGCGGCGAGGAAAGATGAAGAACCTTGTTCATCGGAGAAAACTTCGACGCGGGAATTCCGCACCCTCCGGCATGGATTGTCAAGGGTGGTCCGTCCCCTGCGACCGGGGATGAATGCCTTCGGCGATCTCCGATCCGAGGACAGGGGACGATCAGCTCAAGCTCAGGGAATCCAGCTGCGATTGTCCGCGGGTGTGAAAGTATTGAAGAGCGATTCCCAGACGCACCCATCCTCCGCAACCAGCGTGCAGTCCGTGCTGCGGACGTTGTCGTGGAGAATCTTGATCGGGTCTTCGAGCACCGGAATGGGTAGCGCTGCCAAAATCAATTCCCTGGCTTCCGGAAGATCGGGATAGTCCTCCTCGTACTCCCGAGCCATGAAGGTTGCGGCGAGCCTCATCTCTTCCAAGCGACCGCCACCTGAAAACTTCAGCAGATCCTGCCAAAAGGGGATCGCTATCAGAATTCCGAGCAACTCGGTGAGATTTGATGCAACCTTACCGGCCGCACCCTCCGACGTCGCATGCAGGATCGGAAGGAATTCCGGAGGTCCCTCGCCATAAACGAGGAATGCGCCGCCGGTGCCTTCTCCTGCGATGACTTCGAAAGGAGTCTCCGGCTTCAGACGGATCCAGTCATACTGGCGCGCCGCCCTTGGCAGGGAGAAGTCAAAGGGCCATTCGAGCGCATCTTCGACCTCCGGAAGCCGCTTGATATCATCGAGGGTGATCACGAGATGAGATACCATCGGCTCGTTGATGGCTTGTCACGAGATAAAACGGGACCCGAAGGGCAGGGGAGATCAGCCGTGGGACAGGGACTGGATCAGATGCCCGGGGTCAGGTCGAAGTAGTCATCAACCTCAATCATCCCCCCCGCAACCCTTGCCCACCATACACCACCGGGAGCGGCGCGGAGTTCATTTGAAAATCCACAGGCCGATCCTGAGCGAGTTGAATCCACGGTGATGATTGGAGCGCTGAACACACGGCGGCAGCTTGAATTCCCATGATGAGGGCCTTAGGAAAGATCGCAGAACGCATGTCCTCCCCGATGCCCGACGCTAGAACACGATCTACCACGAAGGCCGTCATCGAATGGATCGTGTTCGGAGCGCTGGTGGCGCTGGGGATCTGTTTCTTCTGCGGCTTGATCGTTCCAAGTGTCCACGGCTACTGGCGGACTCGCAGCAAGACGATGGTACCGGCGAGATTAAGTTCGGTGGAATTGGTCAAAGGTGGCCGAACCGGCAGGAAGACGATGGTTGCGAACTATGAATATGACTTCGGAGGGCGGACGTATCGGGGGGACAGGATTTCTCTATGGGGATACACGAGGCCGTTTCATCGCGAGTTCGACTTGGCGCTGCGCCGTGACGCGAAGATCCGGGTGTATGTCGATCCGGCGACTCCATCTTACTCGGTGTATGATCGCGAGTTCAGGCTCTGGCCTTTCGCGGGAGCTGTCCTGATGGTGTTAGGAACCGTGGGAATGGGGACCTACGGTTTGCGATGGTGCTGGAAGCACCGGAATCTTGCGGCGGCGTAGGAGTTTTTGAACAGAGGAGAGGAGACGTCGAATCGGCAGTTCGGCTCCGGAGTTCGCCGCGCCAAGGTTCGGCTATACGAAGGAGCGAAGCCACAGCGGGCGGTTCTAAATCATGAGATCCATCGATTCCCTGCAGAGCTACTTTTTCCCCATCAACTCAAGGAAGCGCATCGGCACAATCACACCCCAGAAGCCCATCCGGGGGACATGAACGAACCGCTTTTGGTCCGGTTCAAATTCGCGCACGCTTACAAACTCGATGGCATGTTTGTTGATGAAATTGGGTCTGCTGCGGAGCCCCTGGATCTTACCTCCGCTTTCGATGACCAAGAATCCGCAACCGGCTTTGAGAGCATCCTTAAAAGCGTATTCGAAGAGAAAGAACTCTCCAGCCTTGCTCGAAAGCTCCGCCCTTGAAAAGCCTGCTTGAGGTGGGCCAAAGGGGGATCGAGTTTCGTCCACGAGAAGGTCCGCCACATTTCATCTTTCGGGATCAGAAACCAGACCTCGGCATCGTCGTTCAATCCCGCCGCAAGCACGTCGAATTGCTCGCGAATCTCGTTGGGAGGTTGCGGAAGATCCGCCGCCGTGGAGCGAAGCGGAAGGAGCATCATGAAGAGGACCGCGATCGGAAAGAGACAGGTTGTCATGGGTGGAGATGCCTTCGAAGGATGTTGCCGCCTCCTCAAGGCGGACCGGATCAAGTCATGGCATTGCCGATGAGGAGCAGGGCGATCCAAGCGATGCCGAGGATGGCGGCGAGGCCATTGATCGCCCATGAAGCAATCCTGAGAAATCGCCAGCGTTCGCCTCTTCTTCGGGAGAAGGAGCTGAGGAGCATTCCAAGGAGAGCGGCGAGGGTGCCAATGACGATGACTTCGGTGGCCAAGGCGAGAGCACCGAGGGATTCGATCTCGGGGTGATCGTTCTCGAAGCCCCAAGCGACATGGATCCGCAAGAGGGGCAGGGTGGTTCCAAGAAGCAGGGGGAGCAAGAGGAGGCTGCAGAGAGAAAGCCAGGGAGCGGGCCGATTCGAGGAATGATCAATGAGGGATTCGGTCATGCCATGCCTGTCCGTATGATGAGGCTGCTGAAAAGGAGCATGGGGCGCGGATAAAGACAATGGTGCCGGGCTCCTTCGCAGATTCTTCATCGGGTCTTCTTGGAGGATCGTTCAATCTTGCCGACGAGCAACAGGCTGGCGGTCGTGACCAAGGCGCAAGAAAAGCAATTGGCCCGGATCGCCACGTGGATCGCGAGCGTATCCGTCGGCGGGATTCTCATCCTCGGTTTGAATGCGAGCACGGGCAAGGTGGTGGCGAGGAGCTCACAGGTGAAAGTTCGTGAGATGCAGGTCATTCCCTGGTCGATCCAGGGACTACTGGGAATCGGCGACGTGCTCTATCGGGCGGAGTATTACACGCATCCGGGTTCGGTGATGTCGGAATGCGCCTCCTACACCCATGAGAGCTTGCATAAGGGCCAGCAGGTCGAGCTCCGCCGATCGGGTTCCGAGATATGGATCCGAGGCGCTCTTGTCTTTTCCCGTTCCGACCCCGGCTGGAAGAGGCACAGGGATGGGTATCGGTCCCTCGAGTGAGCGTTTTGGCCAACGACACGAAAGGGACTCGCCAAGGCACCCGGGCTTCCCCATACGTGTCAGGAGTCAAAGGAATGAAACCGCTGCTCCTGCTCGCATTGGGTTGCTCCGCCGCATTTGGCCAGCTTGGGAAGACTCCGGAAGAGTGCGCGAAACGATATGGACCACCCGGGAAACTTCCGCAGAAGGATCAAATCGGCTACGAGAGCGGGGGCTTTTTAATCCGGATCACGTTCGCCGAGGGAAAGGCACGCGCCGCGAGCTTCCACAAGAAATCATCGAAAGGGGAAATCACGGACGCCGAAGTCGCGGCTTTGCTCGCGGGGTTTGCCGGCGGCTCGCCATGGACGAGGGATGAGGCCACCACCGTGACGAGCTTTCAAAGGTGGATCACCGAGGATCACAAGCTTGTCGCTCATCGATATCGGCAAAGCGTGGAGATCATGAGCTCGGATCAGATCGCGAAGTGATGGGATGGGGAATCGGCGCAACGACCGTCGCAAGCTTCGCGATTTAGCCCCAAAAAGGATATACTCAATCGAAGGTGAATCGGGCGATTCGTTCGGTATTCGTTTCACGACGGAGGAAGGACGAGGCTGGATGCCACTCGGCTTTCGCGATCCGCAGTGAAGATCCACCTGTGCTACCGAGTTCGCCGCTGTGCATCAATCGGGATCGCGGATGCAGGCCCGGCATGCCCTTCAAGCCCTAGAATCGTCATCCGGCAGAATACCTACCAAGGGAGAAAGTCAAACCCATTCGATATCTTCTGCTTTCGCCATGACACGCAATCAGATCACTCGTTTCGCTTTGTGTTGCCATGAGATATGACTAGGAATATGTGAGAACCATCCCCCCAATACGATGCCTATTCTTCCTGCGATGGCGGCAGCGGGCCCGCCGGATCCGCACGCGGCCCGGTATGAGCAATGCGTGAGAGTTTCCTCGGTCTTCTTCTCAGCCCTTATGGGCTTCGGATTGAAGAAGATCGCTGACGCCAGTTGGCCTGATTCCCAGAAGTGGGCCTGCTTTGCAGTCGCTTATTTCCTGTTCCTACGTTTGCTCTTCGGCACCGCAAATCACATGTGGCTGGAGTATGTGGCAGACCCACCAGCAACACGGAAAATGGGAGGCTCTCTATTTTGGGATATCGGTGGTCTGGTGGTGTCGGCATGCGCAGGCCTTTGGATGTGCTATGCCAATGATGCGGGCGATTTCCTTTGGAGGGCCTTTCAGTTCTCCCTTGTAGGCTTGGGCATCGTGGCCGCGGACTTTTGCTTTAGGAGAAAGACCGGGGGAGTAGAACGCGGGTTTTCGAAAGGCTGGGTATGGATCGAAGCCGCATTCTTCATCCTCATCGGAGCCCTCCTCGCCATACGGCATTTCTTTCCTGGCAGCTATTTGAAGGGCGACGAGGCCTTGTGGCTCCTCGTTCCTGCCGCGGTGCTTTTCTTTGCGGAAGACTTGATGCATCAGCTCAACAGGATCCACGCGGCCCGCAGGATCTTGCCTGCACAGAAACTGAAGACCTACGAGCCGGGAGTCCGCGTCTTCACGGTCTTCTTCTCCATGCTCACCGGGTTTGGACTGAAATATCTGGCCGACGGACCGGATACGTGGAGCCAGATGGAGAGCTGGTGCGCCTTTGTCATCGCGCTCCTTCTCTTTCTGCGATTCCTTTTCGGATCGGCCAACTACCTTTCGGTGGAATACATCAGGCACCACGATTCCGATGGGAGAAAGCGAGCCTTGATGGTCTGGGACAGCATCAGCTTGTCCTTGGTCGGCTGGGTGGCGGTGATGATGTGCTACTCTCCGAACTTCCATCATTTCCTCATGATGAGCGCGGGATTCACCGGACTCGCCCTGCTGCTGACCTTGGGCGATCTGGGCGCGAGGAAACTTAGCGGACTGACCGAGAGGAGGGGATTTTGGCTCGTATGGGTAGGTTGCGACTTCGTCTTCACAGCCGCCGCGGTGGCCCTCGTTTACTTCCGGGAACAGAAACTCGCCATCTCAATCTCAGGGTTCGCTCTCACGGGAGAGCTTCTCCTCTTTGCATTCCTCCTTCTGAGCTTGGCGCTCTTCGTGATCGAGTTGCTCGGCCAGCTGGCAGCGATTGAGAAGGGGTGAACGGGCCACCCATTGAGGAACGACGATAGACAGCTCCTTGCAATAGATGGCTAGCATCTTCTCCACGCCGGGCGCGGTCGCCGGAGTGTCACGCGACGAGCGATCCGCCGCTTGACCAAAACGTCAGCGAGACGGAGGGCCTTCAGCATTTTTCCTACTCCCGGCAACTTGCCGCCCGGCACACTAAATGGTAGTCCCTTCAAGCATGAGTAGCCTTCTTGTTCATCTCCTAGCGGGGATCTCGCTCGCACTTTCAGCAACGCTATCTGCCGAAGAGGTCTGGGTGCATTTTGCTGGCCACGTCAAGAAACCCGGAGTCTACAAAGTCTCGTCTCCGGCGACAGTCGAAGACCTAGAGAAGGCTTGTGGGGGCTGGACTGAATTTGGAGCAGCGAATCGCCTCACGGTTATTCGGCTCGAACGGCAGGGTAATCGATTGATTGACGACCTTGGTGAACCTGAGAGCAAGATCTACAGATTGCCGGACGTCCCACGCGAGGATGAGAAACTCATATTGAAGAAAGACGACATCATCTTCATCCCCGAAAAGCGTGTCGTCGGGAGCTAAGGAACCCTTGATCAGGGCGTATTTCCCGACTTAACGGGCGGTCTGCAATGGATCCCGGCATCATTGGCCGGAACGCGAGAAGGGCTCAATTCGCCGCCGCGCAAAGACGGAGATTGTTCCCGGAAAAGTCGAAACGCACTCCCGCGGTGCTCGGCCTCGAAACCCACGTCGACGATCATGGGCAGGTCTCCTCTCTGACTTGGTCAAAGCGCTTCCGCCAATAGCGGTTCAGCGCCTCCATGAAGAGGGACACGCCGCCGATCAGGAAACCGAGGGCGAACGCGAGAAGGATAGTCCCGAAAATAACGGAACGATCATCGGCATGTAGCTACGTGCTATCAACTTTCTGCCCTAAGAAGCCCTTCTTCAGCAAGCGTCGTGTTTCGCAGACCAATGTGATACAAGGCTACCAATTGCCTCGCTGGCAAAAATACCAATTACAACACGCTCCGGTTGTGAAAGCCCTTCGATCTCGGCAACACCTTCGGAAGCCGAGGCTATGGCACCGCTCTCAGCTTACCGATTCTGGAAGGCCCGAAGCTTCGTAGTAATTTTCGACGCCAGATAAGTAAATCCGACAGCACATCCTGCTTGATATGAAATGAGCGTCCGATGCAAAATATTAAGAAGGTATCTACCATCGCGTTCATTCGAACAAATCATTGCGACAGGGCGATATCGGGGAAAGGAGCATCCGAGCTCATACCGTCGTCCTTATCGACACGATAAGCTTCAAAGCCCGCCGCCTCAATTACTGGCTTGAATGTCTCTTTGAATCTCCGGTCAAAGACGCTCGTTGTCGAATGGCTGCATTACAAATGCAGAGAGGCATGCCTAGAAAAGGAGCACCAAGCAGTCAGGGGTCTTCCGAGGCATCTAGGGAACCACAGCAAGCCAAACGGCGTAAGCTTGTGCAAATGAGCTACTCAATATTATTGGGTAATACACCCGGCAAACAGGAATGAGGGGGATTCCGTCAAGTTTTCATTCCGCATTACATGCAGTCTGCCGGATTGCAACTTGCTTAAGTTAAAGTACTTTGGGGGAGTCAATTTTTAAGCGCCTCCGAAAACTTTTTTCTCAGCGGCGCTCAAAAGGCCACCGTGCACGCCCCTTGATAGCTTCCACGGCTTGCTTGTGAAGCTCGATCGTTTCGGACTTCTCGCGGGCCTCGATCTCCTTAACCGAGGGTGGGGCAGGGGGCTCTAGATCGAACTCGAACTTGGCCGCTCCTGGCTCATGAGGCCGCCCGTGGGTGTTGTCCTTGAACTTCCGGGAGTGGTAGCGGTAGCGGATAATGTCCTTCCACGAATAGATCCGGTTCCGTCCGTGTTGGAAGTAGGCGATCCATCCGCGCTCGGCCGCCTGATAGAGACCTTGCGGGCTCATCTTCAAATACTCCGCGGCCAGCCATCCCGGAACGGCCCGAATGTGCGTGTCACAGAACTTCTCGAAGGCGTCCATCATGCTCGTTGCCTTCACCCTGTTAGATTGCTTGCTCATCAGATCAACTTGTCCTCGTTTTCCTAACAACTACCTCAGTCTAACTCAGGTCAGCATTACGTCAAAGCGTGTATCTACTAAACTTGTAGTAGAAAACGCTTTCCTTTGAATCCATCGCCTGAAAATTCTCGCGTTAGATCTTAGAGCACGGGGCATTCCAGCGCCCCGGGAACCCCAGAACTAACGATGCTCCGCCCCCCTCGCTGCGCTCGCCCGCCCTCCGGCACCCCAACGTCAAGCCGTCCATCTGTGTCATGCTTCGCTAACGACACAGATGGAGGCACGGCCTTCGGCCTTAGACGTCGAGGCCCCGCCATCGGCTTCGCTCCGCCTATCAATTGCGCGCGCGATGCGTGCGCAATTAGCGCCCCTAACAACTAAGAGAGCATGCAAGACCAATCATTCCGCAACGAACTGAGCATCGTGGATCCCGCCACCGGTTACCCCGAATGGTGGACGTTCGGCATGGACATCATGGATGACATGATTGACATGCACATCACTTACGGAGGCATCCGCCAAGACAGCGTGCCACTTCATGTGGCCAAGGAAGCAGCCAAGCAATGGGCTACATGGATCCAAGAACCATGACAGGGCGGGGGAGGGGTTAGCCCCTCCCCTTTTTACTGCAGTAAATTTTCAAGGGGCTCCGCCCCTTCACCCCTCAGCGCCTCCGGCGGCCGGGGAGACGGATCTCCCCCCGGTCCCCCCTTAAAGGATCGCATCCAAGGATTGCAGCGATCGCAAGCAACTGAATTGCGACGCGTCAGGCCATATAGCCCAAGCAGCCTGAGGAGCCTGAGGAGCCTGAGGAGCCTGAGGAGCTTGACTGAAAATGAAAAGGGGGCGCGGCTTTTGCCGCCGCCCCCTCTCATACCAAACGTAATGTTTCCTGCTTTCCTTCGGCGCTTTCAAAGATGATCTTTCCATTGAGCTCGTTCTGCTCGAGGAAGAGATCATAGATTGCAAGGGCCTTCCGGAAGACCTCCGTGAGCGTTGAAGCATTGCTTCGCTCCTGAAGATCTTCCATTAGCACCTTCGCCTCAGGTGGCAGGTCGAAACTAAGTCTAATCTTCTTTTTCATCCCAGTGTTTGAACCACACCGAGACCCCGAGGAAGATGAGAAACATGGCAGCGTAAATCACCTGTGCGGTCCAATTACCCTTGTAGATCCAAGCGTAACCAGCAGCAAAGGCTGAAGCCATCACAACAAGGAAGCGCCGGTAAGGATCGGGCTCCATGCCGAGATAAAGTCGGGTCGTTTCAGGGATACCCTTCGTCCACTTCTCTTCAGCCTTTTTCTGGCGTTCCGAGAGTTTCTCATTTCGTGGAGTTGCGGGGGTGGTTTTGGATTTAATGGTGGACATGGCTGATGCGATGCAACAGCGGCCACTTGCTCTTTAGTTGCTGACCATCAGCTACATAAAGGAATGTGGTACCGCTTCGCCTATTCGGTTTTTTGCGTCTCTGTATCTGGGGGTCATATTTTGTTAGGTTAGGGTTGTAACTGACTGGGATCCGAGAACACTTCCTAGCGGCATCAGCCGCGACGGCCTTTCTCGAATTCCGAGGGGAGATTAACCCACATTTTCTGTGGGTCAATACACAATTTTTCTTCAGCTTGAGATTTTCGAGGAGCTGGGGAACACACCGATGGTGTGGCTCCCGCCGCAGCTTGGATTCGCTACATGTTGCCAAGATCCAGCCAGCTCTTGGCTAACTGGCGCTGATCTGGGACTTCTCGTTGGAACCTCAGGGCTTTGTCGCCTGCATCCCAGGGGGCAGCGCTTGTTTTGCGGGATCCCACGCGGGAGCTTTGTCTTCCGCCTTCTCAGGCTCACTCGCAACCGGCGCGGCCTTCGGCTTAAACCTCTCAGGAAGCAACATCTCTGTCACGAGAGGGGCAAGTTTCGGCCAAAACAGCCACACCCCCGCGACCATTACCAAGACGAAGCTCATCTTGAAGAGGATAATTCCGATCTGGCGGCGCAGCGATGACATCGCCTGCATCTATCTCGCCGGAACGCTAGAGACAACTCCTAGTTGCGGTGACGCGGCCCGATCCGGGACCGGCTTGCCCGCTGTGACCGCTCCCGAAGCCACTCGGTTTCCATCCGCTCCACTGCCTCCTTGCTGTCCGATGCTTCGGTCGGCCGCGCGGGTAGTAGCGGGTGATCGCCGCCGTCCAACGCCCGCATGTCGTCTATCTCGACGAACTCACCTACCTGGGACGATCCAACCGAAGTCCGGGCACGGGCGAACAGAAGAACCAGGTCTTTCTCCTGATCGTCTTTCCGCTCGAGGAAGCCACGGCGCCAGACACGACGTTCCATGGTCAGGCCGGAAACGACCGTCCATTCCCCGGGCTGAAGCCATGCAACGGTTTCCGTGGTCGATGTCCTGAACGTAGGGGCCTCCGCCGACTCGCGGACGACGGAGCCATTCGATTGCTTGAGGGAAAGGACCATTGAGGCCCCGACCCGGACGATTCCTCCGGAAATGCCGAGGCCGACTTTCCGGTACTCATAGCTGCGCGTCTCGACGTCATCCCGGTAGGTCGATTGGGCAATCGGGATCTCATCCACGGAATCGAGCTTGAAGGGCTCTCCGGCCACAGCCCGGACAACAGGCAGCGTGACCACGTGGACCGCCTCGCGGCCCTTGTCGATCTCCAGATTGAGCGAGGAGCTTCCGACACGAAGGTTCAGGCCGCTGGGCTCAAATACGAGCGAAACGCCCTCTAGGTGGGGCGCTCCGGAGTTCAGCAGCCCGGAGAGGCCGAGGGACGCGACACGATCCTGTGAGACCGCTACCAACAAAAAATCCATATCCACCTGATCCGGGCGCACGTCGAGGGCCTGCACTACCTTGGAGTATTCCTCCATTACGTCCGCTGGTGCCCTGAGAATCCACGCGTTTGCCCGTTGGTCGACCAGCACCGAGAAATCAGCTGCAGCGGCAACCTCGGCACGAAGGACATCAATGGACGGCACGATCCGGTTAACGAAACTGAAAACCCGGATCTCCACCGGCTTCTTGCCCATGAGATTGGACCCTGCTTCTGCGAGGGGCTTCGCTTCTTGTTCAGCCACCGCTTGAGCCTTCGGCGGGGGAGGGACGTAGTCATCCGGCAACGGAGGCCCAAACGGCACCGGAGAGAGCACAGGAGCGGCCTGAACGGGTGCCGCTTCGGATACCGGCGCGGGGGCTTCCGCAGCGGGCTGCGGGGACCCCGTGTGCAACAAAGAGCCCGCAAGAGACTTCTCGGGATGCTTGCCGCCCTTCGTAGCGAAAACGTTCGAGATCTTGAAGATCCCGAACCCCACCAAGCCCACGCACACAAGAATGATGATAATGACTCTCATGGAAACAGGAAGCGCCGGCCGCGGCGGATGAGGCCCGGAATCAGGCCCTCACTGAAGGTGTTCGGGAGCAGGTCATGCGTTGGCAAATTGGCCTGTAGCTCCCGTGTGAACTTGTCGTATTTCTGGAAGGTGTCGAAGCAGCCGAAGAGGCGCTTATCGAGCTGGGTTTCGCCTTCCTTCATCACCAGATCGCTTTTCGTGTCCTTCTCCACCCACTTGAGCCCGGCACCGGGCGGGGTGCCCAGCCACCCGTAGGACTTCTTCCGCATGTCGATGCAGTGATACCGGTGCTCGGCCTGTGTCTTGAGCCGGTGGTAAAGAAGGCTTTCGTCCTGGGTGATCAGGTAGATATCGATGTGAAACTTGCGGCTCTGGCTAATGAACTTGTTCAGGAGCTCGAACGCCACGTCGTAGTGCTGCGACCGCCCCGAGGGGTAATACAAGTGCGCCTCGTCGATCAGGACCAAAGTCGGGTTCGACTTCGTACCCTTGCGGGCTTTCAACATGAAGTTCGGCTCCTCTTCGAAGTCGTGATACTGGTATTGAGCCGCGAAATCGAACGATCTCCCCCGGTAAGCCAGATACTTCCGGCATCCCTCTTCGAGAAAGACGATGTTGGACGTGACGTGCCCGCCATAGCCGAAAACCTGCATTGCCCGGTGGCACCCGAAGAGCGTCTTTCCCGCTCCGATTTTGCCGGTCACGACAAAGATCATTAGCCCATGGTGGGGATGAACTTGAGCACCCACTTCACCCCTTGAACCGCCGCCCACAACGCGACGAAGGCCGCCACCATCGCCAGAAACTCCGGGATGGGGAAAATCGAGTTCACCTTGCCGAGGTTCACATTCAGCGCGTTGACATCGAGATTCAGAACCAGCGCATCCAGCGCGGCCCCGATGGGCTCCAAGGTGCCAACAAGGACGACGATAATGAAGTCCTTGCAGAATACTAGGAACGCCGTAGCTGGCAGCAGGACGACACCCGCAAGCTTCGTCAGCTGTTTGCCGATCTCAGCTATCGCCCCATTGAGGCTATTGAAGGTGATCATCGCCATGACAAGACGCGGAGTGATCCGGCGAGAAAGCAGAAGCCCAAGGAGATTAGAATCGCCTTGCGGATGAGGGACAAAAAGTCGGGGTCGAATGAGTTCGTGTAGGAACCGAGATCCGGGCCGAAATTCATCGTGAAAGTCCATTGGGCGATGCCCGGATTTGACATCTTGATATCCCACACTTTCCAGCCTGCGACTTCTCCGGCCACAGCGTCCTTGATGTCTCCGAGAGCGTCCTTGATCTCGTTCACCATCCCTGACGGGTCTTCGATGCCTGGGAAGCTCCCGGAGCCGAATGGTTCGTCGTCATCGTCACCATCGCCGCCCCCTCCACCTCCCGGCGTGCCGCCGTCGTCTCCACCGTCACCACCACCGCCTCCCCCAGGTGGATCGTCTCCGTCTCCACCGCCGCCCGGAGGATCGCCACCACCGCCGCCCGGGGGAGTGTTGTCGTCGGGGTCCGTGTTGTCGCCGATCCCGTCGCCGTCGTTGTCCTTGTCCTCGCCGGGGTTGGTCGGAAAAGCGTCTTGGTCGTCGGGGGTGCCGTCGCCATCGGTATCCGGCTTCCACTGACCGGGATCCCAAGGAAATGCGTCGTCGCCATCGGGCTTCCCGTCGTTGTCGTCATCGGGGTCGGCATTGTCGCCGGTTCCGTCGTTGTCGTTGTCGTTGTTTTCGTTCGGGTCCTTGGGGAAATCATCGTTGCCATCCGAAATCCCGTCGTTGTCGTCGTCAGGATCGTCGTCATCCGAGATCCCGTCGCCGTCCGAATCCGGGGCATTGCCTCCGCCTGGAATCATCGTTTCCTGACCTTCGATCCCGCCGAAACTGATCGTTACATCCGGCAGGGTGACCACATACGTGCTGTTTCCGCTGATGCCGCGAATGGCCAGTCCGGTGGTTTCATAGATCCAGCAGTCAACGTTGATGTATGGCCCGATGATCCGGGCATCCGCCGTAAGCGCGAATTGAAGCGTCCGCATGTTGGACGGGATTCTAACAGCCGAGGTAGAGCCGAGCTGCGACCCGAGCGGCACGGACGAAGAGGTGGAATTAAGGGCGTAACCCGCAAAGCTTTCGTTCGGAAATCCCGACAGCGGTAAATCCGGGGTTCCCGGGCCAACGACAATTGGTGTCCACGTCGTGCCCGTCAGAAGGTAGATCGTCCGGTTTGTCGGCGAGGTGTTCCGCTTCAGCACGATCCGGCAACGGGACGAAGCTTTCACCGAGGGGAACTGGCTTTCCCATGACCATGCGTGCGCCGCTTCGGGGAGCAGCAAGCCAAACGCGAGGAGCAATACCAGGGCGAGACGGTTCATAGGCGGAAAGCGGAAATGATCGCGAAGAAGATGCAGGCGGCCCAAATCGTTCCGATCAGCTGGCAAAGGAGGACTTCGACCACGGCAGGAAAAGGAAAGGGGAGGGGGCCGGAACCCCCTCCCCGGTTTGCTTAGGACGAGGTGGCCACCTTCTTGCCGTTGCGCAGCAGGAGGGTGATGACCACGATAACCCCAAGGACTGCGGCGACGGCCGCACCGATGGTCCACATGTGACCGTCGATATCGCCGATTTCGCTGGTCATCGCGGACACGAGCGATTCGGCGGTAGCGCCCTGTGCATGCGCTCCCGTGGCCAGAGCCAGAAGGGCACCCACGGCGAGGGCCTGAGTGGAGTTGAACATGTTGCGGCCCTTGGCAAGGCCAAGGCTGACGGTGTTTTGCAGTTTGCGCATATGTTGCGTTTCTTTGGTTTCCCGGCCTCCGCCAACCGCGGCGGAGAACCGAAAGCGTTAGCCCTGCCTTCTGCCGAAATGCAGGATGATGAAAATGACGAGGGGCACCAAAAGGAGCCGGAGGGTTGACCACATGGCCATTGTCTGAAGTTCCGCGGCCTCGATGAGGTCAACGGGAGGAACCACGGAGAGAGGTGTCATGACGTGCGGCGAATCCGCGCAATGCGGAGGCGATAGCGACACCACCATTTCACGATCCACACGATTGCGATCCAGACCACCACCTTTGCCCACGGTCCGAACTGCGCATCTAACCAATCGTTCAATGGAAAATGTCAGTTATGTTTTGTTAAAACAAGGAAAGGAGAGGGGGAGCGGGGGACGCACGTTCCGTGCGTCTCCCCGCTTCCCCCTCTTGCTCAGGCGTCGATGTCGAACGCCAATTGGCCGTTGTAAATCCGGCCATTCACCACGCGGAAAGTCGCACGACTGCCGACGAGGATCTGGCCGTGCTCGTCGGCCTTGTCCTTGCGGATAGTGCATTCCACGGCCTTGTTGCCGGTCCAGATCTGGAGCTTACGATTCCAGAACTCGTAGGGTTTCCCGTTCTTACCTTGGCCCTTGAACTCGCGCGGATCCTCGACGGCAAGGACCATCCCGGTGATACGGACGCCGTTATCTAGCGAATTTAGGAGGTCCGCAAAGTCTGCCCCTCCCTTTGCAATCTCTCGGCTGCTAGATGACTGAACCGGTTTTTCTGGAGCAGATGGTGTAGCTGACATGCGTTGTGTGTCTTGGATTGGATTAAGAAGGCCGGGATTGCGTAGGAATTCACGCCCAGCCCGACCGCTGCGCCGTGAACGGTGTGCCAACCAACTAGGTTCCAGAAATCACCGGAACGGCACGAAAGCTTGACGACTGAACTTGCAACGTAGGTCCCGCCTGAATCGCGAGCTACTACTTGCACCGTACTTGAGATCCGCTCGGCTGTGACGCGGACCGGGAAGGGGATCTGCCAGTTTTGCTGGGGCTTGCGCTCGACTTCTTTGACCGGCTCCGGGCTGGTGTAGAACCCTTTGGACGTTTGCCAGAACCGGACCCGCGCGAAGCTGGAGGGCTTGATTGCCCGCTCCCGTTGCTCGATGCCTTCTTCGTCCTTCCAGCGGACGGTGACGGTCTTGATTCCAAGGTGGTCCAGAAACCACCCGGGAGCCACAGCTGCTCCGCTATAGTTTTCGATGTCGTCTTCGTCGACCTGGACTGCGGGCTTGAAGGCGTATTTGAACTCATAGAGGAACTCATCACGATCGATCATTTTGACGTTGGCCCGGCCCAGTCCCCAAAGCCGGTTGATCAGCGGGAAATCCTCGTCCTGATCGAACTTTTCGGTGCGTGCCACGAACAGGTGCCAGTGCGGCCACCCGTCCTCATGAAATTCGAATTTCCATGCCCACTTGTGCTCATCGGACCACAGGCCCGCCTTGCGGCAGGCGAACATGAACCGGCGCAGATGGTCTTTGCCCTCCAGATAGCCGGCGAGGGGGCTATGCTCGAAAAGCTCCCGGTTCAGGGTGAGCGTGATCATGCGCCAATGCTTCATGCGGGGCATGCCCTTGCGCTCGATGGCTCGGCGCTTTTTCGCGACGCCTCCGGGCGTCAGCCAATTCGGGGAGTCATAGGCCCGCACATGGACAAGGCGGGAACGGAGCGCGGCGGCGGATTGCCTGCAATGGATCCCGGCATCATTGGCCGGAACGCGAGAAGGGCTCAATTCGCCGCCGCGCAAAGACGGGGATTGTTCCCGGGAAAGTCGATACGCACTCCCGCGGTGCTCGCCCTCAAAACCTATGTCGGCGATCATGGGCAGGCCTCCTCTCTGGCTTGGTCGAAGCGCTTCCGCCAATAGCGGTTCAGCCCCTCCATGAAGAGGACGAGGGACACGCCGCCGATCAGGAAACCGAGGGCGAACGAGAGAAGGATAGTCCCGAAAATAACGGAACGATCATCGGCGTGCAGCCGAGTTAAGATAGCCTGCAGCTCACCATATGGAGGACCGGAGACCAGCAACAGCGGGCCTAATCCACGACACGGGCAATCCTCTGCGCCGCTATGTTGCTTTGCTTCCTTCCGCATCCCCGTGCCGTGGATAGACCCCGGGCGGGAATATGCGTACGGTTATCCTTAGACAGGATTCCGCGCCCGTTGCCTTGTGCTGTGCTTCCTTACGTTTCATTCGGCTGCTAAACCGACCGGCTGCTAAACCGGGCAACTGCATTGGCAGCTACAATTCGAGGAAGAACAAATTCACCTAGGGACCGTCAACGCAGAAATACTAAAAAATCAAACCAGTAACGTAACCCTACGAGGCGGGTGACGGTGGACCCTGCAGATCAATGCCATATAGTTCCCTGAGGCTTGATATAAAATCCGCCTCGCTAAAGCCGGCCCGGCGAGCTGCCACCAAACATGCGTCCAGCCCGGCGATCCCCATATAATAGTCTGTGGCTAAGTTCCGCAACTCCTGCGCATCCCTTTTTGTTACTCGCGGCACTACCGCCACAGAGGCCTTGGCTGCGCTTTCAACTCGAGCCAATCGATTGTTCATGGATCTAACAGACGAAAGCACCTGAGACAAAAGATCATTTGTGTCGGGTTCTGGCTCTGGACCTACGGTTGGTTCTGTAGCAGCAATGATTTGCGCCATTCCTTGGGAAAACTTGTCCCAATATGTATCGAAGACCTCTTTCAGTACGCTTTCGGACAAACGAAGGGAAGGGGCCAGCTCTGCGTTCAGCGTCTCTATTAGAGCGAACATGCTGGTCCTGTCGGTGGCGAACGTGTGGTTAAACTGATCTAGTGGAGGATCCAAATCAGCGGGCTCCAAGTCGATCAGGAGCGTGCATACTTTGCTCACTCCTTTGGCAAGTGCTCCTGCCTCAAAGAGGATCCAAGGATTATTCTTATTCTCCTTCGTCAGGCAAATGATCCCCATTTCCGAGGAATCTAGGGCCACACCAATTTCCTGCATCCATCGCACGCCCCGGGGCAGATCACGAACAGAAATCCACGGGTCTGAAGCCTGAATCACACACTTTATCCACAGCTTCAAGAGCTTGGCGATTTCGCGACTTCTTTCCTGAGACCAGCTTACGAATACCTTCATAGTGAAAAGAACGCCCCGGGGTGTTAGCAGACACCCCGAGGCGAAATAGGTCCGAGGTGTTAGCAGGCACCTTGGACTAGTAAGGAACCACAGCAAGCAACACGGGCGTGAGCTTGTGCAGATGGCGGGTGATTAACACCCAAGGTCGTCAACGTCAAAAAGAGACTTGCCGGAATGCCCAATTTCTGCATTCCGCATTACATGCATTGTAACAAGTTGATCTGGCACCGCGCCGGGAGGATGAAATCGCTCGCGGGTGGGCTTCCAAGCTTAGGAATTGGGCCCTTAAGGCTGTGGGTCGAAACCCTCCAAGAGTCTGTCCATCGAAGAGAACCAGCGGCTCGGGGTCCCGATCCCAGGCCAGGAGCCAGCAGCAGACTTGGCTTCTGGGCGGAGGCTTGGAAGCTGGATGGATTGGAACTTTGATCACCGTCTGAGCGGTGCGGTGTGAGACCCTTACTCCAGAAGCTAACCGCACCCTCAGTCAGTTGAGGACGGGCCGGCTCGAGCCCTGAAGCCGTATCTGGAGTTTGGCGTTACCAACATGGCGCGGCTCCGGGCCGCTACCGAAGGAGGCCTTCGATATCGTCGGCGGTCCAGTTTTGCGGGATGGCCTCGGTGCTGGTGTCGCCAGTGGCGGCTTGGATGACGGCGCGTTTGCGCTCTTGGAGGCGGCGGACGCGTTCCTCCACGGTGTCACGCGTGAGGAGCCGGTAAACGGTGACGGGCCGGGTCTGGCCGATCCGGTGGGCGCGGTCAGTGGCCTGGGCTTCGACGGCAGGATTCCACCAAGGATCGAGGTGGATGACGGTGTCGGCGGCGGTGAGATTCAGGCCGTAGCCACCAGCCTTCAGGCTGATCAGGAACACCGCCGGGCCATCGTAGGATTGGAAAGAATCGACCAGTTCCTGGCGGTTCCGGGTGCTACCATCGATACGAAAAACCTTCTGGGAGCCCTCAGGAACACGCTTCTCGATGCGACGTAAATTTTGAGAAAATTGGCTGAAAACCAATGTTTTTTGTCCATTCTCAGCTCGCTCCGAAAGCAGCTCCAACAAACGCTCGATCTTCACCGCGTTTGATTTATGCTCCTCTTTCAAATCCAACAGGCCGGGATCGACGCAAACCTGACGAAGACGCAGGAGCAGCGTGAGCAAATGCATGCGGCAGGCCCCCTCTCCTTGCTTGTCCCGGATCTGCTCCAGCTCCTGCAGGCCGGCACGGGTAAGGCTGGTATAGAGATCCGCCTGATCCTCGGACAGAGTGAGCCACTCGTCGATCTCAACCTTGTCCGGAAGATCCTTCGCAACCTGATCCTTCGTCCGGCGCAGGACGAATGGCGAGGTCCGGAGGCGCAGGCGATCAAGCAGGCCGCGTGGCGTCTGACCATCGGCCGCGGCGGGAGCCTCGTAACGCCCCTTGAAGTCGGCGCGGTTCCCCAAGTAGCCGGGCGCGATGAATCGAAAGATTGACCAGAGATCCTGCATCCGGTTCTCCACGGGCGTGCCCGTCAGGGCGATACGACCGCGGGCTTTCAACTTGAACAGCGCCTTGCTGACATCCGCGTCCGGATTCCGAAGGAGGCTGGCCTCATCTGCCACAACGAGCCGGTATTCCCTGCCAAGGTGGAAGGCGAGATCCCGAACAAGGGTTCCGTAACTTGTGACAATAACGTCCGACTCCTCCGCCTGCTGGCGAAGCTTATCGCGGCTCTGCCCATGGAAAAGCAGCACTCTGAGTGACGGTGCGAAACGTTTGATTTCCGCAATCCAATTCCCCAGAAGCGATGTCGGAGCGACCACCATAGCGGCAGCAGGCACCTCAGGCTCAGATTGCTTAAAGTGATTGATTGAAGCGATAGTTTGCAAGGTCTTCCCGAGACCCATTTCATCAGCCAGAAGAGCGCCGCCGAGTCGTTGCAATCGATCGTTTAACCAAGAAGCTCCTTCCTCTTGATAAGGGCGGAGCGAGGCATTTAATCCATCGTTCGAGATTTTCGTGAATCGATGATTATCAATATTATGTTTATCGCTGATTTTCAGCGATAAAGATAATATTTCCCGCAAATTTTGGAACAGCAACGCAGAGGCACCCTGCAGCTGGAACCGCTCATCCGGACGGCCGATACCGAGCTCTTCGATGAGTGGATTCACCAGCTCCTCAGCGTTGCGGCGGACGACGAGGTCCATCCCGTTTGAAAGCTTCACGCTCCGCTTGCCACCGCGCAGGATTCGGCGGATTTCAGCGCTTGGAATATGCTTCCCGCCCCGGGTCTGGAACGACAATTCAAACACCAATGAAGATCCGTGATCGGCGACTTCCCGGATCTCTGGAGAGACCACATGAACCCTGCCCACAGCCGTACCGAAACGTTCGCTTAGCTTCACCGACCAGCTGCCTCGGAGGAGGGGCAGCCCATCAGCGATGAGGCCGAGAACCTCCTCCCTACCCCGCATCTGGAAGCGGGCGGGATTTGCACCGGCGGAGAAGCCTAGGGCGAGAAGGCGGCGGCGGGCTTGTTCCTCCGCAGTGGGATTTCGCGCCTGAAGGTGGCCGTCCGGGGCGAGTCGAGGCAGGCCGGAAATGGGATCCCCGACAGGCGGAATGGGTGTGGCAGGCAGACCGGGGTAGCGAACGCGAAGCAGGGCCTCGACGGCATCGAGCGAGCCATCGAGTTCGACCCAGAATTCCGGTTGGGCACCGGCGAGGCGGAGTGTGCCGAGCCAGCCCGGCTGGGGCGGCTCGAAAAGATCCATCCAAGCATCGTAGTCCTCGAGGAAGCGCTCGACCGGGAGTCCGATGCGGCCCTTGTCGAGGAGTTCCGCGAGCTGGCGCATCCAGAGCGGGTTCGCGGATTTGGCAGGAAGCCGCGCGGCGGAATCGCGGGAAAGAAGTGCCGGGCCTTCGCCCCAGAGGACGAGGGTCTTTCCGGCGGACTGCCCTGAGGTGAGATCGAGCACGAGGCGATCCCCCTCCAAGCGGCTATCGGCGAGCCGAAGCGGCGGGCCGGGGTCTTCTTCCAAGCGGAAGCTTCCCTTCCGGCTATCGATCGCAATCCGGGGATGACCCGCGGCCAGATCCAGGAACTCCGCGAGATCCGATCCGCTGAGGCGCATGGGGTGACTCTTCACACCAGCTGGGACTTTTCGCGCGGCGAGCCAGGCGCTGAGGACGGGGTCCTGCGGCGCGGGAGTGCCGGTGGTGGCGGCGAAGCGGAGGGACAGCTTGCCTTCCGGCCACTCGGTCTCAAGCCGGGGTGAAAGGTGGATTTCCCAAGCCTGCGGAGCAATTGGCGGCGCGGCCGGATCCGGTGAGGCAGCGAGCGGAGATCTTCCGGCAGCGGCACCGGTGACGGCCGGCTTCAGGGAACTGAGGAGGACAGCTACGGCGTGGGCGCAAACGCCGCCGGTGGCACGGAAGTCCGGGCAGCCGCACTGGACGCGGACATCGGAGGGCCCGGCGATCTTTACAGTGGGCCGGAGATTGAGACGGCCCTCCCGGATGTTTGCCTGGAGGACATCACCGGCGGCGGATTTCTTCAGCTCGGTGACGAGACCATTGTCGGCCATGGTCTTCCCCTCTTTGAAGGGCTTCCAGCCAGTCAGGCTCCTTATCCAGTCCTCCGTGATGTCGATCGCCATGCCGCGGGCGGACTAGAGGACGGGATGGGTTTCGGGGAAAGGGGAAAATGGATTGAGAGGGGCAAGTCCGGAATACACGGGATGCCGAAGGAGTGAGGATAAGGGAAAGACCCCAGTTTTTCTTCCCGCGAAGAGACTCAGAAAGCCACAAAGTTTAACAGGCGGGAATCGGTAGTGTGGGATGGCGGGGTAGATGCGGGTAATAAATACGGATTATGAGGATTCGGCGGATTCACGGATTTTGGCTCCAGGTGATTTATTTTATTATTATGGATGACAAGCCACCCAAAGCTCCGACTCTATTCCACCATATCCCCATTCCCTATTTTCAATTCCAATGTTGGATTTAATTTTGTGACAGAAAACGAAACAGTAGACCCGCTGTCGAGTTTAACGAATTCATAGACACCCGGAAATCCGCGCCAAGATACCTTGCCGACATCATCGGTGACGAGGGTAAGGTTAGTTGTCCATTCGTGACCG
Source organism: Luteolibacter luteus (assembly GCF_012913485.1). GTDB lineage: Bacteria > Verrucomicrobiota > Verrucomicrobiia > Verrucomicrobiales > Akkermansiaceae > Haloferula > Haloferula lutea. Next base: position 6,058,418 of record NZ_CP051774.1, on the reverse strand, counting down.
AGCCATTGCTCTATAACTTTTCCGCGGGTAGTTGCCGTCCAATCCTTGCGATATGATGCGGCCCCGGGTTTCCAGTGGCGACCTTCCCAGAAACCCCACCATAAGAATCCGGTATAGGCCGGGTGACTGAAACAGGCAATAAGGAGATCCCTTGTATAATCGGCAGCGAGCTCGTCGTCATTCATGGTCACGATGTCAAACTCGGTGATGACTTGGTGCGGGACAAGGGTCGCAAAGCGTTCAGTGACGGCGAAGACCTGCTCCGGCGAGGGCAGATAGCTGTCATCGACATGCGCCTGGTTGCCGAGGCCGTCCACGCGGAAGCCGTCTTGTTTGAGCTGTTGGATGTAGGCAAACGTGCCCTCCGGCTCGTGCCCGGGCCCGAAGATCTTATCCTCGTTTACGTAGAAAGGCAGGTCGCTGTGCTTTTCGGCGAGGTGATAGATTTCACGGTCGAGCTTGGCGAGGCCAGGCCGCTGGCTAAGGAGATCGGCACCGCTCCAGGCGACAGGGTGATTGATGACGTCCCATTCGCAGACGCGCTTGTTCGCGAAGGCGAGGCGCTCTGTCGCTGTATCGATGAAGTGCTTGCGGATCGCATCGGGGTCGGTGACTTGGGCAAGATTCGAAGGTGTGGCGACCTGCATGAGATAGTGGCCACGGATGGAGATATGGCGCTGCTCAAGCCAGGTCATTGCTTGATCGAGACGCTTGAGGTGCTCCGCCTTGCCGCTGGCGTTCGCTTCCCACCCGAAGTCCTTCAGGTCGTTTTCGAAAACGACGCGGCTGAAGTAGCGGTCGACAATTTCCCGGTAGCGGCGGCCGTCTTCCGTGTCCGCTGTTAGAAGCTCCGCGGTGACAGCGGAGCCGAAGCCGAACTCATGGCGGCGGAGCTTGAGGTGGATCTTGGTATTCGCGAGCGGCTTGCCATCGCTGGCGAGGATCGTGAGCGATAAGTCGGCCTTGCGTTGCTTCTCGATGCGGTCGAGCGCGACCTTCCGCCATGAGGCATCGGGCTCGCGACCGGCGTAGGTGCGGCGGATGCGCGGGAACTCGGAGGTATCGGTGCCCGCGGGATACTTTTGGGTACGGACCGACGCGATCTCGATGGCCTGTGTCTTTGCAGCGCAGAGGAGGGCTAGCGAAGCACCGCCCTTCCCGACTGGCTGGGTGATTCGGAAGGTGATCGGGTATTCTTGCCAAGCGGTGCCGGGTTCGAAGGCGATGGAATCAGCGGCGGAAGTATAAGGGGCTTCCGCGAGCTGGATCTTCGCTTCGATTTTACCGGGAGCTCCGGCGGTCGAGCGGGCCTTGATGATGGCGAGGACGAAGTCTCCCGGAGCGAGATCGGATAAGGGGATACTCGATGAGATCTGAGCGAGGAAGGGCTTGGCTTCGTCGGCCTTGGTGATCTTGAGTTGCTGGACCCCTTCTTCGACAGGAGATGAAATGCCCACGGCGGGATCGACCCAGGATTTGAGGGGCGAGCCGTCATTCAGCGGAGTTCCGCCGGGCGGGAAAGCGGGATCCGCGAGGACCGGGAGGCAACCAAAGAGACAAAGGATGGAGAAAGCGAGGCGTCGCATGAGCAGGGCGAGACTACGCCGGAACGCCGCGAAACTCGCTTGAGGGGTGTGGTATGCCAAAGCTAGGGTGGATGATTTCCCCGCATGATGTCGCCCGGATCATGGGCGGAAACGCGGGTTCCGGGCCTCCGGGGGGCCAATTCGCCTATCCCTCACGGTTTTGTTTGCAAGGACTCCCGCGTGACGGAAGACTCCGCCCCGCTCGTTCCGTTCGCTCGCCAGATGAAAGTTGTCGCTGTTGCCAATCAAAAAGGAGGCGTGGGGAAAACCACCACGGCGATGAATCTTTCCGCCGCGCTCGCCATTCGCGGACAACGCGTGCTTCTCATCGATCTCGATCCGCAGGCCAATACCACCAGCGGCCTCGGCCTGGATGTGGATGGTGAAGCGACGGTCTATCCTGCACTGCTGGGTCAGGCAAACGTGCGCGACAAGATCATGGCTTCGGGCCGGGAGAACCTTTCGGTGATCCCTTCCCACATGGATCTGGCCGGCGTGGAAATCGAACTCGCGCGCGGTGACGACCACCTCGTCCGCCTGCGCACGCACCTACAAGGCCTGAAGCCGAACGATCTCTTTGATTACTGCCTGCTGGACACCCCGCCCTCGCTCGGCGTGCTGATGACTTCCGCGCTGGCCGCAGCCGATGAGATCCTGATCCCGCTCCAGTGCGAGTGGTTCGGTCTGGAAGGTCTGGCGAAGATCGTTCACGTGATCGATCAGATCCGCGAGTCCGGCGCAAACCCGGATCTCACCTTGGAAGGGATCGTCATGACGATGTTCGACGGCCGCACGAACCTGGCGAAACAGGTGGTGGACGAAGTGGGCAATTACTTCCCCGATCAGCTCTACCGCACGGTGATTCCGCGGACCATCCGCATCGGCGAGGCGCCGAGCCACGCGAAGACGATTTTCGAGCATGATCCGGAGGGAATCGGTGCCCGTGCCTACTACGGTCTGGCGGACGAGTTCCTGACCCGCCACGCGGCGGTGGGCCCGGTCTTGGCGTCGAATTGAGCGCTTGAGCGTCAGTCAGTGGGAAAACTCCCCTGCCCGCCCGCGGAAGCCATTCATTCTCTTTGTAGAACGGGCATTCCCGCTTGACCCCAAGGGGCTCGGATCGCCATAGTCCCGCGGCTACCCGATTACTCGGGTAGCTTGAATTTTTCGCTCCCCTGCGATCGGCGGGACGGTGCCGCGCCGGGGTAGTGACGACCGTCATATTTCCTTTTCCAAATCTTTCACCATCAGAATGTTTGCTCGATTATTCGGCAGCTGGTTTTCCAACGACATCGGCATCGATCTCGGCACCGCCAACACCCTCGTCAACGTCAAGGATCAAGGCATCGTCCTCCGCGAACCCTCGGTGGTCGCGGTCAAGGCCGGGACCAATGAAGTTCTGGCCGTGGGCGACGACGCAAAGCGCATGCTCGGCCGTACTCCCGGCAACATCGTTGCCATCCGCCCGCTGAAGGACGGCGTGATCGCCGACTTCGAAGTGACCGAGGCGATGCTCCGCCACTTCATCCGCAAGGCGAACAACAACCGCCGGCGGAACAACCCGCGCGTGGTCATCGCCGTGCCTTCCGGCATCACCGAGGTGGAACGCCGCGCGGTGAGCGAGTCCGCGGAACAAGCCGGCGCCCGTGAAGTCCACATCGTGGAAGAGCCGATGGCCGCCGCGATCGGCGTGGGCCTGCCGGTGATGGATGCTTCCGGTAACATGATCGTGGACATCGGCGGTGGCACCACCGAGGTGGCGCTGATCTCCCTGGGCGGCATCGTTTTTGCACGCTCCGTGCGGACTGCAGGCGACGAGTTGGATGAGTCCATCGTCTCCTACATGAAGCGTGCGTATAACCTGATGATCGGGGAACGCACTGCGGAAGATATCAAGATCCGCCTGGGCTCCGCGGCACCGCTGCCAAAGGAGATCACCATGGATGTGAAGGGCCGTGACCTGGTGGCCGGCCTGCCGAAAACCATCACCATCACTTCTCAGGAAATCCGCGATGCCATGGCTGACCCGCTCACCACGATCGTGGACGCGGTGCGCACGACCTTGGAGCGCTGCCCTCCGGAACTCGCCGCGGACCTTGTCGATCGCGGCATCGTGCTGGCAGGCGGCGGGGCCTTGCTCCGCGGGCTCGACCGCCTTCTCCGGGAGGAAACGGGCCTGCCGGTCCATGTCGCGGAGGATCCCCTCAGCGCCGTGGCGGAAGGCACGGGCAAGATGCTACAGGAGATCGAGGTGCTGAAGCGGGTGACCACTTCTTCCCACTACTGATAGGCGCTCCTCGCCATGAGGCCGCTCAATCTCATCGCATTCCTGCTGTTTCTGGGTGGTGCCGTCTGGGCACTCACCCAGAGCGAGCGTTCCGTACGCGAGATCCAGCGGACCTACTATGCGTGGCTGAGTCCCTTCCTCACGACCGGCTCGAATCTCGAAACGAAGGCTCGCGCCTTCCTCGAAGAAGCTGACCACTCGGAGAAGCTGGAAGCCGAATTGGAAACCATCCGCACCGAGCACGCCCGCCTGCGTCAGGTAGAGGCCCATTCGCTGGAGTTGGAGGCGGAGAATGCACGCCTGCGCCGTGCGTTGGATTTCCAGAAGCGCATCGATTTCAAGGCCACCGCGGCCCGCGTGATCCGCCGCCAGCCCACCACCTGGTGGCAGACGGTGGATATCGACCGCGGCTCGAAGTCCACCGGGGATCCGGTGAGCATCCATCAACCGGTGGTCGCCGATGGCGGATTGGTCGGAAAGGTGGATCGCGTGGGAGACTTCATCTCCTCCGTGATCCTGCTGACCGATGAAGCCTGCAAGGTTTCCGTTCAAATCGAGGGCACCCCGGAAGTGGGCATCCTCAGTGGCCAGCGCGGCCAGTATGAAGCCGAGCCGCTCCTGCGGCTGCGTTTCCTTTCCACCAAGGCCCGGATCAGTCCGGGCACACGTGTCTTTACCACCGGACTGGGCGGGCTTTTCCCGCCAAACCTCCTGGTGGGCAAAGTCGAGTCGGTCATCCCTGGCCCGCTCGACACCGAAGCTTTGGTCCGACCCTCGGTCGATTTCACGGATCTAAGCACGGTGTTCCTCCTTCCGTCGCCATGATCTGACCCGTGATCCGATATTCGTTCAGCCTGTTGATCCTCGTCCTGCTCGCGCTCATCGCGCAGCAGTTCATTCCCGTGCTGACCGGCTTGTACAATTCGCGGTTGCTCTTGGTCACACTGGTCTTCCTCTGCGCCTCCGTGACGGTACGGCCGCCGGTGATGCTGATCCTGGCCTTCATCTGTGGCTTCCTGTGGGATGCGCAGAATGCCCTGGGTCCCGCGGGCGGTGATCCGGAGGTTTACAAGTATCCGGCGGAGTCGTTGCGCTTCGGTTACTCGATCGTGCTCTACGGCGCCATCGGCTACCTCATGCAGGGCATCCAGCCTCTCTTCCGCGAGGGCAAGTGGCAGTTCTCCACCTTCCTCGTCGGGGTCTCGATCTTCGTCTATCTGATTTCGGAATATCTCATCATCAACTTCGTCCGCGGCGACTTCCAGTTTTCCCGCGCCACCTTGCTGCAGATTACCTTCACTTCGATCCTCACCATGCTGTTTTCTCCCGTGGTCTTCTGGGCACAGTTCCAGATCGCGGAGCGGTTCGGCCATGAGATCCGGTTTGAAGGACTGAAGAAGAAGAAGCGCCGCCGCGTCATTGCCTGACCGCCATGGAACCACGCTACCGACTTCGCGTTTATCTTCTGACCGCCTTGGTGTTGCTCGGGTTCGGGGCCTTGTTGTCCCGTCTCTACGAGTTCCAGATCAAGAAGCGGGAGTTCTACAAGCAGCAGGTCCCGGGGAACCGGCAGATCAAGATCCGCGAGCCCGGAATCCGCGGTGCGATCAAGGATCGCAATGGCGTGGAGCTGGCGCGGAACCGCCGCACTTACGAAGTGTCCTTCAATCTGCAGGAGATCCACGAAGCCTATCGCCTCCAGCGCGACAAGGATCCGACGGTGGATGTCGAGACCACCGAGAAAGGGATGCCGCGCGCCAAGACGGAGTCGGACATCCTCAAGATCGTGAAGGAGCGGATCATTCCCCCGCTCCAGGATCTCGGCCTCGCCAAGGACTTCAATTCGGAAGGTCTGGTGACCCACTACAAGACCCACGGCGGTCTGGTCCCCTACACTTACACCACGGACATCGACTACGATCAGTTCGCGCGCTTTGCGGAGCACTCGCTCGAGCTGCCGGGCGTGTATCTGAATGTCCGGCCGAAGCGCGAGTATCCCTACAAGGCGCTGGCCTGCCACATGCTCGGCTACCTCAGGCCATGGGCCAAGGGTGATATCCCGGAGGATGCGCGGCGCCAGTTCGGCTACCAGTATGTCGGCGACGACAAGGGCGTGGCCGGTCTGGAGTTCACGATGGACGACGCCCTGCGCGGCGTGACACCAGCCAACCCGAACGGGGCTGAAGGCTGGAAGGTCATCGTAAAGAATGAGAAGGGCAAGATCGTCGGCGAAAAGCCGATCGACGCCAAGGATCCGGGCCTCGGAGCCGATGTTACCCTGACCATCGATGCGGAGATCCAGTATCTCCTTTCAAATGTCCTGCGTCGCGCAGGCAGTGCCTCCGGCGTGGTGATGGATCCGCGCACCGGCGAGATCCTGGCAATGGCCTCCGTGCCGGATTACGATCCGAACGACTTCATCGATGGCATCACGCAGGCGAAGAGCGATGCCTACTACAAGGCGAAGGTTCAGCCGCTGATCGACCGCACCATTAGCCCCTTCGTCCCCGGTTCCACCTTCAAGATCCCGACCGCCCTCGTGGGCGCTACGAAAGGCCTGGCCTCAAAGACCTACAACTGTAGCGGCTACGTCTCCTATGGCTCGCAGAAGGTCGGCTGCTGGATCGCCCAGAAGGGTGGCAGCCACGGGTCGCTGCCCTTGCCGAAGGCAATCCAGGTTTCTTGCAATCCCTACTTCATGCAGCTGGCCGGATCGATCACCGGCGAAGGCATGGCGGATGGTTTCCGCATGCTGGGTCTGGGTGAAAAGACCGGCATTCCCCTGCCCAATGAGCATCCGGGCCTGGTCACCGGTAGCCGTGAGTGGAAACGCCTGCGACCGAATGCCCGCCTGACTCCGATCGATGTCGGTTTCCTCGGCATCGGCCAAGGCAATGCACTGGCGACACCCCTGCAGCTCTGCGCGGTCACGGCCTGTGTGGCGAATGGCGGGAAATACTATCACCCCCGTCTCGTGAAGCGCGTGGTCGCCAGCGATGGCAGCGTGGTGGTCGACGATGTGCCTCGCCTGAAGGTGGACCTGATGAAGGAAGGCATGAAGCCCGCAGACCTGGAGCTGCTGAAGAAAGGCATGTGGATGGCCGTCAATGAAAGGGGCGGCACCGCAGGCCGTGTGAAAGTCGCCAATGCAGGCATCGAAGTCGCTGCCAAGACCGGCACGGCCCAGGTGAACAAGGTGCTGGACCTCCACAACGCATGGACCATCGCCTTCGCCCCCTTTGACAATCCCCGCTATGCGGTCTGCATGCTGGTGGAAAACGGCAAGGGCGGCGGTGCTGTCGCCGGTCCTCTCGTCAATCTCCTGCTCAGCGGCATCTTCGCGAAGGAGGAAGGCATGCGCCTGCCGATCCACCCGCTCGATCCCGTCGTCGGCAATACCGATCCCATCAAGGAGATCGCCCTGCCGGAGAACATCCTAGCCGCGATCGACGTCACCGAAGACGACGGTGAGACCGGAAATGAAGCCTCCGAAGCACTGGAAGCCACCGGCACCAAGCCGGAAGATCCTCAATTGATTCAACCCACCATCACCCCAAAACCAACCATCAAACCGGAAGCCGATGCGGAAGGAACTCTGACCCCGAGGGGTCAGAAGCCTCCGAAGAAAAATCGCTAACTCCACCTATCACTTTCCCTCTCCCATCAAATCCATGATTCAGAAAATCAAACGCTTCCTTGGAATCGGGAAACCGAATCCGAAGGAAGGCAACACCGTCATCGTCAACGTCGAACGGCTTGAACGCCGCGTCGCCCTCCTCGATAACGGGGTTCTCGAAGAATATACCGTCGAGCGCGAAGGCGAACAAAACATCGTCGGCGGGATCTTCAAGGGCCGCGTAAAGAACATCGAGCCGGGCCTCAAGGCCATGTTCGTCGACATCGGCCTCGACAAAAACGCTTTCCTCCATTTCTGGGATGCCATTCCAGCTGCCCTTGACGCCGGTCTCGAAGAGATCGAGCGCGCGAGCAGCAGCAAGAAGAAGCAGCAGCAGAAGATCACCTCGAAGGACATCCCCAGCATCTATCCGATCGGATCGGAAATCATGATCCAGGTGTCGAAGGGCCCCATCGGCACGAAGGGTCCCCGCGTCACGACCAATATCTCCTTGGCCGGCCGCTACCTGGTGCTGATGCCCTTCACCGAGCAGTTCGGTATCTCCCGCAAGATCGAGGATCCGAAGGAGCGCCAGCGCCTGCGCAAGATCATGCAGAAGCTGAGCGTGCCCGAAGGCATGGGCATCATCATGCGCACCGTGGCCCACGGCACCCGCGCCCGTCACTTCGTGCGGGACCTCGCGATGCTGATGGAGCAGTGGCGTTCCGTGGAAGACAAGCGTGACTCCGGTCCTGCTCCGCTCTGCGTCTTCCAGGAGCCCGGCCTGATCGAGCGTACCGCCCGCGATTTCCTGACCGATGAAGTTGATCAGGTGCTTTGCGACGACGCCCAGACCACCGAGTTCATCCGCGAGATTGCCGGAAAGGTTTCCCGCCGCGCCAAGCGCCGCATCCATCACCTGCCGACCACGCAGCCGATCTTCGAAGCCGTGGGGATCCAGAAGCAGATCGATGAGGCTTTCTCGCGCCAGGTGTGGCTGCCTTGCGGCGGTTACATCGTGATCGACGAAACCGAAGCGCTGATCTCTGTCGACGTGAATACGGGCCGCAACCGCGGCTCCAAGGACGTGGACAAGATGATTCTCGAAACCAACGTCGAGGCGGCCCAGGAAGTCGCCCGCCAGCTGCGCCTGCGCAACATCGGCGGCCTGGTCGTGGTGGACTTCATCGACATGCGTCATCGCAAGGACCAGCAGACGGTCTACAAGGCGATGAAAGACCGCCTGAAGAAGGACAAGGCGAAGACGCAGGTCCTGCAGATTTCCTCCATCGGCCTGATGGAAATGACGCGCCAGCGTCTCAACGAGTCCCTGCGCGATACCATGTTCGAGCCCTGTCCTTACTGTCAGGGACGTGGCCGCGTGAAGACACCGATGACGATGAGCGTGGAGATCCAGCGCCGCATCGTAACCGTCATTCACAAGCACCGCGACCAGGCCGGCGACCTCGTGGTCGTGGTCAATCCGGACGTGCTCAACCGCTTCAAGACCGAGGACGGAAAGCACCTCGTCGAACTGGAACGCCAGCACTCCGGCCGCCTCATCTTCCGCTCCGATCCATCGCTTCACCGCGAGCGCTTCGTCATCGTCGATGCCGCCACGGAGAAGACGATCGACCAAGCTTGATCGAAGCTTTGACTCCAAACGCCGCCCTCGCAAGGGGCGGCGTTTTTTTGTGAGAAACAGCCCTACTTCTTTTCCCGAATGTCGAAACGAACTCCCTTCACCCGTCATCGATGTGAAACCGGCCACCGTGGCCCACAACAACACCGATCATGAAATACGCCTTACTCGTCCACCAATCCCAGGAACACTTCGACCGCCGCGACGACGGAGCGGCACTCGCCGCCGGAAGAGCCTACGGCGAAGCCCTGATGGCTGCCGGCATCTTCGTCGGCGGTGCCGGGCTCGGCTCGCCGGAGAGCACCACCACCGTCACGATACGCGATGGCAAGCGGCAGGTCCAAGACGGCCCCTATGCCGAGACCAAGGAATTCCTCGCCGGCTTCGGCATTATTGATGTCCCGGACCTCGACACGGCCTTGGAATGGGCGGCACGGCATCCTGCCGCCTCCTTCGCGCACATCGAAGTCCGTCCCTTGCTCGGCTCGCATTTCGCCACTGCACCAGCGAAAGCCTGATCGAATGAGCGGCAGCGACACCCATGCCACGGTCGAAGCGGTCGTGCGCGATTCCTACAGCCGGCTGGTCGCGTATCTCGCGGCCCGCTCGCGGGATGTCGCCGCGGCAGAGGACGCCTTGGGAGACGCCTTGGTCGCAGCGCTCAAGCGTTGGCCAGACGAAGGCATTCCGCAAAAGCCGGAGGCATGGTTGTTGCACGTCGCCCGTCATCGGCTCATCGATGCCGCGCGACGCAGCCAGGTGAGGCAAGCTTCGCAGGAGCTCCTCCAAGTCGCGGCGGAAAGCGCGGAGGCAGTGCTTGATTCGCCGGAGCCCTTTCCCGATGAGCGGCTAAAGCTGCTCTTTGTCTGCGCTCACCCGGCGATTGATCCCGCGGCGCGAACGCCGCTGATGCTCCAGGTGGTGCTCGGCGTGGACGCCGCGCGCATTGCTTCCGCCTTCCTCGTTTCGCCAGCCGCGATGAGCCAGCGCTTGGTGCGGGCGAAGAACAAGATCCGCGAAGCAGGCATCCCGTTCCGCGCTCCCGAGCCTCCGGAATGGAAGGATCGGCTCTCCTTCGTCCTCGATGCCATCTATGCGGCCTATACGAGCGGCTGGGAAAGCGTAACTGATCCGGGCTCAACCCAGCACGCCTTGGCGCGCGATGCGATCTTGTTAGGCCGAATGCTCCTGAAGCTTGTCCCCGAGGAACCGGAAGTCCTCGGCCTGCTGGCCCTGATGCTCCATTGCGAGGCCCGGCGCGAAGCCCGATATGACGGCGAGGGACGCTTCGTGCCACTGGACCGTCAGGCGCCGGAACGATGGTCCGGTGCGATGATCGAGGAAGCGGAACAGCTGCTACGCCGGGCCTCCAGCGCGAGATCGATCGGCCGCTATCAACTGGAAGCCGCGATCCAATCGATCCATGCGAACCGCCTGCCGGACGGTGGCATCGACTGGCCCCAGATCCTTCTGCTCTACGAGGGATTGATCCATTTCGCACCGGGCATCGGCTCCATGGTCGGCCGCGCCGTGGCCATGGCACAGAGTGGCGATGCCGCGGCGGGCTTGGCGGCGCTCGATTCCATTCCGGAAGACCGCATCGGAAACTATCAACCCTATTGGGCAACACGTGCCCACCTTCTCGCCCTGCTAGATCGAGGACAGGAGGCTCGCGAAGGCTTTCAGCGTGCCGCCGCGCTTACCGACGACCAGGCCCTGCGCGAGCATCTCATGCAGCGGGCGGACAGCTGTTGGAAATAGGGCCTGCCGATCTCTGGCATCATCGGAATGACGAAGCCCCGCCGCGACGAAGCCCCGCCGCGACGAAGCGCGACGGGGCCACCATCCGATGCTATGAAAAAACAGTCCTTTATTCGGCCTTCACCTCAATCTGGCGCGGACCGGATTTCTCCACCTTCGCGAGATGGATGCGGAGCAGACCATCCTTGAACTCAGCCTCCACCTTCTCGGCATCGACCGTGTCGGGGAGCTTGAAGCTTCGGGAGAACTGCCCGTAGGCGCGCTCCACGCGGTGATACTTCTTCCCGTTCTCCTCCTTCTCGAATTTCCGTTCCCCGCTCAGAGTCAGCTGACCCTTGTCGACGGTGACGCGGACATTTTCCTTGGTGACCTCGGGAAGCTCCGCGGTGATGAGGAATTCCTTCTCATCCTCCACGACGTCCACGACCGGCACCCAGTCGGCAACAGCAGTAGGCTTGCATTGCCCCTCGCCCTGCGCAGGAGCGGTCTGAAGCGCGTGAAAGACGCGGTTCTGAAATTCCTGGACGTCGCGAAGCGGATTCCAATGGGTCAGTATTCTCATGGTCTTGATTTAGTGTTGATAGGTTGGTTTGAAGCTCGATCAGCCGCGTCTTGCGGCGACCTTATGAAGCCCATATCGCAAGAGGGATGCCACTGGCCCACATCCACCCAATGCATTGGTTTTCAATCAATCTAACAACCCACCGGGAAAATCCGATGCGACAGTTTGCCCAACAAACATGACAAGCTTGTCCCATCCGAGAGACACATTGACCGAATCAACACCCGACATCCGCCGAGCCTCCACGGCAGCGTCGGAAAGCACGCGGAAACAGACCTACTTCCCGTCCCACTCCTTCCGGACGATCTCCGGGACTTCATTTTCGGCGAGCCACTTTCTGACGGCATCCGGTTCTTTCGAGAACCACATCTCCAAGGCCACGCGGTAGCGGTTCAAGCGCAGGGATTCGCTCTGATGCAGCGGGATCGAAGCCAGGATCACCTCCGCATCTTCCACCCGTTCACACAGGAGCAGATCGGAGAGGAAGGGCTGGCCGACTTCCTCCGGCCACTTCTTGTAAAGCTCCAGCGCCTCCGCCAAGCGCGCAGACCGATAGTAATGCATCATTGCCGCACCCAAGGCGGCCTTGTGGCTTGGTCCCTCCTCCATCGCATCGAAGGCGGCCATCGCCTCCGCCTCATTCTCCTTCATCCACGCCGCGTAAATCATCGACTGTCCCTGCGCCCCCACCTGCTCCGGAAAGTCCGCCGCCACCACCAGCTTCTGCTGCATGTCGGGCAGCCCCTGCATCAGCATCCGAACCACCGCCTCCTTCAACCAAGGATCGAGTGATCCGACCCATGGCTTCAGGGTCTCGTAAGGAGCGGTAAACTTCGTCTTCAGGTAAGGTGCCACCATCCTGCGCTCATTCTCGGGAATGGCCTTCAGCAAGCGCTCCAAGCGAGGCAGATCTCCGCCGAGACGATTCATCGTGCTCCCAACCAGGTTCCTCCAAATCTGGATCTCCTGCTTCCCTTCCGGAGATTCCAAATACGCGAGCGCCCCATCGGGATCGACCGACAGCCAAATCTCCATCACGTAATCCGTTCCAACCTTGTTCTCGATCGAATAGGTCATGGCGGTCAGGGGATCCGACTCCGCCCAAGCATACATGATCACATCCCAACCCGAGAAGCCGCGGCGGACGCCAAGTTCATCCAGCGCCGTCAGGGCGCGCCTCCAGTCCTCGGGATCCTTAAAACCGGCCGTCAGCGCCAACAGCGCCTTCGTCCGATCGATCGTGGTTCCCAAGGCGAGAATCGCACGCAACTGGCTGACCAGCGGAGACGAGTCGCCCGGTCTCGCCATCGGCTTCGGCAGAGCGCCCCGCGCAACTTCTGGCGCAGGGTCACCAAGGGCCTTCGCAGGCTTGGCAGGCGGCAGTGCTGCCGCGCCCCCCTTCTCATCCACATAAATCCTGCCGCCCACGCAGAGCGCGGACAGGAGCAGGAGCCCCGAGACGGCGTAAAGGGTGGCACTTTCCGGCTTCATTATTCCGCTTTGTCTTGTGCTGTTAGAACTGCCTCCCGGACAGCGGGCGAAAGGTCGTGGCTGTCCATCCACTTGCGGACCTCCTCCCCGCCCCACCGCTTCCAGAGTTTCAGGCGCATGATCTGGGCCTCATCCCGCAGCTTGGTATCACTCATTTCAAAGAGCATCTCATCGAGCGCATGGGGCACCGGAATCTCGTCCGCCAATTGAGCGAGGAGCTTGTCGCTCTTCATCCCGGGGTAGCGCTTGAGCAGGTCCATGCTCAGCTCCGGCCGCTCACTGCCTGCCCGGAGGCACAGGGTCGCCGCGGCCTCATCGCGGAAAGGTCCCTCAGGCACCTTCTCCAGACTCGCCAGAGCGGCGTCCGGTGCTTCGTAATACCAAAGGGAGAAGAGATTCCCGAGAGGCTCGATCTTCCGGGCCCCTTCATCGGCGAGGAGCAACTCGATCGCCTTATCGCCCCGGCCATCGAGTACCAGCCCGGTGGTGGACCACGCCGCCAAGGCGCTGCACATCGGCCCCGGCTTTACGGCGTCCAACAGCTCTGCGACCTTACCTGAACCATCCATGCTACTGGCCAGGAAAAGCAGGGATTGGGTCCGCATCTTTTCCTCGGGCACGTGGTCCAGCGCCTTCACCGCGGCCGCGGGATCCCTTGCCGCTATGCCACCGACCACCGACAACAGCGCGCTCCGCTTGGTGTCATCGGTGAAGGGCTGCGGCACATTTTGCAGCACCCAATCGACCGCGGCTTCCGGATCGAATTCTCCCCAGGTGGAAAGGATCACGGCGTGTGGCCCTCCTTTCGTCGTCTCCATCGACCACGCCAGCGCCCCCAAGGGATCTACCTTTGTCCACGCTTCCAGGAGCATCGTGAACTCCGCTGTTGAATCGGCGACCTTCAATTGCTGGAGCTGGCCCGCGGTCTCTGCGATCTCCTTGGACGAAAGCGTATCGATGAATTCCAGGAACTGCCGCGGGCGTTCCAGTTTCCCGGGGATGGCCATGATCTGGCGGAGCTTTTCCAATCGCTCCTCCGCGCTGAGGCCGCTGCCGCGTTCTCGGCGGGCGGCGGCCTTGGCATCACCCGCGGCGGCGCCGGATGCGGAGGCAAGCGCGATCCCTGCTGGTGGAAGCGGTGGACTACTACGGATGGCGTAGCCCAGCGATCCGAGGAAGACGAGGGCCGCAGCGGCGACAGCGGTCTTTTGCGCGGTGGTCATGGCAAGATGGAGGTTCAGGCCCTGAGGGGCGGCGGGAAGGATTCCCTTCGCCGCGGCACTCACGGAGAGGATCATCGATCCCGATACCGGCGGTGCGGCATGCGCGGGCAGTAGCGCGGCGAGCGCGACCGCGGAGGTGGCGATGCCCTGCTTGGCGAGCAGCGCGCGGAGCTTTTCCAAGGCACGGGTGGCACGCTTCTTCGCCGCGGCCTCGCTGAGGCCGAGTTGCCGGGCGATCGCGGCATGAGGTTCATTCCGGTAGAAGCGGAGCAGGACGAGATCGCGATCGGCCGCGGGCAATCGGTTGACGAGGGAATCGACAACAGGAGCCAGCGCCGACCAATCGGGTGGCGGCGTGGGATCGGAGTCCATGGCGGCAGCGGCGTGGGTAGCGGACTCCCGCTTCTTCCGGCGTTCCTCCCCGCGAACCATGTCGATCGCCAGATGATGGGTCACGCGGTGGAGCCATGCGGAAAGGGAAAGGTCCCGCGGGATCAGGGCGGCCCGCCGGGCCAGACGAACGAAGGCATTCTGGGCGACATCCCGTGCCAGTTCTCCATTCGCCGTGACCCGGCGGGCAACTCCATGAACCACTGCCAGGTGGCGCTCCACCAGCATCCGGAAAGCAGCCTCGTCACGGTTCGTGACAAAGCGGTCGAGCAACTCCCGGTCGGATAATTCCATGGTTCAAGGGATATCCGGCACGCATGGAAAAAGGAGACAGGATTTGGGGGAATTTTTTACAGGAAGAAAGAAGCCAGGCGGCAGCGATGCCACCAATGCTCCTGCAGGGCACCGTCCTCTTCCCAACCACCCCGGGCTATTGAAAATTGCCCCTTCAGGCATTTAGAAGAGCAGCTGGTAATCGGTAAACCGCAGGCCAAGCTTCCTTACCCGCCAAACAAGGCGTCACTTCACGCCGAAGATTTCCACGTCCGCAATGCGGGCGGTGCCATCTTCGCCAGGCTTGTCGATGAGGACCCTGACTTTCGTTGCCGGGACGGCAGGAAATTCGAGATCGGTGACGTTGTCCTTGTTCCCCTTGATAAGCTGGACGGTCTTCCAATCCTTCCCATCCGTGCTGACCTGCACGGCGAAGTCCTTTGTATTCTCCTTCGGGGCCATGCCATTGTCGCCGGCATGGTGGATGACGCAGCGCCTCACCTTGTAGCTGCCGCCCAGGTCAAAGCTCAGCGATTGTTTCCCCGGGACGGCAGCGCTCCACAGGGTGGTCGGGGTGCCGTCCATTGCCTGCTCCACTTTCTCGGAAGGCGCACTGCTGCTGACCTTTGCCGAAGCGGACATCGTCAGGCTGTGAGGCAGGCCATTCGCCTCATTGAAGAGATTGAAATAATGATCCGCCCGCACGAACTCCACCTTCCCGGGGAATTCCTTCTGCAGTTCCTCATTCAGCTCGATCAGATGATGCACGCGCAGCTGCCCCCAGACATCCACCTGATAGGACACGAAGTGCGGGCCCTTGCCATCCCAGCGCTTGATCTGGCGATGCAACGATCCCCCGAGATGCTCGCGGGAACTTCCATAGGGGATCTCCAGCTTGTCGAAGCGCACGCGCCCGTCCTCCACGCTGCTCGCGACGGAGGGCATGTCCTTGAAATTCTGCACGGTGGCTCCGTAGAGGTGGCGGCAATTCCGCTCATAGGCCTGGCGCAGCGCCGGTGAGGCCTCATCCCAGATCGTGATCACCCGCAAGCCGGAGCGCTGGAGATAGGTCTCCGTCAGGCGCGTGTAGCCATCCATCATCGCCGGGTCCTTCAGCGATTCCCCCACCGGAGCGCCAGGCTCATCGAGGGTGTTCGTGGGCATCATGTAGCCCATCCCGGATGGACCGGTGACGAAGCAATCCTTCAAAGTCGCAGAACCATAGTAGTAATTCATGTAGGCCGGAGCCACGTCCACCAGGCCGGGCGCAATGGTCCAATTCAGCGCGATCTTCCCCCGGTCCGCACCGATGCGATCCCAGTTCTGCCGCATGGCGTGCTGGGTGTACTGCAGGTTATCGCCATCGCTGATGAAGATGGCCACGTAGACCTTGTTCTCCAGCTCCGGCTTCTTTGGCACCGCCGGGATGCGGATCGTGTGATCCGTGCCCGCATAAGTCGTGGGACTGACGAGGAAATCCGCGGGCATCGTGCCGATGCCGAATTCCGAGGCCGTGGTGATGCCGGTGCGTTCCGTGGCGTACCAGCCGAGCGCGATCGCCTCGCCCGCCTTCATGTCCTTGAAAAACTTCCGCAGGAGATCCCGCTCTTCCGGCACGCGGGTATCCAGCCAGACGACGGCGGCGCCGGTGGCTGCCGCGATGTCGCGGGTGTGATGATAATCGCCACCGCCTCCCTCGTCATGAGGCTTCGCGCTGACGATCAGACGCTTCTCGGACTTCGGCCAATACTTCTCCAGCATGTGGCCGTAGATCTCCAGCGGCTTGGTGAACTTCAGCGCGGTGAGATCTTCCACGACCTTCAGATTCGCGCCGTTCTTGTTCAGCTCCTCGAAAATCGCGCGATTCGCCGGGACCGCATTCATCTGCGAAGCCACCGTCCCGGCGAGATTCCGGTAGTGCGGGCTCAGTGTGGAATCGTAGAGGACCACGCCATCGATCTCCTTCGCATACTTCGCGGCCAGCTCGTAGCGGCGCTCGCGCGGGTAGAGTTCGCGCTGGGAAAAGCCGCAGGTATCCGCCCAGGTAAAAGCGCCTTCCCCGGCGCGATTGTCGACGAGAAGGATGCGCGGTTGCTTCCGGTTTACCCGGCCTTGGAGGGCGGAGAAGGTGAGTTGCTCGTCCTTCGAGAGATCTTGCATGGTGATGGTATCGAGCTTTTCCGCCGGGGTGGCGAAGGTCGGAACCGCCTGCCCCTTCGGCCATGAGAGGCCCTCCGTGATATTCGTGACGTGGCTGTAGGGGCTGTAGAGGTTCTTCGGTGCCTCCGCCGCGACCGCGAGTGGCAGCGCGCCCATCCCCATCATCATCAAGCAAGCTCTCTTCGACATTTCCTTCATCTCTGATCCTTCAAAACTCTACGTCCGGGGCGGTGCTCAAATTCTCCTCGAGGACAAAAGCGGCACCATTTTCCGCGGGCGGGGCCGATACGCCCACGCAGGGCTTTTCTTTCAAACACGGTTGGCCAATGAAACCTAAATTCAGCGAAATTCTGCGGGCAAGTTCTCAGAAAGCCACTGGAGAGCCCGAGGATCTCCTTTATTCCGAATGCTCTGGAAATCAGAGCAGAGAGAACATTGGAGCCCGGCGAACCAGTTGCGCTCCCTGAGCTTTTGCCCGAAGCGGGCTTCCGTCCCTCCGATATCCCGCCCTTCAAGGATGCTGCCCAAATCAGGATCGATTACCCGGCGATCCCCCTTTCGTGCAAAAAACACCCATTTGACAGGACCCGGATGCCCCCTATTTTCGCGAAACCCCGATGGGCCAACACACCGACCTCGACCCCGCCTTCCGTTCGCATGCACCAGGCTACTGGCCCGCGGAGGCGATGACCGATTGGCATGACGCCACCTGGCAGCTCAAGAACCGCGTTTCCTCGCTGTCCGCCCTTGAAGCCCGCATCCACCTCACCGATGAGGAGAGAGCCGGAGTCCTGCTCGCCGGCAACAAGCTGGCGATGTCCATCACGCCGCATTTCTTTAATTTGATCGATCCGGACGATCCGGATTGCCCGATTCGCCGCCAGGTCATCCCACGTCTCGAAGAAGGCTGGGACGCGCCTGAAGAAATGGCGGACCCTTGTGGCGAAGATTCCCACATGCCGGTGCCGGGGCTCGTCCACCGCTATCCGGACCGGGTACTCTTCCTCGTCACAGACCGCTGTGCATCCTACTGCCGCTACTGCACCCGCTCCCGCGTGGTGTCCGGCGTGGGCGAGCAGCATTTGGAGACGCAATGGGAGGCCGCCTTCAAATACCTCGAAGAACACACCGAGGTCCGCGACGTGCTGCTTTCCGGCGGGGATCCCCTGCTCTTCTCCGATGCGAAGCTGGAGAAGATCCTCAGCCGCTTGCGCGCGATCCCGCATATCCAATTCCTGCGGATCGGCTCGCGCATTCCGATTTTCCTGCCCCAGCGGATCACTCCGGAGCTGTGCGCGATGCTGAAGAAGTATCATCCGCTCTTCATTTCCGTTCACACCAATCACCCGCGCGAGCTCACGCTGGAGGTGAAGGAAGCGCTCGGTCGCCTCGCCGATGCCGGCATCCCGCTGGGCAACCAGAGCGTGCTGCTGAAGGGAGTGAACGATTCCGTGGAAGTACAAAAGGCGCTCGTCCACAAGCTCCTGATGTGCCGCGTGCGCCCCTACTATCTCTATCAGTGCGATCTTATCCGCGGCTCCTCGCATCTCCGCACTTCGGTGTCGAAGGGTCTGGAAATCATCGAGGGCCTGCGCGGCCACACCACCGGCTACGCCATCCCGCAATTCGTCATCGATGGCCCGGGCGGCGGTGGCAAGATCCCGCTCAATCCGAATTACGTGGTCCATCGCGATCACGAGAAAACCGTGCTGCGCAACTACGAGGGCGAGATCTTCGAGTATCCGGAACCGACGCGGATCCCCAGCCAGGAAATCGCCCGTCTGAAGGACTGCGCCACCGGCACGACCTGCGGGAAGTAAGCGCGGCCTGCCATTGGCAGGGCCGGTGGAGGGCGGATGCTTGGATCCGCCTTCCATGATGTAAGTTCTTTTTCGAGGGCGCGCCCTTTCGAAGGTGCCGCGGCCTCGCGTCGGGGCAATCTCCCGGTCGGGGTCGGCCTTCCCCGGTGTCCTCGCAAACGCGAATTGGGGTTGCCCGCCGGTTGGGAACAGATCATGGGAACGGCGTTCTCGATCCGGAAGGCCATGGACAAGGAATTCGTGAAAGATCGGCTGGCCGAGCTTCTTGCCGACAGGAACTTTGTCAGCATCCGTGCCGTCTTTGCCGGCTTGGCCCCCGCCGATACCGCGGAAGTCATCGCGGAATTCGAGTCCGCCGAAAAGGTGGCCCTTTTCCGCCTACTCCCCGGCGAGTTGGCGACGGAGATCTTTGGATATTTTCCGCTGGAGGTTCAGGAAGCACTGCTCCGTGCCATGGGCGACGAAGGGGCCGCGGCCTTGCTCGAAGACATGTCTTCGGACGATCGCACCGCCTTGTTGGAGGAACTGCCCACCCCCGTGTGCGCCCGCTTGGTCGAGGCGCTGTCTCCGGAGGAGCGCGCCATCGCCCTGCGGCTGCTGGACTATCCGGAAGAAAGCATCGGCCGGCTGATGACCTCCGAATATCTTACGCTGCGCGATGAATGGACCGCGGCGGAGGTGCTCGAGCACATTCGCAAACATGGCCGCGATCGGGAAACGCTGAATGTCCTCTACGTCGTCGACTCGCATGGCAAGCTGTTGGACGATCTCCGGATCCGGGAGGTGCTGCTCTGTCCGCTGGAGACAAAGGTGCGCGATCTCCGGAATGGCGTGATGATTTCCCTGAATGCCACCGACGACCGGGAGACCGCGGTGGCGGCCTTCCGCAAGCATCACCGCACCGTGCTACCGGTCGTGGATCGCCAGGGAGGCTTGGTGGGTATCGTCACCGGCGACGACATCCTCGGCGTGGCGGAAGAAGAAGCCACCGAGGACATCCAGAAGCTCGGCGGTGTCGAGCAACTGGATGAGCCCTATCTGGACATCTCGCTCGGCAGGCTCATTCGCAAGCGGGCGGTATGGCTGGTGATCCTTTTCGTCGGCGAGATGCTCACCGCGACCGCGATGGGTCACTACGAAAACGAGATCGAGCGCGCCGCGGTTCTGGCCATCTTCGTCCCGCTCATCATTTCCAGCGGCGGCAATAGCGGCTCGCAAGCGGCATCCCTGATCATCCGCGCCATGGCGATCGGAGAAGTGGGGCTCCGCGAATGGTGGCGCGTGATGCGCCGTGAGATCCTCTGCGGTCTCGCGCTGGGTCTGATCCTTGGCGTGATCGGCGTCATCCGGATTTCGGTCTGGAGCACCTTTTCCGACATCTACGGCCCGCACTGGCCCCTGCTCGCGGCCACAGTGGGCGTGTCTCTCGTCGGAGTCGTGCTCTGGGGCAGTCTCTCGGGATCGATGTTGCCCTTCCTGCTCCGGCGTTTTGGTCTCGATCCGGCAACCTCCTCAGCGCCTTTCGTGGCGACGCTGGTGGACGTCACCGGCCTCGTAATCTACTTCGCGGCGGCGCAGGCTATCCTCCGTGGGACCCTGCTTTAATGGTTCAGACGCGAGCGCTCTTGCCGATGCCGGCGCCCCCTGAAAAGTCGGGATGCGATTTTATGAGACAGCCGCTTCGGCCATGCGGCGATGCGCTTGAAGTTTGGCGGAGGGGGTGGGATTCGAACCCACGGTTGCTTGCGCAACTTCGGTTTTCAAGACCGACGCGATAGACCACTCTGCCACCCCTCCTGAATGCTTGTTTTGAGCCACTTGCGACCCTTGACCTTCCTTCCAGGTGGTACCGGATTTATACCGCAACCAGCATCCCCGCTGAGCAACGCTATGAAACCGGAACCCCTAAATGAGAGGCCGCCGACACCCCCGGACTTTACATCCGACGACCCGGCGGCGCTTTCTACCCATGGATCACCCTCAACGGCAAGAGAACTTGGCGGAGTATTGAAACAGACAAGGCCCCGGAGGACCTTAATGAGGCACGGTGAGGTATAACCAAGAGATTACGGGGATCGCCCGAAAAACTCTTTCCCGACCACCCACTTGCCTCTTCTGACGCAGTTGGAGCGCTCAAGATCATCCCAGACAACGCCACCTCCAAAGCCGCAAAAAGAACATCTTTGAACTGTGCTGGCGCGCACCCGTGCCGATTGCGTCCAGAATGGGATGATCTCCAAAGACCTCTGGCCGGACAAGGCCCGCGCGGAAACATTCGTTGACTTCCATGGCTGGCCGGACGATCCCTCCCACTCAACAGCACGGCGACCCTCTTCCCCCAAACTTCTAACACGAGTTCCTTGGCGGCGGCCAACTGCCCAACCGCTTATGAACAAGAAAGCAGACCCATCTGGCAAACGCCATTCGTCTTACGAATCGTGCAAAATCGGTGACTGGATACTGGCGGCAGACGTTCCGGGGTGGGCCCAGGACTGGACTCATAACCTCAGCATCGCCGCACCTTGCGGCACGAGATCACTTGTCTTTAAATTGCTTCCCTACGTTGACGGCCCACCAGCGATGGTTTGGCTACGGATAGGTTGAGCCCTTTGCTGATGAACTACTACTCCCCGCGATTTTCCTACAATATGGAGGCGCGCAGGTTCGAATTTGCTGACGTATAACAGCTGAGAAACGGTGATTGAACTTCACCCGTTTCAGGCATAGGTTTTCTCACGCTTTTGCACGTCTTGTCCCTCTTCCCCTGAGCCCTTAGCAAGGCACTCCGGCGGCGGTCCATCTCTTGCCCCGCACGCCGAATGAATACAAGCGATCCAATAGGAGAACTGCGTACTGATCCCGCGTCCTGCGCTATCGGGGATTGGCTCAACGCCTCCGACGTTCCTCAGTGGGAAACCGACTACTTTCACGATCGACCATTCCTCGGAAGCGATCGTCAGGTGGGCCTGAAAATTTTCAAACTCTTCCCTTATGGGGACGGCAAGCGGCAAATTGCTTGGATCAGGATCGGCTAAAGAATAACCCGACTTACACGCTGGGATCGAAACGCCTGAAGATCCTCTCACGAAAGGACGGACTCCGCGGAGTCATCCTAAAGATGGAGGATTGTCAGGTTCGACTATCGAGGGAAATCTGTCATCGCAGAGCCCTACGTCCTTGGGCAGGCCTATCCTTCTGGTTGAAGGCCATCGACCTCGCAGCCAGCTCGTGGCGATATTTCTCCTTCTTCGAGTTGAAGAACTCCGAACGGCTGCGGCGATTGGATTTCCAATCTGATCCGAGTTTCGTGATAGCGAGCGCAAGATCGTTCTGGCGGACACCGAAGTTCGCTGAGCCCAGCAGAGCGGGCCGGTTGAACTTTCCCACTCATGGGAACCGACCCGCACCTTGTGTCATGAGAAAGAGGGCACCGGGTCCCCTGAAATTCTCTGCGCCGCGAAAGCTGCTCTTCATTGTGGGGGACAGTGGAGGGAGGAGCAGCCGACAACTTGGGTTGGCAACGCAGAGGAAACAGGGATCGATGAAGCAACCAAGTCGACACACCGGGGAGGTACGAATGTGGGGCCTTGAATGCTTTTTGGCCTGTTCGACTGCTATAGGAGATCAGGGAATAAGACGACACATTGCTCGGAAGATTTCAGGAAGCGATTGCTCGGGGGTAAGCCGAGCGCCTTTGGAATGAGAAAAAGGACGAACCGAGCATTCCGTCTTTAGGAAAACTTGTGAGGATATCCGTAGCAACTAGCGAAGCGCATCACGCTCTCCTTGCCGTGTCGGCTACTGGTTGGGAGGTTCAAGTCTTGCCGGCCACCATTGGCCAGTGAAGGGCGTTTCCGAATCATCGCCGCACTGGTAGTCCATATCTCCGTCGCTCCCGCAATACAGAGCGCCTCGATCCGCATGGACCTCGACCACCTTCCATGTGTCAAACTCGTGTTGCCTCCACCAATACCAGCCGGGACCGGGAGGATCATCCACGATAATAAGTTGGGCCACGAACTGACAATCGGCCGCTATCGGCTCAAATCAACGGTTTTCCCTCTTGGTGGCCGGGAATGGCACCGGCATCCTGCTCCCATGAAATCCCGCCTTCTCCATCGCTCGCTCACCTTTTGGTCGGGAGTCTTCGTGATGGGCTTCATTTGTTTCGCGTGGTGGGATTCCATGCGACGGGAAACAGGAGTTAGTGTTACAATCCACGGTCGGCCTCTTGGTGCTTGGAACGGGGAATCCGCCATAACTCTTTCTCGCGTCGATCAGGTAGTCAATTGGGGGAGATGGAGGCTGTCGGACTACTACCGCAGGCAATATAATGGGCGGAACTTGTTTCCGGTTCCGCAGCATTTTACCGTTCGACCCGGACCACTCGTCATTCACCGTGTGCTCATTCCCCATTGGCTGCTCCTGCTCGCCGCAGCGGTGCCTTGGTCCGGCCTGCTTCTCTGGCGTGCGAGGCGAATGGTGAGGGCAGTCGCTACGATGCAACCTTGATACATCAATCGCAACTCACCTCCATCCAGCGGATAAAACCCAAATCAACTACCACCGAGAAAGGTTTTCAAGACCGACGCGATAGACCACTCTGCCACCCCTCCTTGGAAGCCTGTGGCGAACTTTGTGCGTCCGACGGCTGCGGGCGGGTTCTAATCATGGATTGTCCGGGACGGTAAGCGAACCTCTTGTGCCATCCTTGAAGCGCTCTCACTCGGCCAGACTGACGTCGACCCGATAGAACGTGGTTCCTTCCAAGGGAGACGGGTCCGTGACCCGGAGGTTCTCCCGATCCGCGGAAGCCTCGACCGCTGGCAGAGAAGTCCACAAGACGAGATCGGCGCTTTTCTGAAGCGTGTAGCGCCGACCCGGGTTGCAGGGACCAAAGGAGATCGAGACACTGCCTTCGTTCAACGGCTCCGTGACCAGCAGGAAGCGGGCTGAAGCATCGAGGGGGTCGAGCCCCGCAAGCCACTTGAAAAGGTTCGACTGCCCGGTTCCGGAAGCATCGGCCGTCGCGATGCCGAGCGGGTTGTCCGGCCCAAACCATTGGATCTGCCAAGGATCATCGATGCCGTCCGCGGCGTATAGCCCGAAGTCATCGTCGCCGGTGTTGGTGATGAGAATTTCAGCTTGCACCGAGAACCCCGCGGCACTGAAGGAAAAGCTGGCGATGCGATCTTCGTAAACCGCTCCCGCAGCCGCATATCCTTGTGCATCGATGGCAAGAGGTCCGCTCAAGACTTGCCAATATCCCGCGGTGCCGGAACGCAGCATGGTGCCATCATCCGCGACGCCGCTCGCGGTCAACTGAAAGCCCATGAGTTCCGGGACACTCGCAGGCGGCGGATCCATGGAGATCGAGGAGATCTCGTAGAGTTGGCCGATAAAGCCCGAGCGCAGCACCGCGCTGCTTCCCGCGGAGACATCCACGGGAGAGCCGGAGATCTCACCGGTTTGCTGATAGGTCGCACTGGCCGATACCCCCCCACCCGGCCCCAGCGAGTCATGAGTCAGGGCATAGACGCCGCCTGTGCGACTCGATCCGCCAAATCCCGTCAGCGAGCTGGCGTATAAGAGGGTGAGGATACGGGAAGGCATGTGAGGGCGCATGGGAAGAGCGGCTGGCGAGATTTCACGGCACCCCGCGCCTGAATGCAGACATGATCACCTCTGCCCACAGCTTGTATCCTGGAATCGAGGGGTGAACGCCATCGCAAGGTCCCACGGTGCCTACCCCCGGCATGATCGGGTCCGTGAGGGTGCTGGAAAACTGAACCCAACCTGGCCCCGCGGTATTTGGACTCCTTCCCGTCATTGGGTAGGCCCCATTGAAGCGGCTGGAGCTACCGTCGGGATGCTTGGCATCGAGAATGGCGAGACGCGAAAGTGCAGGATCACCGAGGTATTGCATGTCACCGACATTGACGGTGACGGTAGTACCATTCGAACTCCAGCCGGTGATCGGGAGGTTCGACCAAGTATTGGTCCCCACCAGGTATTCCAAGGGACGCGGGTCATTCTCGAAAGCAGCCCAAGTATCGATCACCCCGTATCCGGCACCGCTGGCCCAAGCCATGAACTGGGCACGGTGGGCGACACGGGCATCCTCATGCAGACCATTGGGATCGACCCAGTAGGGAATGCGGATTTGGGGATTCTGCGTCAAAAAGATGATCCGGGGAATGTCACCATAAACACCGCGAATCTTCGAGACGAGGGTCTTCATCTTCGTGATGAAGCGGTTTCCTGTCTCGCGGAGACTATTGTGGGAAAGGGAGACCAGAATGATCTGCGGACTATGATTCCGGCAGTAATAGGAGTCGGGCAGGGCAAGGAAGGTATCCACGCTGGCACCTGAGTAAGCCGCATTGGTGACCCAGAGCTGAGGAGCGCCCACGAGATTCACCGGGCCTTCGTTGAAGAACCATGCGTCGAGATTCATGGGATGAACCACCGGCCCATTGATGCCAGCGCGCAGTTCCGCGGCATACACCGCGCCCACCAGTTTCGCCGTGCCGTTCGTGCCACCAAGCGAACAGCTGTTAATCGAGTTGGACAATGGCTGGATGCCGGTGGCTGCGGACGTGATGGTGCTGCCTAGAGGGGTCCAAGTCGCACCATCGAGCGAGGTATAGAAATTGAAGGCTTTCCCGCCACTGCCGTTGTCGATATCCACAGTGACCCGGGCCCAATAGGGAGTTCCATCGCTGATCCCGTTTTCACCCAGCCCAACCGATGATTGGATATTGAAAATAGCGCTGCCATCTACCGAGTAAGACAAGAGGAGCTTGCGGGAGTTGGCGGCGGATTCCTGAGCCAGGAAGAAACTTCTTCCGTTCGGCTCGGACCATTTCGAAAAAAGCGTGTTTGAGACTGCCGAAGCATTGTCGATTCTCACACGGACACGGATGTCCACGTCGCCAGAAGGCATGGGATAATCCGTCCCGTAATTGATCGGGGTAAACGTCGTGGCGGGTGGGAATTCCCACCGTCGCTCCGACCCGCCATCTGCCGTGCCGGTTTGCACGGTCACCGGTGGAGTCCAATTTGCGCCCGCGGGAATCCAGCTGGTGGTTTTAACCGTGTATTTCGGATAGAGAGCTCCAATCGACTTGGCGACGTATTGCGACCACGCGCCATTCGCATTTGTGGAGTCGCTGATGACGTGGATGGCGGCATCGCGCCGGCCCTCGCCAAGCATCGCCTTCAAGGCATTCATCCCACCTGCCATCGAGGCACCCAGAGCATCGACCCGTGCCTGAGCTGACTCCGGGGTTTCCGCGCCGATCGACTCCGCGGTGATCGCCCCCTCTGCAATGAGATCGGCGGTGATGGCTCCGGGGGCAATCCGGTCGCCCGTGATGGCACCCGGAGCGATGCGATCCGACGTCACCGCACCGGCAGCCAGCTTCGCCGTGGTGATGGATCCATCCGGCACGCCTTCCGCCATCATGGCATAGGCCACTGCGGCGAAGCGCTGATCCGGCGCCAAGCGCTCCCAGCCATGGACATTGTCATTGAACCACACCCGTAGATAAACCGGAGCATTGGCGAAGACCGAAGGCGGAATCGCCGCCATGCCTGGAATCGCAGTATCGCCCAAAGCCACCGAATAGAGTCCCTTGTTAACCTGCAAGGTGAGTGGAGAATCAGGCTCGCCATCCGCGGGAGAAAGATCCGGCGAATTCATCCAATAGGCCTGGGTTCCCCCTTCGTTCACGAGGGCGAATTTAAACTGTCCCGCCCCATCCCAGTTCACGCCTGCAGCCGTGATGCGCCCTTGGTAGTTGAGCAAATGCGGAACTTGGCCGTTCAGGGTCGAGATGAGCGCCAAGCTCAGAAGAAAGCGGTGCATGGGGAAATCGGGGGCAGTGAGGGCACCGGGTGCCTACACAAGAGTCCTCCGACTGGCAAGACAGGTAACATCTCAAGACAGCTAATCCATTCGGAAGCAATCACTTAACCCAAACATCGGCAAAATACGAGGATATGGCCCAACGGGACGAACAGCGCGGACTTTCCTTTTTTCACAGGTCAGGCAGGATGCGATTCGTGATCCCTCGCCCCATCCAGCACTCGATCACCTATTGGTCAGGCGTGGTAACGCTGCTCTTCATCTTGTTCGCCTGGGTCGCCAGCTTGCAGAAAGCTACAAGCATCAGCTTCAACACGCTGGGACGCCATCTCAGCCTGGGACACGGGGGCTCCAGCATCATCATTCTCTCCGTGGACAAGCGGCGACCCAGCCCGGTACCGATCGATCAGGAGCCGATGCTTGCGGACAGGCTTTCCACCACCATTCCGCGACCGAGCCTTGAGAGCCGTGACGATGGCAAGGAGAGGACCTTCCTCGCCATGCTTCCGCACTGGCTCACCTTCATCGTCGCGGCGGGCATTTGGATCGGGTTGCTCATCTGGCGGGAGTATCGGGTGAGGAAGATCAGCGTCGGGGATCGGCAGACACCCGGTACCGCTGCGATCGTCCACGAAGACCTTCCCTTCCAAGCGCCGAATGATCATCATGGAATCAAGTGACGCCAAAGCCGCTCTACCGCTCCCTCACTTTCTGGTCCGGCACCCTCGTAGTCGCCTTCATCTGCCTGACGTGGCTTCTATCCTGGCGATTTGATTCCGTGGCCGAATGGGGCCGCGTGCGTATCACCCAGGGATGGGGCAACGTGAGCCTGCACTTTTTCACGTCCAGCCGATCCTTCGATGGGCACCATCTCGCGATCGATGAATTCGAGATGTCGTCGCATCCCATCGAGTTCCCCAGTATCCTGCGACCGGAGGACCTTGTCCGAAAGGATGGTTACCTTCCTCCAACTTGGCCGGAGTCGAAAATCGACTCCGCGAGGACCTACCATGAATACCACTTGTTCTGGGAACTCAAGACCGGTCGACCGGTCACGGCATTCATCATCCTGATTCCTCACTGGTTCCTGCTGATCACGGCCGTCGTTCTCTGGTCCGTGCTGCTTGTTTGCCGAGCCCGCTACATCAGGCGCGCCAGCCAATCACCCGCTTCTTAAGACGATATAAATAGCAGCCCCCGGAGAATGAGGTTCACGATCAAGGAGCCCCTTACTTCGGAGGGAACTCGCCTTTCTCGAAGCGCTTGTGCTGTCGGATCAATTGCATGTCCCAAGGATCTTCCTTCAAGGCGCGTGATGAAAACTCGAGGGACTTCTGGCGGTCACCGCGTGCGAATTGGACCTCCGCCATGGTGTCGAGATAGGCGGATTGCTTCGGGCAGATCTTGAGCGCGTGCGTGGCCGCGGCTTCCGCCTCATCAAGGCGGCGGCTCGCGCGCGAGGCCAGCCAGGCGGCGGAATTCCGCGTATTCTCGCTATCGGGGAAGCGGGTCATGATATCAGCCAGCTTCTTCCAACTTTTCTCGAAGGCCTCGTCGTGCAGGGCAAGCAGGCCCTTCGTCCGCATCGGAGCGAAGAAATGGTCGGCCAGCAACAGGTCGGCAAACGGAGCATTCACGCTCTCCTTGATCACTGCCATCGCCGACTCCCGTTCGGGACCGTCCAAGCGGGAGAAAGCCCGCAGCATGTCCGGCTCCAGGCGATGCCTTGCATAAAAGGAGCCGAGCAAGTTGGAAGCTCGGGCGATCATCGCAACCTGCAGGGTACGGGCCTCCTCAAGCGCCGCGCCAAGTTTCCAGTCCTGCCGGGCCAGTGCATCATCGGAGAGCGATTCCATGATGTCGGCAAAGTTCGCATGATCGGTCGTGCACTGTTCAGCAGCCTGCAGCCACCACTTCCGCGCCCGGTCGAAATCGCCGCTTTCCGCAAAGGCATCTCCGATCTGCTTCAACGCCCGGGTTTCCCCCAAGGCCAGCAGTTCGGCTTTCTTCTCGTTCTCCAGCGCCTCGCTCTCATCCCCCGCCGCACGCAGCGCGGCCGCGATGTAGCCATAGCTGGCAGGCTCGCCGGGCATGTTTGCCTTTGCGTAAACTTCGCAAATCTTCGCTGCATCCCGCCAGCGTCCCACCGCGCCGAGAAATTTCACCTGCAGTCCTTTCAGCTCCTCGGCACCGCCCTCGAGCTTGTCCAGTTCATCCACGCAGCGAACGAAGGTTTCCGCGTCTCCCATCCGCCGCTCCTGGGGCGGAAAGCGGGGCATGCTGATGCCGGCGAGCACCCCGAGAAGACGGCGTTTTTCCGCAGCCTCCGCCTTCCCGATCGCGAGCCAAGCCTGCTCCCGGAAGCGCTGCACCTTGTCGCCTGTCTCCGGCAGGAGGCCGAAGATCTGAGCCATCAGGCCGATCTTCTCGCGAGGCTCCATGGCCGGGTCCAGATCGCCCAGCCAATGCCAGACGTCAGGCGCACGGCGGCCGGGACCAAAAAGATTGTCGATCACCTGCATCCAGCGCACCTCGTCGATGCCCGCAAATTTCGCGCTAGCATCGAGCACCGGCTCGACCACGGTGAAGCCGGAGTCATCGGCCGACAAGCGGGAGAGAGCCATGAGGAAATTCTCTTGGCTGGCTGCCGCCAGTTCCATCAGCGACGGGACAAAGGCATCCTCCAATTCCTCATTCAGGCCGCGACGCTCGAGAAAATAGCCGAGCAAGCAAAGCTCCCGCATCTCCTGGTCCTCGGTGTCCGGCTCATTGATCAGGACATCAAAGCGCTTGCGAGCCCAGCCGGCATAATCCGGCTCCTTCGGATCGATATCCAACTGCTCCAGTGCCTCATCCACCCGCTCCGCACTATCCAGATAGTAGAAGGCGGAAACCGGTTCGCGGCGCATGAGCAATTTCTCCGCCTCCACATAGTCACCGGTGAGGAACATCATCATGAGTCCTTTCGCCTGTTCCTCTTCATCGCCCGCGCGGGCCATGCCGCGGAGCTTTCGGACGAGCTCGGGATTCGGCTTCTTGCCCTCCCAATTCGCGATCGCGAATTCCCGGTAATCCGACAGCCCGGAAGCAGCCACCACCTGCGGTGGCGCGGGCGCTTGCTTCAGCCATGGCACCGGATCGCCACTAATCAGGCTCAGGCGTGCTGCCGCCACGCTCATACCGGCCTCCTCGGCCTGCGTCGCGGCCTCGGAGAGCCTGCCCGCCGTGGCGAGCAAGGCGTAGCGCCAGAGATGCGCATCCTGGCCATCGAGAGATTCCGCTTTTTTCAGCTCTTCATCGAGCGTGCCGAGCGTCCGGTGCAGGCTGGCCATCGCCATGTACTCCGGTGCCTCGGGCCGGGCCATCCGGAGGTAGCTGAAAGCGCCTTTCACATCCGAAGGCTCCATCGCCAGGCAATCGCGAGCGGCATCGATCGCAACTCCCCGCACGGATCTCTCCAGCATCGTGATGGAGTCCTGATCCTTCTCCAGCGCGTAAAGCTTCAGGATCTGGCGGAAGGCCCGCTCCTGGCGCAGTTCCTGAATCACCCGCTCCCGCTCGTCGAGCGAACCGCCGTCGTAGCGCATTACCAGATCGACGATGCGGGGAGAGCTGTCCGGGAGAATCCCGAGCTCGATCTTCCGCAGCAGTCCGCGGGCGCGGATGGCCGCCTCGGGATCCTTGCCTGCGGCAAGTTGCTGGAGCAAGGGGACCACGGCCTCTCCCATCTTCCAAAGATCACGAGTGGCCGTCTCTCGCACGGCGTAGGAATCGTCGGAAAGCTTCGGAATCAGCAGGTTGGCTTCGGCCAGCGCCTCCCCGCCCGGGACGGGTGCAGGGTTGGGTGCGACCGGCGCGGCCGGCAGCGCGCCAGCCAGAATCGCGGTCGAAAGCAGGAACCTCCCGAAACGGAACTTCATGGAGCTAGAGGGTCTGCTCTTTCAACGGGAAATCAATCACGATCCTTAGCCCCAAAACCGGGAAATCATCGGGTGAAAGACGGTTTTTCCCGGGAAAAGGGAGTCGTCCGCCACGATTTCGCCATCTCGGGGAACCTTGGCGATCCCGTCCTGATCCGCCTGATATAAAGTGGAACTTTTTCAGGCCCATTCCCCGCCAGCAATGGAAAAATGATCGCCTGCGAGAGGATAAGACGCCCATCGCCATGCTTCAATCAGGGGAGTGCTCCGCATAATTGTGGTGAAGCATGACCCCGGAGGGAACCCGCTTCTACTGCCAACGTGCCACACACGGCATCATGCATATTGCGAAATGCAGAATGCCCCGCCGGGCAGCTTTGCCAAAGCTCCCGGGATCGTCCGCGCGATGGCGGCTATCTCTTCTCCTTCAACCATCAGGAGCTCACGCATTCTCCGCGGCACGCGCCCTGCATGAATGAATCCGGCCGATGTCCCGCTTCACGCAAACGAACTCAATCCAAGCGGGAACTCTCACCAGGTGATCCACCTCACGGCCTAACAAGGGTCGCCGACCTAACATGCCTCCAAGCCTCTGGATCACCCTTCAGAGGAAGGAGGAGTGTTGCCCCGTTCCGACAACCCGAACTCCTCACCACCCGTTTCGTGAACCTACTCCCCTAAGGATCGCATGACCCGAGAAGTTTGGCACCCCCGTGCCTTCAAAGCCTTCTCCGCATCATACGATCCCATGAAACCGGTATTTATCGTTTTCCTCCTCGCGTATTCACTGCTCGGTGCCATCGCACCGGCGGCAAGCATCAGTGGCGAACTGAAGAAGTGGCATAAGGTCACCCTCTCTTTCACCGGCCCTAACACCAGCGAGAGTGCCACGCCAAACCCATTTACCAACTACCGGCTGAACGTTCGCTTCAGCCACGCCGCCAGCGGAAAGAGCTATCTGGTGCCGGGGTACTATGCCGCGGATGGGAACGCGGCAAACAGCTCCGCTACTTCCGGCAATGTCTGGCGTGTTCACTTTGCCCCGGATGAAACGGGGACTTGGAGCTATAGCGTCTCTTTTCGAAGCGGTAGCAATGTCGCAACCGATGCGAGCGCCACGGCAGGCAGCGCAACGAGCTTCGACAGCGAGACCGGAAGCTTCGGCATCGCGAACACCGACAAGAGCGGCCGTGATTTCCGGGGAAAGGGCCGCCTGCAATACGTGGGCAAGCATCACCTGCGTTTCGCCCAAACGGGCGAGTATTTCATGAAGGCCGGCGTCGATGCGCCTGAAAACCTGCTCGCTTACTCGGACTTCGATGGCGAGTTCAAGACCGATGGCCGCAGCGATGAACTGGTTCGGGACTATGCACCCCACGTGCAGGACTGGAACAACGGAGATCCCACCTGGGGAAATGGCGAAGGCAAGGGACTGATCGGCGCGGTCAACTACTTGCACGACCAAGGACTGAACGCCTTCTCCTTTCTCACGCTGAGCATCGAGGGCGATGACGACAATGTCTCCCCCTACGCCGGCTATTCCGATCACACGCGTCTCGACTGCTCGAAGCTCGACCAATGGGGCATCGTCTTC
The DNA here is from genome assembly GCF_012913485.1 of Luteolibacter luteus. GTDB lineage: Bacteria > Verrucomicrobiota > Verrucomicrobiia > Verrucomicrobiales > Akkermansiaceae > Haloferula > Haloferula lutea. The sequence continues at coordinate 6,026,223 of NZ_CP051774.1, read as the reverse complement.
GACCACGGCACGAAGCAAGGCATGTACCTGCACTTCAAGACGCAGGAAACCGAGAACGAGCTGATGCTAGACAGCGGCAATCTCGGGAACCAGAGGAAGCTCTACTACCGCGAACTCATCGCCCGCTTCGGCCACAACCTGGCGCTGAACTGGAACCTCGGAGAGGAAATCAACGGTGCCACCCTACAGCAGAAGCAAGCATGGGCCCAATACTTCTACGATACGGATCCCTACCATCACCACATCGTGATCCACAATGGCGCAACCCACTACAACATGATGGGCGATGCCTCGAAGCTTACCGGATTCTCCCTCCAGCTCAATGCGTCCGACTTCACCGACAACTTTGCGATGACGAAGGACTACATCGATCGCTCCGTGGCGGCTGGCAAGCCGTGGGTAGTGGCGACCGACGAACCCGGTGACTCCCGCTACGCGCTTCGCCCGGACGATGATCCCGGCAGCAGCCATACCGATGCCCGCGAGCACGCGCTCTGGGGCAACATCATGGCCGGCGGTGCTGGCGTGGAGTTCTATTTCGGCTACGCGCTGCATGACTCGGATCTCACGCTGAATGATTTCCGGAGCCGCAGCGATTTCTGGCCCTTCTGCGATCACGCGATCCGCTTCTTCGAGAACAATGATGTCCCCTTCCAGGATATGACGAACCAGAACACGCTGGTCAGTGGCAATGGGCCCAACGCGAACCGCTGCCTGGCGAAGGCTGGAGACAGCTACCTGATCCAACTGCCGTCCGGCGGTGCTCCCACCCTGAACCTCTCCGGTGCGAGCGGCACCTACCGAGTGCGCTGGATGGATCCTCGGAATGGCGGTGCCCTCATCACTGGGGCGACGATCTCCGGCGGGGGGACACGCAGCATCGGTTCACCGCCGAACTCGACCACGCTGGACTGGGTCGCACTGGTGCAAAACACCGGAGGCAGCACGCCGACGAATGAAGCACCGGTAGTGAGCGCCGGTGCCGATCGAAGCGCCATGCTCTCGGGTGGCAACGCCACGGTCTCTCTAAGCGGCTCCGCAAGTGATGACGGCCTGCCTGCGGGATCGAGCCTCACGCGCACCTGGTCCCGCGTGAGCGGACCGGGTACCGTGAACTTCGCGAATGCCGGCAGCGCGAGCACGACCGCCACATTCACGGTAGCGGGCAGCTATTCACTCCGGCTCACGGCCAGCGATGGCTCTCTGAGCAGCTCCGATGACCTCATGGTAACGATCACCAGCAGCAGCGGAGGAACGAACCAAGCTCCCGTAGCCAATGCGGGAACGGATCGCTCCGCGGTGCTCAGCGGGTCTTCCGTATCGCTAGGAATGACCGGAAGCGCGACGGATGATGGTCTGCCCGCGGGAAGCACGCTCAGCCATGCCTGGTCGCGCGTCAGCGGGCCGGCCGCGGTCTCCTTCTCCTCCGCAGCCTCCGCGAGCACGAATGCCACCTTCACCGCGACGGGAAGCTATCTGCTGCGCCTCACCGTTTCCGATGGCTCGCTGAGCGACACCGATGAGGTCGCCGTGACGATCACTGCGCAGGGCGGCGGCGGCACGCCGGTAACTCTCTCCGCAACCCAAGATGCCTATACGGAAAATGGCGCGAATGCGAACAACAGCTTGCTGCGTTTGGAAAGCACCTCCCGCGAGCGCGTGAGCTACCTTCAATTCGACGCGAGCTCCCTGAGCGGTCCGGCGAGTTCGGCAGTGCTGCGGCTGACCCAGGCCCAAGACCTCACCACGGATAGCAAGATCATCCGCGTCTATCAGGCGGCCAACAACTGGAGCGAGAGCACGATCACAGCCGACAATGCCCCGGCGAAGGGCGCACAGGTGGCCACTTTCACCGGCAACATCACCTCCGGGATGAGCCTTTCCTTCGATGTCACATCCGCGATCACGGGACCCGGCATTTACAGCTTCATCCTCGAGTTCGCACCCGACGAACGGGATGTCGCCTTCGGCTCCTCCGAGAACGCGACGGCATCCCTCCGCCCTACCTTGACGGTGACAGGCTCCGGCGGGAGCACGCCCTCCAATGCGGCACCGGTGGTGAATGCCGGAGCTGATCAGTCGACCTCGTATCGGGGTCAAGCCGTAAGCGTCTCCCTCAGCGGAAGCGCCAGCGACGACGGCCTTCCGCAAGGTTCGGCGCTGGCTTTGACCTGGACGCGTGTCAGCGGGCCCGGCACCGCCACCATTGCGAACCCGAATGCCGCGAACACCGGCGTGACCTTCAACGAAGCGGGCAACTACGTCTTCCGCCTTACTGCCAGTGACGGGCAGCTGACCAGCAGCGACGACACCGCGGTACTCGTTGTCTCCGACATCATCGACAACGAGATCCCCACCGTGAGCGCGGGCACGGACAAGAGTGCCAACCTCAGTGGTAGCACGGTGCAGGTGGCCTTGGATGGTAGTGCCAGCGATGACGGCCAACCTGCAGGCTCCGCCCTGCAAGTCACCTGGACGCGGGTAAGCGGGCCGGGTACGGTGAACTTTGCGAATGGCTCTTCCGCGGCAACTGCCGCCAGCTTCGATGAAGCGGGCAGCTATATCCTGCGTCTGACCGCCAGCGATGGCGAGCTGAGCGATAGCGATGATATGAGCGTCACCATCAGCGGCGTTTCAGGCAGTCCGATCCCCGCATCCTTTCCTGCAACCCACGACGCCTACACGGAGAACGGGAACAACATCAACAATGGGATCCTGCGGGTGGAAAACTCCTCCCGGAAGCGGATATCTTATCTGCAATTCGACCTGAGGAGCGCGCCCGGTCCGGTCAACTCTGCGGTGCTGCGCTTAACCGAAGGCGATGACATTTCCTCCGGCAGCATGACCTTGAGATTGCATGCCGCGGCATCCAACAGCTGGACGGAAAGCGGAATCACCGGATCGAACGCACCGGCGAAGGCGGGGGAGCTTGCGAGCTTCACCGGCGACATCACGAACGGAAAGGTGGTCAACTTCGACGTGTCCTCCCACGTGAGGGCACCGGGTATCTACAGCTTCATCCTGGAAGCGGATGCGATTGCGCGGGATGTCTCGTTTGCATCCTCGGAGAATTCCACGAACTCTGCGCGACCTGTCCTGAACATTGTCAGCAGCGCCTCCGCGGCCTCTGCCGCGCTGTCCCCGCCCCCGAATGAGGCCGCCGCGGATGAGGGCGGAATCTCAGGGATGTCCCTGCGTCTCCAATTGCTTGGCGATGCCAGCATGGAAATCAGCGGCAATGGTGTGGCGGGACGGAGCTATCGGATCGAGCGCTCCACGGATCTCGCCGGGTGGACCATCATCGCGATGGCGGTGGCCGAGGAAGATGGAACGGTCCACTTCGCTGATCCTGCGCCACCGCGGGGCCAAGCATTCTATCGTATCGCCGAGTAGCCGCGCGAGGCTCTCCCCGTGAATGGCTAGACCTGCGGAGAGATGCCCGCGGACGGGAAGAATTCCCACCGCTACTTCTCCCCCTCCACCTTCCAATTCCGGTTCAGATCCGGATTGAAGGTCTTCATCTCCCCGGTTTTCAGATCCACCGAGATAACGTGCTGAGCGGCATTCTCCCCCTCCTCTGCCTGCGGTGATTTCTCCGCAGAGGGACAGGGGCCGAGCAGAATCGCACGCGCCTCTCCCGGGATCCACGCGCTCATGTTTGAGATTGGCAGCGCGATGCTCCACACGGCATTCCCAGCCGGCCCCGCGATCCGCGCCATCTGCATGCGTCCCTCTTCGCCCAGGCGATCCCGCGAAAGCACGAACACGCTGTCCGGATCACGCCGGTACATCGCGGTCATGCGGCTGGTGTCACCCGTGCTGCCCGACTCGCTGGTCAGCAGCCCGCCCATCAGAAACTCCGGGCTCTCCGGAAGAACAGCCGGATTTTCATAAACCCAGCGAGCGCCCATGAAGCTCTCCTCCTTCCGCAGTTCCGCACGATACAGGCGATGCCTTCGCGGCGTGGTGAAGTCCATCTGATGGGTTGTTTGATGCCGCTCTTTCATCTGCTCCAGCTCCGTCTCCGCGAGCAAACCCAGCCACTGCTGTCTCCCATCCTTCTGCGCCATCGGCAAATCCCGCACCATCGAGTACCAATCCATCCCGTTTGCGATCGTCACACCCTTTTCGCCCCGCTTGGGACGTTCCTCCGCATCAGCCGACTCGCGTGAGCGCTCTTTTTGCTCCGAGGCGGCCAGCGTCAGCGGATCGATCCTCACCAAGCGAGCATCATCCAGGCGCACCACCATTCCCTCCACCGGCGTGAACTTCAGCGGTTGCATCGACTCCGTGAGAAAGATCCCCACCTCGGGCGGCTTGGGCACCATCCCGGCAAGCGATGGATTCGCGGTCTCGATCTTCTCCTTGTTCGCCACGATCTGACCATCGGAAAGACGGATGCCCACCAGCTCCGGAATGCGTGCCCACATGACGCCCTGCTCCATCCCCATCGCCACCACGTCGCCATTCACCTGCTCGCGCTTCAGACGGCGACGCGTGATGGGTTGCGCGGTGATGGCATCGATTTCCCATAGGTCGGTATTACACCAGCCGACGGTCCGGGAACTCGAGCTGCTGCGGCTGCCGGAGCGGAAGATCCGCTTTTCCCACTGGGTCGTCAGATAGTAGAGGCGGTCCCCCTTCTCATCCGTCACCCGGACGATACCACCGCGGATCTCGGGCTGGCTCAGGAAGGTACCGCCGATGAAACGGCCCTTCCAAAACAAGAGCCCGGCCACCGCCAGAAGGATGAGGAATAGAAAGGCGCGTAGGAACTTTTTCACAGCTCGCTTCAGGGAGGGATGATGGAGACGGGATCATGCAGAATGCCCTATCTCCGTACCTAGTGAATGGCATTCGCGCCGGAATTTGACAATATTGGAGTTGCCCGGGACTCAGATCCTCCGCTGGTGCGCAAAGGGTTTCGAGACTAAGGAAAAAGAGCGGCCCGGGAAGGCTGACTTCCCGGGCCGCTTGGTAAGGGCAGCAAGACCGTGATCGTTCCCCCCGGAGTAATCACGGTTGCCCATATATATATATCCGAAGTTGACCTAATCAAAAATACCATAGGGTGATCATCGGGGTATCCGAATGACTTGGAGGGTCACAAAAATTGCAAGATGCATAGGCTAACAGCTTCGGCAGCATGGTTTCCCGGTTTCCCGTTCACTCCGGCTAATCAACAAGCCCCTACCCTCACTTCACGGGCTCGATTCCCTTGAGCGTGGAGAAGCTGATACGACGCATGGTATCGAGAAACTCGAGCATGTAGACGGCTGAGGCCTTTTCAGTGGTGGTGGCGGCGTAAAGATTCGCGAAGAGCCCGGATTTCCGGATCGGGCGGGAGGCGATGTAGTCGCGGTCAAGAAAGGGCTGCACGGCCCAACCGGGCATGGCGGCGATGGCACGATGACTCGCGACCAGTTGGAGGATCGCGACGGTGAGTTCCGTGCGGCGGCGCGGCGGCTCGACCTTTGCGGGCAGGAGCACTTCGCGGATCACGTCGATGCGGTCATCCGGAATGGGATAGGTCACCAGCGTTTCCTTCGCGAAATCCTTTGCGGTGAGATATTCCTTCTGCGTGTAGGGATGCTTCTGCGCGAGCAGCGCCAGCACTTCATAGCGGAAGAGCGGATGAAAGGTCACACCGGCGCGTGGTTTCGCCTGAGAGACGATGACGAGGTCCGCGGTGTCCTCCGCGAGCAGCCCCACGGGGTCCGGCTGGAATCCGGAGACGAGGTCCATCTCGACCTCCGGCCATCCTTCGCGGAAGGCATCCATGCTCGGCATCAGCCAATCGAAGCAGGAATGGCACTCCACCGCGATCCGCAGTTGCCCGGCTTTCCCATCGGCAATGCGTGCGACATCGCGCTCACACTGCATCACCATCTTCTCCACATCATAGGCGGTGGTCAGCAAGCGGTCCCCGGCAGGCGTGAGACGCAGCGGATTGCTCTTCCGGTGAAAGAGCTCCACGCCGAGGTAATCCTCGATCGCCTTCATTTGGTGGGAGAGGGCGGGCTGGGAAAGATTGAGGCGTTTCCCCGCCTTCGAAATGCTCCCGGTTTCAGCGATCGCGACGACGGTGCGGAGGTGGCGCAGCTCAAGCATGGCCGGAAATCATCATTCGCCTGGCGAATGACCAGCATAAAAACAATGAGCTACCTTGATACCCGCGCACTCCGGCATGCTGGCAGGAGCATGTCGAAGATCCGCACGCACATTCTGGGCTACCCCCGCATCGGGGAGCAGCGCGAACTGAAGAAGGCCACCGAGCTCCACTGGAAGGGCGAGATCCCCAAGCCCGCGCTGGAGTCCGTGGGCAAGGAGCTCCGGAAGCACAACTGGAAGAAGCAGGCCGCCGCAGGGATCGACCTCGTGTCTTGCAATGACTTCTCTTTCTACGATCAGGTGCTGGATGCCACCTGCCTCTTCGGGAATGTGCCCGCGCGCTTCAATTGGCAGGGCGGCAAGGTGGGGCTGGAGACGCTCTTTGCCATCGCCCGCGGCGCGCGCGAAACCCAAGGCGATTGCTGCGGCGGCTCATGCGGCAGTGGCAGTGCGGGCTTCGCCAGCGAGATGACGAAGTGGTTCGACACGAACTACCATTACATCGTCCCGGAGTTCAAAGCGGACACCGCTTTCAAGCTTTCCGACAGCAAGGTCTTCGACGAATTCCGCGAAGCGAAAACGCTCGGATTGAATGCCAAGCCGGTGCTCATCGGCCCCGTGACTTACCTGAGCCTTGGCAAGGTGCAGGATCCCGCAAATCCGGAGTTCGACCGCTTCGAGCTGCTGGATCGCCTGCTGCCGGTGTATGAGGAAGTGATCGCGAAGCTCGCGGACGAAGGAGCGGAGTGGATCCAGATCGATGAGCCGGTGCTCGCGCTCGATCTCGATGCCCGGCAGAAGGAGTGCTTCATCGAAAGCTATGGCCGCCTGGCGAAGGCAGCCGGCTCCGCGAAGCTGCTTGTCGCCACTTACTTCGGCGAGCTGCGCGATAACCTCGCGCTCTTCCTCGGCCTGCCCGTCGCGGCGCTGCACTACGATGCGGTGCGCGGTGAGGCGGAGGCGGATGCACTGCTCGCGGCCTTCCCTGACGACAAGATCCTATCGCTCGGCATCGTCGATGGCCGGAACATCTGGAAGAATCACTTCGATGCCTCGCTCGCGGTGCTGAAGAAAGCGAAGGCGAAGCTGGGTGCCGAGCGCCTGTGGGTGTCCGCTTCCTCATCCCTGCTGCACACGCCGGTCACGCTGGCCAGCGAGAAGAAACTGGATGCCGAGATCAAGGACTGGCTCGCCTTCGCGGATGAGAAGCTCGTCGAAATCGTCGCGCTGGGCAAGCTGCTCGCGGGCGAGGGTGATGAGGCTGAGCTGGAAGCGAACCGCGCCAGCCAGAAGCGCCGCCTGGAAAGCACCCGCATTCACAATCCCGCGGTGAAGGCGCGCCTCGCCGCGGTGACGCCTGCGGATAGCCAGCGTGCCTCCGCTTTCCCGTTGCGCCAGAGGGTGCAGCGCGAGAAGCTGGGCCTGCCGCTTTTCCCCACCACCACCATCGGCTCCTTCCCGCAGACGGCAGAGGTGCGCGCTGCCCGTGCGAAGTGGAAGAAGGGCGCACTGAGCGATCAGGACTACGATGCCTTCCTGAAGGAAGAGACCCGGAAGTGCGTGGCCTGGCAGGATGAAATCGGAATCGACATGCCGGTGCACGGCGAGTTCGAGCGGAATGACATGGTGGAATACTTCGGCGAGCAACTCGATGGCTATGCCTTCAGCCAATTCGGCTGGGTGCAGTCCTACGGATCCCGCTGCGTGAAGCCGCCGATCCTCTTCGGAGACATCACGCGTCCGCGCCCGATGACCGTCGAGTGGATCACCTATGCTCAGTCCCTGACGAACAACCCGATGAAGGGTATGCTCACCGGTCCGGTGACGATTCTCAACTGGTCCTTCGTCCGCGATGACCAGCCGCGCTCCGTTTCTTGCAAGCAACTGGCACTGGCGATCCGCGATGAGGTGCTGGACTTGGAAAAGGCGGGAGTGCGCGTGATCCAGATCGATGAGGCGGCATTGCGCGAGGGCCTGCCGCTGCGGAAGTCGCAGTGGAAGGAGTATCTCGATTGGGCGGTGGAATCCTTCCGCATCACTGCCAACGGCGTGAAGGACGACACCCAGATCCACACGCACATGTGCTACTCGGAGTTCAATGACATCATCAGTGCGATCGCCGACATGGATGCCGACGTGATCACCATCGAGACCTCGCGCTCGAACATGGAGCTGCTGGAGGCCTTCGTGGAATTCAAGTATCCGAACGAGATCGGGCCCGGGGTCTACGACATCCACTCGCCGCGCATCCCGACGGTCGCGCAGATGGAGAATCTGATCCAGAAGGCCAGCGATGTGATCCCGGAAGGAAATCTCTGGGTGAATCCGGACTGCGGCCTGAAGACCCGCGGCTGGGAAGAAGTGAGGCCCGCCCTTATCAACATGGTAGAGGCCGCCCGCAAGCTGCGTGCCGCGGCAGCCGTCACCGTCTGAAGAAAAACGAGATCAAACCGGGGCGGGATGCCGCAGGGTATCCCGTCCCCGTTTCCCTGCGAAGCGCCGATGGAGCCGATGAAAAAGCCATACCAAACGATGCGGGCCCGAAATTCCTTCCGCCCGCCCTGCGATCCTGCGTCGACGAAGAAACGCACCATCGGCCGGAAGCGCTCCGGGATCGCCGTGTCCTTTCACGGTGCCTTCGCCGGGATCGAAAGCAGGCTCGGCACGGACAAAGGACGGGCACACCGCTTGCATCTTCCGGGGACCCTCTAACAAGATCGCCACCACTCGCATGCACATCCGGGATATCCTCTCAGGGAAGGAGGCGAAGTTCTCCTTCGAATACTTTCCGCCAAAGTCGCCCCAAGCGGCCGAGAATCTCTTTCGCACGATCTCCGAGCTTCAGCTCTACGATCCCGCCTTCGTCTCCGTGACCTATGGAGCCGGTGGCACGACACGCGCGGCGACCCATGACCTGGTGCTGCGCCTGCTGCGGGAGACGCGGGTGAACACGATCCCCCACCTGACCTGCGTGGGCCACAGCGAGCGTGAGATTTCCGCGCTGCTGGAAAGCTATGCCGAGGCCGGGGTGTCCAATATCCTGGCGCTGCGCGGGGACCCGCCGAAGAACGGCGCGGGCGCTGCGGGGGATTTTCCCTATGCGGCGGATCTCGTCGCCTTCATCCGCCGTTTTTCCCAGCGGCACGGCCATGACTTCGGGATCGGCGTGGCCGGCTTCCCGGAGGGCCATCCGTCCACGCCGAACCGCATGAGAGAGCTGGATCACCTGAAGGCAAAGGTGGATGCGGGGGCAGACTACATCTGCACACAGCTTTTCTTCAATAATGGCGATTTCTACGATTTCCGGGATCGCTGCGAGCTTTCCGGTATCGGGGTCCCGATCCTCGCCGGCATCATGCCCGTGACCAGCTTGGGCGGCCTGGACCGCATGGCGGAGCTGGCGGCAGGGGCGCGTTTTCCCGCAAAACTTCTGCGTGCACTGGCGCGGGCAAATGGTGACGATGCGGTTGTGCGCCGCATCGGGATCCACTATGCGACCACGCAGTGCGCCGATCTCCTCGACCATGAGGTGAAAGGCATCCATTTCTACACGCTCAACCAGTCCTCCGCCACGGTGGAGATCTTCAACCAGCTCGGCCTGCGCCGATCCGACCTCGTCACCGCCTGACCTTCATCGAACCGATTCCGCCCATGTCCGCCACCACCTACGAAGATACCGAAGTATTCGCCGCCATCCGCGATGAAGAAGCACGCCAGCGCAACAACATCGAACTGATCGCCTCCGAGAATTTCACCTCGGCCGCAGTGATGAAGGCGCAGGGATCCCACCTCACCAACAAATACGCGGAGGGCTATCCGGGCCGCCGCTGGTACGGTGGCTGCGAACATGTGGATGTGATCGAGCAACTCGCGCTGGATCGCGTGAAGAAGCTCTTCGGTGCAGAGCACGCGAACGTTCAGCCGCACTCCGGCTCCCAGGCGAACGCCGCGGTCTATTTCTCGGTGCTGAATCCGGGCGACAAGATCTTCACCATGGACCTGGCCCACGGCGGGCACCTCACCCACGGGCACAAAGCGAACTTCTCCGGACGTTTCTATGACGTGACGCACTATGGAGTGAGCGCCAGCGACGAGCGGATCGATTACGATGAACTCGAAGCCACCGCCCACACCCTGAAGCCGAAGCTGATCACCGCCGGTGCCTCCGCGTATCCGCGTGAGATCGACTTCGAACGCCTCGCGAAGATCGCGAAGGACGTGGGCGCTTATCTCTTTGTCGACATGGCGCACATCGCGGGCCTCGTCGCCGGCGGAGTGCATCCGAATCCCGTGCCGCATGCCGACTTCGTGACCACGACGACGCACAAGTCCCTGCGCGGACCCCGCGGTGGCGTCATCCTCTGCAAGCAGGAGTTCGCGAAGAAGATCGATGCGCAGGTATTCCCCGGCGTTCAAGGCGGCCCGCTGATGCACGTGATCGCCGCGAAGGCGGTGTGCTTCGGTGAAGCGCTACAGCCGGAGTTCCGCGGTTATGCGGAGCAGGTGGTGAAGAACGCGCAGGCACTCGCAGCGCGGCTCGCCTCCCACGGCTACCGCATCGTCTCCGGCGGCACGGACAACCACCTCCTCCTCGTGGACCTGCGTCCGAAGGGTCTCAATGGTGCCGATGCTTCGCATGCCTTGGACGAAGCCGGCATCACCGTGAACAAGAACGGCATCCCCTTCGACACCGGCAGCCCGATGAAGCCAAGCGGCATCCGTATCGGCACGCCTGCGGTCACCACGCGTGGCATGAAAGAAGCCGATGTCGAGAAGGTGGCGGATCTCATCCACCGCGCGCTCGAAGTGAAGGATGACCAGACGGCACTGGAAGCGATCCGTGCGGAGGTCTTCGCCTTCAACAAGGCCTTCCCGCTTCCGGGATCGACGCTCTGATTTTCAGCACCGCACCGGCGCGCGGTGCAAATTCCCACACGGCGGGCACGGCGGATGAAGTTCTGCCGTGCCGCCTTTGTTTTCGTCCCCGAATATGGGGACGCCGTGTTTCCTTGTGGATGGCCGGTTGCAGCGACAAGATGTCCTATAACTCCGGCGCGTGGGCGGAGCCGGTATGCCGCTTTCCTGGAGGCCAAAGGTTGCAGCTTGCCGCAGCGCTCACGCCGCCGGTGGGAAACGATTCACCGCACCCCTTGCTCCAGAAAATCCAAGACCGCCCCGAGCGCCGCTGCAGGCTGATCGATCGTCAGCACATGCCCGGCGCCCGGAAGGATCGACACCGTGACTTGCGGTGCCGCCTTTCGGACTCGGTCCGCGGCGCGCAGGGGGTCGAACAGCGCTTCATCGCTACCCAGCAGGAGAAGGCTTCTTTCCGGCAATCTTGCGAGATCCTCTTCCGTGAAAATCGGCACCCTTGGAGGCGTGTTGCGCTGGGATTGCCAGCGCAACACGAAATCCGCCATGGCCTCCTCCGGGACCTGTTGTCCGCGGGGCGAGGAGAGATAGCGGTAAAAGCCACGGATGTTCTTCTCCGATGGCATGGCCGTCGCGAGGACGGCCCGCACGAAGAAGCCCGCTTTCACCGGCAACAGGTGCGGAGCCGCCAGCATCACCAGCGCGGTTACCTGCGCGGGATACTTCAAGGCGAAGCGCCCGCCGAGCCAGCCTCCGAAGGAAGCTCCGCACAATTCCGCCTGCTGAAGCCCAAGCCGGGCGAAACACGCCGCGAGCCAATCTGCATGGGCATCGCTCCGCGGATCCATCGGCGCGCCCTCGCTTTTTCCCAGATCACCCGGAATGTCGAAAGCATAGACGCGGCGCCGTGCCGCGAGCCGCTCGATCGCATTGAACCACATCGTCGCGTTTCCGCCGGCACCATGCAGGAGCACCAGTGGCGCTGCACCGGACGGTCCGCACACGATCCCATGGGTGCGACCTTGGGCGGCGTCCAGCCACAGGATCTCGTGGGGCACCGGCCATGCGGCGAGGATGCGGTCGTACGACGCGAATACCTTTGCCCGCGCTTCCGGAGATCGGTAAACTCTATCCTTTATCATCATGGTCCCATCGTGGCGGCCCCCGCGATGAGAACACGAGGATGCCCTAGCATGCAAATTTTCCCATGAGTGCCTCCCTTTTCCGCATTCGCCCCGCCCTGCTGGCCACACTGCTCCTCTCCCCTTTGCGGGCGGATGCGAACGCCTTCTTTGCGATGGATACCGGGATCTCCGGTGAGCCGGCCCAGATCTCGGACACGCTCTACGAACTCGGCTTCGATGGCTTGGGTGGCAGCGGTGACTCCGTGAAGCCGATGCGGGAGGCCATCGAAGACCAAGGGCTGAAACTCTGGAACGTCTATCTCACGCTGAAATTCAAGAGCGGGGCCTCCGCCCTCACGCCGGAGCTGCGCCAGCAGATCGATGAGCTGAAGGGCAGCAACTCGACCCTCTGGATCGCGATCCAGGAAGCCCCGAAGGACGGCGGCGAGACCGCGGTGAAGTCACTCACGGAGATCGCGGATTTCGCAAAACAGGCCGGAGTGAAGATCTCGCTCTATCCGCATGCCGGTTTCTGGCTCTCCCGCTTCCCGGATGCAGCGAAGCTAGCAGACATGGTGAACCGCGAGGAGGTGGGGATCACCTTCAATCTTTGCCACTGGCTGAAGACCGAGGGCGACGTCGACCCGCTGCCCGCGATCATCAAGGAAAAGGCGAAGCTTCAATTCGTGACCATCAATGGCGCGGACAAGGGCGACACGAAATCGATGGGCTGGGACCGTCTGATACAGCCGCTCGGCCAAGGCAGCTATAATGTCGCGGGCTTTCTTCGGAAGCTTCAGGTGGAGGCAGATTGGAAGGGGCCTGTCGGCCTGCAATCCTACGGCATCAAGGGCAACCAGCGCCAGAATCTCACGCGGTCGATGGCCGCGTGGCGGAAGATGAGTGGCAAGCTGGATGGCATGGTGATGGCCGGCTATCAGGGATGGTTCCGCACCGGGGACGATGGATCGCGGAATGGCTGGTTCCACTACTCGCCTGGCGGGAAGTTCGGCCCGGACAGCACGCACATCGACATGTGGCCGGACATGACCGAACTAGGCCCGGATGAACGTTTCCCCACGCCGCTACGCCATGCGGATGGCTCGGTGGCCGAAGTCTTCAGCTCCGTGAAGGAGCCGACCGTGCGCCGTCATTTCAAATGGATGAAGGACTACGGGATCGATGGCGTCTTCGTCCAGCGCTTCGCCACCTCCGCCCGCGACGGCCATCATCGTGCTTCGATGGATATCGTACTTCGCAACTGCAAGAACTCCGCCGCCGCGGAAGGACGCAAATGGGTGCTGATGTATGACCTCTCCGGGCTGCGCGCGCAGAACTACAACTCCATCCCGGAAGATTGGGAGCGGCTCAAGAAGGACGAACTCTGGAGCACGGAGGATCCCTCCTATCTCCACTATCGTGGCAAGCCGCTCATCTCCCTCTGGGGACTAGGCTTCAATGACCGCCCTCCCTGCCTGACGGAGTGGGAAGAGCTGGTAAAGTATTTCAAGAACAACGGCTGCGCCGTAATGCTCGGCGTGCCCTGCTATTGGAGGACCTTCGATCGCGATACGATCAACGATCCGAAGCTGCATGAGATCATGCTGATGGCAGACATCGTCAGCCCTTGGGCTGTGGGCCGCTTCGGCACGCCGCAGGATGCCGCCAACCGTGTGGACAAGCTGCTGAAGCCGGATTTGGCCTGGTGCCGCGACCACAATCTCGACTACCTGCCCGTGGCCTTCCCTGGCTTCAGCTGGCACAATCTCCAGAAGAGCCGGAACCAGCAGGCGAAGCTCGAATCGATCCCGCGGCTGGGCGGCCGGTTCCTCTGGAGCCAGGCAATCGCCGCACGGCAAGCGGGGAACCGGTCCCTTTACATCGCGATGTTCGATGAGATCGACGAAGGCACGGCGATCTTCAAGACCAGCCAGAATCCGCCGGTGGGCGAGGTACCCTTCGTTTTCGACAAGAGCATGAAATCCGATCATTTCCTGTGGCTCACCGGGGAGATCGGGAAGATGCTGCGTGGAGAACGCTCGGTGAGCGAAGACATGCCGGCGCGAGCGAAATAAGGCCTGCGCGACGGGAAATCCTCGTGGTGGAAGAGGAACGCCCGCGCGTCATGGCGCTTTGAAAAACGCCACTCCGCACCGCATTTCCAAGCAAGCCTGCCCCAATCAGACAGCCGCTGATCCCTCCCCTTCTTCCCAAGCGACGCCTACTTCAAAGGCCACGCGCTGGCCGCTTGAGGGGTGGCGGAATTCGAGCTTCCAGGCATGCAGGCACATGGCGGGATCACCGAAGCCGAGGGTCTGTCGTTCCCCGCGCTTTCCTTCAGGCAAATAGACTGGATCTCCCACAATCGGGAAACCGGCGTGCCAGAGGTGAATCCGGATCTGGTTCGTCCGGCCCGTTAGAGGCTGCACTTCCAGCAAGGCGGTGCCATCCACATCACGGCGCAAGACCTTGAAATCCGTCTTTGCGGAAAGCCCGCTTTCATCGAGCTCGCGCGCACCGAGGCTGGTTGCCTCATCGGCAATCGCGGCATCGATGGTGAAGGCATCCTTTTCCGGATGGCCGATGACTTTGGCCAGATACACCTTCTTCACCTCGCCGCGTGAGAACTGCGGCTGCAGCAGCTTCGCGAAGTGCCGGGTGCGGGCGCAGACGACGAGGCCGGTCGTATTCGCATCCAGCCGGTGTGCCGGACGCGGCTTCTCCGGATGCCATGCCTCATGCAGGAAATGGGTAAGCGTGTTCCGATTGTAGCGGCCGCAGGCGTGCATCGGCAGCGGTGCCGGCTTATTCAGCACGATGATCGCCTCGTCCTCATGCAGGACCTGCACATCGGCATTCACCGCGGGCTCGATCATTCCGGGGACAATGCGCTGCCATTCCTCCCCTTCGCGTGTGGGCTGCTCCGGAGATGCCGCGGCACCGCGAGGGTCCAGCACGTGACCGGCGGCGAGGTGCCCCAGCCATTGTTCGCGCGGGACGTGGACGAAGAGCGTCTCCAGCACCTCGAGGATCGGCCTTCCCGCAAGGTCACCGGGAATACGGATGGGCCTGCGATTTTCATGGGGCACGCTGCCGGGCAAGGGAGAGGTCACGCGCTTGAGAGCTTCATGCCGCGCGGCGATGCGTTCCTCCATCTTGTCCGCATCGCTGCGGTAGCAATGCGGGCAGGAAATGTCCGCCATGTAGCGAGTGTCCTCCTGCTCTTCCGCGGTGAGCGGTGCCTGGCAAGCGAAGCACACTGCGGAACCGGTCTCCCGCAGCGCGGGGTCCACACCCACCCGCTGGTCGAAGACGAAGCACTCGCCATCGTAGTGATCACCACCAACTTCCTCGAAATACTTCAGGATGCCGCCTTCGAGTTGATAGACCTCGCGGAAGCCGGCCTGCTCCATGAAGGGTGCAGCCTTTTCACAGCGGATCCCGCCGGTGCAAAAGGTCACCACCGGGGCATCCTTCATTTCTGGCGGCAACTTCGCCACGGCCTCGGGGAAGTGACGGAAGTGATCGATGCCCGCGGGGATGGCATTGCGGAAGGTGCCGAGCTTCACCTCGTAATCATTCCGCGTATCATAAAGGATCACCGGCTTTCCTTCATCAAGCCACTGCTTCAGCTGCTTCGCCTCCAGGCGCGGCGAGGTATAGGTCGCGGGATCGATGCCATCGACCCCAAAGGCGATGATCTCTTTCTTCAAGCGCACGAGCATGCGCGAGAACGGCTGTTCATCGCTCTCGCTATACTTTGGCATCAGTTCCTCCAGCCCCGGCAGGGCGCGCAGCTCCCAGAGCAGTTCCTCCACGCCCACCGTATCACCGGCCACGAAGAGATTGATGCCCTCCGGCGCGAGCAAGATCGTCCCCTTCAGGCCGCGGTCCTTGCAGAACTCGATCAGGCGTTCGCGCAGGGCTTTGAGCCCGTCGAGGCGGGCGAAGCGATAGGCAGCGATATTCGTGACAGCGGGCACGGCGGGACGGTGAGACTGAAATCCCGCGCGGGAAAAGCCGAAAAATCCCCCCGCCGCGATCACGGTAGGCCTTCCGGGCGGATTCACCGATTCTTCACTTTGGAAGTAAGCAAAATTACCTACAATGCGCAGTGGTAGAAAATGAAACTTCCCCTCCTCCTGTTCGCTTTCGCCGCGCTTTCTTCCCCATGCGTGGCGGGGGACAAGACCAAGCTGTTTCCCAGCGAGAACTGGCTCGCCTGGCCCCACATCGAGGTACCCGAACGCTTCGTTCCCCATCCCTCCAGCTTCGGAGGCGAGGGTCAAAAATGGTGGGCGAGGCTCGATGATCCGGATTCGAAGCTACAGGTGGAAATCTTCGCTTACGGCTACATCAGCAATTTTGACCTCATGCTCACCGCGCCGGGAGTCACTTGGGAGAATTATCGGGAGCAAGCGGAGTCGATCGAAAAGCTTATCGCGACCAAGGCCCTGCATCAAACAGCCGGCAGCTACTTCCGGGCGAAGATCGTGCCGAAGGGGGCGGATGAATCCCGCATCCACGGTTACGAACGTTTTATCCATCGAAAACCGGATGGGGTCGCGGTCTATTTCCTGAACTCGCGTGCCTATCATCAACAGGACGGTTGGCTCTACCAACAACTGAGCTTCACCTTCCCCGAAGGAAGGGCCAGTGAGCATCAGGAGGCCATCGACGCGATCATCGCCAGCGCCAAGCCATCGTTTCACCCGGGTCCGGAGGGGCATGACGAGAAGAAATAACCCCTTCGGCTCAACAAAAGCGGAAGCTTCGCAGGACCACAGGATTTCTCGTTCTCCCTGACAGTAGATCCAAGCTCCCGACCAGCGTATCACTTTCCCATGAACGCCCTGCACCGGCCAGTCCATCAGAGCCGCAAGCGAGCCTCCGGGACGGCACCTGTTAATTTTTATCTTTTTATCAGGCTTATCAGGTAAAGACGTACATACCTCGGGGAACTTAATGGCCTGTCTTCATCAAATCTTCCCAGTCCCTTCATTGACACAAATCCCCATTATCCCTTTTTTAGATATATCTCCTCCAAAATACCCATGATTCAAAACCCAGAAAACCGCCGTCGTGCCATTCTATTGGCCGGGCTATCCACCGTTGTCTTCACAGGCACCTGTCTTTATTTTTCACCACGCAAGGCAAGCGCGCCCCTACCCACCGCCACAGCCCAAACCAAGACCACCTTCGCCGGCCTCCCGCAGGGCGACGCGAGAGGAGAAGGACCGGCATCCGAGCTATCGGATGCCGAGCAAAAGGATCTCTGGGCTGCATTTGAAAATGTCCGCCGCGAAATCAACGCGCTGACACCAGAGGAAGCAGCCCTTCCCGACAACGAGGGCTTGTCCCATTTCTCCTATCTACCCTCCCAGGACCTCACCGCCCGCTACGGCAAGGAAGGCGTGACCTTCGCCCGCGGTCGCGATGCCGAAATGAAGGTCGGCTTCGAATACGATGATGGGGGAGCTCCCTCCGAGTTCACAGCCTCCGGCACGCGGGCAGAATTCCACCATGGAGATGGAGTCGTGGAATGGTTCGACAATGGTGCCGCCGGTATCGAGCACGGCTTCACCCTGTCCCAGCGCCCGGCATCCTCGGGCGCGGATACGATCGAACTTGAAGTCGCCCTTTCCGGCCTCGAAGCCCGTGGTACCGCTGATCCGGACGTTCTTGAACTCGGCCCCGAAGGAGGAGATTCCCAGCTCCGCTACTCCACCCTGAAAGCCTGGGACGCCGATGGCAGCCCGCTGCTTGCCCGCATGGAACCCACGGAAAAGGGCATCCGCTTCCACGTGGACGACCGCAGCGCCCGCTATCCCGTCACCATCGATCCGTTGATCACTACCATCGAGCAAAAGCTCTTGCCGCTGGTCACGGGTGCGGGAGACCCGAATGAGTATTTCGGAAGCTCCGTCGCGATCGATGGCGACACCGCGGTGATCGGTGCCCGCCTTGACGCCACCGCCGCCGGTTCCGCTACCGGCAGCGCCTATATCTTCAACTACGATGGCACCTCGTGGACCTTCGGCTCGGTGTTGGCCCCGTTCGCCGCGAACACGAACTCCCTGTTCGGCAGCGAGGTCGACATCGAGGGCGATACCGTCGTGGTCTCAGCCCCGGGATTCGGGACCAACAATCAGGGCGCGGTCTTCGTCTTTACCCGCTCCGGGGGCGCATGGTCACAGGAAGCACGGGTGCAGCCGGATGACTCCATGGCCAACCATCGCTTTGGAAGCCGGCTGAGCCTCAGCGGCGAAACCTTCCTCGCCAGCGTCGACACCCGGCCCCACGCTTGTTATTTCTTTAACCGGACCGGCACCACATGGTTGCAGCAGCAGCGCATCCAACCGACCGGAGACGAGATTTACAGTTTCGGCTACGCCCTCGCCCTCGAGGGGAACACGGCGATGATCGCGACCGAACGATACTTTCTCCCTTCCGGTGCCTTTGTTTACTTCCGCAGCGGCAACACGTGGTCTTTCTCATCCGTATTGGAGAATCCCGGAACGGCCAACCCTTCCGCCCCACCCTCCATCGCGCTGCAAGGGAACCGCGCCGTTCTCGGTTTCCAAGACGACCGTGTGAACGGAGTCGCTTCGGGCGCTGCCTACGTTTTCACCCGGAATCTCTCCGGAATATGGGGAAGCCCCGTGACCCTAACCCCATCACCGGTGATTCCCGGAGAGGGCTTTGGCAGACTGGTCCGGATGGACGGCGATACGATCGTGATCGGCCAACCGGGTGCTGATCTCAGCGGTGCGGTTAATACGGGTGCCATGGCGGTCTTCAGCTTCCAGAACAACACGTGGACCGAGGGACCCAAGCTGTTCCCGCATGTCCCTCAAGCAAGCCTCACATTCGGACAGACCTTCGCGATTGATGGCGGCCACATCATTGCCGGCACGCCAAACACGATCACCACCAGTGGCATCGTCTCCGGCAAAGCTGAAGCCTATACCCTGACCAACGGTGTCGGAACCTGGCAGTCCTACATTGATCCCGGGGATTCCTCCGCAGGAGAACACTTCGGGAAGGCAGTGGCGGTCGAGGATGACACGGCGGTAATCGGGGCTCCGGATGACTACACCCCCGTCTATTCCCAACGCGGCAGCGTCTATGTCCTGACCCGCGAAAGCGGCAATTGGAGCCGACAGGCCAAGCTGACCGTCAACGACATCGCATTCGGGCAATCCGTGGCCCTGAGTGGCGATACCCTCTTGGCCGGTGCCCTGCGTGGCAATGAGCTCGCCGGTCTCGGGAGCGGCGGACAGGCCTGGGCCTTTGTGCGCAATGGCACCAATTGGACCATGCAGGACTTGCTCCTTCCCGACGAGGGGGTCCCTGAGGACGACTTCTCCTTTAGCATGGCCATCGACGGTGATCGCGCGGTGATCGGATCTCCGGGCCGTGGCAGCCGTCACGGCAGCGCCTTCGTCTTCGAGCGCAGCGGAGGCCTGTGGTACCAACAGGCGAAGCTTGAGGAAAACCCGCGCCGGGCTTTGGCAAACTTTGGAAGTTCGGTGGACGTCGATGGCACCACGATTCTCATCGGTGCGCCCGAGGCGGGACTGCACCCGGGATGCGCCTATGTGTATAGCGGTAGCGGCACCTCTTGGACCCCGCAGACCAGGCTCGATGGCGATGGCGATTTCCGCTTCGGAGCCTCTGTCTCCCTGAGTGGCAATCTCGCGATCGTGGGTGCTCCGGAAAGCAATGCCGCGCACATCTTTGCCGGCAGCGGCGATGCGTGGACCCGCATGGTCCGCCTGACGCCTGACGATGCCACGCTGAAGGACTTCGGCCAAGCAGTGTCGATCGATGGCTATGCGGCGCTGGTGGGGGCCAATGAGATCAATCCGGCACAGCAATCCGCCGGGGAAGCATTCCTCTTCGCCCGTGACCATGCGGTGTGGAGCTTGCAAGGCCGCCTTGATGGTGGTGCCACGGTCAGCGGGGCCCGCGCTCTCGATCTGAGCGGCGACCTTGCGATCATCGGCTCCTCCGACGAAGGGGTGCTGAATCCCTTCAACGGACTCACCACCGCAGAGACCGGTGCGGCGCGCATCTACCGCATCACCGGGGAACTGGTAAATTCCCCGGAAGCGCGATTGATCGCCGCCTTTGACGAGGATGACAACGGATCCTTGTCCCCGGCCGAGTGGCGCAATCTCTATGTCACGCCTCCGGCGGAGGCAAAGGAGAAGCTCTTCGCCAAGGCAGACACGGATGCCAATGGCCAGGTGAGCATCACCGAGCTAAGCGCTGCCGGCACTGCCAAAGCTACCGCCAAGGTCGTGGGCCGCTGGATCAGCCGCGCCGGCGTCTTCAGCGAGGTTGATGCCAATGACAACGGCGAGATCACCCGGACAGAAATCATCGCAATGTGGCCGCCCGCCACTCCGGCGAAGACCATTGATGCCTTTTGGAGTCGCGCGAAGGCTGGCAGTGGCCTCGACCTGGTAGCGTGGGTGAAGACGAAAACCCTTCCGAGCTTCCCCACCTACACAAATGCCAAGGCAACCCGTGCCAAGCGTCTTGCCGCAGCGGAAACCATCGATGCCGATGACAACGGCATCGTTACCCGCACCGAATTCGCGGTGCTGCTGGGCACGACCAAGGAAAAGGCAATCGATACCGCGTGGAAGGCTGCTACCGCCACACCGAAGGACGGCGTTGCTCCGGCCTCCATCACGATCGCCCAATTCGTCGAATCCCCGAAACTCCCCGCTCTTCCCAATCCCTGATGGGTCTCCCCCGAAACCTGCAGTAACGCAAAAAAGGCGCCCGGGTCTCTCCACCCGGGCGTCGTTTTTTCTCATAAGCATTCCATTTTTTTCCTCACTCCCCGCTGCCTGACTTCAGGGCTTCATTCAGCCTTCCCGCAGCGAAGTCCACAGCCTCCTTCGCCTTATCGACCACGGCTCCCATGCCGAAAAACTCATGGGTCACGCCTTGGTAGTTCTTGAGTTCCACTTTCACGCCATCCGCCTTCAACTTCGCGGCAAGCATTTCCCCGTCTGAGCGGAGCGGATCGATGTCCGCGGTGATGATGGTTGTCGTCGGCAGGCCTGCGAGCGTCTTTGCTCCAAGCAAGTTGATCTCGTGATTCTCGCGGTCGACGGGATTCGCCAAGGTCTGATCGAAAAACCACTTCATCATTTCCGCGTTCAGCGGCTTCGCCATGGCGTGTTCCTTGTAGGAAGGACTATCCATCGAAGTGGTCGCCACCGGATAGACCAATACCTGGTGCAGGGGCATCTGCATTTCCTTGTCCTGAGCCATGATCGAGACCGCCGCGGCCATATTACCGCCCGCGCTCTCACCCACAAGTGCCACCCGCTTGGTATCCCCACCCCATTTACCCGCATTCTGCAGGGTCCAGGCATAGGCGCCGAAGCAATCCTGATGAGCGGAAGGAAACTTGTGCTCGGGAGCGTGGCGATAGTCCGTGGAAATCACCACGGCATTCACGGCATTTGCCAAGGCCCGGGGCGTGGCATCGTAGGTATCCAGATCCGCGATGACCCAGCCTCCCCCGTGGATGTAAAGGATCACGGGAAACGGCCCGTCTCCCTCAGGCTTGTAAACGCGGGCATCGACGTCGCCGGTGCCGAGCTTGATCTTGATGTCATCGACCTTCGCGACTTTCTCGGGCCCCTTTTTCCCCTGATCGCTCATCACCTCCTTCACCGCATCGGCCGGACTCGGCTGCTTGCGGGCATCCTCCGGGGAAAGTTCGGTAATCGGCTTGCCCCCGAGGCCGGCCAGCTTGTCGAGGACTGTCTGCATTTGAGCATCAGGCTTGGCGGTGGTCGCTGGTTCCGGCGTGGTCGGGCCGTCTGCCACTTCGCCGCCTTTCAGCGGCGCTTCGCCCACGGCGGGCTCAGGACCATCTGCGGCGAGAACAGGAAACACCCCGGCGAGAATCAACGGAGCGACGGATTGGAGGATGCATGCTGATGAAGTTTTCATGGCGAGAAGGAATCTGCCGGAAGACCGGACTTCCTCCTCCTTGGCTGCAACCGTGCCAATCCTGCGGTGCCTTGCCCCGTGTAAGGTTTCCCTCGGCAGAACCGGATGTTCTTTCGCTTGGCGCGTGCGCCAAACGCTACCGAGGTGCAGATTGCCACGGTATCCTCGCAAGCCGGAATGGGCGGGCCTGACCTCGCCAAGTTAGCTCTTACGCCAACTCGCAGGCCAAGCGGATCGCATGGATCATCGAATCCGGGCGCGCGATGCCCTTCCCCGCGATACCGAACGCGGTCCCGTGATCCGGGCTCGTGCGGGGTTTCGGCAGTCCCAAGGTGACATTCACGCCGGTATCGAAATCGAGCAGCTTGAGCGGGATCAGGCCCTGATCATGATACATCGCCAGCACGGCATCGAACTCGCCACCAGCCGCTTCCCGGAAGACGACGTCGGGCACGTGTGGCCCCGAGAAGACCCCGGGGAACTCACGGTTCAGTTCCTCGATCGCCGGGCGAATCACCCGGATTTCCTCGTCCCCGAGGCGCCCTTCTTCCCCTGCATGGGGATTCAGGCCTACTACGGCGATCCGTGGACTACGACGATGTCGGCGCTTGGCAAAGCCCTCCAACAGCTTGCCAGCCCGCACGATCGCCTGCTTCGAAAGAGCGTTTGGAACACTTGCTAGGGGAATATGGATCGTCGCGAGCCCAACACTCAAGGTTCGACCGCTTAAACACATGGCAAAATCCTCGACGCCAAAGTGATACGCAAAAAATTCCGTCTGCCCCGGGAACGGAAACCCACTGGCTTGGAGGGTCGCTTTCGAGACAGGGGCGGTTACCACCGCTACTGCATCGTCATCGTTCTTTAGGAGGCGGACCGCCTCATTCAACGCTTCAAGCGCTTGTTGTGCAGAGCGTTCGTCCGGTCGCCCCGGTATGCAACCCGCCGTGTCTCCCAAGACCTCAAACTCGAAGCCGACGGGCAGCTGGCCGGAGGCAAGAGCCTTTGACACAACCTCGGGGCCGATCCCTGCGGGATCCCCCTGGGTAATCAGGATTCTCGGCATTCTCGGATGATGAAAAGACAGCGGAATGCCTCAGATCTTCCGGACGACCACCGCCGTCTTGCGCTTGTCCTGCATCCACTTTTCGTAGGCCACGGCGCTCTTCTTCCGGCGCACACGTCCATCGATCTGCTCTTTCACCTCGCTGAGGGATGGAGCCGGACCAGGCGAAATGCCGACGATCTTCACGATGGTGAATCCTGCCGGGTCCTCGAGAGGTCCCACCAGATCACCCACCTTGTTCTTGAAAAGAATGGCCGCGAACTCCGGGGCCAAATCGGTGCGTGGCAAATCCTTCTGGAAACCACCATCGGCGGCAAAGGCATCGCGGGAGTGCTTCTTGGCTAGTTCCGCAATGTCGGCACCGTTGTTGATCTCCACGACCAATTGCTCGGCGAGCGCGAGCTGGGACTCCGGTGTAGCCAGCGGGTTGTCGGCGTCCTGGCGGGGAAGGAAGATCTTGTTGAAGGTGATCTTGTCCTTGGAGATGTCGCGGATGGTATCCTTGATCTCGTTGTATTCCTTCTGGATCTCGCTCGGGATCGGCGGCGGGGCCTCGGAGGCCTTCTCGGCGCGCATAGCCTCCACGATCAACTGCTGCTTGGTCATCTCGCGATAAGCGATGCGGCTCATGCGGGCCTTCTTCAGCTCCTCTTGGAAAAGATCCTCGCTGTTGTTGTAGTTCTCGCGGATCTGGCGGTTGATTTCGCGATCGACGGCGCGTTCCGGCAGGCTCGCACCCTTCTTCTCGAGCTCCTTGAACTCGGAGAGAATAATCTCACGGTCAATGAGTTCCTGCAAAATCTTGTCGCGGGCCTCAAGCACCTGACGCTCGAACTCGGCACCGCGGCGCGGGAACTGGGTGGCCAGAATCGCATAGTCCCGAGCCAGCAGGAAGTTCAGCTTGCTCTTGGTGATCGTTCGGCCATTCACCACCGCGGCGATCGCATTCACCTCGAAGGCACCGCCGGGAGGCTGGAACTGCGGCTGGGCAGGAGGAGCTGCGGGAGGTGCCGGAGCGGGAGCAGGCTCTTGCGCGGAACTGAGGCCGGTGGCGGCGAGCAGCGCGAGCCAGACGAATCGGGAATTCATGGGCGGTTGGTGTCGAGGCGGACGGTGTGACTCTTCCCCGTAGGTCGGGGATTGGCAAGCGGCGAAAGAGAATGTGGAGAGGGGCGCTGGATCACGAAGCCGCCCAAGGCGACGGGAGATCCCGGCGTCGCCATTTAGCGGCGTGAAGGGAGGGATTTGTGTAACGGGTGGACGCGAGGCGCGTCCCGGAGCGCGCGCCGTCACTCATCGACAGGCATCAGGATGAGGTCGCTTCCCTCCGCTTTCGGCCTCAGTTCCAAGCGATCCTCGCTCCAGACGATCTCCATGCCATTGTCACCGGCCACGAGCTCAAGGAGTTCCCATGCGGAGACCTCCGCGGCCCGGAAATCGTGGCCGCTGTAGCAGATGTCCCTCCCGATCGCTTCTTCAAGCGTCATCCCGGGCGGGACGGCCCTGCGCAGCACGATCCGGAGATTCAAATCAGGGGCAAGCTCCCGGACCTTGAATTCGACGTAGTCAACGGCTTCCCCGGCCGAGGTGGATTCAAAGACTACATCGCGAAGGGTCACCTGCTCCAAACTCTCCCGGGCTTTCCTCAATTCCGGAGACTCCAAACTCTCCTTACCCGCAGCCTTTTCCACCGTCGCGGGAGGGGCGGCGGCCGCCCAAGGCGATTCCCGGCAGCCGGTGATTAACAGTAACAGGGCTGCATGGCGCAGCACCCGGTGGCGGAAACGGAAACTCATCATCACGGTTTCTCTTAAAGCAGCCTCCGTGCGGTAATCAATCTCCCCTTCCCCTTTGAAAAAACGCCGGCGGCACCTTGCAGCGCCGCCGGAGTGGAGATCGGGTGAAAAAGCGAACAGCAGGGAATTATTCCTCGCGGAGCTTGTCGGCCGCATTGTCCAGAGCGTCTGCCGCTCCTTTCTTCGCATCTTCCGCCGCTCCCGCGGCTTTGTCTTTCATATCCTCGGCGGCAGCCTTGGTCTTGTCGGCAGCGTCCTTCATCGCCTTTTCGGCGTCTTCCATGCCGGACTTCACCTTGGCAGAGGCGTCGTCGGCTGCTGCCTTGGCTTCCACCTTGGCCTTTTCGACCTTGGCTTCGGCGTTCGCTTTGTCGGCCTCGTTACAGGACACGAAGGCAAAAGGAAGTGCGGTCAGAACCAGAAGTTGATGCAATTTCATGGCGATTTCGTTCGGTTGGTTGGTGCGGCAGTCGGTTTTTGACTCCTGCCGCAATAAGACGGTCTAACACGAAATCCATTCAGGTCAAACTGGCGATTTCCACAGGACCGTTCATGCTCTCTCCATGGAGACCGCGGTAGTGCAGTGCCCGACCTGTTTTGAGACCTTCGAAGTGGCGATGCCCTCGCCGGACGAGTTGCCGACGGAGTATGATTACGACTGCGAAATCTGCTGTCGGCCGATGGTGATCATCTTCGACGAAGAGGGCGGCGCTTTTGCACGCGGCCTGGGAGACTAGTTTCTGACTCAGAGACGGAATAGCTCTGTCCATGCCCCGGATTTCCATCGTCATGCCCTACCGGAACGCGGCGAAAACGCTGCCGGCGGCGCTTGCGAGCGTAAAGGAGCAGACCTTCACGGACTGGGAATTGCTGGCGGTGGATGATCGTTCCAATGACGACTCGGCGGAGATTGTCAGAAACTTCGCCGCGTCGGATCCGCGGGTGAAGTGTTTCACGAATGATTCGGGAGGAGGCGTGGTCGGGGCCTCAGAAACGGCAAGCCGGGCGGCATCTGCCGAATGGCTGGCACGCATGGATTCCGATGACATCAGCCATCCACAGCGCCTGGAGTGGCAATGGCAGATGACCCTCGATCATCCGGAGCTGGATGTCATCGGAGGTCAGGTGGAAATCCTTTCCCCGCTGGGCGATGGCATGGCGAAGCACGTCGAATGGGTGAACTCTCTCCGGGATCCGCGCTCGATCGCAAACGCGCGTTTCATCGAAAATCCCCTTGTCCATCCCAGCTCGCTGATGAGGAAGTCCGCCATCCGTGCCGTGGGCGGCTACCGCGAGGTGCCTTGGGCCGAGGATCACGATCTCTGGTTGCGACTTCTGGAAGCGGGCGCGGTCTTCGGCAAGGCGGAGCAGAGCCTGCTACAGTGGCGGGATTCCGCCACGCGCCTGACGCGAAACGATCCGCGCTATGGTGATGTCTTCCGCCACAAGATGCGCGCCCATTTCCTCGCCCGCCTTGCCCCGGTGAAGGAACGCGGCGTGGTTATCGGTGGGGCCGGGCCGATCGGAAAAACCATTGCCCAAGAACTTCTACTCCGGGGCATCCCTGTGAAGGGCTTCTACGAAGTCCACCCCCGCCGGATCGGCGAGAAGATCCACGGTGCGAAAGTCGAAAGCCTGGAGAAATTCGGAGAGCTCTGGCGAGATGCCGTGCTGCTTTCTGCCGTTGGCGTCCCCGGTGGAAGAGAGCAGGTCATGGAACTCGCCACCGCAGGGGGCTACGAAGAAGGCGAGGACTTCTGGTGTCTCTGTTAGCGTGCCCGTCTCCGAGCGGAGCGATCAAAGTGATCGTGGGTCTTCACCCTCGACGTCGGGAAGATTGATCATTGAGGTCCCGAAAACACCTGTTCACCCGAATACTACATGAAGACGTAATATGCGGAGGACCAAATTTAATATTTTATCCACGTCGTGCGCCGCCCCCAGGGCCAGCCACTCGCTCCCGTCCCACAGGAGCGAAACACACCCCAAATACGACACACACCCACATGAAACTGACACGTACTTCGAAGCGCGCGAGCGGCATGACCCTTCTGGAACTCACCGTGGTCATCCTCGTCTTGCTCTCTCTTATCTCCATTCTCTTCGTCGGCGCCCGCGCCTGGAAGAAAGGTTCCGATCGCTCGGCCAACATCATGAACATCCGCAACGTGCAGCAAGCTGTGCGTGCGCACCAGAACATGAACGGCCTCTCCGAAGGCAACCCGCTTGAAGATACCATCATCTTCGGCAACGGCACCACCGAAGGCTACCTCAAGGAGCCCATCCCGCCGTCGACCGACATCGCTGGCGCCTACACCTACCTGGGCACCGTGCCGGCCATCGGTATCCTCTACATCACCAACGCGACCGGCAACGCCGACTACGCTCCGGCCACCACCACCTACGCCGATTGGTGATCACATCTCTTTCGGCCTGACCTGCTGAAAAGCGTCAGGTTGGAGATTGCTCATAGTAAATCTCTCTCCCGTGCCCTCGGGAGGGAGATTTTCTTTTTGGGGAGATCAGAAGTCCAAGCCCTGAATCGGGGAAGACCTTCGCGGCAGGGAATTCAGGCTCCTCGTTACCTTTCCTCTGCGGGATTCAGTTCCGCCAGCCTTGTGGGCAGGAACCAACTCCACACCCTTCTGCCCCATTTCCGAACTCCCCACGCGAGCAAAACCGCACCGGCCAAGCCCAGGGCCAGCACCTTCCAGTCCTCCTTCATCCATCTGCGGAACTTCTCGCCCATGGTGGGCTGCGGCACCGGTGGGGCGATGACATCGATCACCCGGGCAGGAAAATCCACCCGCTTCATTTCCTCGGCCACCGGATCCCACCAACGGAGATGCCGTGCCGGAATGGTAACGATCCCTCCCGCCTTGCAAACATAGGTCACGGTATCCGTCCGCTGGCCCAGCAGATCGCCGCGGTCCGACTTGTCCTCCACCAAGGGGTCGGCGGGATAAATCCCCAGCCCGGCGATCGGGTCCTCCTTGAAGGGGGGAAAGGCCATGCCCGGGACATCGCTGGCGGTCCAAACCAAGGTCCGCACGAAGGCGGCGCCGGTCTTCTCATTCTTCCCCGGTTCCGGTTTCCAAGTCTCCTCGACCTTCAAATCGGCAGAGGTAATGACCCACTCCCCCAGCTTCACTCCCGGGACGGCTTTGGTTTCGAGGGTGAGCGGCTGTGTCGCCACCTCCTGAGTTACGGAATCGTGATCCAATGCCTGGCGCTTGATGGCGAAGCGGACCTTGAAGGCGGGCACCTCGGTCTTTCCCGCGGTGTAGGCGAATACCTCCAGCTCGTGCCGCTGCACGGTGTAGTTCACGCCATCGATAACCTTGCTGTCCAGAACCGGGGAGCCGACGGGAGGAAGGACCAAGGCGTGCGGGATCTTCGGCAGATCGAAGACCGCGGCCCCGTCGAAGTAGCCGGGAGCGTAAAGCTCCACTGCCAGCAGGGCTTTCTGCCCGGCCCAGATCTCTCCCTTCGTCACCCAGCCCGTCTGCACCCGCGATGGCGGGTCGGCAGCGCGGGATGGAACTACGATGGATATCGTAATGAGAAAAGGAATGATCGCTTTCATGGCGGCGGTGCTGCGGTTCCGGATTGCACCTGATCCTGCCAGGCGAACTTCGCCTTCAGGAACTGACCGGGGGTCGTCTTCACCCGGCGCAGCCAGCTTTCCTGCAGGCCGGTGTCCTTCTGGCCTTCCATCGGTTTCTTGTCCTCGTCCTTGTCCTCGCCCCCCTTGTTATCCATCACGATCTTGTCGGGATCGTAGGCCTCGGTGGCTTCGTCCTCCTTGTCCTTGTCGGAGACCGACATCGCATCACGGCGGGCGATGGCGAGCTGCTTGTTGTCCAAGGCGGGTTGCCAGCCCGGCCTGAAGCCGAGGGCCTTGTCATAGGCGGCGATGGCGGTGTCGTATTGCCCGTGCATCAGCCAGGCATTGCCAGTGTTGTAGGCCCCCGTCGCTCCGGGGACGCGGGCAAAGGCCTTGGCAGCGGCCTCGTAGGCACCATCGCGATACTGGGCGATACCGATGCGCAAGGGATCCGTGTAGGTCTTCGCCGCCTGGGCGTAGCGGTGCCGGTGCATCAGCAGGTCCCCCCTTTCATCCGGGCTGGTCCAGAAGTCCTCATCCAGGGTGGTGCCCGCCACCAGCAGCAGCGGCACCACGATGCCGCCGAGGATGATCGCGATATTCCGCCGTCTTTTCATAAGCGTGCCGCAATGGTTGGCATCCAGCCCTTCCGGAAGAAGGGCAGCAGCATCAGCGCCAGCAGGGGCAGCAGCGCGTAGCCGCTCTCCTTCCAGCGGGCATCCTCATTTCCCGGAGCCGGCGCCGAGAACTTCGCAGCACGCTCCAGCACCGCGATGTCCGAGTCATCCGCGGAAAGCATGACCACCTGCGCTTCCATCGTGTCCGCAGCATCGCGCAGCGCCTTGAGTTCCGGAGATTCGCCCAGAGGTGCCAGCAGCTTGACGGGGGTATGCGAGGACTTCCGCCACTTCGCCAGCTCCGCGGCTTGTTCGGGGGCGATGCCATCGGTGATCCACAGGATGGATCCGCCGCCCGCACCCGCCAGAACGGTGTCCGCCAGCTTCAGCGCCTCCGCGGCGGAGTCACCCTCCTGCGGCATAATCCCGGGCTCCAGCGGGGCGGCGAAGATATCAATAATACCCGCATCACTGGTCGCGGGCATCACCACGTGAGCACTGCCCGCATAGGCAATGAGTGCGGACTTGGCCGCGCCGCGGCGAGAGAGGAGATCGTGCACCTTTTGCACCGAGCGGGCCATGCGGTTCGGTGGGAGGTCCTCGGTCTGCATCGAGGGGCTCACCTTGACCACCACGGCGAGGGCTGCCACGTCGTCCGCGAAGAGCGAGGGCTCCCGCTTCCATGCCGGACCCGCAAGTACGAGAATCGCCGAGATCCATCCGGCGAGCAACAGGCGCAGCGGCCATCGGGTCGTCAGTTGCCCGCCCTTCGTCACCAGATAGGGCACCAGATGCTCCGCAACGATGCCCCGCCATGGCAGGGCCCCATCCGTCCGCTGCCGGATCCCCCACGCCAGCAACAGGGCTGGCAGCAAGGCCAGCAGCCACCAGGGCCGCAGGAAATGAAAGTCAGCGATCACGCCGGCACCTCCTTTCCTTTCGCCACCGCAGCCACTTGCTTCGGCTTGCGAAAGCTGGCGGCGAGCAGCACCGCATGATAGAGGAATGCCGCCACCAGCGCGATGCCGACGGGCCAGTAGTAGACATCGCGCCGCGGACGATGGCTCACCGAGGCCGCGGTGCGGGTCTCGAGGGCATCCAGTTTCTTGTAGATCTCCTCCAGTTGCTTGCGGTCGGCGGCGGCGGCATAGATCCCGCCGGTCTCGTGTGCCACCGCTTGCAGCGTGGGCACATCCAGTGCCTGCTCGCCCGCGGCCCGAGGATCCCCGACGGAGACCGTGTGGACCACGATCCCCTTCCCTTTTGCGATCTCCGCGGCCTTGGCCGGAGGGACCTGGCTGGAGGTGTCATTGCCGTCCGTGAGGGCGATCAGCACGCGGTCCTTCATGTCGCTGCGGTCGAACATGGTGATCGCCAAGCCGATGGCATCGCCAAAGGCGGTCTGGGGACCGGCCATCTTTACCTGGGCTTCGGAGAGCAACTGGCGGCATACCGGCAGGTCCTCGGTGAAAGGTGCCTGCACGAAGGGCGCGGTGCCAAAGAAGATCAGGCCGACACGATCGCCTTGACGATTGGCGAGAAAGTCATCGAGCACTTGCTTCACCGCGGTGAGCCGCTGGACCGGCTTCCCGCTGGCATCGGTGAAGTCCTGCGTTTCCATCGATCCCGAGAGATCGACTGCCAACAAGAGATCGCGCATCGGCACCTGCTTAGAAACCGGCGGTTCCAGCCACTGCGGACGGGCGAGTGCGAGCACCACGCAGGCCCATCCCAGCGGCAGGATGATGCGGCGGCCCCAGACGCCCTGCAGCACCGTGGCCCCTTCACCCGCGCTGCGGCCGGTGATCCTTTCCAAACGCTCGAGAAAGGGAACCTGAAGGGCCGGCCGGGGCTCGCGATGTGCCGGCCAGAAGAACCTCACCAGCAGCGGAAGCGGCAGCAGCAGGAGCAGCCATGGATAGGCGAGCGTGATCATGATTCCTCCCCCTCCTCCTTCCGTTCGTGCTTCACGATCCACTCCTTCACCGCGCGGCGGAGTGCCTTGTCGTCGGACTTGGCCGCGGGATCGAAGGCGACATTCTCCAGCGGTTTTCCGGCACCCGCGACGAATAGATTCATCCCACCGGTGCGATCCAGAAAGCGGAGCCATGCGGGTCCCGTGAGATCCGCAACCTCCTCCCGCGGCCAGGCAGAGAGAGCGACGCGCTTCACCAGTGCGGAGAGCCCGGCGACCGGAGTGTCCTGCAGCATGGCCAAGGCCTCGCGCCGGTAGCGGTTCTTTTGCCAGCGGATGAAGGACTTCAGCAACCAGCCAAGCACGAGCGCCGCAATGAACCCGAGAAGGATCCACCAGCCCGGTGCCAGCGGCCACCATGGTGCAGGTGGCGGCACCACGAGGTCATGCAGCCGGTCGAGGCTGGTCGGGTCTTCATTCATGTCATTCGGTGCCGGGGTGCATTTGCTAGACCGGTGGCCGTTTCATTTCCTGATCCGCGCTCCGAGGAGCTTCCGGACTTGCGGGGCGACTTCCTCGTCGGTGCGGATCGGGAGAATGGGGACCTGGCGCTGGATGAGATAGTGGCGCGCGGCTTCCAGGCGATCACGGTAGTCGCGGCGGAATTCTTCGCGGAGCTTGGCGTCGGAGGTATCGGCTTCGAGTTGCATGGCGCCGCCGGCGAAGACCTTCGACCCGGCATCCGGGAGTTCGATTTCCAAGGGGTCATTCACCAGTGCGACGGCGACGTCATTGTGCGCGGCGATGCGGCTGAGGCTGGCCTGGGTTTCCTGATCCGAGCCGTTGCCATCGCTGATAAGGAGGACGAGGGCATCGTGAGGGACGAGGCGCTCGGCGCGATGGAGGACTTCATTCAAGATGCCGGGGCCGGGGACGATGCCGCGGTCGATGGCAAGCGTTTCATTGCGATCAATGACGGCCTGGAGGATGCGCATCACGTGATTCCGGCTGGAGCCGCCAGGGAGGACAGTGAAATCGGTATCTCCGAAGACGATGGCGAGGACGCGGTCCTTTGCCGCGATGACACGCCATGCGGCGAGGGCGGCGATCTCGGCGGCGGTGACGGATTTGAAATTGCGGCGGCTGCCGAAAAACATGCCGAGCCGTTGATCGACGAGGAGCAGGACATCGCGGCCGCGCTCCTCGGTGTAAACGCGGATGTGGGGCTTCTTCGTGCGGGCGGTGACCTTCCAATCCATCTGGCGGATGTCATCGCCGGGGAGGTAGCGGCGGATCTCCTCGAAGTTCAGGCCGCGGCCGCGGAGACGCGAGGCGTGCCGGCCGGAGAGGACGGAGGTGACCGGTTGCCTAGGGAGTAGGCTGATGCCATTCGCGCGGTAGCGGAGACGGATGAGCTCGCCAAGATCCGCGTAGACACCCGGGGCCTTGAGCGGCACGGGTGTCTTTGCGGCGGGGAGAATGGCTTCGTTCATGGGTCAAGGGGCGGGATGAAATTGAAGGGACTGTTCCGGACAAGTGGGGGCGCCTGTCCCTACCCTTGGAGCCGGGCTATCCAAGAGCTCCTTCTTCAGGGCACGGCGACTTTCTTCATGAGGGCGTCCAGCAGCTCATCGTTGCTTCTACCCTCCGCGCTCGCGTCGTAGCTCGGAATGATCCGGTGCCGCAGGCAATCCGCAGCCACCGCTTGCACGTCCTCTGGAATCACGTGGTCGCGTCCTTGCAACCACGCTCGCGCACGTGATGCCCGATCGAGCGCGAGTGTGCCGCGCGGGCTAGCGCCCACGTGAATCCAGCGGCCGAGATCCTTGTCATATCGTCCCGCATTCCGCGTCGCCGAAATGATGGCCACGAAATACCGGTCGACCGCGTCAGTGGTCGCCACGGCCGCGACCTCCTTGCGCGCATCAAAAACTACCGACTGAGGAATCGGTGCCTCATCTCTCTTCATTCCGCCCGAAGCCTCCTCGCCCCGCACCAGCTTCAGCACCTTCAGCTCGTCCTCATCCGCTGGTTGCTTAATGAAAATGTGCATGAGAAAGCGGTCCATCTGAGCTTCGGGCAAGGGGTAGGTTCCCTCCTGCTCGATGGGATTCTGCGTCGCCAGCACCATGAAAAGCTCCGGCAGCTTGTGGGTGGTCCCGGCGACCGTGACCTGCCGCTCTTCCATAGCCTCCAACAAGGCCGCCTGAACCTTCGCCGGCGAACGATTGATTTCATCCGCGAGCACCAGGTTCCCGAAGATCGGCCCCTCTTGAAACTTGAACTGCCCCTTCCCGCCTTCCTCGAAGTAGATCTCCGAGCCCGTGACATCCGCGGGCAGGAGATCTGGAGTGAACTGGATGCGGCTGAACTGGCTCTCCAAATGCATCGCCAGCGTCTTGATCGCCCGGGTCTTCGCGAGACCGGGCAAACCTTCCATCAAGACATTGCCATTCGTCAGCAGCGCGATGATGAGACGCTCGATCACCTGCTCCTGGCCGATGATCGAAGTGGCGATGCGTTGCTTGAGATCGAGGATCTGGTCGCGGGTATTCATATCATTGAAAAGTCGGCGGCTATTCAATCCACTTCACTGCCGGTGGAGTCCACGAACCTTCGGTAACCGATGGCTTCGGCCAGTAGGCGCGTATATAGAGGGAGAAGTCGCCCTTCGGGGCAGGCAGCCAGTTCGCACGCTGCTCCGGGTCCTGGGGTTCCTCGGCTTGGACGTAGATCGTCAGGGAGCCGTCGGCGGCAAATTTCAGGTCCTTGTTCTTGGTGCCGACGGAGAATCGGTTGATCGCATTGGCGATAAAGAAATGGTGCTCGTTGTAGATAGACAGCGACCAAAAGCCATGCACCGGCGGAGTGCCATCCTTCGGAAAGGTAACCGTATAGCGTTTGGCGCTGTTCAGCCGGATTCCGCTCCCATCCAGATCCTGATAGAAGTACTTGGTCTCGTTGGGTGAGTTGACGAGGATGTTCGACTTCGCGACCGCGGTGCGGGTGAAGTAGTCGGTGCCGAAGGCGGATTCATTCGAGATCGTGCTCCAGTGGTGGGGCAACTGTTGGCCGTAGTTTCGGAACTGGAAAAGCGGCTTCACCAGAAGCTCCTCCGCCTCCTGAGCACCGGCTATAAAGGCCGCCTTGAGCTTCGGGTCAGCTTTGAGGACTTCCAGCACGGCCAGCACCTGTGCGTAGCGTGCCTCCTCGCCGGGCAAGGGTGGCGCATCGGCGAGCACAATCGGCAGCTGGTCGGCGAACTTGTCGGGGAAGACCCACTTCGACTCCTCATCTCCGGCTGGCGGCGCCGGAAGCTGGGGGATCTTCGTCCAGTCCTTGATCTTCATCGTCCCATCGTAGTCCGCGAGGGGGTACATCATGACGCCCGCCAAGGGCGTCTGGATGGCCCGCTTGTCTTCTGGCGTGTCATCCTGGAAAATGCGCGGGCCCGCGAGACCGGTGTTGGTGGAGGATCGAAACACCTTGGTGATGCCCTTCGGGACTTCACCCTGCCAATCCGGTCCGACGAGGAGATAGAACCCCGGCTTCGTCCCATACATGGCACCGAGCTGCACGAAGCTGTCGGTGCGCAGGTCGACGATCTGGTAAACCCAGAAGCGAGTACCGAAGTCCGGCACTTGCACCACGACCGGCGAGGTTTCGAGAGCCAGCAAACCCAAACCATAAACCACGTCCTGATTGGGACACGCGATCGCCCGTTCCGTCGGGTCGAGATAATCAGTCATCATGGTGAGATGATTGAGCGGCGCCGCGATGAGGGGCCCAGTCCTGACTGATTCCTTGACCGGCACGGAGACGAGGCGGCGATTGTACATGTTTACCATCGGCCAGGCCCAGAAGTAAGCGTCGCGACCGACGAGCTTCGCATACTCCTCGGTGATCTTGACGCGCGCGTCCGGCCCCTTGGGCAGAGCACGGTTCCAGCTTGGTGAAGGCCCAATCGGCTCTTGCGCCGGCAAGGCCATGCCCCCTCCCAGCGCGACCAGGCCCAAGGTGATGAGAAATGAGGGTTTCATATCGGTAGGCTCAGCTTGTCATTTCACTTCCTCCACGCCCGGCAGCTTCCACTTCTGCTCGAACAACTCCTTCTTCGGTCCATAGAGCCGGAACAGCAGCTCGAAGCGCCTCCCCGGATCGGTCGGAACCCAATTGGACTCCTTGCCTGCAGGCGCGGCCGGGCCGAAGTAGACGTCCGTCGAGCCGTCGGCGTTCTTCTGCACCGCGGTGTCATTCGAAGCCAAGCTCGGGCGGTCCACGCCGCGGATCAGCGCGTGGGTTTCGCGGTCATAGGCGGTGACCGACCAATACTGTTCCACCGGTGCCTCCGCGGGCACCTTCAGGCGGTAGGTCTTGCTGCCCTCCAGCGCCTTGTTCGAGGCGTCGCTGATGTTGATGAGGTAGAACTGTCCGCCGCCGAAGACCTTCGGGCTGAAGTAGGCCATGTGATACATCACCGCGCGGCCATCGAGTCCGTATTCGTTCGGGTTGGAGAACATGTTCCCAAGCCCTCCCCTCGTTTCCGGAGGAACGGGAACTCCCCAACTCGTCCCTTCGAAGAAGGCAGGTGAGAAGCCGGTCTCATACTTCAGCGCGATCACCTGGCGGGCTTCCTTTGCGGCATCGGCGAGGATCGCTTTTGTCTTCGCGTCCGGCTTGAAGGACTTGCCCTTCTCGATACCGATCGTCTTCAGCGAGTCGATCATCGCCTTGTCGCGGGTCAGCCATGGCTCCGCCTGCACGAAGCGATCGAGCAGCTCGTAGAAGCTCGCGTCATAGGGGATCGTCGCGTCGAAGGCCTTGCCATAGGCATCGACGAAGACCGTCGATGCCGGATCACCGCCGAGGCGATAGACCTTCACGCGCTTGCCGTGCTCGACCGCGGACTTGATGTCCGCCTCGCTGCGGCTCTTGAAATTCGAGCGCAGGATGACGAAGCCGCGATAGGTCTCGGTGGGCAGCACGAAGT
The DNA here is from genome assembly GCF_012913485.1 of Luteolibacter luteus. GTDB lineage: Bacteria > Verrucomicrobiota > Verrucomicrobiia > Verrucomicrobiales > Akkermansiaceae > Haloferula > Haloferula lutea. The sequence goes on along the minus strand of NZ_CP051774.1, from coordinate 5,990,141 downwards.
AACCCTCCGGCACTTCCTCTTTGTAACCCGGTGGCGTGAGCAGATACTTGCCGCCTTTCCCTTTGTCCGTACCTGCCGGGCCCACATCCGCGAGCGCGTTCTGCCACGCGACATCGAAGCTACCCACGATCACGTGATCATCATCAGCGGGCGGGATCTCCACCACCACCGGGCCGTCCGTCGTGTCGTAAAAGGGATTGAGGTAGATTGTGTCCGGATTCGGAGTGAGCGTCTGGTTCGCCGCATTCACCGGCTTCGACCAGTAGACGACCTGATTCAACTTCGCGCCGTTGGCGATGGCTGCTTCCAGCATCCGCTCGTAGTTCACCGCCGGAATGCCCCAGATGACCGCCTCGACCGCGCGACGCTGGATGGAGCGCTCGATGAGTTCCTGCGGAGTGGATTCCTGAGCTCGCGATTGATCGCAAAGGGCCGTCAACGCCAGTTGCAGGGCTAGTGCTGCCGAGATGGATTTGTATTTCATAGCGGAAGTTGGCTTGTGCTCATTCGAGCGAATGACGCTCATCCCCTCCTCCTCGCTCCCCGAACCCCAATTGGAATCGAGGTTGAGGGACCAGAGCGAGGAGGACATCTCTTCGTGGGTCACTTGCCTTTGTTCCCCGCTTCGAGCTTCTCGATGACCTGATCGATCGAGAACGACGCGGGCTTCTGTCGCGGCGGGAATTCCTTGTACGACTGGAGATATTGCCCCACCTTCGCCGCCGATGGCAGCAGCAGGAAGGCATGGGTCACCATGAAGTTATCGTAGTAAGCCGATCCATCAATCGCATATTCATAAGGATCGCTGTTCAGATCGATGATCTGCGGGGTGCGCAGCGAGGTGAGCGGATCGATCCAAACCTGCACACCGATCGAGCGCTGCACCTGGTAGATGTATTTGAAGCGCTCATCCCGGTAAGCGACGAGGTCGCCGTCATCGCTGAAGTAGAAGAACTCGTCGCGCGCGCTCTTCTCGCTCTTGCCGGTGAGGTAATCGAGCTGGTTGAAGCCATCCAGATGCACCTTGAAGTTCTTGCCGTTCGCGCTGACGCCCTTCTTCGCACTTTCGCGCAAGTTCGGATCGCCACCGGCGGCGGCGACCAGAGTCACCAGCCAGTCTTCCGCGCTGAAGAGACCGGTGAAATTCGTGCCCGGCTTGATCTTACCGGGCCAGCGGATCAGGGCCGGCACGCGGAATGCGCCCTCCCAGTTCGTGTCCTTTTCGGAGCGGAAGGGTGACGCGCCGCCATCCGGCCACATGCTCTTCATCGCCCCGTTATCCGTGGTGTAGACGACGATCGTATCGTTCGCGATGCCAAGGTCATCGAGTTGCTTCAGCAACTCACCCACCATGCCATCATGCTCCACCATGCCATCGCCCTGGGTGCCGGAATTCGTCTTCCCGACGGAGGCGGGCTTCAGGTGGGTGTAGATGTGCATGCGGGTGGAATTGTACCAGCAGAAGAAGGGCTTGCCCGCCTTGTGGCTGCGGTCGATGAAGTCCTTCGCGCCGGCGAGGAACTCCTCATCGACGGTCTCCATGCGCTTCTTCGTCAGCGGGCCGGTGTCTTCGATCTTGCCGTCCGCGGTGCACTTCAGCACGCCGCGCGGGCCGAACTTCTTCTTGAACTCGGGGTCCTTCGGATAGTCCGGATTCTCGGGCTCTTCCTCCGCATTCAGGTGGTAGAGATTGCCAAAGAACTCATCGAATCCATGCGCTGTCGGCAGGAATTCATCGCGATCCCCGAGGTGGTTCTTGCCGAATTGGCCGGTCATGTAGCCGAGCGGCTTCAGGAACTCCGCGATGGTCGGATCTTCCTTCTGCAAGCCCACGGTCGCCCCCGGAAGGCCGACTTTCGTCAGGCCGGTGCGGAAGGGCGATTGCCCGAGGATGAAGGCCGCGCGGCCGGCGGTGCAGCTCTGCTGGCCATAGTAGGTGACGAGCACTCCGCCCTCGTTCCCGATGCGGTCGATATTCGGCGTGGTGAAGCCCATCAGCCCGCGGCTGTAGGCACTGACGTTCGATTGACCGATATCGTCCCCGAAGATGACGAGGATGTTCGGCTTCTTCTCCTGGGCACCGGAAAGCGCCGTGAAGGCCGCCCCGAAGGCGAGCGCGAGAACCGGAAGAATGCTCCTGTCGGGATGGATCGATGGTTTTGCTTTCATGCGATTGTAAGTGAAATTCAAAGGTGGGTGGTGAGCGCCAGGACGGTCAGCATGACACCGGTGAGGACCAGCAGACCGGTCACACCGAGCACCGCAGTGTTAAAAGGCAGCCAGGCACCGCCCGGCGAAAGAGGTAGCGCGCGAGTGGCCCGCACATAGCCGGCCGCGGCCAGCAGCAGGATGATCGTGGAGCCACTGACCAGCACTAGGCCAGTGACATGACTCCCCTTTACCCACGCGTGGTGAGTCAGAAGGCGCGCGGCGTGCAGGGCCTCCGTCACCTTGTCAATGGCGATGCCAGCGGTGATGAATGTGAAGCCGGTGCGGACCCATGCGAGCTGCGTGCGGTCCAGCGCCAGCCGGGTATTCAACACAGCCAGATCCGTGGCGGAACTCATGGAGACGGGAGCGCTCATCGCTTGGACTCGTCGGGGGCCGACCGGAAGTGAGGCAGGAAGGCCAGCCCCTGGCCTCCCTGCCTGCGGTGCCGGGAAACTATCTCGGTTTCATCGACTCGAGCTTCTTGAGGCGCTCGAAGGCGGCTTCCTTCTGTAGCATGCCGTAATTGATCCCGCCGGCATTGAGCGTGGATCCGGTCTGGTAGGGATACTGGTCGAAGTCCTCGAAGAACTTCTTGATCTCCGCCTGGACAGGCACGATCAGCCACATGTTCCGCGCGAGGAAATCCACCGCGCCGCCGCCCTCATCCATGCCGCGCTCATAGGGATCCATGCGCAGGTTCGCGATGAGAGCCCATGCCGGTGTTTCGCGCACGCCGGTGGCGATGTTTCCGCGGGCCAAGGCAAAGGTAAGCTTCCAATCGTTCCAGCGGAGCGCGTTGAGATTCCCACCCTGGTCGAAGTAGAAGATCTGCTCGCGCGGGCCCTTCGGCTCCTTGCCCTGGAAGTAGGGCATGAAGTTGTAGCCATCGAGCTTCACCTTGAACTCCTTGCCATGGAAGGTAGTGCCCTTGGCGAGCTGCTCCTTCACATTCGGATTCCCGGCCGCGGCGAGCAACGTGGGAAACCAGTCGAGATTCGAGATGATGTCATTGTAGACGGTGCCGGGCTTCACCACCCCGGGCCAGCGTACCATCATGGGAATGCGGAAGCCGCCTTCCCAGGTGGTGCCTTTCTCGCCATGGAACATGGTCATCGCGCCATCCGGCCAGAGGGCGAGCTCCGCGCCGTTGTCCGTGGAGTAAACGACGATCGTGTTGTCGGCGATCTTCAGTTCATCGAGCAGGTCGAGCAACTGGCCGACATGGCCATCGTGCTCGACCATGCCATCGGCATGCATGCCCTTGCCGGTCTTGCCGAGCGATTCCTTCTTGAGGTGGGTGAAGACGTGCATTCGGGTGCTGTTGAACCAGCAGAAAAAGGGCTTCTCGCCCTTCGCATGGCGCTGAATGAAGTCCTTCGCGCCGCCGAGGAACTCCTCGTCTACGGTAGGCATGCGGCTGGTGCTGAGCGGGCCGGTGTCCTCGACCTTGCCATCGGCGGTGGCCTTGATGACGCCGCGCGGACCGAACTTCTTTTTGAACTCCGGGTCCTTCGGGTAAAAGTAGCCCTCCGGTTCCTCCTCGGCATTGAGGTGGTAGAGATTACCGAAGAACTCATCGAAGCCGTGCTTGGTCGGCAGATGCTGGTCCTGATCGCCGAGGTGGTTCTTGCCGAACTGGCCGGTAACGTAGCCTTCCTGCTTCAGCGCATCCGCGATGGTCGGCATCCACTCGGTGATGCCGTGCGGATCACCGGGCATGCCGATGGTGAGCAGGCCGGTGCGGAAGGGCTCCTGACCGATGATGAAGCTGGCGCGGCCCGCGGTGCAGCTTTGCTGGCCGTAGGAGTCGGTGAAAAGCGCGCCTTCCTTCGCGATGCGATCGATATTCGGAGTGCGGTAACCCATCAGGCCCTGGGTGTAAGCGCTGATCTGCGGGATGCCGATATCGTCTCCCCAGATGATGAGGATGTTCGGCTTCTTTTCCTGCGCCGATGCGACCGCCGTGAAGGCGAGCGCGACGACGGACAGGATCCTGCTACTAAGACGGAGGCCCCCGCAGGGCGATCCGCCTGATGTCACTGGTGTTCGTTTCATGGCGTATTTGGTCTTTCGTGGTCAAAATTTCGGGAACGCTTCTCGTCATTCGACCGGTTGCGGTTCGGGGAACTTCCAGGTGCCATCGAGGATCTCCTCGTGCGGTCGATAGAGGCGAACGGTGTAGTTCCAGCCGGGGGTGATGGGGATGTGGTTCGAGGCTCCGTCCGGCTCGCCGCCGAAGAGGACCTTCACCGAGCCATCCTCCGCTTTCTTTGCGGTGATGTCGTTGATCGAGTAAGCGTTCTCGGCGTTCTTCTCGAAGTAGCCATCCTTGTTGTAGACGCTAATCGACCAGAAGGCGTCGACGGGAACTTCCTTCACGACGAGGGTGTAGGCGGTCTTGCCGTCGTTTTTCGCGGGAGTGAAATTGAGGTAGGTGGCGTCCTTGTCCGGATTCCCGCCCCAGCCTGCGGCGGTGCCTAGCAAGTGGGAGATGGGATCCACCTCGCCTTTCTTGCCGAAGGCCTTGGTGAAGCCGCTCCGGGTCGCAGCAAGGACGAGCAGGGCTTCCCTTACCTTCTTGCGGCTGGCGGAATCCCAATCAGGGACCTCGAAGCTGCCGGGATCCTTCTGGCTGGTCTTGATCGCGTCTTGGAGGGCGTGGACTTGCTTGATGTCCTCCGGATCCGCGGGGTCGACAAGGGTACGGAGTGCGACAACGGCGTAGCGAGTGCCCGCGAGTTCTCGATCGATGACGATGTCCCCCGCTTCGTAGCTCACCAGCGGCGCGTAGTGATCCTGGTTGATCACTTGGACGGAGCGGAAGCGCTTGCCCGCATCCGGCAGGGTGATGGTGACGGGTCCGGCATCCAAGTCGAAGACGGCGGATGAATAAAGGGTATCGCGGTTCAGGCGGATGACAGTTTGCTTGTCGATATTCGCGGGCTCACGGCGATGGACGAACTTGCCGATGCCGCCGCTGTCCTTGATGAGGCCGCCCATGTAGCTATCCGACTCGGCGCGGATGAAGTTATCGACGGTGACGGGAACGGGATCGGGATCGGCAGGGGCCTGCGCGATGAGGGCGAGGCTGAGGATGGCGTGTTTCAGGATCATGATGAGTGTGCTTGTTAGTTCTCGACTTTGACCGCATCCGGGAGCTTCCACTTCTTCTCGAAGAAGGCGGGATCCGGGCCGTAGATGCGGAACATCAGCTCGAAACCGCGCTGCGGATCGGTAGGCACCCAGTTCGATTCCTTGCCTTCCGGGGCTTGCGGGCCGAAGTAGAGATCCGTGGAGCCGTCGCTGTTCTTCTGCAGCTCCTTCACATTCGAGGCCCGGCTGGCGCGGGGCATGCCCTTGATGAGCGCATGCGTCTCCGCGTCGTAGGCGGTGACGGACCAGTACTGCTTGGCCGGTGCATCCGCGGGGACGGTGAGCTTGTAGGTCTCCTTGCCGTCAAAGGCGCCGCCCTTGCCGTCCTTGATCGTGAGGACATAGAACTGTGCGGGCCCTAGGTGCTTCGGGCTGAAGTAAGCGATGGAATACATCACCGCGCGGCCATCGATGGCATAGACATCGGGATCCTCGAACATGGTGTTCATCCCCTTGATCGTGTCCTGAGGCACGGGCACCGCCCAGTGCGTGCCTGGATAGAAGGCATCGGCGAAGTTCGACTCGTAGCTCGCGGTGATCTCCGCATGCGCATCCTTGATCGCCTCGCCTAGGATCTTCTTCATCGCTCCATCGGGGTGAAAGGGTTTCCCTTTCTCAATGCCGATCGACTTCAGCATCGGGATCATCAGCCTGTCCCGCTCCTGCCACGGCTCAATCTGGACCATGCGGTCGAGGCCTTCGAAGAAGCGGAGGTCATAGGGAATCGTAGAGTCGAAGTCCTTGCCATGGACATCCACGAAGACCGTGGAATCCGGCGAGGCACCCAGCGGGTAGAATTTGATCTTCTTCCCATGGGCGACCGCGGCGGCGATGTCCTCCGGGCTGCGGCTCTTGAAGTTCGAACGCAGGATGACGAAGCCGAGATAGGTGTCCGAAGGCAGGACGATGTAACCCTTCGGCGGCTTCTCCTTGTGGCCCGGCGGCGTGATCAGGTACTTGCCCCCCTTCCCCTTGTCGGCCCCGGCGGGACCCACGTCGATCAGCGCATTCTGCCAGGAGATGTCCACGCTGCCGACGATGACGCCATCATCACCCGCGGGCGGGATCTCCAGCACCACCGGACCCTTCCGCGTGTCGTAGAAGGGATTCAGGTAAATGGTATCCGGATTCGGCGTGAGCGTCTGGTTCTTCGAGTTGACCGGCTGGGACCAGTAGATGACCTGGTTTGGCGCGCCGCCATTCTCGATCGCGGCCTGGAGCATGCGGTCGTAGTTCACGAGCGGGATGCCCCAGATGACGGCCTCGGTGGCGCGGCGCGCGGGAGCTCCGTTGTTCACAATGTCCCCGCCCTGGGCATTTGCCCCGGCGGCGAAGGACAGGGTGGCCAGAAGGAGCGATGTGAGGGTTTTCATGGTTCCTTGTTTCGTTGGGATTCATTTCGCCTTCCGCAGCGCCGGCGGATTCCAGCGGCCATCGAGCGCCTGGGGCCTCGGATTGTAGAGCCGCAGTGTCAGGCCGAGCGCGCCGCTCTGGGGTGCGGGCAGCCAGTTCGACTCCTTGTCGGCACCGGGGCTTTCGTGCTGGATGAGGAGATCGAGCGAGCCGTCGGCGTTGAACTTGAGCGCATCGCGGTCGCCGATGGCGAAGCGGTTGAGGGGATTCGCGATTTGAAAGCCCTCGGCGTCATACATGGTGAGCGACCAGAAGGCACCGGCCGGCGGCAGCTCGCTTTTCTCAAAGTGGAGGACGTAGTTGTTCTCCGCCGTGACCGCCTTGCCCTCGGCATCGGTGACATTGAGCGGATAGATGGCGTCGTCCGGCTGGTTGGCCCCGAGGCCGGCCATCGCGACGATGGCGCGCTTGAGGTAGAAGTTCCCGTAGACACCCATGGTGTCGGTATTCATCTGCCAGCCGTTGGTGACACGGGCGAGAGTGGGGAGCTTCTCCACCATCAGCTTGAGGCCCTCTGTCGCGCCCTTCTGGAAAACGGCGGCCCCGGCCTTGCTTTCATCGAGGTCCTTTCCAGGCTCGATGCCGATGCGCTTCATGCGCGCAAGGATGGACCAATCGGTGAGGTGCGGCGGGTTTTCCTTCATCAGGGCGGCGCCGTATTTGAAGTATTCCAGCGCGGGCATCTCGTTCACCTGCTTGAGAGGTTCGGTCTTGGTGTCGACGGAGGGATCGATCTTCTGCTCCACAGGGCGCGGCGGCTTTCCCCAATCGGCGAGTTGAGTGATCTTGTATCCATCCTGAACCTTGTGGACCGCCTCGTAGTCCTTCGGTCCATTCGTCTGGGTGCGCCCGATGATCCAGACCCACTGCGTCGGGGAATCGATGCGCTCGAGGCCCTCCGGCAGTTCGCCCCGCCAGCCTGGCGGAACGACGGCATAGTTCGCGGCGCCGGTGCCGCTGGTCCGCTTGCCCGGCACGGCGAAGACATCCGACCACAGATCGAGCATCGGCAGCAGGAAATAGCGGCCACCGGTGTCCGCGGTGGAGACCACCACCGGGCCCGCGGAAAGGTCCAGCCAGGCGCTGGAATAAAGGGTATCGAAGTTCGGTCGGACCACCGCGCGCAGGTCCGCTGTGGGGAATGCGCGGACGTGGGTGAAGGCATTCGGTACGCCGCCGAAGGGGCTGCTCTTTACATCGAGATTGATGAACTGCTTGCGCGTCACATCCATCGTGACGAGCGGATAGAAATAGATGTAGGCCTCCTGCGCGATGGCCTCCGCTTCTTGGGCGGAGAGCGCTGGCGCATCGGCTGCGTGCAGGGAGGAAAGCAGGCTGCCTCCGAAAAGCAGGCCCATTGCGAGAAGTGAAAGTTTCATAAGGAGGAGATGAGATGGGTTGGGTTGTGATATGATATTAGGGGAAATCCGCCGGCTATGCGGGCTGGTGCCGAGGCTTGCCGTGGGACCGGAGGCGGAATGCGAGCACGCAGAGGATGAGCCCGAAGGCGATGGAGTAGGCGGCGATTAGCCAGACCATCCCCACGGCACCGGCACCTGGAAAAAGCATCACCACCGCACCGAAAAGGATCGAGGCGAGCCCGCTGAGAATCAGCATCCACTCTCCCCGGATCTCTCTCCGCAGGGCGACGGCCCCGGCGATCTCGAATATGCCCCGCACGATCGCCACCGCGCCGATGAACATCAGCAAAGCCAGCGCGCCCAGACCCGGCCATAGGAAGAGAGCGATGCCCGCCAGCAGGCCGATCACCCCCACGAGGGCAAGCCACCAGCGCGGGGCGAAGGTCCCGCCGCGGATCGCCGCGATCAGGGAGATCACCCCATCCACCAGCACGTAAGCCCCATATAGTAGCACCAGCACCTGAAGCGTCAGCAGCGGCCAGCCGAAGGCCATCAAGCCGAAGAGGATGGCAAGGATGCCGCGCAGCAGGATCCAACCCCAGTTCCTCGATAGCAGGTGTAGCAAGGTGGTGTTCATGGTCGTGCTATTTCTCAGGATAGATCGTTGCCCAGTCCTTCTTCATGTCGACGAGGACCCAGCCGCGCTTCGGCGCTTCATCCATCGCCTTGTCCAACTTGCCGAAGTGAGAATCGCGGTCGTAGGCATACTCCCGCTCGGCATCGGTGTGATGGACGATGAGACCGAAGCGAGGCCCCTTTCCGCTGGTCGTCCATTCGAGCATCTGGAAATCGCCATCAGAGTTCCCCGCGGCGAAAATGGGCCGCCTGCCGATGTGACTCTGGATGCCGACGGGCTTCCCTTCCTTGTCGTCGATGAGATCGATCTCCGGCAGCTTGGTCAGCACCGGCTTCCCGTCCTTCATCTCGTACTTCAGCTTGCCGCTGCTGCCGACCACCTGCTCCGGCGGGATGCCGTAGACCTTCTCCGTCCACGGGCGCATGAACTCGATGCCGCCGCCGGAGACGATGAAGGTCTTGTAGCCTTTTTCACGGAGATAGCCGAGCAGCTCGACCATCGGTTGGAAGACCATCTCGGTGTAGGGCCTCCCGCTCTTCGGGTGCTTCGCGGTGGCGAGCCATGCGGTGACGATGGTCTCGAACTCGCCGATGGTCATGCCGGTATGCGTCACCGCGAGCAGCTCCATCAGGCCCTTCTGACCGGAGGCGGCGACGCCCTTGGCATCCCCTTTCAAAAGCGAGGCAAAGGGTTCCTTCTCCTTCCACTCCGGATGATCCGGGGCGAGCGCCTTCACCCGATCGATCACGAAGGCGAGCTGGAAATACATCGGCTGCTCGCTCCACAGAGTGCCATCATTGTCGAAGACGGCGATGCGCTCCGGCACGGGCACGAAATCGGAGGAGCCCTCCGTGGCAGTCTTCTCGACAAAGGCAATGATCGACTTCCGGGTCTCCGTGTCGTTCCAGGACGGCAGCGGCTCGGCGGCCCGTGCGACAAGCATGAGCACGGGCAGGATGAATGACGCGATGGCTTTCATGACAGGAAAGGGTTGGAGGCGGGGCAGCCCGGATGGACTGCCCCGCGCAGGGCTGGGCCGGAGATGATTATTTGCCCCCCATGGAGGCCTCGATCTGCTTCTGGACCTTCTCAAGATTGAAGGAGCCGGGCGTCTGGCTGGGCGGGTAATCGACCATGGTTTTCAGGAACTGGCCTGCATACGCCTGCATCGGCACCAGCAGGTAGACACGGTTCAGGAACCAATCGTTGTAGACGTTCGCGCTGTGCTGGGCCTTTTCGAAGGGATCGCGGCGCAGGTTGAAGAGCAGCGGCACGCGGAGCTCGATGAAGGGCTCGCGCCATACCTCGAAGGCCATGCCGCGATTTTCGAGGAAGACCGCCTTCCAAGCATCATAGCGGATGGCGACGATCTGACCGTCGTCATTCACATACATGAACTCGCGGCGCGGCGAGTCCTTGGCCTTGCCGGTGATGTAGTCGAGCTGGTTGTGACCGTCGATGTAGTTGCGATACTTGCGGCCATTCAGCTCCACGCCGGCGGCGAGCTTCTCCTTGATATCCGGAGCACCCGCGATGGCGGCGAAGGTCGGCAGCCAGTCCTCGTGGGCCACGATGCCATTCAGCACCACTCCCGCCGGGATGTGTCCGGGCCAGCGCACATAGCAGGGCACGCGATAGGCGCCTTCCCAGTTAGAATTCTTCTCGCTGCGGAAGGGCACCATGCCGCCATCCGGCCAGGTATTGAAGTGCGGGGCGTTGTCGGTGGAGTAAACAACGAGCGTGTTGTCGGTGAGCTTGTTGTCATCGAGGAACTTCAGCATCTCGCCGACCTGGTTATCGTGCTCGATCATGCCGTCGGTGTACTCGTCATTCCCCTTGTGGCGGTGCTCGGCCCGCACGTGAGTGCGGAAGTGCATGCGCGTGGTGTTGTACCAGACGAAGAAGGGCTTATCCGCCTTGATCTGGCGCTGCATGAAGTCCTTGGCAGCGGCCATGGTCTCATCGTCCACCGTTTCCATCCGCTTCTTCGTCAGCGGGCCGGTGTCCTCGACCTTGCCATCGGCATAGGAATGGATCACGCCGCGGGGACCGAACTTCTGGAGGAAGGTCTTGCCGTCCGCCATGATCATGTCTCCCGGGTAATCCTCCTGCTCCGGCTCCTCCTCGGCATTGAGGTGATAGAGATTGCCCATGAACTCATCGAAGCCGTGCTGCGTCGGCAGGTGCTCGTCGCGGTCGCCCTGGTGGTTCTTGCCGAACTGCCCGGTAGCATAGCCCTGTGACTTCAGCACCGTGGCCATAGTGACATCGGTCTTCTGCCAGCCTTCCTTTGCTCCAGGCATGCCGACCTTGGTCATGCCGGTGCGAACCGGGACATTTCCCCCGATGAAGGCAGCGCGACCGGCGGTGCAGGACTGCTGGCCATAGTAATCGGTAAAGGCGACGCCTTCCTTCGCGATGCGGTCGATATTGGGCGTCTCGTAGCCCATCATGCCTCGGCTCCAGAAGCTCGTATTCCAGGTGCCGATGTCGTCGCCCCAGATGACGAGGATATTGGGTTTCTTGTCCTGGGCGTTGGCGACCGCCGCAGCCACCAGGGTGGCGGCGATCACAAGCCCGCTGTAGTGAGGATTCGTTCTCATGGTATTGTTGGTTCGTGTCCGATCCGGAGGTCCGGTTGGTTTGATGCTTCTTGATTTCCTGTCGGGAGAGGATTGATCGCGGCAACGCATCGCCGCTTCACTTCATCGAGTTGAGAAGATCGACGAAGGGCTGCTGGGAAACCTTGATGAAGCTGGCATTCGGCCGGTCGAGGGAGGCGATCAGCGCGATGACCAGGCTGAAGGAGATGGCGAGGATCGGCTGCACCAGCGAGCGCTTCGACCCGGCGATGCCCATCTGGTAGCCGACCGCGAGCATCCCGAGGAAAGTCAGCGTCGCCAGCGAGAGCCAGATCGCCATCGGGATGCGGGCCTGGAGGGCCACGGCCACGCGCAGGGCGTGGAGATCGATGAGGCCGTTGAGCGAATCGATATAAAGCGCGGCGACGTCCGAGTTCATGTCCTTCCGCGCATTGATCACGGCGAGTTCCCAGAGCCGTTTGTGGACGCCGCCCGCCTTCGCCATTCCCGCGGAATATTCCTCCTGTGACATCTTGCCGCTCCGGATCCGCTCGGTGAAGTCGAGGCGGTCGATCACGTATTGCTTCAGCAGCGTCTTCGACTCGGAGCTGTCCGGCTCCGCCATGAAATCGGTGCGCAGATAGGTGGTACCGACGCTATTCGCCTCCTCGCGCACGAGGCCCTTCCGCGAATCGTAGCGATCCGTGACGATGCCGAAGGTGAAGGCCATCACGAAGGCGACGAGGCCAAGGATGGAGCCCGCGATGGCAGACACGGGCGATTCCTTCTCGTCCTCCGATTTCCGGCGCGAGCGGTGGCCAAGCCGGTAGCCGCCCTCCAGTGAAAAGAGCACGAGGAGAATCGTGATGGCGAGCAAGACCCAGATGGGAATGAAATCGAGATTCATGGGGCTTTCCGAAGGACAAATGGAGCGGATTGATCCGAGGCTACCGGCTCACCATCTCCTGACGGGATAGCCGTATCCGTAGTAGGGGCCGTAGGCACCGTACCAGCCGTAGGCGAAGTCACGGTTCATCTGCGCGGCCTCGTAGTTGTCCCGGGCGATGCGGCGCTCCACGGCGAGCTTCTGGTAGCGCTGGTAGGCCGCTTCATCGCCCACGTAGGCGACGCCCTTCTTCTCGTCCTTGTAGGCATACATCACCTTGCCCTTGTACTCGCCACGCTGGACCTTGTAGGGAGTCAGCTGGTTGTAGAGTTCCTGCTGTTTGGCATTCTCCGGTGTGCGACTGGTGAAGCCCGCGGCGGAGAGCAGAGGTTCGGTGCTGGAGGCGGTCGTGCTGGCGCAGCCGCCCAGGAAGAGGCTGCCCGCCAGCATGGCGAGGGATGCGATCAGGGATGCAAACGTTTTCATGGTATTCGATAGATTGGTTGCTTGGTTCCGGAAAGATGTGCTCAGCCGCCGGGCTTCTTCAGCCCGATGTCCTTGCGAGGGTAGTTCGCGAAGGTGGCACCGTGACGCCCGGCACGCTGGAGGACCTGAGGAAGGCCCCACTCGAAACGGGAGTGGCCTTGGCTGCTCTGCTCCTTCGGGTCCATGTAGAGATTGTAGACCCATGGGGCCATGCCCAGATTGGTCACGATACTCTCGTCCAGATTCCGGTGCGCGGCCTGATTGATGAAGACCTTGAAGTGGACCTTGTATTCCATCCAGCGGACGGCCATCAGGTCATTCTCCGCATAGACGAAGACGGCATCCCGCTTTGACTTGCCATCGTCCGCCAGGAGGAAGGAGCTCTGGTCGATGCCATCGATGTAGCGCTCGGAAGGGATTTTCTCGGTGATCCCGGCGAGTGCGAGCGGGGTATTGAACATGTCGCAGAGATCGAAGAGCCCCTCGCTCACGCGGCCGGGAGCGATCATGCCCGGCCAATAGGCGATCCCGGGAACGCGGACGCCACCTTCCCAAGTGCTGCCCTTTCCACCGCGGAAGGGCTGGTAGCTGGAGTCCGGCATCAGGTCCTCATTGCCACCATTGTCGGAAGTGAAGAAGACAAAGGTATTCTCAAGCTGGCCCGTTTCCTTGAGCGCGGCGATCAGGCGACCCACAATGTCGTCGGTCTCCACCAGCGCATCCCGCTGCGGAAAGCCCGCGGGACTTTTCCCCTCGTAGCCCTTTGCCGGGTAGCTGTCGTTGTGAAGTCTTCCCAGCGAGTGATAGAGATAGAAGGGCTTTTCCTCCTTCGCCATGCGCCGGATGAACTCCTCCGAATAAGCGATGAACTTCTGATCGATCTGGCCGAGCTCTTCACTGCTCGTGAGCTTCTCCGCGATCTCCAGCTTCCCACCTTTCACGCCCTTCGTGATGGCAGGCTCGCTTAGCTCCTGCAGCGCTGCGAGACGCTCCGGGCGTAACACCAGATCCGGATAGAGCCGCTTGTCGAATTGCTGGCTCAGGTCGCTGATGACCGAAAGGATGCCATAGTACTCATCATAGCCGCACTGGTGAGGATAGCTTCCCTCCCCCTCGCCCAGATGCCACTTCCCGGAAAGGCAAGTGCGGTATCCGGCCTCCGACAAGAGCTTGGCGGTGGTGACCTCATCGGCCCAAGGATTCACCTTCGGTTTCTCTCCGCTGAGCGTGGGGCGGGTCAGGCCGCTGCGCGTGGGAATGCGCCCGGTCATCAACGCGGCACGGCTCGGCGTGCAAGTCGGCTGGGAATAGACATTGATGAGCTTCAGGCCCTCTGTGGCCAGCTTGTCGATATTCGGCGTGGGTGCCCCGATGAGCGGTCCGCCGCCGAAGCAGCCCGGATCACCCCAGCCCATGTCATCCACGAGGATGATGAGGACATTCGGCTTCCGCCCGGTCTTCTTCTCCAGCGCCGCGAGTTTCTCCGCAGCGGCCTTCTCCTGCTCCGGACGCGGGAAGGCAGGTTCAAGGTAGGGCTTGTCCTGCGGTGGCATGGAGAAGGCATTGGGAGCCTTCTCCTGGGAGAGCAGGGGCAGGGTTATTGCTCCTGCGAGGAGCAATAAGGTGATTGGGTTCTTCATGTTCACGATGGATTGGAGTTTTCGTTTCGTCACTTCACATCGATCACCACTTTCTCGATCCCGCCCGTGAACTTGAAGGGCGTCTGATAGTCGGGGACGACGGGTTGACCTGTATCCTCGCCGATACCGAAGGTATCGATGCCGAAGCGGCCGGCGACGGTTTGCTCGCACTTGCCGCGGCCGATCTCCTCCCCGTCCAACTTGATCACGAGATCGGCGGCTTTGCCCAATCCCCCACCCGCATAGACGAAGTCAAATTCGAGCGTTGCTTCACCTTCGGGAAGCGTCTTGTTGCCCTTCACCCGGGTCTCCTTTTCAAAGTAGTTGTAGGCAAAGACCGGGACGCCGTCCTTGACGTAGGCCGAGATTCCGGCTGCTACACCGCCAAAGCCGAGGATCACTCCCTGCGTCTTCACGCCTTGGGCATCTATCTTCGCCGTGAGCGTCCAACTACGATTCTTCATTGGCGGTGCCGCATTCTCCGCGAGCCGGACCGCACCGGGATAATAGATGAAGCTCGTCGCCTTAGGGTCGGATCCGGGTGGCGGTGGCTTAGGTTCGAAGAGCCGGGCCGCACCACGGTCGTCCAGAGGATAGACGTCATACTTCTCCGCCGCAGCATCGAACTTCGCCTTCATCTCGGCGAGCTTGTCCGGCATCTTCTCCGCGAGGTTCTCCGCTTCGGAGAAGTCCTCGTTCAAGTTGTAGAGCTCCCACTTGTCCTTGTCCCAATTTCCCGGAGCGAGATCCTGCCGCCACGGCAGCGTGTGCTGGGCATTGGCTTTCCAACCTCCGGAATAAATCGAGCGGTTGCTGAGAATCTCGAAGTACTGCTCGTCTCGCCCCTTGAAGGAAGCGTCTGTGAAGCTGCCAAGGAAAGACTTACCAGCGAGCGGCAACTGCTTGATACCATCGACAACCTCCGGCATCTCCACGTGGGCGACTTCAAGGATGGTCGGCATCACATCGACGAGGTGCAGGAAGCAATCGCGCGGCTTGTCGTCGTGTTTGATCTTCGCAGGCCAGCTCACGACCATCGGATTCCGGCTTCCTCCAAGGTGGGAAGCCACCTGCTTGACCCATTGGAAGGGTGTATTCCCCGCCCATGCCCAGCCTACGGGATAGTGTGGCTCGGTCTCGGGTCCGCCGAGCTTGTCGAGACCGGCCAGGTTTTCCTCAATGGTGCTATTGATGCCATTGAGCGACCTGATCTCGTCCAGCGTGCCATCCGGGCCACCCTCCGAGGAAGCGCCGTTGTCGCCGACGAGGTAAAGGATCAGCGTGTTCTCCGCATCGGGCAATTCCTTCACGGCATCGAGCAAGCGACCGACCTCATGGTCCGCGAAGGAGAAGAAGCCCGCGTAGTTCTCGAACAAGGCACAGTAGAGCTTCTTTTGCTCCGCCGAGAGAGTGTCCCAGGCAGGCACCCACTCCGGTCGTGGCGTGAGCTTCGTGTCGGGCGGGATGACGCCCATCTTCAGTTGGTTCTGGTAGACGACCTCGCGGTACTTCTCCCAGCCCATGTCGAACTTGCCCTTGAACTTGTCCCGCCACTCCTTCGTGACGTGGTGGGGCGCATGCATCGCTCCGGGGGCGAAGTACATGAAGAAGGGCTTTTCAGGCGCGACCGACTTCCCGTAGCGCATCTTCGCGATCGCGCGATCGGTCATGTCGGTCATGAAGTGGTAGCCCTGCTCCGGGGTCTTGTCCGGCTCCGCCGCCGTCGTGTTCTCGAAGACCACGGGGTAGAACTGGTGCGTCTCCCCCGCATTGAAGCCGTAGAAGTAATCGAAGCCCAGGCCGGTGGGCCAGCGGTCGAAGGGGCCGGTGGGCCCGGTTTCCCAATCCGGCGTGTTGTGGTTCTTTCCGAACCACCAGGTCGTGTAGCCATTGTCCTTCAGCACCTCGGCGACGGTGGCCGTGGTCTTCGGGATCATGGTGGTGTAGCTGGGAAAGCCAGTGGCCCACTCCATCAGAAAGCCATTCCCGGCTTGATGATGATTTCGCCCGGTCAACAGTGCAGCGCGCGATGGACCGCAGATCGCGGTGGTGTGAAAGCGGTTGTAGCGCAGGCCCTCGGAAGCGAGCTTGTCGAGATTCGGCGTCGGGATCAGTCCGCCGAACGTCGAGGTCTGGCCGAAGCCGACATCATCGAGCAGGATGATGAGCACATTCGGAGCGTCCTTCGCAGCGGTCGGGATCTTCGGCCACGCGGGCTCGGATTCCTTGTAGGTCTTTCCAATCTTTCCCTCGAAGGGCGGCGGAGGATAAGGGATGCCGGTCGATGGCGCTTCCTGGGCCCGGATTCCGGGAAGGATCGCGATCCCCACGGTGAGGAAGAAAGTCGTCGACCGCCTGGTGAATGTCGATTTCATGGTTACCTCGAATTGCTTCAGCTTTTCGGAAAGAGGAAAGTGACGCCGAAGCGCAGGCCCCATTCGGCCCCGCTGTCCGGACGTTCGAGGTAGTAGCGGATCCCGCCGAAGACCTGCATGGGATGGCCGCCGACTTTCACCATCTGGCTGACCAGGAAGTTCGCCGGGACATTCCACTGCTCGCGCTGCCAGTCGTAGGTGGACTCCAGGTTCAGCGTGAAGGAGGTGGCGTGCGAGTTCGTGTAAGAGAGGAAGGGCTGGATGAAGGTGGCATTCACGGCGGCCCGGTCGTCATCGCCCGCGAAGTCCCAGAGGTGATTCGCCAGCGCGCCGTAGGTCCAGCCGTGCTGCTGCTTGAGGATCACCAGCGTGGGACCCGCGCCCCACTTCTCCAGGCCGAGGCTAGAGTCAGTCGCGGTCGGGATGAGGAAGGCCGGACCGATGCCCCAGATGAAGGGCTCGCTCTTCTTCGGTGAGAAGAAGAAGCTCTGCGTGATGTCTCCGAGGCCGAACTCGTCATCCGCGCCACCGAAGGAGATCCCCTGCTGATCGATGACCGGCAGGATCGTGCGGGAGATCACATTCCAATCGTCATTGAGCGAGATGGGGACCACTGGCTGGATGTTCAGCGTGAACTTGGTCCCCCCTCCCGGCCCGAGGCCGAAGTCGAGATTCCCCTGCAGCGGCACACTAATCAGATCCGACACTGGGTTGCTGAGCTTCTTCGCGAGCTCGGCGTCTTCCGCGCGAAGCGGGAGCATGAGCAGACTGAAGGCGATAGTGAGGTGCTTCATGGCGAGATCAGGGTTTTGTGAGAGCGGTGGCCGGAGCGGGCGCGGACTTCGCGCAGCGGAAGCCGATGTGGCTCATGCCGGTATCCGGCGGCGTACCGCGGCGTGCGCTGGGCCGGTAGCTTTCGCAGTAGGCCGGGTGGCAGAGAAAGGAGCCGCCCTTCGTCACACGCTCCTCCGTCTGGTGGGGATGACCGGGGCTGTAGCTCTTCAAGGGGCCGCTCGGATTGTGGCACACCAACTCCGCCGGGGAGGCGTCATTTCCAGCCTTCACCTTTAGCGCAAGGAGATCCCGTGAGTAGGTATCCGGCCGGTACCAATCGCTGCACCAGTTCCACACATTGCCGCCCATGTCGTAGAGGCCCCATGCATTCGCGGGAAATGATCCGACTGGGGCGGTTCCCTTGAAGCCATCCTCCGCGGTATTCTTGTAGGGGAATTCGCCCGTCCAGGTATTTGCGAGTGCCTTGCCATCACGCATCGGCTCGTCACCCCAGGCATAGCGCTTTCCTTTCAATCCGCCGCGTGCCGCATATTCCCACTCCGCCTCCGTAGGCAGCCGCTTGCCCGCCCACTTCGCATAAGCCGCGGCATCGTACCACGAGACCTGCACGACGGGATGATTCTCGCGCCCCTTGATGTCGCTATCCGGACCTTCCGGATGTTTCCAGTCCGCACCCTGAACCCAGCGCCACCATGCGCTCATCTCGCGCAGATCGACCGGGCCTTCCGTCGGCGTGAAGACCATCGAGCCGGGCTTCAGCATCTCCGGATCCGGCTTCGTGGCATCTGGCGGGAGCGACTTCTTCAACTCCTCCCAATCCACCGGCTTCTCCGCCGTGGTGATGTAACCGGTGTCCGAGACGAACTTTGCAAAATCCGCATTGGTCACCGGTTTCAGATCGATCCAGAAGCCATCCATCTTCACTGGATGCTCCGGCTTCTCATTCGCGCGAGCTTCCGCGCGCGCGCTACCCATCACGAAGTCCCCGGCAGGGATCCACTTCATCCCCGAGGATGACGATTTCCCCTCGGCGGGGACTAGGGCCTCCTGTCCCGACGAACGGACCAAGCAGAGGATTGTGAGGCTGACCACCAATATTCGGTGTTTCATGACAAGTAGAAGAAATAGTTCTGCCCCTCGCGGGGCGGGATGGCATGGAAGACGGGACCGGACGGCCCAGGAGAAGGGGCAGGTCCGGCACCCACCCCGGTTCGTGATGCGCTCCGGAAGGGTGCCGGAAGGGACCTACTACGGATTCCGTAGATCCACGGCAAACGGTCGCCGGACACCTGAACCGGCATGATGACCTGATTCCCGTGGAGGCAATCCTCCCGGCACTCCTCCGAAGCGCGAATGACATTGGCCCCGGATGCCCGGAAAGACCGGCGAGGATCCACCGGCAAATGCTCCCCCTGCCCCGTCGCAAGGGACAAGGGGAGCTCCGTATTACCGATGACCAATACCTGGAAGTTCATGAAGCCTAATGGCGAGCGATCAATCCGTTAGACCTTCCGCCCTCAACGGCGGTGAAAGCCACCGCCACCGCCCCGGTGGAAGCCGCCTCCGCCTCCGAAGCGGCCACCACCGCCGCCGCCGAAACCGCCTCGGTTGAAACCGCCTCCACCACGATTGAAGCCACCGCTACCACCGCCGAAGTTCGAGCGCTGCTGGCGGAATTGCTGGGTGCGCTGGTCGCCGACATCGCGCGTGTGCGCCTCGCGGTTGAGACGGTTCTGCACCTCGCCCGGATCTGTCACATGGCGCTCCGGTAGGTTCGGATTGCGCGTACCCGCACCTCCTTGCCCGGGACGGTTTTCGAAAGCCGGATTCCGCTCGCCTGCACCACCCTGGCCCGGGCGATTCTCGAAAGCCGGATTCCGCTCGCCCGCACCGCCTTGGCCGGGACGATTTTCGAAGGCGGGATTCCGCTCGCCTGCCCCACCTTGGCCGGGGCGGGTACGATCGTGAGGATAGCCGGGGAAGTGATCGGTCTGGCCGCTGATGAAGCCGTTCTTGCCCGGGTTTGGCCGCGGGCCGGGATTCGGGTTCGGGCCTGGATTCGGTCCCGGATTGGGATTGGGATTCGGTCCCGGACGGAAGCCGTCGGCATTGTGTCCTGCCGGTTGCCAACCACCGTTCTCCCACTTGCTCCACTGGCCGTCATCCTTGCGATACACGTTGCCATCGTGGCCGGCATAGAAGTCACCGTTGTGCACCGCCATGCCGCCATGGCCCTGATCGCTCCAATGAAAGGTGCCCGCGCCATTCGATCCGCGCCAGCCGGCAATGCCGCCATCCGGCCCCGCGATGTGGGCCGATTGCACCCAGTGGTCGCCACGTCGTGCGACCGATGTCCCCCACTGGGCATAGCCGTTGTTTCCCTGTCGAGTAGCCCAGCCGGTGCCGGTGCGCGGATTGTAGGCACCGGCCACGGTGCGGCCGCCGTAGGGACCCTCCACGTGCGCGGCGCGGCCATAGCGGCCCGTCGCCGGATTGTACCATGCCGCGCGGCCCGCGGAGGCGTAGGGTCCATAGACGCGCTCACCCACGGCGTAGCCGCCGGTCCAGCGGTTGTAGACCGCGGCGCAGCCATAGCTGTAGTGATATGGATAGTAGGCGGGATAGTGGCCCCACCATCCGACGTAGGGCGGATAGTAGTAGCCGGTGCCCCACCATAGGCACTCGCCGAGCGCAAGGCCTGCGATGAAGGATCCGAAGTAGCCGGCGGTGTAAGAGGTGGTCACCTCGCCATCGTCATCATCGTCGTCGTTCTCCACATTCACGTAGGTGACGCGGTAGACCGGCGAAGAAGGCGGGATCTTGTAGATCGCATCCGGCACGTCCTTGCATACCTTCCACGGACCCGTCGCCTTGTCGGAGACAAACCACACCGCATCCTGGCAGAGGTAGTACTTTCCCTCGCACTCGATCACGTCGTTGGGCGTGTTGGTGGCATACTGGAGTTGCGTGCCGTCCACCGGCTTGAATTCCGGATCGCCATTGTAGGTGGCCTTCGCCTTGGCCTCCGCCTCCTTGATCTTCACCACGCCCTCCACCGGCACGCTGGCCAGGATGACGGCATCCTCCGCCTCGTCCGTGCCGGGCACACTGGAGAGCACCTCGCTGTACGGCTCGTCATCCGGCAGCTTGCTGAAGTCCTCAGGCAGGTCATTGCCCGCATAGGCCCAGTCGTCGCCGAGCTTCGGTGTCTTGAACCAGCGGCCGCTGGTCAGAAAGTAAATCGTGCCATCGCCCTTCTGAAAGACGTGGCTCTCGGTATTCGTGGCCCAGGAGAGGTCGGTACCCTCGATCTTCTCCCACACCGGGTCCCCGTTGAAGGTGATCAGCTCGGCGGGCTTATCGGAAAAGAAGACCTTCGGGACGATCATCCCCTTTTTGATGCTCCATGGCAGGTCCTGCTTCACGTGCTGCCAGGTATCGTCATCCGGCAGGTCGTTCACTGCGGCAGGCAGGGATTCCGCGAGTGACCACGGGCCATTCAGTTCCTTCGCCGTCAGCCATTCGTCACCACTAAGGAGATAGTAGTTCCCGGCGGCTTCATCGAAGAGGATGTCCCAGTTCGTATTCACCACGAACTTCAGCGGCACCTTATCAATCGGCGCTAGGACCGGCTTTCCCTCCACCATCAGCAGCATGGCCGCAGCGGTGGAAACGAAGATCGGCGGCGGATCCATCTTCAGGTCCGCGGTGCGAGCGGAGCCCTTCGAGAGCTTCACGCCGGCCAGGATGCGGTCCAGCGAGGCGCTCACCGGCTCCTTTGGGAAGACCTCCTTCAGCAGTGCTTCCAGCCGCGCGGCATCCTCCGGCTTCTCGGTCTGGAAGCGGGCGGACTCCACCTTGATATTGCGGATCAGCACGGTGCGGGTCTCCTGGTCCGTGGTCGTTTCCCCGGTGATCTCCGCGACTCCGAGGTAAGGCGCTTCCCCCGCGGGTGTTAGCGAGACCGCCAGCCGCGCATGCAGCACCCGGTAGCTGTCCCACTCGTCGATCTGCGGCTGGTAGCAGGTCAGGCGCGCCTTCTTCAGCGTGAAGTCCCGCGGCCAGCCCTGGTCTTCCTCCGGCTGCCGCGGGGCTTCCGGCGCTGGCGCTTCGATCGCACGGCTCGATGGCGCGATGGCGATCATGGCGATGCCCAGCCAGCGCAAGCCGACGCGGGCGTAATTCGGGTGACGTTTCGTTCTCATTGGGGCGGGATGGTTTGTTAGAGGGTCGTCTTGGGATTCAGGGGCGGAACCAAGCGCTGCCGAACTGGATGTAACAGGCGGGCCCTTCCTCGCCGTAGGCGGCGTCGATGCCCATGTGCAGGCCGTACTTCCGGGCCAGCAGGTAGCGGATGCCGACACCGCCGGTCCAGGTGGTGTCATTGCGGGAAAGAAAGGGTCCGTCCGACCAGGTGGAGCCGATACCGCCGAAGCCGAGCACGCTCCAGCGCGGGGTGAATTGGTAACGCAGCTCGGTCTCCGCATAGGCCACGTGCGCGCCTTGATAGCGCATCGCCGGGGCACCGCGCAGTTGCACGAAGGGGCGCATGTAGATCGGGATATCGCCAGAGCTGGAGAGCAGGCTCGCCTTCATCCCGAGGATCAGGTCCTCGGTGAAAAGCGGGGTGAACCACAGCGTGGTCCATTCATAGCGCTCGTATTCCGAGGAACCTCCAAAGGCCTCCGAATTGAATGTCACGGTGAGCTCCGAAAAGAGGCCCTTGGTCGGGGTGAAGATATTATTGCGGCTATCGTAGCTCATGCTCAGGCCGACGCTGCCGATCTCCGAATGGAAGCCATCGAAGTCGCGCAGCTGTCCGCGGTTCAGGCCGTACTTGGTGCCGCGGGGATCGGCATCGACCCGGATCCTGCTGGCAAGGTCCGGGAAGGTCATGTCCACCTGCGCATACATGTACTGCAGGCCGATCTCCCAGCGGCGCTTCTTGTCCATCGCCCAGGTGGCGCCGATCAGGCCGCCTGCGATGTCGAGATTGTAAGTCAGCGGTTGACCGCTCAGCCCGGCGTCCTGGCCCAGCCCGTGGAAGTCGAGATTGATTGAGGCATCGATCGCGCCGAGGCGCGTGTGCAAGCGCTGGTCCATCCAGTACCCGGAATAGCCGCCGAGCAGCGCCTGCGTGCCATTCGAAGTGCGCATCCCGCCGATCGCCCAGATGTCCGGGCGGCCTTCTCCATCTTCCGGAAGATCGATGAAGATCGGGGCGACCGCCGCCCCGCCACCGACGGCGGGCTCGGTGATTGGCAGCACCATCGGGATGAAACCCAAGGGACGATCCAGAAAGGAGCTCACGTCGAAAGCCCCGTCCTCCGGATCACAGAAGCTATGCTTTTCCTTCTCCTTCTTCTCGGTCTTCTGCTCCTGAAACGCCGGCGTCTCCTCCGCACGTGCTGCCGCGCCGGTGAGACAAAACAGCCCCACCGACCCGCGCAAGACGCTCTGGAAGTCGGCGCACTTCATATGGCATCCGGGTGGAGCGGAGCAGTATCCGCGAGCAGCCATCCGGCGACTGGACCCACGATGCATAGAACCACGTCCGCCGCTTCGTCGTCTTCCAGCAACACGCAGGGCGATAGTCCTGCGGTGAGCAGGAAGACGGCGGAAAGGAGGGCGCGCAGCCATCGTGACGTACGATCCAACGCGAAATTTCCACCGCGGTGCCGCAGGCCCAGACAGGCTGTGGAGCGTCGCGATGCGATGGCAAAGAGTAGGAGGGAGGGCTTCATGGGATTGCCTTGGGAGGATTTCCCGCGGGTTCGAAATGCCGCCGGACGGCATCCATCAGCTCCTGACCGGGAAAAGGCTTGGTGAGATAGGCAGTCGCGCCCGCCCGCAGCGCGCGCTCGCGGAAGACAGGGCGGTCTTCACCGGTGATGAAGATGACTGGCAGCGAGCCGTGGGAACTTTGCAGCTGCTGATGGAGATCCAACCCTGAGAGTCCAGGAAGCTGTATATCCAAAATCAACAGGGCAGCCCTTTCCAACTCCGCCGAGGCCATAAGATCCTCCGCCGACTCGAATGCCCGGGCACTCCAGCCTCCAAGCATGAGCATGCGCGTGATCGCCCGGCTCATGCCGGGGTCGTCATCCACTACGATGATCCCGCGATCTGCAGCTACCCCCATGAGGAAAACGTGATAACATTTTCCACATAGGAACATAGGCCTTTCGGGCAAGATGCCTGCCCCACGGGGCAATGTTCACACGATCACCCCGACTCCATATATCATCAAGACACGTCAACCACCCATCCGGCAACCCGCATGGCTCCGGACCAAAAACAAAAGAGCCGCGCGGTGAGGGAGGGATACACCGCGCGACCCTGGGGAGGAAATTGGTTCTTCCCGGGAAAACTCAGGAGCAATCGTTCATGCTATCACCGGGGTGTATTGTCGTCCGGCCGATAGCGGGCGGCCACGGTCGGCCACACCAGCTTGTCGATCCGCTCGTCACCTTCGTCGGTCTTGTTGCCACCGGGGAACTGCCAATGCGGCGGCTGGGGCTGCGGCGGAGGAAGGAAAAAGCGGAAGGGATCAAGTTCGGCAACCCTCTCCGTGACCTTGGAAGAGGTTTTCGTCCGGTAGGTTTCGGTGAAGGATCCGTTCGCGGTAAGGGTGAAGAAATGGGTCAAGCCGGCCCCCGTCATGATGCCGCTGCCGTGGATGATGTTCTTCGTCGGCACGTTCCCCTTCCCCACGTCATAGGAGCGGATGTCCGAACTCCCGCTCCAGGTGGTGGAGCTGTCGTCATCCGGCCGATACACCCCGGATGCCGTGAGAGTGCCCGAGCAATCCGCCATCGTGGTCCACGGACGCGCGATGTACGTCACCTGCCCCTCCGGTTCGTAGCGTTCGCCGCGCAGATCCGCGCGGAATTTCACGGTGAAATTCATCTTTGCATTCAGAGCCCCGTGGTCGGTGCGTTCGAATTCGAAGGGGATCGTCCACTCCGTCATCGGCACCTCGTTGCTCTTTGTCTGATGCTCGCGAGTGAGGAAGACCTGGAAATTCCCGCCCGGGGGATTGTCGGGAATCGGCACCACGATCCCATTCAGCGCATCCCAGCGCAGAACGTTCATCTCCTGGTTACCCCACATGACCTTCCGCTTCGAAGGACCCGGGTCGTCCCCGAAATCCCCTTCCAGCAGGTATTTCGTGAATTGCTCGCCCGGTCTATTCGCCTCCGTGATCACGCGCATGATCGAGGGCTTCAGCATGTGTGCCGGATTGGTCTGGCGGTGGTGCCAGAGCAGCAGCGCGTTCTTCCGTCCCTGATTCTGATACTTGTTGCTGGGGTCTTCATCGTACCCCTTCACCTGCATCCAGTGCTGGATCACGGGGATTGAGAACGCCCGCTCCTTCAGCGTGGAGATCGGAGCTTCGGCATTAGTACCCAACAGGCGGTCGAAGACCTTCCGGAAGGTATCGCCGCTGCGGGGTCCTGAAAGCCAGTCCCAGCTCACATAGGAACCTGCACCGGCAAGCATGAAGGAATTCGCCAGGTCCGCATTCCCGCCGTAGCAGGCATCGATCATGACCAGCGAGTTCGGGGCGAAGCGCATGTAAGTCTCCACGAACCTCCCCGTGATTGTATAGTAAGGGTCCGTCTTCCCCTCCTCCATCGCGAGGTTCAAGAGCCCGGTGCCGCGCATCGGCGCGTAGGGACGCGTCGTCCCCTCATCCGGGGCGATCTCACGAGTGACCAGCGCGACGCTGGTGGTGCCGTCCTTCCTTTCGAAAGGCACTCCATGGATCTGCCAGAAGAGCACGCCGATCGGATCGTCCTTGTGCGACCAACTCATCAGATCGAGCACCGAGGTGGCGTCGTATTTCGTCGTCTTGTAGCCATTGCTTCCCAGCCAGCTTGCAATCTTGCTGGTGGAACTGGGGAAGGTGCTTTCCAGCGAGAAGGCGGTGAATGCTTTCTCCGACCCGGGGATACTCATGCCTGTCGTCGCTTTCGGGCCAATATCCTTCGTCGCAAGCGGCGGGACCAGAGGCAGCTCGACTTCGCCCGGCGGAGGCTCGCCGGTGGGATTCTCGCCGCGGCGCTTCGGCATGAGCACCACGATGTCGTCATCGGTGAAGCGGATCGTAATGGTGCCGCCCATCGATGTGAGGGTAGCGGCTGCCACGCGGGGATTGGCTTGAGCCCATGCGATCAAGCGCGACTGTGCCTCGGCGCGCGGCAGGTTCGACCAGCCTCCCATCTTGGTCGAAGCCTCCTTGAGGAAGCTGATCTTCACGGCCTCGCTGATCGGGCTTTCATAGACGACCTGAAAAAGCGCGGGGTCGGTGAATTGTGCGGCCGGCACCGTGGTCTGGGTGCCGGTGCGGATGCGGACCAGCGCCTTCGGACCGTAGTTCGCGGGCAGGCGAAAGATGACCGAGCCTTTCCGACCATCAACCGCGCCGGAAACCAGCACGCGGAAGTTACCGGTCGCGGGATCCAGGCCTTCGAGGAGGGCGTGGCGGGAGCCGAACTCAAGCGGAGCCTGGACGGTAAAGCGACCGTCCACGTCGAAGGCGAAATGCTCCACCTTCATGTCCGCGGCCGGCGCGGACAGGTTCCCCAGGGCTAACAACAGTGACAGCAGGAGTTGTCGTTTCATTTGGTTTCATAGGAGCTGCCCAAGGGAGACAGTGAGCCGAGATTGCAAGGAGTGAGGGCAAGGGTAAATGGGACGAAAGTGGCAAGCTGGGAGATCCACCTAAGAGGAATTCGTAGGCCAATGCACATTTCCGAAGGGCCGCGCGAAGCTCCTCGTCCGCCGCCTGATATCGCCTGATAAAAATAGGAAAAATAACAGGCGGAAAGATTACCGAGCCAGCAGATGCAAGGGGCCTTGCGAGAGAAACTTCCGGGCAAGTGAGCGACATATCGGCGGCAGTTTCGCCGATATCGGAAAGCGGGTTCTACTGCCAGAGCCGGGATTTACCCGAGGGCGAAGCTTCTTCGACGTTTCACCCTCGGGCCATATCCGGATCACCTCACCGTCTCTGCTGTCGGCTTCGACAGTGGCGTCGTCGAAGGCCACGAGAGGGTCTCAGTCGCTTCTCCCTTCGGGAGGGTCTTGCTTCCACCACCAAAGACATAGGTGGTGGCATTGATCTTCGGCAAGGGGACGAAGAAGTCCTCACCATCGAGATCGGTCGAGTAGTCGCTCGTCTCCGTGTATACCGTGCCATCGATGTCGGTCCACTTGTAGGTCTGCGTGAAGCTGCCGCTGAAGGAGAGCCCGAAGAACATCGTCTGGCCTGCGCCGGTGAAAGCGCCGCTGTTCACGATGAGATGCGGCGGCATCTCGCCGTCAAAGCCGCCATCGACCGATACCAAGCTCGATCCCCCGCTCCATGTGTAAGACTCGCCTGCAGCCGGGCTGTAGGTCCCCGAGGCGGTCGCGGTGCCCTTGCAGTCCGCAATATTCCCGAAGGGCTTCATCAGGTAAGTCACCTGGCCTTCCGGCTCATAGCGCTCGCCGTGGACGTCGGCACGGATCTTCACGTTCGTAACGATGGTGGCCTTCAGCGATCCCTGCTCGCGGTGCTCGAAAGTGAAGGGTACGGTCCACTCGGTGATCGGCACCTCGTTGCTCAGGCTCTCGAACTCCCGGTTGATGATCACTTGCACGCTGCCTACCGGTGCCGGATTCGGGATCCGGAAAACGATACCGTCCTCCTCGTCCCAGCGCAGGACATCCATCACCTTTCCGCCCCACTTCACGGTGCGATACGCCGGTCCCGGATCGTCTCCGAAATCGCCCTCCAGCAGGTACTTCGAGAACTTCTCACCCGGCGACGCCGCCTCCTGGAGAATCCGCATGATCGAGGGCCGCAGCATGTGCGCGGGATTCTGCTGGCGGTGATGCCAGACGAGGATCGCATTCGGCCGGTCCTGATTCGGGAAAGGCATGCTGGGGTCCTGATCATAGCCCCGGAGATGCATCCAGCGGCTCACCACGTCCACGGTGAAGGAGCGCTCCTTGATCGTGGAGATCGGCGCCTCCTTGTTCATTCCCAACAGACGGTCGAAGATCTTCCGGCAAGGCTTGCCGCTTTCCGGCCCGGACATCCAATCCCAGCTCACATAGGAGCCGCAGCCTGCAGCGAGGAACGCATCCGCGAGATCCTGGTTCGCACCGAAGCAAGCATCCATCACCACCAGCGAATTCGGGGCGAAGCGCATGTTGGTCCGGATAAAGGTGCCGGTGATCGTGTAGTACGGCAGCGTCTCGCCATCGGCCATCGCCAAGCCGAGCTGCCCCGAACCGCGCATCGCGGCATAGGGACCGTTGGTCAGCTGATCCGTCGCATACTCGCGGGTCACGATCGAGGTGCTCAGCGTGCCATTCTTCCTCGTGTACTGACAGCCATGCACCTGCCAGAAGAGCACGCCGATGGGATTTGAAGCCGAGGACCAGCCCTTTACCGTCAAGACCGGCGTGGCGGGATATTCATCCACCTCGTATTTGTGCGTCCGCAGCCAGCCCGCGATGGTTGCGGTGGAACTAGGAAACGTGGACTCCAGAGAAAAGGCGGAGATCGCATGCTTGGTCCGCGGCAGGCTCAGCCCGGTGGCAGCCAGCGGCCCGAAATTCTGGATCCTTCCCGGCGTCGGCGCCTCCGGGATCTCCATGCGCGCGGTGGAGGCCGCCGTGCCTTCCAAGCCGTAGCGCCGCGGCTTCGCCATCAGCACCACGATGTCGTCATCGGTGAAGCGAATCGAGATATTGCCACCCGGCTCGGTGACCGAGGCATCGGCCACCAGCGGATTGGACTTCGCCCAAGCAATCAGCAGCGCTTCTGCCTCCGCCCGTGGCAGCGAGGCCCAGCCCTTCAGCTTGGCCGCAGCATCCTTCAGAAAGTCGATCTTGATCTGCTCCCCGATCGGGCTCTCGTAGATGACGGTGATCAGTTCCGGGTCGTTCAGCTCGGCGACTGGCACGGAGGTCTCCGGACCTGCCTTCCCACGGACCAGCGCGGATCTGCCATGATCTGCCGGGAGCTTGAAAATCACGCGCGCCTTCCGGCCATCGAGGGCAGTGGAAACCAGGGTTCGCCACCCCGGGGATCCCCCGCTTTTCATCACCTCCAAGGCCGCGTGGCGGGTTCCGGCGGGAACCGGAACTTGGACGGAAAAGCGGCCGTCGACGTCGAATCTCGATTCCTCGACGACGAGATCGGCGGCATAGGCATTGATACTGAGGACTCCAAGGACAAGCAGCAGCGCGGACAATAAATGTCGTTTCATGAGGTAGGGGTATACCTGTCCAAGGGAGACAGCGGGCGGACGCTGCCCTGCCTTCCGCAAGTTCGTAAATGGAACCAAAGGAGTAAGAGCCCTTCCTTTCCAAATTTGGGAATTTCTCCCATAACTGCGCGCGTGAAGAACGACACCGGCACCCCGGCAACCAATCCGCTCCAGGCAGCGGACTGGTTCCGCATGTTCTTCGAGCGTTCCACCGATCCGATGGCCCTTCTCGACCCCGTCACGACGGCGGTGATCGACTGTAATGCGGCGGCCGTGGAGGTGCTGGGAGTAAACCGGAAGGCCGACCTTATCGGTCGTTCACCCGTCGAGTTTTCCCCTGAGGATCAACCGGGCGGCCAACTCTCCGATATCACGCTGCGCGAGGCCATTCGCCAGACGATCGAAAAGGGCGGCCATCGTTTCGAGTGGCAAGTCCTGACACCGCGCGGCGACACCGCGATCCACGACATCGTGGCGACCGCCCTGCCCTCCGAGGGACGCACCCTGATCCATCTGGCCGGGCGGGACATGGGCGAAGCAAAGCGCGTGGAGGCCGAACTCCGGCTGTCCGATAGCCGCTGGCGCCGTGCCTTCGAGCAGAGCCCGATCAGCATCCAAGTCTTCGCGCCGGATGGCACCACGCTGCAGATCAACCAAGCTTACCGCGATCTCTTCCAACTCGATATGGAAGACCTGGTGGGCCACAGCATCCGGACGGACTCCCAGCTCAAGGAAGCCGGACTGCTGCCACTGATCGAGCGGGCCTTCAATGGCCAAGTCACCAGCATCGATCCCATTCCTTTCGAACTGAAGGCATTGCCAGACCAGGTGGCACGTGGCGTGCGCTGGATCGGCTCAACGATGTTCCCGGTGTTCGATGCGAGGAACAACATCGTGGAGGTGGTATGCATCCACCAGGACAAGACGGCCGTGGTGGTGGCGGAAGCCGAGATCCGCGAGCTGAACCAATCGCTGGAAGCCCGCATCGCCGAGCGCACTGCCGAGCTGCAGGCATCCGAGGAGCGCTTCAAGCGGCTCTTCGAGTTCTCACCGCTGGGCATTGGCCTGGTGGACGAGCACGGGAACTTCCAGCAGACGAACTCCGCTTTCGCCGAGATGCTCGGCTACACCACCGAGGAGCTGAATTCGAAGAACTACTGGGACATCAACCGCATCAAGCACTTCGCCGGACAGCGAACCTTCTTCGACAAGCTTCAGGGGGCCGGGCGCTTCGGTCCTTATGAGAAGGAATACATCTGCAAGGATGGCAGCAGCGTGCCGGTGCTACTGCATGGCATGCGCACGGTGTCTTCCAATGGCGAAGTACAGATCTGGGGCATCGCCCAGGACATCAGCCTGAGGAAGCAGGCCGAGCGCGCGCTGCGTGAGTCGGAGGAGAAGTTCAAGGCGCTCTTTGAATTCTCACCGCTCGGCATGGCACGCGTCAGCTGGGACGGGCAATTCCTGCAGGTGAACGAATCCTTCGCCCGCATGATCGGCCGCACGGTCGAGGATGTACACAGCCTGACTTACTGGGATGTCACGCCGCGGAAGTACGAGGAGCAGGAGATCAAGATCCTGGAAACGGTGCGGGAGCACGGAACCTTCGGCCCCTTTGAGAAGGAATACATCCACAAGGAAGGCCACCTCGTGCCGATCGTGCTCAGCGGCATGCTGATCACCAGTCCGGATGGCGATGAGCAGTTGTGGGGCATCGCGGTCGACACAACGGAGCGGACGCGCGCGGAGAAGGCACTGCGCGATTCCGAGCGGAAGTTCCGTACGCTCTTCGAAGGCTCCAGCCAAGGGGTGATGATCCATGAGAACGAGCTCTTCAGCGACGTGAATCCCGCCGCGGCGAAAATCTTCGGCCGCACGGTGGAGGAGATCATCGGCACGCATCCTGCCGACTACGCCACGGAGTATCAGCCGGATGGCGAGCACTCCTCCACCGCCGCCAGCCGCCACCTGAAAAATTGCCTGGAAGATGGCAGCACCCACTTTGAGTGGAGCCAGCGCCATGTGAACGGGCATGACGTGCTGATGGAAGTGGTGCTGACCCGCATCCCCGCGGGCGACAAGGATCTGATCCAAGCAGTCGTCACCGACATTTCCGAGCGCAAGCGCGCCGAACTGGAGATGAAGCGTGCGCTCGAGCGCGAGCGCGAGCTGAACCAGCTGAAGAACAATTTCGTCTCGATGGTTTCCCACGAATTCCGCACGCCGCTGGGGATCATCCAGTCGTCCGCGGAGATTCTCGCCGATTACCTCGATCGCCTCGATGCCGAGGAGCGCCATGAGCAGTTGCAATCCATCATCAAGAACTCGCGCCGCATGGCCGGGCTGATGGAAGACGTGCTCTTGCTCGGCCGCTTGGATGCGGGCCGCATGAAGTTCGTGCCGCGCTTGCTCGACCTCGCGGCCCTGTGCCGTGGCTTGGTGGATGAGATCAACTCGACCACCAGCGCGCGCTGCCCGATCGAATTCTTTACCAGCAATCTGCCGTCGACCGCGCAAGCGGACGAACGCCTGCTGCGCCATGTCCTGATCAACCTGCTGAGCAACGCGGTGAAATATTCCGAGGAAGGCCAGCCGGTTGCATTCCGCGCCACGGGCATGGAGGGGGCGGTGCGCTTCGAGGTGCAAGACCACGGCATCGGCATTCCGGAAGACGAGCTCGCGCAGCTCTTCGCCGCCTTCCAGCGCGGCTCGAATGTGGGCCAGCGCCCCGGCACCGGCCTCGGCCTGGTGATTGTAAAACAGAGCGCCGAGCTCCACGGCGGGACCATCGAGGTGGAAAGCCACCTCAATTCCGGCACCACCGTGATCGTGACCATTCCCTTGACCCAATGAAGACCATCTTGATCATCGAAGACGAACCGGAGATGCGCCGGAATCTTGCGACTATCCTGCGCTTGGAAGAGTTCCATGCGATCACCGCGGAAAACGGCCGCACCGGTATTGAGATGGCGCGTGCGAAGTCGCCGGACCTGATCCTCTGCGATGTGATGATGCCGGAACTGGATGGCTATGGCGTGCTGCGCGAACTGCGTGCCGAGACAGCTACCGAGGCTACGCCTTTTATCTTCCTCACGGCGAAGGGCGAGAAGCCGGACATCCGCGCGGGCATGAATCTGGGTGCCGATGACTATTTGACGAAGCCGGTGGCGAAAGCGGATCTGCTCGCAGCGATCCGGTCGCGCATGGAGCGTGCCCGCCAGACGGCGGTGGCTAGTTTCTCCCCGGACTTCTCTTCCCCTGCTCCGCTCGAGAAGACGTTTCATCTGACGCCCCGCGTGGCGGAGACCCTCCTGTGGGTCGCGCAGGGAAAGACCAATGGCGAGATCGCAATCATCCTTGGAATCAGCGAGGCCACGGTGAAGAAACACGTGCTCGATGTGTTCGAGAAACTTGGCGTGGAGACCCGGACGAATGCGTGCCTGAAGGCGCTGGAGGCGTTGAGCGGGCCTGGGGCGTAGGCGGACGGATTTCGCGGAAGCGTCTTCAAAAAGGAGGAGAGGGCCCCGCCGCGACAAGTTGCGACCGGGGCTGCTCCACCGATTTCCCTCGCCCATCCCACGGGATCGTTCTGAATCGGGGCCTCCATGATCCGCCCCGCTCTCTGGTTCAAGACCCTCGGCCTCAATCCAAAGCGCACTCTCGCTTCCCTCCGTGGCCTGCCGCGCTACCTGAAGGACCGCGAGAAATTCCGTTCGGGATGCGGGAGCGACTTCGCGTGGGGGAACGAGTTCCCGGTGCTGGATGAATGGAATGTTTCAAGCGGCGGGCCCGGTGCTTACTTCCAGCAAGACCTGCTCGTTGCTAAGTGGATCTACGAAGCAAAGCCGCGCCGCCACGTCGACGTCGGTTCACGCATCGATGGCTTCGTGGGAAATCTGGCGGTCTTCCGGGAGGTGGAGGTACTGGATATCCGGCCGCAGGACACGGCTGTTCCAAACGTGAGCTTCCGCCAGCTCGATATCACGCAAGAGCTTCCGCAGCAGTGGCGCGCGTGCACCGATTCACTCTCATGCCTCCACAGCATCGAGCACTTCGGGCTCGGGCGTTACGGGGATACGATCGATCCCGGAGGTCATCTGAAGGGGCTGCGCCAGCTGATGGCAATCGTGGAGCCCGGCGGCATTTTTTATCTCTCCACGCCGATCGGACCACAGCGCATCGAATTCAATGCGCATCGGGTCTTCGCTGCGGCCACTTTGCTCGACTGGTTCAAGGACGGCTGGCAAATCGAGCGATTTGCCGTCATTGATGATGCTGCGCGGGTTGTGGAAAATCCCGACCGCAATCCGCAGAGCATCGCCGCGAATTTCGGGTGTCAACTGGGAGTTGGCATCGTAGCGGCACGAAAAATGTTTTGATTGGAGAGCCCGTAGTGAATTCGCCGCATACATCGGCGAATTCGCGAAAAACCGCTAAACCCTATACCCCATCCCGACGTGACTGACGACTCTCAGGACCCGATGGATCGCAAAGACGATAGCCTCGAAGAATTCGTGCACGAACTGACCCGCTGCCAAGGGGATCTGTTCTACTTTATCCGTGCACTCTGCGGGGATCCTCACGCTGCTGCCGATATCCGGCAGGCAGTGAACATGGTGCTGTGGCGCAAGCGCGAGAAATTCCGCTCCGGCACGAGCTTCAAGAACTGGGCCTTCCGCATCGCGCAACTGGAAGTGATGACCTACCTGCGCCGGAAGAAGAAGGAGCGCACCGTGAACTTCGATGCCGACCTCGTGGAGTGCTTCGCTTCCGAAGTGCCCGCGGTGATCGATGAACTGCCGGAGCGCCGGCTCGCACTCGTGGAGTGCCTGAAGAAACTCACCCCGAAGGACGATGAGCTGATCCGCCACCACTACTGGTCCGGAGGATCCTTGGAAACACTCGCGCGCGCCACGGAGCGCAGCGTGGGCACCTTGAAGGCCCGTCTGTTTCAATTGCGCGGCAATCTCCGCCGCTGCATCCGCATCCACCTTTCCCCTGGCGAAGCATCCTGATGGAAGACCACGAGCTCAACCGCCTGCTGAACCGCCTGATCGAAGGAACGATCAGCGAGCAGGATTTCCAACGCGTCCAGCAAC
The DNA here is from genome assembly GCF_012913485.1 of Luteolibacter luteus. Classification (GTDB taxonomy): domain Bacteria; phylum Verrucomicrobiota; class Verrucomicrobiia; order Verrucomicrobiales; family Akkermansiaceae; genus Haloferula; species Haloferula lutea. The sequence continues at coordinate 5,956,236 of NZ_CP051774.1, read as the reverse complement.
TCATGCGCGAGGACCCAAAGGTCCGTGCCGAGTACTATGATCTGCTGGGCGTGGACATGATGCTGCACGAGCGCTACGAGGTGCCGGACTACATCTCCGTGCATGCGAAGACCGCGGACGATCACTGGGTGGTCGCGCGCTCGCATCGCAAGCTCTACATCCGCGCGGCATGGGCCGCGGCGATCATGCTGCTGTTGAGCCTCGGTGCTTTCTTCCTGATCGATCGCAATAGCACGGATGCGACGCTCGCCTCCTCCGTGGACTCGAGCTACACGATCAACGGCGAGGCGAAGCCTGCCAGCGCACTGAACAAGGACGAGCTGCTGGAAGTAAAAAGCGGCGTGGTGCAGCTGGCGATCGGCCCCTATGTCGAGGCCTGCGTGGAAGGCCCGGCAAAGGTCAAGCTGCTCGCTCACAAGGGCAAGCTGGAGCTCCAGGAAGGCAGCATCTTCCTGCAGATCTCCCCGGGGGGCCGCGGCTTCGAAGTTCACACGCCTGCCGGCATCATCCGGAACATCGGCACGAAGTTCGGAGTGCTCGCTCTGGCCGATGGCTCGGTGCAGACGCACGTGACCTCGGGCATCGTGGAGATCGAGCGGAAGCCGGGCGAAGCACGCCAGCGTGTGACCGCCGGCAATGGTGCCACTTGGACGACGACCGGCCCGATCAAGACGCATCGCAATGCGGCGGAGCGCTTCGTGCAGACGCTGCCCTGGGATGAGGTCCTCTTCCAGGATGACTTCAGCGAAGGCCATGGGAGCCCCCTGAAGGACAAGGTCGCCGATGTGGGCGGACCATGGAAGGTGGAATCCGAGCTGAATCCGACGACACTCACCAATGGCAAGCTGGATACTTCCACCGGCTGGCGCACGCTGACCGCGAAATTCCGCGAAGAGCAATCATCCAGTAGCCGCCGCGTCTACATGACGACCTTCAGCACCCATGTGCCGGAGAACATCTGGGACAAGGGGGCCTACCTCGATGCCGCGGAGCGGATTACTTTCAACATCAAGGGCAATGGCCATCTCTTCAGCATGGTCGCCCGGAAGTCACGCGGCCACCACTGGCAGCTCAAGAACGAGAAGGACGGCGTGCACTCGATCGGCACACGGATTTCCGCGCTGCAACCGCACATGGTCACCGTGACCTATGACACCGGCAGCGGTGAGGTGAAGCTTTACGAAGGGACCGGCACCGGGGGGCTATATCTGGATGGCTTCAAGGTAGAGGCCGGCAAGACCCTCGATTCCCTGACTCTTTCCAACGACGAAGGCGGCGATCTTTCCATCGATGACCTCACGGTGAAGGTCGCCACCTACTCACAAAACGGCGACCACCTGAAACGGGACTAAGACTCAATCGACTCCGGGGAACACCCCCCATTCACAGACCCACCGGCATCCGTTCGCCCAAAAATCCGGGCGACTGCGGGGATTCACGAATGGCACTAAAACATCCTTTTTTGGGCTAGGAGAATTTTTTATAGCGGTATAAGCCTTAGCGACAGACTTGGCGTGTTTACTGCGGATCTACAACGCATGCTTGTCATGAAAGACCCCATCCTGAAATGCGTTCCAGCGCGTCTTTCTTTTCCTCCCGGAAAGGCACGAAAACAGGGTTTTGCCCTGGTTGTCGCCCTGCTGCTAATGGCGATGTTGTCGGTCCTTGCAATCGGACTGCTTTCGCTCAGCAACATTGCACTCCGTACCTCCAGCGCCGGTGAAGCGCGCCGCGTGGCCCAGGCCAATGCGCGCATGGCGCTCGCCCTGGCAATCGGCAAACTCCAGTCGGAGCTTGGCGATGATCGCCGCATCACGGCGGACGCCGCCATCATCGAAGGCAATAACCAGCCCTATCTAACAGGGGTGTGGGATTCCGCCGCGGGAACCCAGAATGCGAACCCTCTCAATGCGGCGCCGGATTACGATTCGTGGAAGAAGAACAAGTTCCGCACTTGGCTCGCCTCCACTCCGGATCCGGAATCCGTGAAGACGCGCGAGTTCGCAAACAAGACCCAAGACACGAAGGATCCCCTGCTCTTCTCGGATCAGACCGACGGCTTCGAGATGCGCGCAGCCTCCGTGGAAGTGGATGGCGGCCCGATGCCGGGGGCAATGGCGTGGGCTGTGTCCCAAGAAGGCACGAAGGCGAAGATCAACGTCGGCACCGATGTCGAACGTTATGCGACCAATGATGCGATCCAAGCGCCGGCCGCGCCGAATCTCGAACTCTCCGGCATCGCAGCGCAGCCAGGTGATGGCTTCGACCGTCGCCGCGGCCGGGTTCTCGGCATCCAGCAGGCCGTTCTTGATAGCGACTACAAGCTGAGCCGGTCGACGGCCCCGCAGCTTGCGAGGGAACACACCGCGCATGCCAAGGGCGTGCTGTCGGACGTGGTGAAGGGCGGTTTGAAGACCGACTTTTCACTCGGCTTTGAACTCGGAAACCAGGACTTCAATGCCTCGCGCTGGGGCCAGGTTTCGAATCCCTTTGGTGGTGGCAGCGCTCCGGGCGGTGAGGTGCCTCTCTTCCAGCCGATCAATGGGGGAGCCCCGGTGAAGGTCGCGATGAACTACGGTTCGATTGCCTTCGAGCACAACTTCGAGAGCGGTGCTCCGGCGACCTTCAACTCGCTGCGCTCCCACTATAACCTCTACCGCCACCTGTATCGCTCGAACGGGATGGCTACCGCATTCTATCGTCCGCAGGGCAGCACCTACTGGCCGAACAGCTATGTGACCCGCGGCAGCGAGACCTCGGTCACGCCGGTGCTGGACCGCGTGCTCTTCTTCGTGGGTCTGAAGACCGTGGGCGGCGTGATGAACGTGGTCTTCACCCCGGTGGTGACCTTGTGGAATCCTTACAACGTGGCGATCGAAGCGGAGGGCTTTGCAGTCTATCCATGGATGGACCTGCCCTTGGTCTCCACCTTCACGATCAACAATAACAATTCCGGTCCCTGGTATCTGACCCAGAACCTCGGAGCGAACCGCAAGGGCGATGGAGCCGGCCGTCAGTCGGAGCCCTACTTCATGTGCTATCTGACGGGCTCCGGCACCTCCAACACCCAAACGCCGCTGCGGTTGGGTCCCGGCGAGGTCCGCGTCTTCGTTCCTGCCGACAAGAACCTCACCGAGTATGATCGGGTCGCCCCCGCGAATGCCCGCACCAATATCTTCCTGAAGCCGGTGGCATCCACGGCGGACATGGACATCAGCGGCGGTATCCGCGTGCCGATGAACAAGACGATGAGCGGCTCCGGCATGACCCAGATCATCGCCGCGACGGACACGGTGAAGCCGAAGCTGGAATTCCTGCTCAGCGCCTACCACTACTTCGTGACGATGGAGGACCTCGGCCGGCTGAAGGGCCTCGCGAAAGGCGAGACCATCTCCGAGATCCAGGTCTACAGCGGCAAGGTGGGGAACCAGACCACGGTGAATGCCCCGACTCTCAGCGGTGCCCAGCTTTCGAGCAAGGTTCAGGTGATCGCGATGTTGGAGACCTTCCACCGCACCGCCGGCCAGGCGAACCAGATGTCGGACCTGGTCTTCACGGTGAACCCGCGCCAGCGCTACATTAACGGGATGATCTCGGGAGCCACGGCCTTCGCCGCCGGTCCGCACTATGAATCCTCGATGCGCGAGACGCGCGATTACATCAGCTCTGCCTTCCAGGTGACCGGGGATGGACGCCGCTCCTTCTATGGCATGAGCAATGCACCGAGCAGCGGCCGCGATTACCTCTCCTTCTTCGAGGTGCCGCAGGATCCGATGCTCTCGCTCGCTGGCTTCCAGCACGCCGACCTTTCGGACTCCGCCTTCGGGCCGGGCTCCCAGTTTGCCAATGCGTGGGCTTCGCCATATCTGGCTCGCAATACCGTTGCCCGTCGCCTTGCCTCGGCACCGACCGGCGAGCGCATTTCACCCACCGGGATCGGCATCTACGATCAATCCTACCTGCTGAACAGTGCGGTCTGGGATAGCTTCTTCCTCTCCTCGATCGCACCCCGCACCACGGTATCCGCCGCGCAGGGATCCCCTTCGGTCTACGACAACAACCAGGACCGCGAGGTCACCAGCGTGAAGGACGTGATCAACAACTGGGTGGGAGATCCGGAGGCCTATCCGCTCCGCAACCAGCGCTATCAGCTCCACCGCGGTGGCCTCTCGAACGAGGAGATTGTCGACTTGCTCAGCTCTCCTTCCGGATGCCGTCAGGCGGCCGCCCACCTGCTCGTGGATGGCGCTTTCAATGTGAACTCCGTGAATCCCGCGGCTTGGAAAGCGATGCTTGCCAGTCTCCGTGGTGCCACTTTCGACGTGGAGTCGGAAGGCGGCAGCGCGAAGTCGCACAATGCGGGTGATGCCACCCCGACCCCGCGCCAGCGCCGTCCCTTCGGTTCGCCGCAGGACCTGTGGAATGGCTTCCGCGAACTCAGTGACGCGCAGATCGAATCGCTGGCCGAAGAGATCGTGAAGGAAGTGAAGAGCCGCGGTCCCTTCCAATCGCTCGGCGAATTCGTGAACCGACGCCTTACAAGCAGCGAGCTCGGACTGAAGGGAGCACTCCAAGCCGCGATCGACCGCGCAGGGATCAACAAGAGCTCGACCGTCGCCAGCTTCGTCAACACGAACTATCCCTACCGCACGAACATCCCCGAACCGTATACCGGCACCGGCACTCCGGGCTGGCTGACACAGGCGGACCTGCTCAATGCGCTGGGGCCTTACATCACCGTGCGCTCGGATACCTTTACCGTGCGCGCTTATGGTGAAGCCCGCGACGACCACGGAAATGTCCTCGCCCGTTCCTGGTGTGAAGCCGTGGTGCAGCGTGTGCCGGAGTGGGTCGACAACGACCCCGCCGACAATGCCACGGAGCTGCCAGAAGACCTCACACCTACCAACGCGAAATTCGGCCGCCGTTTCGAGGTCGTCTCCTTCCGCGAGCTATCGAATCGCGAGCTGGAGTCCTGAAGCCCGCGCCTTGACCCCGATCACCTTCTCATGAAGTCCATTGTATCCTGCATCCTTGCAGCTTTTGTCGCCACCTCTGCTTCCGCACTCGCCGTCGATGTCCGATTCCTCGCTTGGGACGAAGCCATCGCTGCGCGCCAAGTCGCCGTAGCGGATGGAGAGAAGGTGACCGACATCAAGAACCTGCACCCGCTGCAGCGCACCGAGGCCATCGGCACCACGGCTGCCGAAGGCAACATCGCCGTGCGCGCGCTCGACAAGAAATCACCCGAAGGAAAGCCCCTCGATCTCGCGGTAAAGATCGGCGGCATGACCAAGCCGCTGATCCTGCTGCTGCCCGATGCCAAGGCTCCCACCGGCCTCCGCGGTTATGCGATCGAGGATGATAGCTCGTCTTTCGCCTGGGGCAGCTTCCGCGTGCTGAATGCCACCGGCAAGGTGCTGAACATGGCTCTGGGCAGCGAGCGCAAGCAACTCCCCGCCACCTGGCAGCCGGTGGACATGAAGCCTGGCGGAGACAAGCCGGTTTCCGTCGTCGTGCTTTCCCCGGATGCGCCGAAAGCCCCGCTCTACTCCGGCGTCTGGAAGCCGGAGCCGGACGTGCGCCGCCTGGTGATCGTGGTGCCGGGCACGGACGTCCGTCTCGGGCCTCTCGCCCTCAAGGTCATCCCGGAAGACCGCCGCACGGATGTGGCTGCGAGCAATTGATTCATGAGCAAGGAAGAGCCTGGTGCTCTCTAGTGGCCGTGGGGTGAGGCGTATGCTTCACCCCACGTTTTTTTGGGGGCGAGGCGGCGGAAGCTCCGAATCATCCGCATCATTCGATTTGTCCCGGCCCCTTTCCTCTGGTTCATTCCATGCAATGATCGAATCCCCGCGGCCCGTCATCTATCAGCTTCTCCCGCGTCTCTTCGGCAATACGGTCGAAACCCGGAAGATCAATGGCACTCTGGCGGAAAATGGCTGCGGGAAGTTCGCGGATATCAATGACGCGGCTTTGGCCTCGCTGAAGCTCATGGGCTTCACCCATCTCTGGCTCACCGGGGTTCTGGAGCAGGCCAGCGGCAGCGCCTATCCGGATCGCCCGGCGGATGCTCCGGATATCCTCAAGGGCCTCGCCGGCAGTCCTTATGCGATCAAGGATTACTTCGATGTCTGCCCCGACTACGCCATCGATCCCGCGAAACGGCTCGATGAATTCAAGGATCTGTTAGACCGTTGCCATGCCCACGGCTTCAAGGTCCTCATCGACTTCGTCCCGAATCACGTCGCCCGTTCTTATCAATCCGATGTCCGGCCCGAGCTCTCCTTCGGCACAAATGACGACCGTGGCTGCTTCTTCCATCGGGACAACCACTTCTTCTACCTGCGTCCCACCGATCCCGGTGGCGGTCCTCCCTTGAGGTTGCCCACCTCCGACATTCCGGGCTGCACCGGGCTCTTCCCCATGGAAACGGATGCGGGCCGGGTTAGTGGGAACAACGTGATCTCATGGGCACCCTCGATCCACGATTGGTACGAGACCGTGAAGCTGAATTACGGCCACGACTTCACCTGCGGCCGTGACACCTCGCATCTCCCCGGCCCCGATGCGTCGCCGGATGAAGTGCCGAGCACCTGGCGGACGATGGATCAGATCCTCGCTTATTGGCAGGCGATGGGCGTTGATGGTTTCCGCGTGGACATGGCCCACATGATCCCGATGGAGTTCTGGCACTGGTCCGTGAAGCGCGCCCGCGCTCGGGCCCCGCATGTTTTTTTCTCCGCCGAAGCTTACGACAATGATCCCGCGAAGCTTTGCGAGGCCCAGGTGCTCGATTGTCTCCTGGATGCGGGCTTCGATGCCGTCTACGACGACCCTGTCTACGACGCCCTGATGGATCTTCACGATGGATCCAACAAATGGGCAAACGACCTGGACCAGCTGACCTTCACCGGCACGCGCTTTCATCGCTCGCTACGCTACGCGGAGAACCACGATGAGGTCCGCCTCGCCAGCCCTAAGGAATGGGGTGGCCTTGGAATGGCGGTCGGCAGGCCTGTCACTGCGGTGCTCTTCGGCATGGGCCGCGGACCACTGATGATCTATAGCGGGCAGGAAGTCGGCGAGCCCGCCGAGGGCCGCGAGGGATTCGGCGGTGATGATGCGCGCAGCACGATCTTCGACTACTGGTCGATGCCGGAGCTGGTGAAGTGGATCAATGGACATCGCTACGATGGCGGTCGCTTGAGCTCAGAGCAGCGGGAGTTGCGGGACTGGTATGCTAGGCTGATCGCCGTGACCGCAGAGCCCGCCTTCACCCGCGGCGAGTTCTACGGGCTAAATCACGCCAACAAGGAGAACCCCGCTTTCGGACGTGTCGGCAACGAGACTTATAGCGGGCACTGGCTCTACGCCTACCTGAGGCGTGATCCCGGGAGCGGGCAGGCATTCCTTGTAATCGCGAATTTCCACGGGAGCGAGGTGTTGGAGAACGTCCGCGTGATCATCCCGCATCATGCACTGGGATGGCTCGAGATTGGCTTGGAGAAAGAGCTGCGTTTTGAAGATCGGCTTGCGGGCCATGCTTCGCTAACCGCACCCGTCGCGAGCCTTCCCGATCATGGACTCTGCTTGCCTGCGCTTCCCCCCATGAGCGCCATGATGATGGAACTGAGGTGAATGGGGCCACCCGTTGACCATTCCCCTTTGAGGTCCACTCCGGAACTCGCCACATCCTTGGGCCTGTCCGAAGGAAAAATAGGGGTCGCCCTCGAAAATTTTGTCACCGAATCAGATCATTCGTGCAATTTCAGGACAGATTGTGCAGTAGGTCGGCTCATGCTCCGCCGTCAATTCCTCGCCACCACCGCCTTCGCTGCTAGCTCCGCGCCCTTTGGCCTCCGTGCCGAAGCCGCCACCGGGGCGGAAAAGCCGCTGCCGATCAAGCTTTCCCTGAAGTGCGGGATGGCGAACTTCGGTGCGAATCTGGAGGAGAAATTCCGCACGCTGAAGGAACTCGGATACGATGGCGTGGAGCTCGACTCCCCCGGCGGACAGGACAAGGAGGAAGCCCTCGCCGCTTCGAAGGCCACCGGCCTGCCGATCCATGGCGTGGTGGACTCCATCCACTGGAAGACCCGCCTTTCCGATCCCTCCGAGGAGATCCGCGAGCAGGGCCTGCAAGGTCTCCTCACCGCGATCCGCGAGAGCCACGCGGTCGGAGGCTCCGCCGTTCTGCTGGTGCCAGGCGTGGTCGATGCAAAGACGAGTCACGACGTGGCTTGGGCGCGCTCAATTGAGCAAATCCGCAAGGCTCTCCCGCTCGCCGCGGAACTCGGCGTGCATGTGCTGATCGAGAACGTGTGGAACCGGATGTTCTACACCGAAGATGGCGGACCTGCCCAATCCGCGGAGAAGCTCGCGAAGTACATCGATGAAATCAATTCTCCCTGGGTCGGCTCGTATTTCGACATCGGCAATCACCAGCGCTTCGGCAAGCCGGCAGAATGGATCCGCACGCTGGGCAAGCGCATCGTGAAGCTGGATTGCAAGGACTGGGGCGTGAAAGGCGGCTTCGGAAAGATCGGTGAAGGAGATGTCGAATGGGCCGAGGTGAGAAAGGCGTTGCGCGAGATCGGCTATACCGGCTGGGCCACGGCGGAAGTGGAAGGCGGCGATGCGAAAGCCTGCGGCGAAATCCTCGCCCAAATGAAGAAACTTCTGCTGGGAATGGCGTAAGAAAGCGCCGGGTATCGACCAAAGCGTAGATAGGGAGGATCGGATGCGATCACCCTTTCCCCTCCCATTGGGATTTCATTTCCATTCCAAAGCTCATGATCCTGCCTCGTCTCCTTTCCTACATCGTGCTCTCAATGCCGTTCGCTTGTACTCTCGGAGCTGATGAGTCCGGCGGGTTCAAGCCGCTCTTCAATGGCAAGGATCTGAGCGGATGGGTTCCTTGCAACGTCGCGGCAGACACCTTCTCGGTGAAGGACGGGATGATCGTCACCACCGGCCAGCCGATCGGATTCATGCGGACCGAACGGATGTACGAGAACTTCGTCATCGAGCTCGACTGGCGGCACCTGAAGGAGGCCGGCAACAGCGGCCTCTTCATCTGGGGCGAGGGCCTGCCAGCTCCCGGCGTTCCCTACGCCAGGGGCATCGAAGTCCAGATCCTCGACCTGGGCTACGCGAAGAACGACGGCAACAGCCGCTGGTTCACCACCCACGGTGACATCTTCCCCATTTGGGGTGCGACGATGACGCCGACGGGCAAGGTCGCACCGCAGGGCGTGCGCAGCTTCCCCGCCGAGGAACTCACCCTCCCCTCGCCCCAATGGAACCACTACCGGGTGGAGTGCAAGGACGGCGAGATCCGTCTCTCGGTGAACGGCAAGGAGGTCACGACCGGGAAAGAATGCACCCCCCGCAAGGGCTTCATCTGCCTGGAGAGCGAGGGCACGGAATGCCACTTCAGGAACATCCGGATCAAGGAACTCCCCTCCACGAACGCTTCACCCGAGCAGACCGCTCGCGGCTACGAGGGCTTCGTCCCACTTTTCAACGGCAAGGACATGGGTGGATGGCGCAGTTCCAACGAACTCGCATGGTCATCCGATGGCGTGGCCTTTACCGCCAAGTCCAGCGAGGAGGCGTCGGCAAGTCCCCTCGTCTCCGAGAAGGAATTCGGAGACTGCGTGCTATGCATCGACTGGCGCTCGAAGGAGCAGATCCCTGCCGATCGTCCGTTGATAAAAATACGCAACCTGCCTGTCGTCGCCAGCGCCTCGGCCAACAAGCCCGGCGAGTGGAACCGTCTCTTCATCACCCTCGATGGTAAGACGGCGAGTGTGGAGCAGAACGGCCAAGTGATCCGGAAGGACCTTGATCTCACAGGAATGCCCGAGCAAGGAGCGATCACGCTTGAGCACGCCGGTGACGGGCTTGAGTTCCGCAACCTCTTCCTCAAGGAACTTAGGTGACCATCGGTTTGGCAGACCTGTGGCACCCCCTCACCGGAGGCTGCAACACCGCCTCCCGGGTTCGATTGGATTGATGCCAAGTTTTTGTTAGACCAAGCACTGGAAACCGTAGCGACCTGCGAGTACGACGCGTGGGGCGAATGTAGCTCGTCGGGTGGATCTCTGAGCTTCCGCATTCTGCCACCCGCAGTTCGGTGATGAATCTGGGGCCCGGCCCATAGCAGGCATGGGTCGAGAGCTGAAGTCTCATGATACCTAATGCCGGACTAAGCGACTGGCTTGCGTGCCGGAGTTGCGAAGCCCAACGACTTCGGGCAGCTGGTGCTGGATGGGACGCTGGCTATGTGACTACCACCAGTAATCCATAGGGCCTTCGCAGCGAGCGAGAGATGCGCTTTCGCCAAGCTTGGAGCACCGTCCGACGGTCCGGAGGGCCGAGCAAGGCGGAAGTGGCCGCCGCTCTTCCGACGGTCGGAGATCCTGAATACGGAGAACCCAAACGCGTTTCAGCGTTCAGTTATCTGTCCCCGCTTTGGGGACTATCATGATTCCGAAATTCGTTAAATATGCGATTATTAACAGAATGGGTCATCCTCTTTGCAGATGATCCTCCAGATAGTGGTAAACCCAAGAAAACCCACGCAATGAAATTCCTCGTTCGCAGCGAGCGTTGGTCCAGCGGAAATGGCCGGCGCATCTCCTATGTCCGGCACCGGGATGGAATTCGCATGAAGCTGAAGAAAGCTATCTGTGCGATCGTTCTCACCGGCGTCTGCCATGGCTCGCCCGTGGTGGTGCTGGACGCCTCAAGCCCTGAATCGGTGGAGGTCAACGCTTCGCAGAATGTTCTCCTATGGAACGACGTGTCCGGATCCAATCTCGACGCGATTCCTAACAATGCGAGTCCGGTTTTTCCGGATCCGGTCCGGCTTGGGAACGGCCACCTGGGAATCGGGATTTCCCAGAGCCAATCCGGCGGCTTCAAACTGCTGAATGCATTGCAAGCGGATACCCTGCTCGATTTCTCCGTCGCAACGAATCGTCCTAAGGGCTTCTCCGCCCTGATGGCAGTGAAACTGAAATCACTCCCTGGCTCCACGGCGGCGGTCATGGGAAATACGAGCACTCCTGCGGGATCCGGATTTGCCATCCAGTTGGCACCCTCGGGATTACTCACCGCGAGCTTGGGCACGGCCACTGTTTCATCCTCGCAAGGAGGCGGGGCCTTGCTGCAAGCGGGCGACACCGTCGTGATCGCGGTAGTTTACAACGGTGAAGCGCAGAAGCTCAGCATCTATGAGTCTCGCAACAAACAGGTTCAGACCCTTGCGGTGAACCGTGGCGACTTCGGCATCGGAAACGATCTGTATTTCGGACGTGCCACCGCGGCGGGTGTCGGTGTGAGCGCCGTGGTCGGTGAAGTCCAATTGTTCGAGCGCCCTCTATCCACGGCTCAGCTCGGCGAGGAAACGCTTCGAATGGAACAAAAGTGGGTGACGGGATCAGCGCCGATCCAGCACCTCTCGGTGGAAGATCCGGCCGACTTGCAGACTTCGGCGAGTACGCTGACCTCTTGGTTGGATCGTTCGGGCTCTGGAAACAATGCCTCCGCGGAATCCGGCTCCATGCTGTTCCCCGGAACCGCGGATCCTGCAACCGGCGTGCGGGCGCTGAACGCCCGGACGGGAAGCGAGACCCTGTCGCTCTTCAATGCTGCGGGCCAAGACACATGGCTGAACTTCTCCGGTGCCGCGTCCGGCAAGTCCGGCTTCACGGTGTTGCTCGCCTTCAAGCCCTCGGCATTCGTCGCGGATTGGAACGACCTCCTCGGAAACGACTCCGACTTTCCCAATCCCGGGTTTGTGATGCGGACCTCGAGCACCGGGCAACCCGTCGTCAGCCTCGGCGGAACGGACCTACGGGCAAGCACACAAATCACTGCAGGCGACACGGTTTTCTATGCGGTGCGTTATGATGCGGTGGCCGGGCAGTATCTGTTCTGGAATTCGAAGAACAACGAGACGCTTCTCCGGACCCTCGCCGCGGGCGACTTCTCCGGAAGCATGCCACTCCGCTTGGGACGGTCTGACAATGCGGGCCGACATTTCCAAGGGGATTTCCTCGAGACGAAGATTTTCGATTCGAAGATCAGCGAAGCCCAACTGGAGCAGGAGAAGGCGGCGATGAATGCCAAGTGGAAGCCTGCCGTTCTTCCCGTGGAAGTGCTCGGAGCTGAGGGCACCACCGAAGAGCGCCAGTTCCACCTCGATGCCAGCCAGCTCTCGGCTGCGGAGGATCTCTGGTTTCAGGTGAACTCGCTGACCTATCAGGACAAGGGTTCAATCCGGATCAATGACGAGCCTTGGTTGCCCCTCAATCACACGACTACCGTGGTTCAGGCTCAGGAAATGGCCCGCGGCGGAATGGTCCACGGCGGATTCAACACGATCCGATTCAAGATCCCCGCCAACGGACTGAGGGAAGGGCTCAACCGGATCCAGTTCCGCTTCGATGAATCGGACACGATCTCCATCGGCTATCGGGTCGTGCGCTTCAATGTGCTCGACGCGAGCGGCGTGAAACTTCTTCCGCCTAGTCGCTTCGCGGAAGACGATCCATCGACTTGGCAAGCGCCCTTCACGGACCAGGCCTCCATTGACGAAGGAGAGCGGATCTGGCGCGGGGTCACCGATCTGGTGACCAAGGCCCAGGGAGGCCGCGGCCGGCAGCTTTGGAACCACTACAAGGCCGAAGGCACCAATGGCTGGTGGTATGGCTACGACCTGCCCGTCCGCAAGACCATCCAGGCGGCCTGCACCGATTGCCACACTCAGGACGGGCGGGATCTGGAAATGTTCAGTTATTCGAATCGCTCCATCATCGAGCGCTCGAAGTTTCACAACCTGACCACCCTGGAAGGCCAGAAGGTCGCCTCCTACATCCGTTCCCTCTCCGCAAGGTTTGCCAACGTCGACCGCGCCGGCCGCCCTTGGAACCCGCCCTATCAACCCGGTCCATCAGTCGCCAGCCGCCCGATCCACGAATGGGCCGCCGGCGCCGGCTTGGACGCGGTGCTCGACAACGACAGCGACATGGCTCCCTACCTCTTCCCGAACGGGATGGGAGACGACAAGCTCGACGCGCTCTTCGATACCGATGGCAACTACGACAGCACCCTGCTGCCGCTGGCGATCCAGTTTCCCGATTGGAAGCACTGGCTGCCCATGGTCCACCCGATGGATGCCTTCACCGGCGACACTTACACTCCCGGGGTGCCGATCTACTTCGACGACAACATGCCGCGCAACCCGCGCAAGGCGCTTGTCGATTTCCGGAACTACCTCCTGACCATGCCGACGGACCCCGCGGCGAAGGAGCAGTTCCTCCTGACACGCCGTGGCGAGTATCTCTCCAAGCATACGACGATGAATGGGCACTTCCGCTTCTTCTTCGCCGTCGGAACTGTCGACGAGCACTGGCGGTCGGAGAATGGATTGGCGCAGCAGGCCCTGCCTTCCGATATGCCCCGCGAGTTCGCGGCGACCAGCCTTTCGCGCCTCCTCTCGGTAAGGAACTTCGAGTGGGCCAACGAGTTCGACCTTCAGGACAAGGCGCACCTGTTCACCGACTTTGACGCGATCGATCATCCTCAACCGCGCCAGTGGATCTCCTCGGCGTTCGCGGTTTACCCGGTGGGCCCTCACTTTCAGGCGGCGGTGGAAGAGGTCTACAAGGGCCAGCAGATCCCTGCAAACAGCCGGAATTTCTTCGGGCAGTCCGGCGCGACCGGAACCTACGAGTCCACCAATTGGTACGAGATCCAAGCCGTTCTCAATGCCGGCCAGGCCCGGATGGGCGGCAGGGCGGACCCGGTGGACTACAACTATCAGCAGCCACTCATCGTCGAAGCCTGCCAGGAGTCGGGAGTTCTCGAGCCGTTCCGCTACATGCATACCGCGGCGCGGATGTATCAGACCAAGATCGATAGCCGCTCGTATGCCCCGGATGACGGGTCGGGCTTCCTGATCCGCAACATGGGTCCTTGGTATCTGTTTCCAAACGTGGGAAGCAGCCCGCTCGCGATGATGGCGAAGTTCAATGAAACGGAGCCAGGTCTCGGCACCCGGATGGTCAATGCCCACCTCAGGCAGTTCAATGAGGAGATGAGGAAACCGGGCTACGAGCTCGAGGACTGGATGCGTACCACCGAGCTTCCGGAAGGCTCGCAGAACGTCTCCAACGTGCTCGATGACCCGGGCACGGAAGACTTCTGGTCGTGGTCGTCCAGGTTCTATGAAGCGATCCCGTCCTTCGTCCAAATGGGAACCGATCCCGTGGAGTTGAACTCGCTGCTGAGTTGGTGCAGTCGCGCCTGGCCTTATATCTCCTGGGAGGCGGCGAGGAACCAGTGGTATGCGACCGCCTCCCGCAATTCGTCCAATGCCTCGAGGGCACTCGACGGCGTCATCGGTACCCGCTGGGACACCGGCCAATCCCAAGCGAATGGGCAGTGGTTCCAGCTTGATTTGCTGGCGGTGCGGACCTTTGACCGAATCGTCCTGGATCAGGGCAGCTCGAGCGGAGATTGGCCGCGCGGTTACCGGATCAATGTCTCGAACGACGGCATCAACTGGGGAAGCGCGGTCGCCACAGGAGTCGGAACATCCGGCGTGACCACGATTTCATTCGGAACACGATCGGCACGCTACATCCGGATCACGCAAACGGGGTCAAACGGCGGCTACTGGAGCATCCATGAGTTGGGCCTCTACAATGCGGGAACGAAGTTGGCACCCGGAGGAGCACCGACCGGATTGGCGGGAGCGATCACGCAGCCGAGGCAGATTGATTTGACCTGGCAGCCTTCGACCGGCTCCGGAAACTACAACATCAAGCGCTCCACCAATCCGGGTGGTCCCTATACTCTGATTGCTTCCAATGTCGCATCGACAAGCTACGTCGACGCGGGACTGCAGGAAGGCACCTACTATCACTACGTGGTCTCGCAAGGTGCCGGCACGGGAGAGAGTCCGGACTCGATTGAATTGCGGATGATGACTGCGGACGGACGGCTTGATGCAAGCGGTTGGGTCGCAAGTGCCTCAAGAAACTCAAGCACCGCCGGCAACGCGATCGACCGGACCATCGAGACCCGCTGGACCACCGGCCAAGGCCAAACGTCCGGACAGTGGTTCCGGCTCGACATGTTGTCGGCCCGATCCTTCAACCGGATCACCCTCAACCAAGGGAGCTCGGTGAGCGAGTGGCCGCGCGGTTACCAGATCCACGTCTCTAACGACGGCACGAACTGGGGCAGCGTCATCGCGTCGGGAGCGGGTGCCACCGGCCTGATCACGATTGATTTCCCGACTCAATCGGCGCGCTACATCCGGATCACCCAAACCGCATCGAACAGCTCCAACTGGAGCATCCACGAGCTCTCCGTCTATAACGTGGGCGTGACCGTGCCGCCGAACGCGACACCGACCGGATTGCTGGCAACCGCCATCTACCACAAGCAGATTGATCTGACTTGGCAGCCTGCCACCGGCTCCGGAAGCTACAACGTCAAGAGGTCGACCAATCCTGGTGGCCCCTACACGCTGATTGCCTCGAACGTCCTGGCGACAAGCTATGTCGACACGGGGCTTGAGGGTTCCACCTCTTACTACTACGTGGTATCACAGGGATCTGGCACAGCGGAGAGTCCGAACTCGGCTGAATTGAGCGTAACGACTACAAACGGACGACTAGATCAAACCGGTTGGCTGGCGAGTGCCTCGAGAAACACAAGCAACGCGGGCAGGGCGATTGATCTGACGATCAGCACCCGCTGGGACACCGGCCAAGCCCAGGTGCCTGGACAGTGGTTCCAGCTCGATATGTTGACGGCCAGGACCTTTGATAAGATCGTCCTGGATCAGGGGACCTCGGCAAATGATTGGCCGCGCGGCTACCAGGTCCATGTCTCCAACGACGGTATCAACTGGGGAATCCCGGTCGCCACGGGTGTCGGGACATCTGGTATCACCACGATCACGTTCGCGCCACAATCGGCGCGCTACATCCGGATCACCCAGACAGGGACGGTCGCAGGGCTCTACTGGAGCATCCATGAACTCTCCATTCACCACCTCGGCGCGGGCGCGCCATCGAATGCGACACCGACCGGATTGGTGGCAAGCGCCACGCACCACAGGCAGATCGATTTGGCCTGGCAGCCAGCTGCTGGATCCGGAAGCTACAATATCAAGCGATCGGCCACCCAAGGAGGTCCCTACACGCTGATTGCTTCGAACGTCCTGTCGACAAGCTATGTGGACACGGGCCTTGAGCCGTCCACCTATTATCACTACGTGGTGTCTCAGGGCACCGGCACGGGCGAGAGTCCGAACTCGGCGGAATTAAGGGTGACGACCACGGACGGAAGACTGGATTCAACCGGTTGGCTGGCGAGCGCCTCGAGAAACACAAGCAATGCGGGCAGGGCGATTGACCGGACGATCAGCACCCGCTGGGACACCGCCGAGACGCAAAGGCCCGGCCAGTGGTTCCGACTCGACATGCTTGCGGTCCGTTCCTTCAACCGGATCACCCTCGATCAAGGGAGTTCGGCAAATGATTGGCCCCGCGGATACGAGATCCATGTCTCCAACGACGGCGTGAATTGGGGCAGCCCCATTGTGTCGGGGACGGGTGCTGCCGGTCTGGTCACGATCGACTTCCCGACTCAATCGGCCCGTTACATCCGGATCACCCAGACAGGGACGGTCGCAGGCCTCTACTGGAGTATTCACGAGCTTGAAGTCTACAACATCCAGCCTCCGCCGACGCAGCCTTCCCTGCCGGTGGGCATGGCTGGATGGATCGCACGGTTCGAAGTCACTGACCAAACACAAACGGGCGACGATGATGGTGACGGCATTGCAAATCTATGGGAGTTCCTCTTCTCTGCGACTCCGCCGTTCCAGCCTCTGGATCCGACCATCAACGATAGCGGGGCCCTCAATCAGTCGGCGAGCGTCGATGTTTCGGGCCACATGCGACTACATCTCACCGTGCCGAACATTTTCCCCGAGGGGTTGAGTGTCCGGGTCCAAGGGAGCAATGATCTGATCAACTGGGGTCCTGTCGCCACCGATGGCGGCATCGACGCGGACAACGGCGACGGAACTTCGACACGTGTCTGGACCCAGATCAACCCCACGGGCAGCGACGCGGCCATGAGATTCATGCGAGCCGAAGTGATTGAAGACTGAAGCGCCGGAAATCGGCCTTGAAATTACCAACTTCCTGGACGCAGCCGTCCCGGACGGAACCTGAGAGGCTGCCTGAAAAGTGGTCAGGCAGCGGCTTTCGTGAGCATGCGCTTGCCATGGCGGTGAGCAATCCTTGAGGTCGCTGGCCTATGGGGAGACTGGGCAGCGAAGACTGCCGCGAATAAGTGTGGTCGCCTCGTTTGTCGTCGCGAGTCCTTGCAGTCCCAAGCCGCTTCGCTAGGGTGACCCACCCTCCGGCTCATGAACTCCGCAAGCAGCAAGATCCCACAGTCTCCGCTTACCGAGCAAGATGTGCGGGACATTGTCCGGCTTCTGGGAAGCGTGATCGCGGAGCCCGGAGGACTTACCGAGAAGCGCAGATTCCTGATGGATGGGCTGTGCAGCCTGGTCAATGCGACCAGCTGGGCATGGTGCATGGCGGAGTTCGACCCCGACAAGCCGCCATCCTTCGTCGGCTTCGAACACGGCGGCTGGGACGAGGAACGCTTCGCGCGCTACATCGAGGCGATGAACCACCCCGACATGGAGGAAGTTACCCGGCCATCCTCCATCGAGCTCAGGGAAAAGGGAACCCAGCTCACGCGCACGCTGAGACAAATGGACCCGCCCATGCGCTTGGAGAACTCCAAGGCCGGCGAGCTTTGGGCCAAGGCAGATATCGGCACCCTGCTGATCTCCCAACGCCCCATGGATGGAGGTGGAATCTCCGGTGTTGCGGTGTATCGACGTCTTGGCGAACCGCACTTCGACGAAAGGGAATCCCGCATCGCGCACATCGTCCTGAGCGAGGTGCCGTGGCTGCACTTCCAGTCGTTCCCCGATCGGCAAACACCGGAGTTGGAACGCCTCTACCCGCGGCATCGGACGGTCTTGAATCTGCTATGCGAGGGATGGTCACGGAAGCGGATCGCCGATCACCTTGGCCTGAGCGTGAATACCGTTCACGGTTACTCAAAGGCCATCTTCCGGCATTTCGGAGTTCACTCGCAGCCGGAGTTGATCCGTCGGCTCACGAAGGGTGACGGCGGAGATCTTTGACGCCAAGCCAACAGACCCCGCGTTTGGGTACTAGAAGAATAGGGAGACAAAGTCATATCCATGAGTATCCCCCCAAATTTAACGGGGTGTTTTGTACTTATGAAAACAGCAGAACCCTACCAAGGATCCGAAGATAAAGTACCATCCGAAGTCGCCCTCGCCTACGAGCAACGCCGAAAGCTTGAATCAAATTGCAATTGGATTTTTGAGGTTGATTACTCCATCAATTCCAAGAAGCCCCGGCTATTCGTTTACAGCATCGCCGACAAGGAGCTTTATCGCTTCAAATGCTCTCACGGTATCGGCGGTAAAAACAGGACACCTCATGATGGAATCTTGAGGGAAGTTTCGAACAAAGATGGATCTTACTGTAGCTGTCTGGGTGTAATGCTAACCCTTGAAAACTACGATTCCGACGTCGTAGGCCAAGCGGTTCGGCTGAAGGGCCTTTCACCCACCAATTCCAATATGCAAGGACGCGGCGTGGTCTTGCATGGGAGCGAGTATGTACGCGATACCGACAACAACACCGACAAGTCCGTTTCCGGGCGATCCCTGGGATGTCTGGTGGTAGATGATGCTTACATCAATCGAGAGAGCGGAGGGAAGTTAATCGGGTGGCTGAAGAATGGCTCGGTCGGTGTTTCGCACTACGGAGGAAAATTCAGCTTGGGGTAACCGAGTTGCTCCCTCGAAGCCCAAGATACATATAGAAAGCGTGGCCGGATTTCTCCGGCCACGCCTGATGGATTGTTGATCCTGCTAGATCGCCTTGGGGCTTTACTTCGCCGGCTTGCGGAAGGTGCCGTAGTAGTCGCCCTTCAGCACTTCTCCATCGGTGGTTTCGAGGTCCCAGGTCACCTTCAGCTGCATGGACGGCTTGTGGCCTGCCAGATCCAGCTCGACAGTGTGGCCGTCCTTGGAAACGCGGGCCGCCTTGATCTCGATCTTGTCGTGAACCTTGTGGCTCTGCGACTCCTTCTCGAGTGCGAGCTTCTCGGCATCGCGGTCCGGCTTGTCGACGGAGAACTCGCCACCGCCGTATTGCGGGCCGCGGACATAGTTCCAGCGCTCGGCGGAGTAGCTTTCCGGATCGGCAGCCAGCTCGGGATCGAGCGAACCTTCGAAGTGGATCTTCACGCCGGTGCGGGTGAATTCCACCTTGTCCGGCAGATCGGTCGGCACCTCGGCATTGCGGCGGACACGCTGGAAGGCGGTCTCGGCCGCGGCATTGGTCTGCCATCCGCGGAGGCCGCAGACATACATCGAGCCATCCGTGTGGAAGCGCGCGCGCATCGCAGAGGAGCCCAGCGAGATCGGCAGCTTCACCACACCGCCCTGCATCGTGTCATCCACCGGAGCTGGCAGCACGCGGTAAACCGAAGACTGGCCGTAGGAAAGGTGCAGCATCTCGCCCGCCTTCACGCCGAAGTCCACGCCCTCCGGCACCCACACCTGGGAAGCACCCGAGTTGTCGACTTCCATCGGCAGGTAGCAAAGCGGCTCGTGGAAATCCTTCTTCACGTCGTGCTTGCTCGGCTCGGTGCCGAGGAAGACGGGAGCCTGCTTCGGGGTGAAGTAGTTGATCTTGCAACGCGGCTGCCAGGAACCTTCGTTCTCACCCGTGGTGATCTCGCCATTCGGGCCCACGCCAAGGCCGCCCGGAGCGCGCAGACCGGTCGCCAGGACCGTGTACTTCGTGCCATCGGGAGAGATCTTGAGGACCGTGCCGTGATGCGGGAAAATCTCGTCGAAACCACGACCGCCACCACGCACCGGCGAAGCCTTGCAGGTATAGAAATTTCCCTGCTTGTCCGTCTGCAGTTCGAAGGCGAACTCGTGGAAGTTCGGCGACACCGACTCCTCACGGAAGAAAGCCTCGTAGCGATCCGCCTCGCCGTCCTTGTTCAGGTCGTGCAGGCGCGTGATCTGGTCGCGGCCATGCACCATGATCGCGCCATTCACCACCTTCAGGCCCAGCGGCTCGAAGAGACCGGAGGCAAAGCGCTTCCACTTGAACTCCTTCCAATCGCCCTTCAGGCCGGAAACGGTCCACACGTCACCATTCCAGGTGCAAAGAGCCGCGGTGTCATCATCCACGAAATCGAGGCCCGCGAAGCGGATGTTCGAGTGCCACGGATTGTCCTCGGGAATCGTCACCGTGTCGGTCACCCAAGGTGCCTTCTTGTCGGTGGAGAGATTGCCCGGGGTCGTGATGGTTTCCTTCCAGATCCCTTCACCCCCCTTGGTCAGCGCGGCCAGCTCGACCGGCTCGGCAGCCTTGGCTTCGCCATCCTTCGCGTAGGTGATCGTGAAGGTCACCGGCGCGGTCGATGGAGAGATCTTCGCAACGATGCGATCCTTGTTCGCGGAGAGCGTCGGGCCCTTGCCGCCGACAGCCACGGAGAGGCCGCTCTTCGAGCTGCCCGTGGTGCCATTCGCGCTCACGCCGGCCTTGTCGTCCGCCACCACCAGGCTCAGCGCCTGCTTGTGCGGGGCCACCTGGAACTGGCGGGTCACGCCGTTCGGAGTGCTTTCCAGCGACTCATATACCGGGGTGCCCAGCACCTCGTAGGAAAAGACGATCTTCTTTCCATCGCGGAAGAAGCCCTTGAACTTCGCGTGCTCCAGATTGCCAAAGCCTTTCTTCGCGCGCTGGTCGTCGAACTTGCCCGCTGCATCCGCCCAGCCCGGACCGGACTCGACGTTGAAGTAGGGGTTCTCGTTCTGGATCTTGATCAGGTGGCCATGCTCGCCGGTCCAAGGCGTGCCGCCCCAGTGGACGAAGCCCTTGTAGGCGGAGACAACACGGAGCGTCTCGGTGTCGAAGAGCGCGTGGTTGCCCTCGCCGAGGTCGACCAGGATGCCCTTCACGGCACCAAGGGTCTTCTCGCCATTGATGGTGGCGTCGAAGGTATTGCTCCAGGCGGGGCCGATTTGCATTTGCTCATACCATTTGTCTTGGGCCAGCGAGGCCACGGCGGAGGCGAGGAGCAAGGTGGGGACGATGATGCGCATGGAATGTTTTACAGGAATCGAGGGTTACGGGTGCGGTTCCGCGGGTTGGACGGACGGATATTAACAGGAAAGAAGGGCCGCCGGTTTAGTTCCGGCCGCTCAACTACGTGGTTCTCACCTTTGTATTACGTCTTTGGCGAGAAAAGGGTTTGCCAGCAATTCACTTCCTGCGGTGGAAGCCGGACCGTGGCCGGGCAGAAGAATCGTCTCCGGAGGCAGGCTCAGGACCTCCTTCCGGTTTGCCGCGAGTGCCTCACGATAAGGCTCCCCCGGCGCGCAGCCCCCCATGGATCCGGCAAAAAGCGCATCGCCGGTGACGCAGACCGGGACTGCCAGCCCCTCGATCACGTAGCCGAGCGCCCCCAGACAGTGGCCGGGCAGCGGAATCGCCCGGATGGAAAGTGCACCGCGTTCCAAACGCTCGCCGCCTTTTAGCCGTTCCCCCTCCGCAGGGCCCGCCAAGCTGCGGATCCGCGCACGCAGCGCAGGTAGCCCGCCCACGTGGTCGTGGTGCTCATGGGTGATGAAAATATCCAGTTGCCCGGTGCCTTGGGCGTCAAGCGCCTGCGCCACATCCTGCGGGCCATCCCCGGCATCAAAGAGCACATTTCCACCCGCGCCATCCTGGACGAGCCAAGCATTCACCGTTTCGTCATCGAATGGCAGTTCCAAGCGCGTGATCTGCGGAAGTTCGCAGGCAGGCGGGACAAAATCCGGCAAGCCGGCCAGCGCCAGCGGCGACAGCCCCAGCGCCGGGGCAAGCTGCTCCAGCACTTCCCGGGAAACGGGTCCCCGGGCGGCGGCCATCACATCCTTCTCCGGAAGCCCGGCCCGCGCCGCTGCCTCCGATGGTGCCAGATCCAGCCCCCGCAGGGCCTTCCGGATGACATCGGCAGTGGTGTCGTAGAGCATCATGTCTTGTCCTCGGGGATGAGAGAGCGGGAACGGTCACGGGGCAATCCCACAATGTTCCCGCAGCGCTCCATGGAAATGACAAGGGCAGACAAATCAACCCGCGCCGACGCTACGACTACACCCGCTCCGGGAAAAAACCGGAACGGGTGCACTTGCCTCCCTGAAAAACCGACCACCGTTCAGCGGGCGCCGCGAGGCGCCATGCGCAGACGAAGGCCGTTACCCTTGAAATCCATGTCGATGTTCAGGCGATCGATCCGTTCGCGGACATCCTTCGGCACGGCTTCCTTATCAGCCGCCGTGTCGTAAGGACCTTCCCACTCGACCTTGCCATCCTTGTCGAAGACCCGGACATGCTTGTTGCCGTCCTGGGACTTGAGTTCCACGCTGCCGTTTTCATCCAGCATGCGGATCGAGCTGCTGCTCGTGCCGTTCATTTCCAAGCCGCCCTTCTCGAACTGGCCGACGTCGGGCATCTCCGGCATCTGCATGCCTTGGAGCATCTGTTGGACGCGCTTGTGAATCCCTTCACCCATCAGGGCACCGGCATTCACATCTTCACCGTCGAGCGCTTCGAAAGCCTTCATGTTCTGCTCGATCGCCTCGCGCATGCGCTTCAACTGATCCGGCGGCATGCCGTTCATCATGAGATTGTCGAGCGGCTTCACCTCGGCTCCTGCCACCGCACCCGGCTGGGCAGGCGTCGCACCGAGAGCCACGCTCACATTCTTCGACTCGCCGCGGTGGATGAAATCGATCGCCACTTCTTCACCGGGCTTCAGGCCGGCCACGGAAGCGCGCAGGTCATCGTGGGAACCCACGGCCTTGCCAGCCACCTTCGTGATGATGTCGTTCTGGGCGATCCCTGCCTTCGCGGCAGGACCATCCGGATCCAGCGTGCGGACCACGACTCCTTCGCCTTCGGCGAGCTTCAGGTGCTCGCCCACCAGGGCGGGCAGCTTCGAGCCGCCGACGCCGAGATAACCATGCGCGGCCGCTTCGGCCCTCGCTTCTCCTTGGGCAGGACGCACCGGGATTTCCACCGCATCGGCATGCGGGATCTCGACCGGCGGCGCGGCGGCTTCTTCCGGGGAAACCTGGGGCGGAATCGGTGCCGCGGAATCCGGCGCTTCGATGGCAAAGGCCGTCGCAGCCAGACTCATCAGACCGGCGATTCCACATGCGAAATGTTGTTTCTTGTTCATTGCCGTTAACATACTAGAAGCGTAGTAGCTCAGCATTTTTGTCTTGACCTTCTCAGTCGATTTTCTCCGGAACCAGGAAATATTCGGCACGGGGCTTCTCGACCTCGATGATCTCGCCCTTGTTATTCTTCAGTTGTGCCTTGTCGCGATAGATCACGCGATAAAGGCGCACCGGCCGGCCCTCGCGGGTCCAGCGCACGCCCATGTCGCTCACATCCTGCAGGCCGCTGCCCATGGAAGATGGCGTGAAGTTCGCGGCGGAAATATTCTTCGCCCCAAGCGGGATTTCGTTGCCCGCCACCGCGCCGCCACCGTGATGAGGTTGCGCCACCTTCGGGCCACCCACCATCAGCGCGCTGAAGGCCCCGGCCACTGCCACGGCCGCAGCCGCGGCATACCAGGGACGACGCGAAACATTCTCCTTCTTCGCAGGCTTCTGCGCGCCCGGGAAGAGCACCACCTTCTCGTCCACCGGAAAGGGCACGCGGCTCACCGTCGCCAGCATCCGCGCGGCAAGATCATCCGAAAGAGCAACCGGCTGGAGCGAGGCCAGCTTGCTCTCCACTCCAGAGATCGACACCGGGGACGATTGCAAACGACCCTCCACAGCCGCCAGCAGGCGGTCGAGACTGGCCGCATCCGGCTTCGCCGGGCGCATTCCCTTCAGCGTGTTTTCAAGATCCTGGAATTCGGGGTCCATGTGACTTTCTTTCGGAAACGGATGATCTTAGATTGATAGGTCGCCCTTGCGGCGGGCGGAGGAGAGCTTTTTCTTCAGGGCTTCAAGACCGTAGCGATACCGGGAGGCCGCTGTGTTTTGGGAAATTTCAAGTGCCTCTCCGATCTCTGCGAAAGTCCGCTCACCCCAGATTTTCATGATGACGACTTCGGCAAATTTCGGCGGGAGTTCCTTCAATCCGGCCTCGAGCAGTTGCCTCGTCTCATCATCGGACGACTCGCTTTCGAACCACGGGTGAAGGGCATCCTTCTGATCGGATTCCACCTCCTCGCTCACGAAGTCCTCGCGCCGCTTGCGACGATCATCGCGTCGGCCGAGATCGATCGCCAGGCGGCGGATCGCGGTGAAAAGATAGGGAATCCAAGCTTCTTGGCCCCCCACGAATTCATTCGCGTCCAGCTTCTCGACCAGCTTGACCAAGGCATCTTGCACGATGTCTTCCGCATCCTCGGAGGAGCGGGTCTGCTGCCGGGCGAAAAGAATCAGGCGCGGCCCATTTTCAGCCAGCCACTCCTGCCACGCTTGCGTGGAAGGCGAGAGGCTTTGTGCGGGGACACTGCTCACTTCTTCGTTGGGATCCATCAATGTAGCGTCACCAGCCTAGTGTCTTGTCTGAGAAATGGCTAGCGATTCGATGGCAGACCAAAGATTCCCGAGCCTCGCAGCCCGCTCCCATGTCGCTGCTCAATCACTGAAAATATACCGGATCTTATCTTTGAGAGGCAGGACCGGCAGCTCCAGCAGGGCGACTTGAAACCCGAATACGAGCAATAGCAGGACGAAAATTCCATCGACCACCAGCAGGACCACCAGACCCCTGCCACTCTTCCAAAGCATCGCCAGCAAGCTCAGAAAAATAAGGAGACAAAAGCAGAGCCACCCCGTCGAGAACGCCAGATACTGAATGGGTCTCGTCAAAAGACCCAGCACTACCAAGTCATCCCGGATGAGGTGCCACCTCCTCTCTGCCGCAAAGGAGACCCACAGCATTCCCGCGAATAGGAACAAGTGAAGCACCCCAATGATGACAGCGGATCGGGTGATATTCACGGGTTTGCGAAGCCTATATTTCGCCGGACGACCCGAGCCTCCGCGCCAACGCTCTTCCGGTCGGAGAATCCGCGATTTTCGCGATCTGGGCGGGTGATCCCTCGGCTACCACCCTGCCCCCTTCGCGTCCCCCACCCGGTCCCAGGTCGACCACCCAGTCTGCCGCGGAAATGACATCCAGATGGTGCTCCACCACCAGCACGCTATGCCCGGCCTCCCGCAGGCCGCGGAAAGCTCCCAGCAAACGCTCCACATCCCCGAAATGCAGGCCGGTCGTCGGCTCGTCGAAGAAATACAGGGTGTGCGGCGCCGCCGGTTTGGAAAGCTCCACCGCCAGCTTCAGCCGCTGCGCCTCGCCGCCGGAGAGCGTATTCGCCGCCTGTCCCAGCTTCACGTACCCGAGCCCCAGCTCCCCCAGCACCTCCAAGGTCCGCTTTAGCTTCGGCACCGCCGCGAAGGCCGCGAGCGCCTCACCCGCCGTGAGATCCAGCGCATCCGCGATGCTCATGCCCTTGAATCTCACCTCTAGCGTCTCCCGGTTGAAGCGCTTCCCGCCGCAGGCCCGGCACGTGATCCATGCGTCGGGCAGGAAATGCATCTCGATCTTCAAACGTCCCGCCCCCTCACAATTCTCACAGCGCCCTCCGTGCGTGTTGAAAGAAAATCGCCCCGCGCCATAGCCACGCTGGCGGGATAGCGGAAGTTTCGAAAACAGATCGCGGATGCCATCGAACATCCCGGTAAAGGTCGCCGGATTCGACCGCGGGCTACGGCCGATTGGCGATTGGTCCACCGCCACCACCTTACCCAGCGCTTCCATGCCCTCGATCGCCCGATGCTTCCCCGGCGGATCCCCGCTGCCATTGAAATGACGCTTCAGCGCCCGCAGCAGCACGTCATCCGCCAGCGTCGATTTCCCGCTGCCGCTCGGTCCCGTCACACAGACGATCCCGCCCAGCGGAATCCGCACATCCACATCCTGCAGGTTGTGCTCGCTGGCCCCGCGGATCATCAGCGCATCGCCGAGCAAGGGAAACCCCGCGCCCACCGCCACCGGCGGGATCGGCGCTTCCAGCCAACCCCGCGTCGGCGAGTCCTTCGGAAATGCATCCGGCGTCGCGCTGCCCAGCAAGACCCCGCCTTCCTTTCCCGCCCCGGGCCCGAGCTCGATCATCCAATCCGCTGCCCGGATCATCTCCTCATCATGCTCAACCACCACGATCGTATTGCCGCGATCCCGCAGCCGCTTCAGCGCCGCGATCAGCCGGCCGGTGTCCTCCGCATGCAGGCCGATGCTCGGTTCATCCAGTACATAGAGCACGCCTGTCAGCCCGCTGCCGAACTGCGTCGCCAGCCGGATCCGCTGCGCCTCGCCACCGGAAAGCGTGGCGCTCGAGCGATCCAGCCCGAGATACCCTAGGCCGACCTCTCTCAAGAAACCGAGCCTTTCTCCCACCGCTCCGGCCAGTTGCCCGCAGACCTCGGCGCGATCCTCCGGCAGCCTCAACTGCGCCAGCCAGCCATCCGCCTCCTCCACCGGCAGCGAGCAGAAATCCTGGATCCCCAGCCAAAGCCCTCCGCCGCCCTCGATCCGCACTGCCAGGATCTCCGGTCGCAGCCGCTGACCATGGCAGGCACTGCAGGGACGCTCCGCCATCACCCGCGCCACGCGACGCCGCACGGCCTCGCTGCGCGCTTCCTTCAGCTTCCGCTCCGCCTCCACACACAGGCCCTCATAGCGCTTGATCTGCTTCTTCTTCTCCGCGCCGATCCGCCAGCCGGTGTCGAAATTGCCACCATGGAAAAGCAATTGCCGCCCCTCCTCCGGCAACTCGGAAAAAGTCCCGTCCTCCGGCTTCCCGAACATCTTCAAAATCGCCACCGCTTCCCGCGCGAAGGCCTTGCCACGCTGCGCGCCGATCTTCCACCAGCCCTTCACGCCGCCCTTCGCCAGCGGCAAGCCGGCATCCCCGAGCAGCAACTCCGAATCACAGAAAACCTCCGTGCCCAAGCCCTCACAGGCCGGACAGGCCCCGAGGTGCGAGTTGAACGAAAAGTGCCGCGGCGTCAGCTCGCCGATCATGAAGCCGGTCTTGGGATTCCGGTAGCTCGTCTGGAAGGAAATCTCCCGCCACTCCTTTTCCTCCGCCCCCTGCACCAGCGCCCGCGCCTCGCTCCCGCAGATCCGCAGCGCCGTCTCCACCGAGTCCGCCAAGCGCGCCTCGCCCCCGGCCCGCACCACCAGACGATCCACCACCACCTCCACGGAGGTCGCACGTTCCGGCCACGCCTTCAGCGCCTCCTCCAGTTCCAAAATCTCACCTTCCACCCGCACCCGGACGAAGCCCTGGCGGCGCAAGTCCCCGATCAGCCGCTCCGGCTCCCGCACCTCCTCCTGCGGCACCGGAGCCAGCAGCACCACCCGCGTCCCCTCGGCCATCGCGGAAATGGAGCTCACGATATCGCTCGCGCCCATCCGCTCCAGCTTCTCGCCGCTCTCCGGATCATGCGGTACCCCCGCCGCCGCCCACAGCACCCGCAGGTGTTCATGGATCTCCGTCACCGTCGCCACCGTCGAGCGCGGGTTCAGTCCTCCGCTCCGCTGCTCGATCGCGATTGCCGGACTCAGTCCCTCGATCGAATCCACATCCGGCTTCTCCAGTTGGTCGAGGAACTGCCGTGCATACGCCGAAAGCGATTCCACAAAGCGCCGCTGCCCCTCCGCGAAGAGCGTATGAAAAGCCAGCGATGACTTCCCGCTCCCGCTCGGCCCGGTAATCACCACCAATTTCCCACGCGGGATGTCCACATCGACACCCCGTAAATTGTGCTGCCTCGCCCCACGGATCCGGATGCTGTCCACGCCGCAGAGGTTCAAATGCACAGTGCGATTTTCCAAGTTCCAAAAGCAACGAATCCGAACCCTCCAACAGGGAGGGCGACGCGACCGCAGCACTACGGCCACCTAACGTCTCCGGGACTCGAACCCACACCCGCTTCATCGACCCCTTCCCCGCAATCCTCACCTCCCTCCCGCATCCCCCTAATCACCTCTTCCACTGATCACTGATCACTCGGCACTCTGCCTTTCCTCCCCTCCCCCCTCCGATTGATGATTAGAATCTACTCATTAGGGATTTTGCCTCAAAGCAGCTACCACTCCCCAGCCACCCATGCCCCGCATCTTTCTCCTGCTGCTCCTGGCTTTTTTCCCCACCCTTCTCCACGCCCACCAGATCGCGGAGATCACCATGTCCCTCGATCTGAAGGGCGAAAAAATCGAAGGCGTCGTCCAGGCCGACGCCGCCTACATGCTCGAGGAGTTCCGCGGCGATGAAGACGAGGAGGCCAAGGACCTCGCCTGGCTCCGCGGACAAGGCCCCGATGGCTGGGCAAAGATCGAGGCGGAAGCCATCACCTACTGGCGCGATTGCTTCACGCTCCTCGCCGATGGCACGCCCATCCCCTGGACCATGGAAATCCCCGCCTTCCACGAAACCGCTCCCGCTTTCCTCAGCGAGGGCGAACCCGAGGAACTCCCCATGCTCGATGTCGCCGTGCATGCCCAGCTTCCTCCCGGGGCCAAGCACCTCGATATCCGCTGGAAGGAACCCTTTGGCGTTGTCCTCGTCGTCCTCACCGGCACCGGCCCCGATGCCGGAACCAAGCCGATCATGAGCGGCGAGCAAATGACCATCGCCGAACGCAGCGCCACCGAAGAAGATCTCAAGCCCAAGCCCCTCTCCATCCCGGATTGGATCAAGGTCGGCTTCCAACACATCCTGCCGGATGGCCTTGATCACATTCTCTTCGTCCTCGGCCTCTTCCTCCTCGTCCCCAAGTGGAAGCCTCTCCTTGGCCAGACCCTCGCCTTCACCGTCGCCCACTCCATCTCCCTCGCCGCCGCCACCCTTGGCTGGGTAAATCTCCCCGCTCAACCGGTCGAAATCCTCATCGCCGCCAGCATCGCCTGGGTCGGCATCGAAAACCTCTGCGTCAAGGAACTCGGCAAGGGTCGTCTTCTCCTCGTCGGCCTCTTCGGCTTCATCCACGGCCTCAGCTTCGCCAGCGCCCTCGCCGGCATCCTGCCAAAGGACCAACCCGAGAAACTCCCCGGCGCCCTTTTAGGCTTCAACATCGGCGTCGAACTCGGCCAAGTCGCCCTCCTCGCCATCGCCTTCGCCTGCTTCGCCTGGCTCGGGGATCGCTTTGTTTGGGTGAAGCGGATTGGGTCGGTGCTTGTGGGACTTGCAGGCTTAACACTCCTGATCGAGCGAGCTAGTGGCATCGATTTTATACCCTTCTTCTAATTCCTTGGGGCACTTGATTGACGTGACATTAGGTATAATATAACTAACCCAAGGATACCCAAAGAAAACCCCACAGGCCCCCATCCTCCTAAATGACTCTCATTTCCCCCTCCTCGGATTCAGTCGGCCTTGCACTATCATCACTTAAGTCCGGGAGAAAAGGAATATCCCCGGCATATGGAGCAGCCCTTTCAGAGGCAGCGTCGGTGTGCATCGCGAACTTCAACCACTCAAATCCCGCGTCGATGCACGTACAGGATAACGCAAATATTATTCTTGCCGACATCATTTGGGAGGAACCATCGGAGCAAATAGTTCGAACATGGGCTGACCTAGAAGTTGCAACCGAGCAGGGGGCCTATTGTCTGGCCGCCTTACTGGTGGAGAAATACGGGCTTGAAGTAATGCAAAGGTCCCGAAAAGGGACAGGCTTCGACTTTTGGCTTGGCCCGCCCGATCAGGAACTGTTGCTCTTCCAGAATCTTGTAAGACTCGAAGTTTCTGGGATACTTTGCGGAGACGATTCGAGTATTGCCCAGCGGTCTCGAATCAAGGTAGAGCAGACCAAGCGATCTGACGACACCAAGATCCCTGCCGTCATTGCCGTAATCGAGTTTAGCAATCCAGCAGCTAGAATCATTGAACGATGCAAGCTGTGAATGATCTCCACTTGCAGGCAATGGACCTGCTAGATGAAGCTTCGATTTTTCGCCTAGCGGGTGACAAAGACCAGAGCCACGAGCTTACAGTCAAGGCATTCAAGCTCGAATCACAGGCAGCATGGCTTTTGCTTGATAGTCGTGATCTTGAACCTACCAGATCAGTGCTCTTTAGAAGTGCTGCATCCATCGCTTTGGAAATCAAGCTCCCAAGAGAGGCCGAACGATTGATTTCAGCCGCTTTATCTGGAGATCCGCCAGATGAAATCGCTAACGAACTCCGAGATTTATTGGAGGACGTTTACTTCAATCGGCATCTCGACCTCAGAGGAATTGTGCTGGCTCCTGGAGAGCTCCAGATGGTTATTGATGGCGACGCCGTTGGGTTCGGAATGGCCCGAAGCGACACCTTCATCCAGAGGCTGAAAGATTTCGAGAAATTGATCATTAGGACGGCTGAGCGTCGATTAGGGAGGGAATTCCGGGAGCGAGGCCGCCCATCAAAAAGCTACACCAACAATTTTGAGATATATTTATCAACGCCACGGGCTGCTAGCTTCGCCGTCACATTGAGAGTCGGTCAATCTGATCAATTAGAACTGCCAGGCCTCGATTTCACAGCCGACGTCGTACATGAAGTTTTAGATTCTCTCGAAGCCTTCTCTGTTGGCGATATGGATTCATTGGAATCAGCAATTCCAGATGAGGCTTACAGAACCAATTTCATTGCTCTCGCACAACGACTTTCCCCAGATGGGGATCAGGTCAAAACAGTGGGATTTACAGCAGTACGAGAGAAAACCGAACGCCGGGTGGCCCTAACGCGACCAGAACGTCGAATACGACAGCGGGCCGTTAACGAGGCAATCGCAATTTCTGAACATACCTCTCAAGACCCTATCGAACTCACAGTAGTAGGATCACTTTTGGAAGCAGACGCTACCAGACCTGATGCCGGCCTGATAGAAATTGTAGATGACAACGAGGATCGATGCAGAATCCAAGTACCTCGCGGAATGATGAGCGACATAGTCAAACCCATGTTTGAAGAACGAGTCATCGCACTGGTGAGACGTTCCGGAGGTGAGATGCATCTGCTATCGATTGAACTCGCTCAAGATGAGGCATAAGGCCGAACGATCTTCAGATCTAAC
Organism: Luteolibacter luteus; assembly: GCF_012913485.1. Taxonomy (GTDB): domain Bacteria; phylum Verrucomicrobiota; class Verrucomicrobiia; order Verrucomicrobiales; family Akkermansiaceae; genus Haloferula; species Haloferula lutea. The sequence goes on along the minus strand of NZ_CP051774.1, from coordinate 5,924,921 downwards.
CGACGGTAGCACGGTCTCTAATTTCAAAGAGTATTCTCAGGTTAGCGAGAGCCTGAGCATCACCAATCATCATTCAAAAATCGATCAAGCTCATCCTCAACATTCCCCGATTTCAGTTGGATGGTTCGTAGGAGATCCAATGTTTCGGGATGCCGCGGCAGTCGCCAAATTAGATCTCCATCACGATCGACGATTTCTATCCGTGGCTCTGAATGCCAATACACCGCATCACCATCCGGACAAACTTGATAATTTGCCTCGTAAGCCCTAAACCTCATATCTCCCTTTCGCGCCGTATATACAACGCTTACCTGATCATCGCTCGCATCTATGATCCGAGAAACGTCCTTTTCACGAGACCAGGTCAACTTCCCCTCTCTAGTCAATCTGAGGAGCTTGTCGATCGCCTTTGATGCCTTGTCGTTTAGACTCATTAGATTGGTGTGATTCTCCGTTCCTTCAAATGATGCGATATTTCCTCTCCCAATGCTCGCAAATGACGTAACAATTTGCTCGTGTAATCCAAAGAAAGCCTACCAGCGGCATCCTCCAAACCCCATTTTACCTCTCCATCTACGTCTTTAGCCATCTTAGCAACTTCATCGGGACCATTCTTGAGCTTCTTCAGAGTAACCCTGCATGGCTCGAGAATCTCAGCTACCAATCCCGATGAAAAGCTCTTTGCAGCCAAGGCATCATTGAGCTGAGTACAAACCTCATCCAATCCAGTTTTATAGTCGTCAACTCGCCCCCAGAAAACAAATCGCGCCGACAGCCTGCGAATTGTCCAAGCGGCATACAGAGTAACGAAAAACCCGAGAAGGGATAACAGATCAGCAAAAGGCGAAAGATACTTCCCGAGTTTCTCCCAGTCGGAAAACTTCAAAGGATGAAAGCTCACGCGAAGCAGAGGCACATCGAAACCATCGCAAATCAAGCCATATTTCATTAACACTTGGAAGACTTCATTGTCCGCAATTCATGTAAATCACTCGTATATCTAAATGGGGATTGCCAGCTTAAATCTAGCCATCCCCCCTCAATACATCAAATTCGCATAAGGATCCGTCGTCCCCAGCGCCGTCCCTCCCGTGGTCCCCGTGATCGCCGCGCCGGTCGTTGCCATGGTCACCATCGGGGCGACGTGATTGCCCGCGACGATGGACTAGCCATTGAAGCGCGAGACATTCCGGATCACCACATTTGGCGAGCTGGTGAGGCGCACGCCGAAATCGTTGAACTGAAGGGTATTTCCGTCGATGCGGTTATTGAAGCCGGAGCTGAAGATCCTGGAGCCAGTGCCATCCCCCTTGTCCGAGCACAAGTTGCCCCTGACCTCGCACATCGAGCTCACCATGTTCCGCGAGCCGAAACCCGACTCGCTGAAGCAAAGGTCGACTACCTGCACGCCATCAACCTTTCGGAGCCAACTCCCCCACTTCCATCCCGCGGATCAATCCGTGCTCGATGACAAACCGGTGCCCCACCCGTTCATCGGCAATCACCGCTCCAGCCAGATCCCGGACCACCTGATGCACCTCCACCAGGATTGTCCCATCCTTCTCCGGATAGAACGCCAGCGGCTGCACCGTCGGATCGATCTCGCGCCACTGCTCCGTCCAATACGCACCGACCTCAGCGGGTCCATGGACAAAGCCTCCTTTGAACGCCCGCGGCCAGGTCACATCCGGCGTCATTAGCAACAGCGCCGCTTCAATGTCCCGCGCATTGAACGCCGCATAAGCAGCACGAAGCAATTCAGCTTCAGCACAAGAAGGATCCAGAGGTTCGTTCAGCATGGGGAAAAATTCTGTTAGATCGAACGACCTGCCGCGCATCGGAGCTCGTGCGGCATCGTTCACCCAAGGGTACTAAGACCGCGCCCTGCCATTGCAAGGGCGAATCAAGACTGCGCCCTCCGCGGTGCTCTCCTTTGCATCATCTCCAGCAGCAAGCGCTATAACGCGGACGGGCTTCTTTCAGAAGCCCCGCAAGAATCATCCCCAAAAACCACACCAAAAAATCACCTCCACCGTCCGTTCAACCGATCCGCTACGAAAACGCCCCACCCGCCACAGACCGACATTACCTCCAAAGCCACACACCTGCGCCCACAGAAACAAACCTCAATCACCTCCGTGTATTCCGCGTATTCCGTGGTTCCTTTCCTGTCTTTCAAATTTCGCGTCCCTTTCGCGCCCTTTTGCGGTAGAACAAAAACCCCACCTCATCTCCGCATCTCCCTCCGCGACCTCTCCGCCTCCGCGGTTCGATCTCTCCCCCCAACACCTAAGGAAGACCTCCGCTGACAGTAGAAACACCTTCGGAATTCGCCTATCCCTTCCTCCTTGGAAAAGCCCTCAAGCACCCAAGGCCACCCGATGAGATCAAAAACTTCTTCACCCCATCCATCGCTTCCCGAACCCACCTCTCCGCCTGTTAATTTTCCTCTTTCAAACAGGCATAACAGGCACCCGTCACCACCCCAAAAAACTGCCCGCTTCGACGCTCAATGTTGGACCTTCGAGGTCCGATGTTCTCCCGCGTCCCTCCCCCGCGTCGTCACCTCCCGGAACCGCTTCTCGTAATCCGCATGGTTCGTCTTCATCACCCGGTCCCAGACGTTGAAGTAGAGCCCGTAGTTGCCGCGCAGCTTCTCGTGGTGCATCGCATGGTTGGTCGGCGTGTTCAGGATCTTTCCCAGCCACGAATCCATCATCCACTTCGGATAAATCTCGAATCCGGTATGCCCGATCACGTTGAAGGTGATCTGCCACACCATGAAGATCGCGAAGGCTCCCGGATGCATTGGCATGATGAACAACACCAGCGGGAAGATCGCCGCCTGGATCACCGCCTCCGCGGGATCAAACGAGTAAGCCGCCCATGGACTTGGATTGTGCGACAGGTGATGCGTGCGATGGAAGAAGCGGAACAGCTTCTTGTGATGCATCAGCCGGTGCGTCCAATAGAACCAGGTATCGTGGATCACGATCGCGCACAGGATGCTCAGCCAGAACCACCACATCGGATACTTCCCCATCCGCGTGTACATCTGCGTCCACCCCTGCTTCGCCGCGATCACCGTGACCACGCCCACCACCGCGAAGATCAGCACCGAGATCCCCGAGAAAAACATCTCCCGCCGGATCTCCGAACCCGGAGGCAACTTCTGCACCACCTTCCGGTGCTTCCAGCGCCGGTAGAAAAGCACGTAAGCCAGCAACCAGGCGATCCCCGCAAACAGGCCGTAGCGGGTCGCCAGGAAAAACGCCGTGTTCCCCACCGACTTCAGGAAATTCAGAATGGGCTCGAGGTCAGACATCGAAACGGACCATACGCCAGCATCGCTGACACACTTACAAACGGAAGACGAGCGATCTCCAACTCCTCAATCGCTCCGCAAGCGCTGGCTGCGGATCTCCCCCCGCTGGCAATAGGAGCAGCCGCATGGCTCTTTCCCGTGAGCTTCCGGGAAATAGCGCCAGCCCGTCACCTGGTCGGGCGTGTAGGTCCGCATGATGGCGCTCGCCGGAATGCTGGTGGAAAAGATCACCTCCAGTCCGGCCCCCGTCTGATGATCCATAAAAATGCGCACCGCCTCGGCGGCCGTCGTCTCCAGATGCTCCTCATTGTAGCGCCCCACCGAGACCGGAGTGTCATCCCCCACGCGGAACTGCACTGCCGAGAAGGTTCGCACCCCGCGCCGCTTCAGTTCCCGCAGCCACTGGTGGGAGCGATAGAAATCCTGCAGCACCGGCGTCGCAAAGACTGCCTTTTTCCCCTCATCACGGAGCTTCGACGCAATGATCCCGTTCTTCCGGATCATCGCTAGATCCTTGTCATCGGCCAAATGAATGAACTGCGCCATTCCACCAACCGATCATCCAGCCCCGATGAGGCAAGCGCGATCACAGCCCTTCTTCTCTCTTATTTCTTATCTCGCCGCTCTTATCTCCCATTTCCTGTCCCCGAAACCGTGTCACCCAAGGAATTTCCCTCCTTCCTTGCCCTCACAGCAAAATCCCGCTCCGATCCACGGTATTGGGATTCCACTTCCGTCCGCCAAATCCATGAAAAGCCTCCTTCTGACCTTCGCCTTTGCCGCCACGGCAGGAACCGCCCTCGCCGCCGATCCTCCGACCCCGCCCGTGATGGCCATCGGCTCGCAAGTCCCTGATTTCTCGCTGCCGGCGATCGATGGGAAGACCTACACGCTCTCCTCTTTCAAGGACGCGAAGGTTCTCTGCCTGATTTTCACCTGCAATCACTGTCCGGACGCGATCGCTGCCGCCGGCCGCATGGAAGAGATCCACCAGGCCTACAAAGACAAGGGCGTGGCCGTGGTCTCGATCAATAGCAGCAGCCCCCTCGGCCTAACCCCGGACGAACTGGGCTACGGCGCCCATGGCGACACCTTCGAGGAGATGCCCCTCTTCGCCAAGGACAACAACTGGACGATGCCCTACCTCTACGACGGCGAAACCCAGACCCTCAGCGCGGCCTGCGGTGCGCAATCGACCCCGCACGTCTTCATCTTCGGCCAAGACCGCAAACTGGCCTATACCGGCCGCCTCGACGATGCCGGCCGCAAGTCCGGCCCGGTCGAGAAGAGCTACATCAAGAACGCGCTCGACTCGATCCTCGCCGGTGAGCCGGTGAAGGAGCCCGTCACCCGTTCCTTCGGCTGCTCCACCAAATGGAAGTGGAAGGAATCCTGGCGGAAGAAGGACCAGGAGAACTGGGAAGCCAAGGAAGTCACCCTCGAGAAGCTCGACGCCGACCTCGCGAAGAAGCTGCGCGAGAATGCTTCCGGCAACGTGCGTCTGATCAATTTCTGGTCCACCACCTGCGGTCCGTGCATCGCCGAGTTCCCGGATCTGGTCGATGCCTACCGCCGCTTCCAGAACCGCTCCTTCGACTTCATCAGCATCAGCCTCGATCCCGTCGAAGACCAGGCCAAGGCCCAGAAGTTCCTGGCCAAGCAACACGCCGCCCTCTCCGACAAGACCAAGCCCTCCATGGAGAAGGAAGGCCGCAAGTCGAACAACTACATCTTCTCCGGCGACAACGCCGACAAGCTCGCCGAGGCGATCGACAAGGAGTGGACCGGCGCCCAGCCGCACACCGTCCTTATCTCGCCCAAGGGAGAAATCCTCTGGCGCCACAGCGCCCAACTCGATCCGGTGGAACTCCGCCGCCAGATCGTGAAGGCCCTCGAAGGCATGCCCTGAGCATCCTCGCCGGATCATCAATCATTAGAAGGGGCGCGAAATGCGCCCCTTCCTCTTTTACCGGGCGGCGTTCTTTTCCAAAAAACGGATCGCCTCGTCACGGGTCTCCTCCGGCAAGCCCCACATCACATCGCCATGGCCGGCATCGCTCACCACGATCCTCTTCCCCTGCCCTGGCGCGCACGCTTCCAGCAGACGCGTCGAGTGCTCCAAGGGAATCGTGCCATCCCGCTCGCCATGGATCATCAGCAGCTTCGCGCGGGTCTTCTTCACTGAATCGATCGGCCGGATCGATTTCGGATCGAACCCCGCATCACTCCGCACGCTGGCCCGCACGACCGGCACCAGCGGGGTAAGCGCACCACGGTAGTGGCGTCGTGCCTGATGGTAGAGCACGCCACCAAGATCCGACATCGGCGCAAGCAGCACCGCCGCCTTGACCTCCGGCAACTGCGGCATCGTTTGCAAGGCAACCGCCGAGCCCATCGAGTAAGCCCAGATCACCTCCGGCTCGCGTTTTCCATGGCTCAACGCGCGGCTGCTGCGAATCACCCGCAGGGCATCATCCACTTCACGGGTGCCATAAGTCGCGCGCCGCCCCTCGCTCTTGCCATGCCCGCGGCTATCCCACGCGACGCAACGGAACCCGGCAGTGGAAAGCTCTTTCGCCACCGGCAGCATCTGCTCCTTCGAATTCCCGAATCCATGCAGCAGATACGCCGTCCCGCGCCGCTTCGTACCCGGCGCAGGATCGAGCTGGTAACCGGTGAGCTTGATGCCATCGGAAGCCACCACCTCGAAACGCTGCGGCTTCAGCTTGGTCTCCCTTTCCCAATGCTCTCCATCCGCCGCACGGCGCGGCACGGTCAGCAGATCTGCCGCGCGCTGGGTGATGCAGGAACTGCAGGAAAGCATGAGCACCGCGGCACCAAAGCTCCATTTCATGATGGAACATCAGAGGCCGCGCGATCCCGAAAACAAGACGAATTGGAGACCTACTTCGTCTCCGTCACCAGCTTGTCTCCGACGTAGACCCGGTAGTCCTTGATGCGTCCTGGATTGTTCCCGCTGCGGGGCGTGTAGCGCATGCCGGCGATCTCCGTCGTCTTCCCGAGGTCGATGACGAGCGTATGCGGGAAATTCGGCTGCGCGGATTTCCACTCGCTATGCCAAAAATCCGCCGTCTGTCCGTTGATCGCATTCGAAGCGGAACCGTCTTCGCCCACCATCTCCTCACTATCGACATAGGCAATCGTCCAGCTTGCATGGGAGATCGAGTTACCTGCGGGATCGAGCAGGTCCAATTCGGCGATAGCGGCATAGGGCTTGCCGTCGTGGGCATTCAAGGTCTCAAGGACGAATTGCGAGCCCGTGAGCGGCTTCTTGAATTTCACCTCCTGCACCTCTGCGCCTGCGGCGAAGGAGGCGCTGAGATCCGGATCGCGGCCCTTAAGCACTAGTTCGCCTTTCTTCGTACCCTTGCGGGCGAAATCAAGATCCGGATGAAGTTCATCGAGAATAGGCTTGGCGAGCCCCGCGAGAACGGGCTTGGCAGGTCCTAACAAATCGAGGATCACCACCTCGTTCGCACCTTCCTTCAGCCATGCTCCGGGCAAGTAGGCCGTTTGTGTGGGGCCGATATTCCAATAGCGTGCAAGGCAGTGGCCATTCACCCAGACCACCCCTTTGCCCCAATTGCGGAGATCCAGGAAAGTGTCGGCCTTCTTGCCCGCGTTGAAGCTTCCGCGCCAGAATTTCGGGCCCGGACTTCCGGCTGCATCGGACTTCCACTTCAGCGAGGCTAACAAGGCCTCATCCAGCTTCAGCGGATACACCGACCACTCACCGGTGATATCCGTCTGCTTGCTGCCTTCCTGTAGCGTGACCTTGCCGTGGATACCCTTGCGATCATGGATCTCGGTACCGAAATTCACGTGGCCCATCGTCTCCACGAGGATATCGAGCTGAGCCGGAGCCTTGCGTTCGGGCAGGCGGACTTGGAAGCGGCGAGAGCGACGGTCCATTATACCGACTTCCTTGCCGTCGAGGTAGACCCAGCCGAAATCATGGAGCTGCTCGATGTGCAACGTCGCCGCGGGGCCCGCCGGGAGCGTCACTCGATACACCGCGCAACCGTGCCCCTGATCATAAGCCTCCATGTGGCGCGGGGCGCTGTCCTTCACCGGCTGAGGAAGATTTTGAAAAACCGCAGCTGTCTCCGTGAGCGCGAAGCCCGCGATCTCCTGGGCTGGAATCGGAGCCGGTGGGTCCGGGATCGTTTCGCCCGGCAGGAGGTAGCGCGACATGAGGTTGCGGGTGCGATCGAATTTCTCCCCGATCCACCCTGCTTCGCTGACGGGAGCATCATAATCGTAGCTGCTGGTGTCCGGCTTGAAGGGACGATCCGCCCCCGCCCACATCCCGAAGGATGTACCTCCGTGTGCCATGTAGATGCTGAAGGACGCGCCTTCCTTAAGCATGTATTCAAGATCCGCCAGATAGCGGTCGGTGTTGCCGAGATGATGCGGAGCGCCCCACGTGTCGAACCAGCCCGGATAAAATTCCCCGCACATCAGCGGACCGGTCGGCTGCACCTCGCGCAGCTTCTTGAAGCCCGTCTGCGGATCACTACCGAAGTTGACCACATTGAAAAGGTCGTCGCGCTTGCCGTTGTGGAGATTGCCCGTCGGGTTGCAGGCGAAGAGCGGGATATCGAATCCGGCATCGATCATCGATTGCCGCATCATGCCCATGTATTCGGCGTCCTTGCCGTAAAAACCATACTCATTCTCGACCTGAGCCATCAGGATGGGGCCTCCCTTGCTCACCTGCATCGGCCCCAGGACACGACCGACTTCGGCGAGCCATGCACGGCTGGCCGTCATGAAATCGGGATCACGGGAACGCAAAGCCATGTCAGGCTTTTTCAGTAGCCACCACGGCAAGCCGCCACCGTCCCACTCCGCGCAAGCGTAAGGTCCCGGGCGCAGGATCACCCAGAGTCCTTCCTCCTGTGCCAGCTTGCAGAACTCCGCGGCATCGGCTTGGCCTTCCCAGTGATATTTACCCTTCTCGAACTCGTGGAGGTTCCAGAAAAGATAAGCGCACACGGCGTTCAGGCCCATCGCCTTGCAGAGCTGGAGGCGATGCCGCCAATACTCTTTGGGCACGCGGGCGAAATGAAGTTCACCGCAGCGGATCTGGAAGGTCTTACCATCGAGCAAGAGCTCCTTTTCGCCGATGGAGAAGCTATGCTTCGACTGTCCCTCGGCTTGGGCCAGGGCAACGCTGCTATTCGCGAGGGCCATCAGAAGCGCGAGCGAGCAACTCGCCGCGTTCCGGAGGATGGGGGCCAAGGGCTTCGTATCCATGAATCCCTTTCAACGCCCTGAATGATAGCTTGTCCATCCCTACCCGCGCCTTGGGCCGAAGAAACAGTATCCGGTGGAAGATTGGGACAGCAAAATGGCGAAAAGATACAAATTGGATACCTCCGATGGAATCCGCAAGGACGCTGCCTGCTGTTCTCGACCCCTAGCGAGCCGGCCTTTCCATTCTTCGCTCCGGCTTTCCCTCCATGGGGACGCGGGTGCCTTCCTTGGTGCGGTCCTTCGGGATGAAACTTCCTGCCGGCAATTCCATATAGTCGGCGGCTTCAGTCAGCGCGACGGCTTCCTGGGGCGTCGGCGCTTTCTCCGCAGCTTTGCGCAAAAGGGGTGCTGCAGCAGAATCCCCCAGGACGATCATCCCATTCATCGCAGCCTTCCGCACTTCGGCATCGGGATGCAGGAGATAAGGTTCGATCTTGGGGAGCTCTTTCGCATCATAGCTGACGGAGAATTGCTCGATCTCTGCAAGAAGTGCGGCGCGCCGGGCATCATCCAAAGGAGCAGGCGCATCTTTTGCCGCTGCTTGTTCCTCCCGCCGTGGAGATGCCGGAGAGCTTACGGGATCCCCCTTCACGGCAGGACCCTTCATTGCTAGGGAAGGCGCTGCACTCTCATGCGCCGGATCTGTCCGGCGCATGATCAATAGAGCTGCCGCCGCAATCGCAAGACACGCTGCGAAACCAAGCAAAAGGCTTCGTGATTTCATGAAAAGAGGAACAAGAAGGCCCGGCCTCCCGTCGTTACTCGGTCACGGGAGCGGGAGCCGGCTTGGCGGGCGAGACCGCGCTGGTGGCTGCCGCAGCCGGCGGCTCAGCTTCCGGAAAGGACACCGCGAGATTATTCACCGGGCTAGCCGAGAGGAAACTCCATGAGCCCTCGAGGATCGACTCGTAGTAATCCAGACCACCTTGCCCATCGGAGATGTAGTCATTGATCGATCCGGAGATGCCGGTGATCGCGCCGGGTCCGTTGATGTAGCGGTAGACTCCGCCCACCGGGCGCAACGCGAGCGTATGACGCCACATTCCCTGCACGTTCATCGTCGAGCCTTCCCCTTCCTCGGTTTCCTGGGTGGAGAAAGTCACGAAGAGCTCCGTCTTGGTCGTGGAAGTATCGGAGCCCGTGGAAGAGATGATGCTTCCCGCGGTATTGTAGCGGGTCTGGCTGCGGGCATTCACCGCGCTCGCCTGAGCATAGGGGCTCAGTTGGAAGTAATCGCCCACGTAGATCGGGGCCACGCCGGGCCGGGTGATGTAAAAGAACGGGAGTTCCGACTCCTCGTTGTAAACCACGCGCAAAGACCAGCCGGTGATGTTCGAGATCACGCCCTCGCTCACGAGGAAGCCGAGGAATTCGCGATTCGAGAGCCGCCATGCAGCCACATTGGAGCGGTACTCGTAGTTCTCCTGGATCAGGCGCCCTTGGTAGTCGTAGCGTGCCCACTCGTTTTCGTAGGCCGGGGTCGTTGGCCGCACCGGCACCCCGAACTCGTCCTTAAGGATCGTTCCCGGCACGGTATATTGCTCGGTCATCATCAGGGTGACCGGAGCCTCCGCGCCGGGTGAGGCCAAGGCGGTTCCGGAGGCAGCTAAAAGAGCGGAAAGGACTGGCAGACGGAGTTGGGTCGAGGAGCTCATCGTGAAAGAGTGACGTAGCAATCGCCCGATCTATTCACCTGGCAAATCCTTTCCTCCCCGCAAAATGCAACTTTTCGGCGGAAACTCCTTAGCCTGAGTGACAATTCTGCCGCCAGGCGATTTGACGGATTTTCGCGCGGCGGTCCCCTTCCCCTCGCACTCCGGGCTTGCACGGGGCCCGCCGACCGCCTATTTCGCCCGTCCACAATCATGGCCAGCACGCCCGTCATCAACCTCCGCAGGGGACACGCCGTCCGTCACAACAACGACGTCTGCGTCGTGATTTCCCACGAGCTCAAGACGCCGCCGCGCATGGCGTCCTACGTGGTGATGTCGATCCGCAGCGTTGCCACCAAAAAGGTCGCCAACCTGCGCCTCACCTCGAACGACTCCATGGAGTCCGTTCTCCTCGAGCGCATCCCGCACGAATACTCCTACAAGGATTCCAGCGGCTACCACTTCCTTCACAACGAGACTTACGATGACGTGGCAGTGCACGATGACATCATCGACACCGTCCGCGACTACCTCATCGAGAGCAACACCTACACCCTGCTCTTCGCCGACGGCCTCGTCGCCGACATCGAGCTCCCGCCGTCGATGGAAATGATCGTGGCCGAATCCCCGGAAGGCGTGAAGGGCGACTCCGCGAACAACGCTTACAAGTCCGCCACGATGGAAACCGGCCTGGTCGTCCAAGTGCCGCTCTTCATCAACCCGGGCGAAAAGCTCATCATCAAGACCGAAGACGGCAGCTACATCAGCCGCGCCTGATCGGATCCAAGCGATTTCGAAAAGCCGGATCTCCTCATGGGGTCCGGCTTTTTTGTGGCCCTATCTTGCTCAGGGCTGATCGATCACCCAAGCCGCAGCACCTGCATCCGGCGTGGTCGCCATGAAGAACAACCTTCCTCCGGTGTAGGCGAGGCCCTGGGGAAGGCTGCTCGCGGCATCCATGGTAAAGTCCTTCACAAGCACGGTGCCGTCCGCTGTCCCGTCCGTGCGCCACAACTCGCGACCATGACGGCCATCATTCCCCGTGAAGTAGATCGCGCTGCCTGTGCTGGTGAGCCATTCCGGCTCCGATCCTGCGGAGCCGGGAAAAATGTCCTTTACCCGCTGAGTGCCATCCACCGTGCCATCGGTGCTCCAAAGTTCTTGGCCATCCTCTTCCGTTTTCGCGGTGAAGTAGATCCTGCCATCAAGCTCCGCGAACATCGGGCCGTCGTTACTTTCAGCGTCATACCATGGATCCGGCGCGGCGATCATCAGACGCCTCGTCCCTTGTGACGTGCCATCACTGATCCAGAGTCCCGCTTCCTCATAGTAGGATGTCCTGGCGCCTGCGAAGAAGAGGAGCTTGTCGCCCCAGACGTGGACTTTGCCGAAGATGGAAGACGTGCTGTTACCACTGATGTCCTTCACCAAGACCGTACCCAGGGGAGTGCCATCGGTGACCCACAACTCGCGACCATAAAAAAGCGACTCCGCAGTGAAGTAGGTCTTGCTCCCTACCCTCGCGACCCATTGGGGCGATGATGAAAATTCCGCCGGAGGACTGGATACAGGATCATAGGCAGTCTTCGGACGCAGGTCCCTCAAGAGCCGAGTTCCCTCGATCGTGCCATCCGTGACATAGGGCTCACGACCCGTGGCCGGATCGTAGCTCGTGAAGAACGCGAGTTCCCCCTGCGGGAAAACCGGTGCGTCGCCAGGAGCCAAGGGCACAGCTTGGGATTCGGTCTGCCTATGACGCCACAATCCTTCGGCGACACCATCCCCCCACTTCGCAAGCAAGGCCGTCTGACCAGAGACCCCAAGCAATCCGGGATCCCGGTAGTTCGCGTCATCCTCTTCATCGAGGTCCAGCACCACCGATGTATTGGCACTATCGCCGCCGGTGGCCCAAAGCAGGCGACCGTGCTCGTTGTCGTCGAAAGTCTGATAGTAGACGCGGTCTCCCGCTGTCATCAATTCATCAGGGTTGCTTCCCTTTCGCCCCGTCAAACCCGCAGCCAAGGATCTGGTGCCTGTGCTGCTACCATCGCTGGACCACAGCCGGAGGTATTCCGAGGAATCCGCCAAAGGGACCGTCGCTTTGCCACAGCTCCTGCCCGTGCCCCTCATCGAGGCCCGCAAAATAGACCACCCCATCTAGCGCAGCCAATTGCTCGACTGCCGGCAAATTGCGCGGCATCGGGATACCGGAACTCTTCAGGAGACGCGGAGCGTCCTGGCCGGGACAAAGCGGCCCGCAAGCAAGGGTAAGCATCCATGCGAAGGCCAGATGCGGGCTTTTGCGGAGCGACTGGCCGGAAGAAATCATGTAGGAAGAACCAAGCAGTCCTGGCCTCTCCTGCACCAGACATTTCCCTCTAACGGCTTCACCGGCTCACCCGAAAAAGGCGAAGAAAATCAACGTGAGCAGGGCGACGACGAGAATCCAGAAAAGCAACCTCACCGCGGGGCCGCGCCGGTAACGAAGATCCGGTGTCTGACTGATGATCTCGCGATAAGCGGGCGAAAGCACCGTACGTCCCTTCGTGCTCAAGACAAGATAGAGTCCCCAAATCCCGACCACGGTCCCTATAGGCACACGAAGGAGGCTTACGGCAAAAAGAATCCCTGCCGGGATCCGCACCCAGGGAAGCAAGCGGCGCAACCCGTAACCCACCAGAAACTGAAACGGGATCGGAAGGATCCACACCACGATCTGGGCCACGCTGTAGCTCATCTCCGGAAGATCGGAGCCACTATACCAGACGACGTAATACGTCACCGCGAGATTGTAGCAGCCAAGGAATCCGATGAGATAGCAAATGAGCCCGAGGGTCTTCAGCGAGGCCTCATGAGCAAGGTGCTTCAGCCGGATGGCCTCCGCATCTGTCGCCGCAGGCGCCTCGACATCGACAATTGCCGGTGCTTCGTAGGGATTCTCCTCCACGCAGCGGAGAATTCCTGTCGCGGCACTTCATCGCAAGCTCACGATCACTGCTGGTCCGCCCCATCGATAACCCACAATTCCTGGCCGTGCTCCAGAGTCGTCGCACCGAAGTAGAGCCTATCCCCCACCGCGATCGGCCAGACGGGATTGGAACTGCCGCTGCCCGGAACAAGATCCGAGACGAGGACCGTGCCTGCCTGGCTTCCGTCGCTGCTCCAAAGCTCGTGCCCGTACTGGTTGTTGTACGCCGAGAAATAGAGGCGTGAACCCACCGTCGTGAATCCCCATGCCTCCGATCCGGCCTCGCCTGGCTGAATATCGGCAAGCATCGAGGTTCCGGCTTCCGTGCCGTCGGTCCGCCAGACCTCTTCTCCATGAACGCCATCGTCCGCGGTGAAATAGAGAATGTTTCCCGCAGCGAAGAAATCCTCCGCCATCTTCCGAGGGGCCGGACCATCGGCCGGGTGAATGTCTTTCACCATCCTGGTAGCTTCCGCAGATCCATCCGATACCCACAGCTCGCTGCCATGGGCGCCATCATCCGCCATGAAGTATAGCTTGTCGCCGCAAGGGATGAGGAGATCGAGCGTGTATCCTCCATGCAGCCAAAACCCGGCTGGCGTCACGGGAACGGTGCCTCCCGCCGAGCCATCGCTCTTCCAAAGCCTGGCATCACCGGACGACGGATCCTTCGCGATGAAGAACAAGGTATTCCCCATGGCCGTGAGAGCCTCCAAGCTGAAGCCGGGCATCTCTTTCAACAGAGACGGCTTCCCGCCAGTGCGGTTCATCTGCCACAAGCCGTATCCCGACTCGGCCGAGGCGGCGGCGAAATAGGCACGATCTCCCATCGGCACCAACGAGTATGGCCACGCCAACTCGAGGTCCGGCTTCTTCATCTGCCTTGTACCCCCGGGCATCCCATTCGTCGTCCACAACTTGGCCTCGCCGTCGAATCCCGAGACGACCATGAGAAGCTTCTTTTTCAGCGGCAGCATTGAGCGCACACCGCTGGTGATATCGCCCTTGATGAACTGCTCCCGCACCTTGGTCGCACGGCCGCTCCGCTGGTTTGCTTTCCACAACATCTGTCCCCATCCGGATGAGGAGACGGAAGAAGTCGTGAAATAGATCGTCTTGCCGACTTGGGTCAGTGCGTCGGGAGGAGAGTAAGCCCCGCGGCCGGAGGTCGGGCTGGCCAAGCGCGTCCCGGCCTGGGTGCCCGTGGACTTCCATAAGTCCGGCACATGTAGACCATCGCTTGCGCCGAAGTAGAGCGTCGTCCCGATTGCCAGAAAGGAGCCGGATCCTAGCGATGGCAGCCCGGACAAATTGCCGGGCGTCACATCTTTTATGATCCCCGTACCTTCCACGCTGCCATCCGTCGTCCACAGTTCTTGGGATCCCTCCTCCGCGCTACCGACAAAGATCAACTGCGAGTTCAAGTGCATGAAGCTCCGGGGAGGAACCGGGCCGTCAGACCAAGTGAGCTTCAAGCGTGTGGTTCCACCTGTCGTGCCATCGGTCTTCCAAAGAGAGACAAGGTTTTCCGCCTCCCTCATGCCAAAGCAGAGCAGGCCGTCCAAGGCCACCAATTCCGTGGGTTCGCCCGCTTCGGCGGTCCACAGATCCGTTACCTGCGAAGCGCTGGCAGTCGTGCCATCCGCTTTCCAGACCTCCCGCCCACCGGTCCCGTCAGCTCCGACGAAATAGACCTGCGATCCTACGGCGGTGAGTTGCTCCGGATTTCCATAGCCCATGCCACGGACATCCTCGACAGGCCGCATACCGCCCGCCGCGCCATCGCTCACCCACAATTTCCGAGGGGAAGTGCCTTGCCGGGCCACGACGAAGAGCTTGCCGTCCGCGACGCAAGTCACGGGCGATACCGATCTATCAAAAGTCAGCCCGCCTGCCCCACCCGCTTGTACGTTTTCAAGCTGGTTGCTACCTCTCACATGCTTCCAGAATTCCCTTACTACGCCGCCGGTCGGGAGACGGGAAAGAAACAGGGTGTCCCCCGCGATTTCCAGCAGCTCCAAAGATCCTTGGCCGCCGGGAAGGCTCGCCACCTTCACCGTCCCGGCCACTGTGCCGTCGCTCTGCCAGAGATCCGGCCCGCTGGCAAACATCAGGGTTCCCGGGACGAAGGAGAGCTTTTTCCCATCATAGGACTGGAAGGGGCGGGCCGAAGGAGGCCCATTCAATTCAACCGGCCCGGCTGCCGTGCCGTCCCACGCGAAGAATCCGGCACTCCCGCCAGAGCCGACCGCAAGCTTTCTGAAGAACAGCTTTCCCCCGCTTCCCTCAAACAGGGAAAGATCACCCGCCGCTGCTCCGCCTGCGAATCCTTCCAAGATTACCGTTCCCTCTGGCGTGCCATCGCTTGTCCAAAAGGAATCCCCGTTGAGCCCGTCGTGATCGGCGGAGAAGAACAAGCGATCTCCGAAAGCCGTGAGATTCCCCGGTGAACTGCTCCAGTACCCCGGGCGAAGATCAGTCACCACCACGGTGCCAGCCTCCGTCCCGTCGGTCTTCCACAACTCCCTGCCATGCACGATGTCAGATGCCGCGAAGTAAATCACATCGCCCACCCGCACCATCTTCTGGGGAGAATGGGAAAAGGGGTTCCAGATGTCTCCGCCCTTCATGGGCATGAGATTGACATCGCGGACCAATCGCGGGGTGTTCTCCCCGAAGGATAGGGAAGAAAGGCCGGAAAGCGCCGCCAGCAGCAGGGCACGAAAATGCATAGTGGAAGAGAACGAAAACCAAATTCAAATGCCGGGCGGAGTGGCGACACGTCACTGACCGGCAGCACGGCGATCATGGTCAGGCAAGAGTCATCTCGCCAAGCCTGCATGGATGGGCAGACGAAAGGCGAACCCGCAGGGGAGTTCGCCTTTCCTCATCTACGGATCACTCCAGATTCATAACATGCATGCGCCTGCCGATCCCCGGCAGCCTGGAAAGGAAGAAGAGCTTTTCCGAGCTGCGGGACAGACCCACCGGATCAGCGGATAGACCGTCTCCATCTGTCAGGTCCGCAACCATGCGGGTGCCTTCCGCCGTGCCATCGCTCTGCCACAACTCCCGTCCATGCAGCCCGTCATCAGCAGTGAAGTAGAGCACATTGATCCCTGCGGTGAGATCCCTGGGATCCGAGCCATTGTAGCCCGGATGGACATCCGCTACCGGCACCGTGCCCACCGCGGTTCCATCGCTCTTCCACAATTCATACCCGCCTCCGTCGACCCGGCCATTGAGATAAAGCACGTCGTTCAACACCGCGAAGGAGGGTGCGTGGCGTGTCAGATCACCCGCCCGGAAAGGCAACTCCTTGACCAAGCTCGTACGCGCCGTGGTGCCATTGCTTCGCCAGAAGCCAAGCACATCATCCACCTGCATCAGGTAGTAAGCCTCACCCTTGAATTCGACGAATGCGCCGAAATACAGCATTTCGCCGAGAACTCCCGGGGAGAGATCCTTCACCAGCCGTGTGCTTTCGACGGTTCCACCGGTCACCCAGAGTCCGTAGCCGTCCGCATCCGTGCTGGCGGTGAAGTAGGTCAGGCCTTCTACCTTCCCACGCACCACCGGATAATAGACAGGCGGATCCAGCACAAGCGGCTTGGTTCCCTCCCGCGAGCCATCGCAGACCCAGAGTTGCTCCGGAATTTCAGAATCCGGCGAGTAGCTGAACACGTAGGCCTCGCTGGCGGGCACAGCAGCTTCCTGATCCGGCTTCACCGCACGAGGAGCCTTGATCCCTCCTCCCGCGACTCGCAAGGAGTCCGCAAGGTCCCCGGCAAGTGGAGAGAAATACAAATGTTCGCCGAGCCCCGCGCGCAGGAATGCGGGAGTCTCCCGCGCTTGGAAATTCATGAGTCCTGTCGCCCCGGATCCGCGGGAACTGCCGTCCGTCCATGCCAGCTGATGCTTGCTGCTGCCGGTGGCCGTGACGAAATAAAGCGTCTCATTGTGAACCATGAAATTGGCTTCCGTGGGGGTGCCCTCATGCAGGTAACCCGGGATCCGCATGATGCGCTTGGTCCCCTTGCGTCTGCCATCACTGGACCAGAGGAAGCGTTTGTCCTCGGAGGCGAACAGTACCTTGTTTCCGATCACCGCCGTTTCCGGATTCGAAATCAAAAGATCTCGATCAATCTCCCATGTTCCCGGCTTGAAGGCTTCCAAAAGCACAGGAACCCCGGTGGCAGCAGGAAGACGCCAGAGCTTCGTGCCCTTGTCGTCTTCATAGCCACCAAGATAGAGATCGTCACCGACGACGACACGTTCGCCCCGCCAGAAGCCACCGGTCACGGTTGCCTTTGCCGAAGGCAAGCGGCCACTGCCCGTCAAGGTGCCATCGGTCTTCCAGAGGCCCAAAGACGGGTCCGCATAGTCGAAGTAGGCGATCGTAGAACCCAAGGAGATCCGGGGAGAACCGTTCTGCGGGACGAACTCCCCCATCCGGACGGTTCCCTCGGCAGTGCCATCGCTAACCCAAGGCAGGCCGTCTGCTTTCAGGTAGAACTTACCTCCCATCTGACCGATGAGCTGGGGCTCTGAGTTATCCTCGCCAGGTGTCATGTCCTTCAGGAGCGCGGTACCGGCGACGGTCCCGTCACTGATCCAGAGTTCGGTGCCGGTAGCGCTGTCACTGCCCGCAAATAGCAGCTTGTCTCCAAATGCCGTCAGGGATCTCAGGAAGCCGTCATAGCTATTTGAGGCGCTGAACTGGTGAAGGTCGACGGTGCCGGCCGTGGTCCCATCGGTCTTCCACAGGCGTGTATCCGACACATACGTCGGCCGACCCGCCCTGACTGCGAAGAACAGGTCGTTTCCTACCTGCGTGAGGGAATCGACGCTTCCCTGGCCCACCGCGAAAGACTGGATGAAAGCGGTGCCAGCCAGGGTGCCATCACTTTTCCAGAGCTGCTTCCTTGCGCTATCGAGGCCTTCGTCTTGCGTAAAGGCCACCCCATCACCATAGGGCGTGAGATTGGCCGGACACCGGAAACCTTCCGCCACCGGCTGGGTGCCAGCATCGGTGCCATCGCTGGTCCAGAGTTCGAACTCGCCTTCGACCGTTGCGGAGGCGGCGAAGAACCAAAGCTTGGTCCCTACAAGGATCGCAGCGGAGAAATCCGACGATCGGACACCTTCTGTTAGATCGGCAACGATGCGGGTGCCGACTTCCGTGCCATCGCTGGTCCACCATTCGCGGCCATGGACGCCATCGTCCGCCACGAAAAAAATCGCCGCACCCTTCGCGACCAACATTTCCGGTAATGAAGAGCCGCGGCCGGGATAAATGTCCTTCACCGGGCCAGTTCCATTCGCAGTGCCATCACTGCACCAGAGTTCCGCCCCCTGGCTAGTATTCACGGCCACGAAGAAGATCTTCGCTAGGGCCGCCGTGAACTGCTCCGGACGTCCGAACAGCCGGTCCGGCGTCAGCTTGGCATTCTGCACAGGCTCCGGGAGTGTCTGGCCTTGCATCATCCCAGCGAGGATCAACCAAGCCGGAAGGGCGCCCCTAGAGATTCGCTTTACATAACTTTTCTCAGAGTATGAGGAGGGCCAATCGGGCCTCGTTGCGGCGTCATGTTCTGGATTTTGGAGGAGCATTTCCCGGGAAAGATGAAAAATCCCCCATCAATGCAATCACAATGTAATCTCATTGTGATTGCATTTCGCCTAGTAATCCTCTAATGGGTCACCATTTCTCTCACGAAGAGACACTTACTACTACTCCGCGAGATCCTCCGAGACATCGATCACGTGAACTTCGCGACCTGCCTCGGCAGTGGTTGCGTCGAAGAACAGTTTTGATCCGGCGACCACGAGATGATGTGGCGATGAAGAGCCGGCATCACCGGTGAGATCGGATACCAGCACCGTTCCTTCCGGCGTGCCATCAGTCTTCCAGAGTTCGCGACCGTGGACCGGGTGCGTGGCTGCGAAGTAAGCGTGATCCCCCACCCGCGTGGCTTTCGAAATCATCGAGGAGCCGCCTCCTTCGTCGATGTCCTTTACCAATCCCGTGCCCTCGGCGGTGCCATCGCTTATCCAGAGTTCAACGCCGGTGGGCGAAGTCCATGCGCGGAAGAGAAGGCGGCCGCCGGGGCCCTCGCTTGGCATTCCGAACTCCACGGGGACGGTCGCCACCATGGAGGTCCCCGCGCCGGTTCCGTCGCTGCGCCAGAGCTGCAGAACACTGTTGCTCGGCTTGAAAGTGAACCACAGGTAGCCCCCAGCCGCGGTGAAATTCGACAACTCTCCGGCAATTCCGATCTGGTCCGTCACCATCGCGGTCCCTTGGGCAGTACTATCACTCTTCCAAAGCTGGAAGGAACCCTGCTTCCAACCGCTGAAATACAGGGTCTCGTCGACCACGGTCAGATTGATGGGAATGAAGCTCAGGGCGCTCGAATCAACGAGCATCTCCACGGTCTTCGTATCCGCGCTGGCCTTCCACAGGGAGCCGGTCGAGAACACCAAGTCCCCGCCAAGGGTTCTCATGGTATCTGCCTCGATCTTCCCATCGAGCTTGGCGATGTCCACGAGCTTGAAAGTGCTCTGCTTGTCCCCGCCCGTCGCCCACACATGACGCTCGGTGTGAAGGTAGGCCCATTCACCGGCGCGGATCATATTCGTGATGCCGGTCGGATAGCTCTTCGCGGGAATACCTGGAATCAGCGTTGCCGAGAGCTGGCCGCCATCGCTGGTGAAGAGCGTCCTCCGCTTCTTCCCGGAAGACTCCATGTTCACGAAGAGAATCTGGTCGCCCAGATTGCAGAGATTTCTCGCCCCCCAATCGGCAGTGGGCTTCTTGGGATCGGCTTCGAGCGGATAAGTTCCGGCTTCCGTCCCATCACTCTTCCAGAGCACTCCGGCCTCGCTGTCCCACGCGCGGAAAATCACGGAGTCACCGACGGCCTGAATCCCGTTGGCGATATCGGAATCGTAAGGCCGGGAGTTTCCCGAGTCTCCTCCGGTCAGCGGGTAAGTGCCGGCATTGGTACCATCACTCCGCCACAACCCCAAGGGCCCCTGCTGCGATCCCGACTTGTGGCGGGCAGCAGAAAAATAGAGCACATCGTCCAGTACAACGGGCAACGCCCCTTGGTCCAGCAGCCCCTTCAGCTGGACATCCTTCGGGGATGTGAGGAAGCGCACCGTTCCCTTGGGCGTGCCATCGCTCTTCCAGAGGGACAGCCTCGAACCATCGCTCGCACCGAAATAAACGCTGTCCCCCGAAACGCGGAAGCCCTTCACCTGAGATCCGAATTTTCCCTTCCGGACTTCTTTCAAAAGCATGGTGCCTTCCGCGGTACCGTCGGTTACCCAAGGCTCGCTTCCCTTGCGCTCGTCATCGGTGACAAAGAAAATCTTTCCGTTGGCCGAAGCAAAGCCGAAGGGCACCGGAGAAGCTTGGGAATCAGGCAAGGGCTTCACCATCCAGGTACCGGCCGGAGTCCCGTCGCTGCGCCACAGCGACCAGCGGTTGTCGGACGCCGCCCGGACCACTACGAAATGGATATCTCCCAAGGCACCGGCGCAGCGCACTGAACTCCACTCCTGGCTGGGTGCCAGATCGACAAAACCTTGGCCATCACCCCGGAAGGCATGCCATGCCATGCGGTGGGTTGAGAACCCTGTGGTTGCCGAGGCCCAACTCCCTCCGGCCCGCAGATCCCAAGTGGGAAGATGGATACCGAAGTCGGTGGCAATTCCCGTGGTCTCGTTGAATCCGAGAATGTGGTAGTTTTCCGTCCGGAAATAGATGGAATCCCCGATGGCGACAAAGCGCGACCCTTGGGGAACCTCCGGGCCGGTCGGAGGATTGATGATCACCGTGGAGGGATCGATTGCCGGCCCCGCCTGCACGGGTGCTGGCAGCGGGTACGTACCCTCCTCCGTGCCGTCACTGCGCCACAGACCTCCCTTGATTCCCTGGACAAGGTCAGCCTCCGCCTCGAACCAGAAAATCCCGAGTGCGAGATGAGAACGCAACACCTTCGCCCGCGAGATCATGAAGGTGCCTTCCGCCGTCCCGTCACTGCGCCAGACTCCACCGGCGTTGAGATTGAAGATGAGCAAGCCCTTGGTCTGGCCCAGCATGGTCACGCCGGTCGAGCTCTCGGTATTTCCGGCAGACAGGTCTTTCACCATGTGCGTTCCCTCCGCACTTCCATCGGTCACCCAGAGTTCCTGGCCATGGACGGCATCCGCGGCGAAGAAGAAGATCTTATCCCCGACGCGGTAGAGCGATTCGGTTTCCCGGGCGAAAGGAGCGGCCTGCCTGATGTCCTTCACCAAGACCGCCGCGGAATCTGCCAAGCAAATCCCCGGAACGAATCCGCCAAACAGCAGGGCGCCGGCGAGGGGAGCTAAGGCGCCCGGGCGCAGCACAGGATGTCTTCGGAAAGGAGCTTGGATGGTCATCTTGAGTGAGGTGAGAAGCGGCGGATCAAGATAAGGGATCACATCTTGCCAGCCATCAAAATCAGGAGGGGGTTTCGACACATCGTCCGGCAACGGGCACGCGACGAGGAGATTGTTCAGGGCGAATGGACTTCCACCCATCCGAAGAGCGAGGGTTGCAATGAAGGGTCCACCGGATGTTCCACGATCACCCGCTCCCACTGGGCGTCGATATCGAAAAAGAGTGCCGGTTCCACGGGAGAAGA
Organism: Luteolibacter luteus; assembly: GCF_012913485.1. GTDB lineage: Bacteria > Verrucomicrobiota > Verrucomicrobiia > Verrucomicrobiales > Akkermansiaceae > Haloferula > Haloferula lutea. The sequence goes on along the minus strand of NZ_CP051774.1, from coordinate 5,903,018 downwards.
GGCGCCGGCATCGCCCGGAGAAGAGGAAATCACCGGGGTATAGGTAAGATTGCTATTCTTGCGCCGCAAATACTCCATGCGGAAAATCCTGCAGCCATCTTTCGTCATCAGGCCCGAAGCTGGTAGTCCGGAAGTGCCGCTGCCCGGCGTGAGAAAGCGGTGACCGCCATCCGCGGGAAGATTGAAGGCATACTTCAAAAGATTCACGATGCCGTCCCCATCCGGTGCAGCGCCTTCCTCCGCATCTTCCCCGATGAGGGAAGCCTGCGCCGCCCACAATGAAAAAGGAGGATTCGGCCCCGCGGAGAGATCAAAGACATCCGCCGCACCATTGTCATAAGTGATACCGTCGTCACCCGGTGCGCCCACCACGACGAGATCGCCATCGATTGCGATCGAGAAGCCGAACTCTCGCATGGCACCCGGAGTCGCCGAATCCAACTGCTTCACCGCAGCTTCGGGATCTGCTTCGCTCAAGTCATACACCCGGGCCGTCCCGGCGCTGGAATAGTCCGGTTCCCGATCGGAGACGGCGAGCCGTCCCCCGGACAAGGCCAGGGTGCTGCCGCCGAGTTTGCTGAAAGAATCGTCCGGAGCAAATGGCGAGAAGGTATGAAGCGCCACGACTCCGGGACCGGACACATCGTAAACAAGGACGTGGCCATGCTTCTCGTCGCTCAAGGCTACCGTGTCTCCCTCAAGCGCGAGACTGGCTGCGAAGTAACCGAATTTCACCGGGGTTTCCGGGCGGAAGACATGCACCGGCGCCAACGGTGTCCCGTTGGAAAGATCGAACAGGTAGGCCAGACCTTGGCTAAAAAGACCTGTGGAATCCTTGGAAGCGCCCACCAGCAATTTCGATCCGGAAAGCGCGACCCGCAGACCGAAAGATCCATTGCTGGAAGGCTCGGGATTTTCCAGAACCCTGATCGGTGTGGTCGGCTCAGATCCCTCCAGATCATAAAGATAAACGCGTCCGCAGTAGTTCAATTCCGGGCCGTTCCACGAGGGAGCACCGACTGCCAGCTTCCCGCCAGAAAGCGACAAGGTATCTCCAAACACGAAGTCCGTCGGCTCGGTGAGTTCGAGGACAGGCACGGAAGGAGTCGAGGAAGCGAGATCATAGATCCTGGCGACTTTTCTCCCCGAAATGCTCACCGCCATCCGGTTGTCTTCCATGGCGATTCCCCAATGCACGGAACTGGTTCCTCCGGACTCTAACAAGCTGAACAACGGAACCTGCGGCGTTTCACTCGCGAGATCATAGACCGTGAGTTGGGACTCACTGGGATAGCTTTCATTTCGGCCAGCTACCGCGACTCGCGATCCTGATACCGCCACCACTTGCCCGGCGCGATCCCTCGTGCCGGGCAAGGCATGGCGATAGACCTGCGCAAGATCTCCGGGATTGTTAGACGCCAGATCATAACCTTCGATCCTACCATAGCCCGACAGCACCAGCCGCGAGCCCGAGAGATCAAGCGACTCTCCATAAAAGCTACGGGAATGCGGCACCGCCGGCTTGAGGGTAAGCGGCCCGCCATCGGACACGGAGAGATCATAGACCTCCACCCGCCCGCTGTAGGAAGGATCCACGACGGTATGATCCGCGGTCACTGCGAGCAAGTCTCCTGAAAGCGCGAGCATGCGCCCGAACTTGGCATTCGCGAAACTCAAGGGATCGGTGATGACCCTTGTGGCAACGCTTGGATCCGCCGCCTCGAGATCATGAAGGAAAACCTTTCCCAGGGGACCGCCAGCATCGGCAGGCTGGCCTACTGCCACCGTCCCGCCATCGATATCCACCGCCCATCCAAAGAGTGCCGTGGCTGGACTACCCGCAGGCGGATACAGCTCCGCCACGGGCACAGGCGAAGGCGGAGCAAGGTTATAGACGAAGGCTGCTCCCTTGTTGTTGTTGTGGCGGGGCGCGCCCAGAGCCAGCCGGTCCCCCGAGATCGCGATGGAATAACCGAAGTATTCGGGAGTGCTAGGGTGCTGCGGAGGCGGGCCGTAGATGGTCATCACCGGCACCGCCGGAGCGGGGCCTTCCAGATCGTAGACGGAGACCGAACTTTTTTCGTCAGTGCCCAAATAGGGAAAGACCGAGCCAACTGCCAGATGCTTCCCTGAGAGCGCGATGGGTGAGCCAAACGCCAGGTAATGTCTGTCGGATGGCCTCCGGATGAGATGAAGCGGCACCTGCGGATCGGCCGAGGAAAGATCGAAGATATAGACCAGATCAGCTCCATTGCTCACCGCGATCTTCCCGCCGGAAACAGCCACGCTGGCTCCGAAGTTGTTACTTCCCGGCTTCGGGTTGGTCAGCATCCGGAGGAGATTTCCACTGGCCGTATCGTAGATCTTCACGACACCGGAATTCCGCCCCTTGAGGGAAGCGGATCTGCAACCCACCACGGTAAGGTTTCCATCGACCGCCACCGGCCCCTCATCCATCACCTCCTGCCCGGTGACCGGAGGAGTCAGGGCCATTTTCGGGCTGATCCCACAAACCGTGCCGATCAGGGAGACGACACAGCTGGCAATCAGGAAACGCAGGCGGAGGGATGTGACGCTTTTCATCACGCGAGGAGCGGTTTTGGCGATCCCACAATGTAACTACAGCACACTCCACGAAAAACGGGAGAATCACCGATTTTTCACAATATGAAGGGGACGGCGTAGCTGCCTATTCACCCGTCAAAGCACCGAAATGATGCGCGACTTTTCTCATTTGCGCAGCCGCGGACGCGATGCACCTTGCCACGTTATGACCCAAACCCCCGATGTTGTTAGAGAGCTACCCGAGCAATGTGCCATTGGTGAAGTCGTGCTTCCACAATCCGTCCCCCACTGGGATTCACGCATCCGCCTCACGGAATTCTCGCTGACGGATCAGAAGCCCGATGGAAAGCCATGGATCTTTGCCGCCAGCTACAAGGGATTGGACGTGATTTCATGGCGCCGAATCGAATGAGGTGGCTGCCCGGGACTGGAATCCGAAATAACGCGGAGAAATATCCCTCGAATCCCCGGTTATTCGCCCTGATTTGGGGGTCTAACGGTTGCGCAGGTTGACGTCCCCTCCCCGATTGATTTCCTTTCCACACCATTTATGCCGACAAACCTGCGCCAGTCCCTTCCTGCTTCTCGGAAGGGGGCTAGCAATCTCCCCCTCTACATCGGTTTCGCCGCCGCTTTGGTTTTCTTCATCCTGAGCGGCTACAATGCATTCCGGAACACCGTCGCCCTGCGCGAGGGAGCGCGGCAGGTCCAGCGCACCCACGAGGTTATCACCTCCTTCGATGACGTGCTGTCTTTGGTGAAGGATGCTGAAACCGGCCAGCGCGGCTATGTGATCACGGGTGCCGATGAATATCTCCAGCCCTACCATGCTGCCCGCGCCGGCATCGGAGCCGGACTGGAAAAGATGCGCGAGCTGACGAAGGACAGCGTCCTCGAGAAGGATCTCTTCATTCAGGTGGAGGCACAGATCGATGCCAAGCTGACGGAAATGGAGGAGACCATCGCGCTGCGTCGTGACCGGGGCTTCGATGCAGCCCGCGATGTGGTGGCCACTGATCGTGGCAAGCAGACCATGGATCAGCTGCGCGATAATCTGGGAGCGATGGAACGCGAAGAGAAGCGCATCCGAGCCTTGCGGCTTGAGGACATGGAAAGCGCACATCGCGTGGCCCTCAGCAGCGGCTTGGCCACAGCTGCCTTGGGCATCGTCTTATCGTTCGCGATCATGACGCTCATCCGTCGCGCGCATATCCTGCGCAAGCGCCAGGAGTGGACACAGCTGGGCAAGCTGGAGCTGACCACGGCGATGGCCGGTGAGAAGGGGCTCCAGGCACTGGCCGAAAGCGCGCTCTCATTCATCACCCGCTATGTGGAGGCCCATGCGGCGGCCATCTTCGTGCGGCGCAAGAGCGACTTCGATCGTCTGGCCCTCAATGGCGTGCCGCTCGATGGCTCCGTCCCGGAACGTTTCGAACCCGGTGAAGGCCTTCTGGGCCGCGCGGTGACCGAGCGAACCCTGCAACGGATCGACGACGTCCCCGCTGGCTATCTCAAAGTCGGCTCGGGTCTTGGTGAAGGTGTTCCCCGCCACCTCTTGATCCTGCCGGCACTCGCCGATGACAACGTGAATGCGGTGATCGAACTTGGCTTCCTGCACCCTCTGGAACCGTGGAAGCAGGAGTTCCTCCAGCAGGTCTCCGAGCCGATCGGCGTGGCGATCAAGTCCTCGCTCTATCGCGAACACCTGCAGGAGCTCCTGGAAGAAACCCAGAGCCAATCGGAAGAACTACAAGCCCAGAGCGAGGAACTGCGGGTCTCCAACGAAGAACTGGAAGAACAGAGCCGGGCGCTCAAGGAAACTCAAACTCGTCTCGAACTCCAGCAAACCGAACTCGAGCAGATCAATACCCAGCTCGAAGAACGCACCCAGGATCTCGAAGGCCAGCGCAATGCACTGGCGCGCGCGAAGTCATCGATCGAATCGCAAGCGCGCGTGGTCGAGCAAGCCAGCCGCTACAAGTCGGACTTCCTGGCGAACATGTCGCACGAGCTGCGCACGCCGCTGAACTCCTCGCTCATTCTTGCAAAGCTGTTGGCCGACAACCGTGGCGGCAATCTCACGCCGGAGCAGGTAAAATATGCGAACACCATCCAGGCATCCGGCAATGACCTGCTCGCGCTGATCAACGATGTGCTGGATCTCTCCAAGATCGAGGCCGGGCACATGGAAGTGCGTGCAGAAACTGTCGCGATCGACAAGCTCGTGGAAAACCTGAAGGCATCCTTCGAGCCGGTCGCCATGCAGAAGGGCCTGAGCCTCGCTTTCAATGTGGCGGCCGATACGCCACCAGGCGTCGAGACGGATTGGCAGCGTCTGCTCCAGATCCTCAAGAACCTCCTCTCGAACGCCCTGAAGTTCACCGAGCACGGACAGGTTTCCATGCTCATCACCGGCACTCACGATGGCCGGGTCTCGATGGCGGTGAGCGATACCGGCATCGGCATCCCGCAGGAGCAGCAGCAGGCCATCTTCGATCCATTCTATCAAGCGGAGGGCGGCTCGACCCGGCGCTTCGGTGGCACGGGACTCGGGCTCTCGATCTCGCGACAGCTCGCACGCTTGCTTGGCGGCGAGATCCGCTTGCAGAGCGAGCCAGGCCAAGGCAGCACCTTCACGATCTTCCTTCCGGTGACGATGAGCGGTGTGGTGCCGCTGCCCTCCGAGCCGCTCGCTGCCCAGCCCGTGCCAGTTCCGATGGTACCGCCCAGCGCGGCAGCGAAGCTCCCGACACCTATCGCCAGCTTCCCCGATGACCGCGACAGGATCGCGAACAGCACGCGCCTGATCCTCGTCGTCGAAGACGACCAGTCCTTCGCCCACATCCTCTTCGATCTCGCTCATGAGATGCGCTTCGATTGCCTGGTGGCGCACAATGCGGCGGACGCGCTCGCTCTCGCCATGGAGCATGTCCCGAGCGCCATCATCCTCGATGTCGGCCTGCCGGACAATTCCGGTTTGGTCGTCTTGGAGCGGCTGAAGGGCCATGCGCGTACCCGCCACATCCCGGTGCACGTCGTCTCCGCCAATGACTACACCCAGACGGCCCTCGCGCTCGGTGCCATCGGCTACATGCTGAAGCCGGTGAAGCGCGAGCAATTGGTCGAGGCCTTCCAGCATCTGGAAGATCGCCTCACCCGCAAACTCCGCCGCGTGCTGGTGGTGGAGGATGATCCAGTGCAGCTGGATGCGATGAAGGACCTGATGGGTTCTCTGGAAGTGGAGACCCGCTGCGCGCAGACCGCCGCCGAGTGCCTGGCCGAACTGAAGGAGGGCACCTTCGATTGCATGGTCCTCGATCTTAGCCTGCCCGATGCCTCCGGCTTCTCGCTCCTGGAAACACTGAGCACGGAACACGCTTACGCTTTCCCGCCGGTCATCGTTTATACCGGCCGTGACCTATCCGGCGAGGAAGAGCAGCGCCTGCGCCGCTACTCGAAATCGATCATCATCAAGGGCGCGAAGTCGCCGGAGCGCCTGCTCGACGAGGTAACGCTCTTCCTTCACCAAGTCGTCTCCGATCTGCCGCCGGAACAGCAACGCATGCTGGAAATCGCGAGCAACCGGGATGCCGCGCTGGAAGGCCGCCGCATCCTTGTCGCCGAGGACGACGTGCGGAATGTCTTCGCGCTGACCAGCCTGCTTGAAGGCCGCGGTGTGCAGTTGAAGATCGCACGGAATGGCCGCGAGGCCATCCAAGCCTTGGAGGCATCCCAGTCCAATCCCGCGGAAGCCGTGGATCTGGTGCTGATGGACATCATGATGCCGGAAATGGATGGCATCGCCGCAATGAAGGAGATCCGCCAGCGGCCGGAGTGGAAGCGCCTGCCAATCATCGCGCTAACAGCGAAGGCGATGAAGAACGACCAGGAGCTCTGCCTCGCCGCCGGTGCAAACGATTATCTGGCCAAGCCGCTGGATGTGGAGAAGCTGCTCTCGCTGATCCGCGTCTGGATGCCGCGCTGAACCCATGAAGACCTCTGCCGCCATCGCCGAGGAGATCGAGCTCCACCTCCTGATCGAGGCCATCAGGCTGAAGTATCATTACGACTTCCGCGGTTACTCGCAGGCATCGCTCAAGCGCCGCCTGACTCAGGCGCGCCATCACTTCGGCTGTGAAACCTTCTCACAACTTCAGGACCGCATCCTGCACGAGGAGGCCACGCTGGTGAAGTTGCTGCCCTTCCTGACCGTACAGGTCAGCGAGATGTTCCGCGATCCGGCATATTTCCTTACCCTGCGGAATTCGGTGCTGCCGCACCTGCGGACCTATCCTTCGCTGAAGGTCTGGATCGCCGGCTGTAGCGCGGGCGAGGAGGTCTATTCGCTCGCTATCCTTTTCCGCGAGGAAGGTCTGGAGAACCGCACGATCTTCTACGCCACGGATATCAATACCGATGCGCTGGCGAAGGCGGAGCAGGGCGTCTACGATATGGACCGCATCCCCCTCTTCACGGAGAATCACCGCAAGGCGGGCGGCAAGTCCTCGCTCTCCGACTACTACACCGCAGCCTATGGCCGGGCCGTCTTCGACAAGAGCCTCCGCAAGCAGATGGTCTTCTCCGACCACAGCCTGGTGTCGGACTCCGTCTTCGGGGAGATGCATCTCGTCTCCTGCCGGAACGTCCTGATCTATTTCAACCGCGAGCTGCAGGACCGCGCGGTGGGCCTGTTCAAGGACTCGCTGGTGCGGCGTGGCTTCCTCGGCCTCGGCTCGAAGGAGAGCCTGCGCTTCTCCGGCCATGCAGACTCCTTCGAGGAGTTCAACCGCAACGAACGCATCTATCAGAAACGAGCCGATGCCTGAGATCATGAGCGAGGACCAGACAGATCCGGCTGCCGTGGTGATCGGAGCCTCGGTCGGCGCGATCGGTGCCCTCGGGACCCTGTTGCCGGAGCTGCCGGCAGACTTCCCAATGCCGGTGTTGGTCGTCGTTCACATCCCGCCGGAAGGCCGCAGCTCCTTGCCCGAACTCTTCGCATCGCGCTGCGCCCTGCCGGTGAAGGAGGCCGAGGACAAGGAGGAGATTCTTCCGGGCACCATCTATTTTGCTCCGGCCAACTATCATCTGCTGGTGGAACCGGACTTCCGCATCGCGCTTTCAAATGAAGAGCCGGTGCTCTTTTCCCGTCCGGCGATCGACCTGCTTTTCGAATCCGCAGCGGATGCCTATGGCACCAGCCTCACCGGGGTAATCCTCACCGGTGCGAGCAGCGATGGCGCGCATGGTCTCGCCGCGGTCGCCCAATCCGGCGGCACCGCCCTGGTCCAGGACCCCGCCACCGCGGAGGGCCAGGTCATGCCGCTCGCCGCCCTCGATGCCTGCCCGCAGGCACGGGCGCTGGGCCTCCCCCAGATTTCCACTTTCCTCCGGCAGCTGACGCCGAACTCCTGAAATGAGCGCCCCCATCAAGTTCCTCCTCGTCGATGACCTCGAAGCCAATCTGATGGCGCTCGAGGGACTTTTGCAGCGCGAGGGGCTGGAGCTGCTAAAAGCACGCTCGGGGCGCGAGGCTCTGGAGTTGCTGCTCGCGCACGAAGTATCCCTCGCCTTCCTTGATGTGCAGATGCCGGAGATGGGCGGCTTCGAGCTGGCGGAGATCATGCGCAGCACCGAGCGCACCCGCTCCGTGCCGATCATCTTCCTGACGGCAGGCGTGGTTGACTCGGAGCGCCGCATCAAGGGCTTTGAAACCGGGGCGGTGGATTTCCTTCCAAAGCCGATCGACCATCAGGTGCTGCTCAACAAGGCCGCCGTGTTCTTCGATCTGGCACGCCAGCGCGAGGAAGTGAAGCAGCGCGAGGCGGAACTCCGTATCGCCAATGCGGACCTGGCGCGCATCAATACCGAGCTCAATCATGCCGACCGCAGCAAGGATGAGTTCCTCGCGATGCTGGCCCACGAGCTTCGCAACCCCCTGGCACCCCTGCGGAATGCCACCGAGATCCTCAGCGCCCCCGGCAGCAGTGAGTCCGCGCGACAACAATCCATCGAGATCATCACCCGCCAGCTCGGCAACCTCAGCCACATGATCGATGACTTGCTCGATGTCTCCCGTATCACGGAGGGCAAGATTTCCCTGCGCCGCCAGCCGGTGGAGCTACAGACGATCCTCCGCTCCGCGGCCACCGCGGCGAGCAGCATCTGCAATCAGGGCGGCCAGAAGCTGACACTGCAATTGCCGGGCGAACGGGTGGTTCTGGATGCCGATGCGACTCGCCTCGAGCAAGTGATCGGCAACCTGCTGGCAAATGCCTGCAAGTATGGTGGCCCCGGCTGTCACATCCAGCTTACCGCGGAGCTTTCGGCAGATGGCAACGAAGTTCTGGTCCGCGTACAGGACGACGGCGCGGGCATCGAACGCGAGTTACTGCCACGCCTCTTTGATCTCTTCGTGCAGAGCAGCCGCACGATCGACCGCGCCCATGGCGGACTTGGGATCGGGCTTACCATCGTGCGCCGTTTGGTGGAGCTCCACGGCGGCAGCGTGACGGCGCACAGCGACGGGCTCGGCCAAGGCAGTGAATTCATCGTCCGTCTGCCGGTTCTGAAGAACCATGCCTCCGTGGCCAGCGAGGCCAAGCCGGTCGAGGACAAGCAGACCCGCAGCCTGCGGTTGCTAATCGTGGATGATAACCGCGATGCCGCCGAAAGCATGGCCATGCTCCAGGAGCTCTCCGGGCACAGCACGCGGGTGGCTTTCCACGGAGAGAGCGCGATTGCCATCGCCTCCGAGTTCAAGCCGGACGTCGTGCTACTCGACATCGGTCTCCCTGGAATGGATGGCTTCGAAGTCGCCCGGCGCTTGCGTGCGCTGCCACGGGGCGAGGATGCCTTCATGATCGCCCTTACCGGTTATGGTAGCGAGCAGGACCGCCAGTTGACGAAGGCCGCGGGCTTCGACCGGCACCTGGTGAAACCGGCGGATCAGAAAGTGCTAAGAGGCTGGTTCAGCGAGTTGGCCGGAGGAGTGTAGGTGCGTGGGCCTTGTCCACCGCTAGCGCAGAAACTCCAGCCCTTCCTTCATCGCTCCAATTTCCAACGGCAAGGCGGCGCAAGCACTCCCTTCAAGCCCGCGGTCCCATCCACCGTGAATGGATAGGCATGCCAGTGGTAGTCATAGGCATGCTCCCACTCCGACTCGAACACCCCGACATCGAGAAAATAGTTACCCGGCCCCAAGTCCAAACGATCGATCGTGAAATGGACCGCACCCTCACCCCTGAGATCCGGCACATCCTCACGGGCAAGTTGCGTGCTGGTGTCCAGGCACAAGGTGCCATCATCACGAGTGATCGAGACCACGAAAACCGGCGCGGCGATCTCGGTCCTGGCTTCGTAGCCCATTACAACGGACAGGGGTTCACCCGGCCGCAGGGAATTCCCCGGGCGGAACTCGACCGAGCGGATCTCCATCTCAAAGGTGCCGAAGCGGTTCTCCCCCGCCACCAGTTCCAGCCCTCCATCCAGCGGACGGCGCTCGGCCGAAGGCATGCGCCGTAGGGTTTCGTTCTTCATCTCCGTCTCGAAAAGGCGCGCCACCACATCCGAGCTTCCGAAGGCGGCCACCTCGCCATGCTTCAACCACAGCGCGCGGTCGCAAAGCTGGCGCACCTGGTCCATCCCGTGGGAGACCATGACGATGGCACAGCCGCCGGAGCGCAGGGATTTGATCCGTGCATTGCACTTCGCTTGAAAGGCGAGATCCCCCACCGAGAGGAACTCATCCACCAGCAGCACCCGCGGATCCGTGTGCACCGCCACCGCGAAGGCCAGGCGCATCATCATCCCGGTGCTATAAGTACGCACGGGATGGTCGATGTATTCTTCCAGCTCGGCAAAGGCGACGATCTCATCCATCCGCGCCACGATCTCGCTCTTCAGGAGGCCGGCCACCACGCCGGCCAGCACGGCGTTCTCACGACCTGTTAGATCACCGAGGAAGCCACCGCCGAGATCGAGCAGGGCCCCGATGCGACCGTTCACCCGGATGGATCCCTCCGTCGGCCGGCCGACCCCGCCAAGCAATCGCAGCAAGGTGGATTTGCCGGCACCGTTCGCGCCGATCACTCCAAGCATCTCGCCCGGACCGACCGAAAAGGAAACGTTGCGCAGGGCCCATCCGTTGCTCGCGTGAATTCTCCCTTCACGTTCCTGCCTCCGGCGAACCCCGAAGGGCTGCCGGTATTTCTTGCTGATCGCATCGGCGATGACTCTGGACTCGTTCACATTTCTTCAACGAAGCGGTGGCTCTGGGCGATGAAGATTCTCCGCCCGACGACCACCATTACCATGCCTGCTCCGAAAAGTATCCATAGCGTCCGCGCGTCCGGCCACTGGCCGTAGAGGAGCACCGTTCGCCAGGCATCCACGATGCAGACCATCGGATTCAGATAGAACCACTCCTTCAAGGGCTCCGGCACCACCCGGATGTCATAAAAGATCGGAGTGACGAACATCATCAATTGCAGCAAGACCCCGATGATGTGCTGCGTGTCGCGGTGTAGCACGTTCAGCGATGCCAGCGGATACGCGATGCCCACGGAAAGCAGATACTGGATCACGATGATCAAGGGCACCGCCCACCATGAGGCTGCCGGCTTGATCCCGTTCCACCACAGCAGGCCGAACAAGAGCGGCATCGCGATTGCAAAGTGCAGGAAGCGCACGCTCACCGTGACATGGGGCAACAGGGAAAGCGGAAATCCCGGCTGTCGTGCCAGCGCGGCATTTCCCGTGATCAGCGCCACGCTCTGCCCGAGCGATCCCTGGAACCAGCCCCATACCAGGACCCCGATGAACACGAAGCAGGCATAGTTCGGGATCTGCGATCCGAGCACGCCCTGGAAGATCGTGGAGAAGATGATCAACTGCAGCAAGGGGCTCGCCAGCGCCCAGCCGAAGCCGAGCAGCGAGCGCTTGTACTGCGCCTTGATGTCGCGCGCGGTAAGCACGAGCAGCACGTCCCACGCATGCCTCCATCGCCGCGATGAGGGAGCTTCTGCGACTTCAGGGATGACGTTCTCCAGATTCATGCCGACTGCTCTGCGGTCGTGACCGGACGGGCACCCGGACCATGTTTCCGCACGTGGCGTTTGCTTTGCCACAAGGAGAGCGGCCCGAGAAGCATCCCCGTCATCTCGATCCCCAGCAGGCCCCAGGGATAGTCGTAAGTCCCGCGCAGGCGGCCCCACACCCGCGAGAGCATGGACTGGGGCAACTCGTAGCCAAGACGGACCAGTGCGCGCTTGTCCCGATACTTCAGGAGCGTGACGAGGTGATAGGCCACGTGACCCTTCGAATAGGCCATCAGCTGCTTTTTCAGGCCGGCCATCGTTACCCGGTGATGATGCCATGCGACCGCGGCGGGCTCGTAAAGGATCACCATGCCCGTTCGCAGCACTTGGTAGAACCACAGCGTGTCCTCGCCCACGCCGGCAGGAACGCCGGCACCGAGACATTCCTCGAAAGGACCCACCTCGGGATCTTCGAAGAGACTCCGGCGAAACGCCACATTCCCCGTCCCGCCAAGCTGCCAGGTCGGAGTGGCACGGCGCCGCCAGCGGTGGAACCAGTATTCGTCGAACTCGCGCGTGCTATAGCCGCGGCCGAAGCCTCCATAGGTCTCGAACTTGATCTCCGCCTCGCTATCCAGGCTCGCCGGCAGGGTATTGCCGGTGACCGCCGCGACATCGGCCCGGCGGAAGGGCTCGATCAAGCGTTCCAGCCAATCGGGAGAGACCACCATGTCGTCATCGGTCATGGCCACGATCTCCTCGCGGGCGGCAGCGAGGCCTGCATTCCGGGCGTATGAGGATCCGGGCCGAGATTCTTCCACAAGCTCCACCTGCGGGAATTCCTTCAGCACCTCTTGGATCCCCGGACGTCCTGGACGATTGTCCACCACGATGATCTGGAGCCTCCGCTGCGTGCGGGATGCCATGACGGATGCCAGGCAGCGCCGCAGATCCGCGGGACGATCGCAAGTCGCCACGATCAGGCTCACACCTACGGTTTCATCGAGGCTCTTCTTCTGCGCCGGCTCGGGATTCACCATCTCCTGCAAGAGCGCGACCTGACGGGACCATGCCACACCCTCTTCTTCCTCACCGAGCGTGACCACCTGCCACCAGAGCACGCGGGAAATCTCATCCGCCAGCCGCGAGGGCACGATGGCGCAGCCCAAGCAACGCATGCGGAGCCGGCCCAAGGGCCTGCCCTTCCACTGAACCAGGATCTCGAGGCGATCCTTCCCCTCTCCTTCATGGAGGGTCCTCAGTGGTTGGGCGATGTCCACCACCACGAGCGCGACCCGCTCCGGACCGCGGGCACCATTCTCATCACGGATTTTGAAAGTATCGGGACGCTTCAATTCGTCGGCCACGATCTTGGTCCTCGCGCGACGGTAGCCACCTTTGCCATCGATGTAGCCGCGGATTTCACGCGAGACCAATTCCAACGGGAACCACGTCGGCGACCAAGCAGAGCGCCGCCAGCGATCCCATGCCCAGTGGCGCCACCACCAACGGGCAAGTTTCTTGATCGCCGGACGATCGGCCGGAAATTCGTCCGCCTCGCGGTCGAAGAAGCAGCGCGTTGCGTGACCGTAGCTGTAAAGAAGCTTCGAGAGTTCCGGCATCGAGCGCCGGTGGCGATGCCTCACGATCGCGGTCGGTTCATAGAGGCAGATCATGCCCGAGCGCAGGCAGCGGAAGAAGATCTCATGGTCACCTCCACCCAAGGTCGGAGTGCCCACATCCAGCGCCGGATCAAAGTAGCCGATCTCTTCGAATAGCTCACGGCGGATGGCCATGTTTGCCCCGGCTCCGAGTTGTCCGGCACCCACCAGATTCCAGGTCATCGCAGCGCCACGGCGGGATTGAAGATAAGTCCTCACACATCCCCGGCCGAAGCCTCCGTAACGCTCGAAGAGCAGCTGCGCCTCGGTTTCCAATTCCGCGGGCTCGATCAGGCCCGTCACCAGACCGATCGCCGGATCTTCGGCAAAGACCCGCGCCAAGGCTTCGGTCCATCCCGGATCGACCATCACGTCGTCATCGGTGTAAGCGACGATCTCTCCTCTCGATTCCACGATCGCGCGGTTCCGAGCGTGATCGAGCCCCGGTGTATCCTCGCGGACATAGCGGAATTGGGGAAAGCGCTCCTTCACCAGACGCTCAGTGGCATCGGTCGCGGGTGCATTGTCCACCACCATGATCTCAAGGGGCGGCGTGCGCAGGGCTGCGAGCGAAGCAAGGCACTTGGCCATGTCGTCGGGACGATCCCGCGTGCAGACCGCCACGCTGATGGTCGGAAGCTGGTGGGGACTCGCCGGGTCTGGAGTGTGCTCACAGACGGCAAGCGGACCATCGATCCCCGTGCCCACCAGGGCACGGCGTGCCACCTCGCGGCCGATCCGGGGCTGGAGTCGTGCCATAACGCGGTAGCCGATATCGCGCGCCCGCACGGTCCCTTCCTCGACGGGTACCTGGATGACGCCCAGAGGCACCCCGTGCCAGCGCACGAGGACTCGGGCAGCGCGGTAGATTTTCCCCACTTTCAGATCGCCGGGGCTGGCGAGCTCGTAGTCGACGGGACAGATGGGAAGAAGCATGATTTTGGGAGGTGGGTGTGAACGGTGGAGGCGGCGGGAAATCCTTCCCTACGTCCGCCCCGGGGGTTGATCGGCAGCCAGAATGGCAGCCCAGCGCTTCAATTGGTGATTCTCGAGCCAGCTCGCACCTCCCTTGGCCATCTCCTCCTGCCCAACCTCGCCGCGCTCCTGAGAGGCGATCACCGCCAGATGGCGGCGCCCCTTCGTTCCGGTGACATGCCTCACCAGGCTTTTGAGGCCCATCGAGTAGAAGCGGCGATTGCCCAGCAACAAGGGATCAGCCAGGACCGCTTTCGCGATCGACCGGAGACATCCTTCGTAGTCGCCCCAGACGTAGCACTTCGCGACCAGATAGCTGTAAAAGTTTCCCGCTGACCAACGGAAGATCTTGGCGGGAACGTCCGGCATGCGCTTGCGGGCCCGCGCCATCACGATCTCATAGGACCGGCTCATCGCGGAAGCATCCAAGCTCATGCAGCCCGCGAGTTGCCGGTAGCCGACGAGGGACCGGCGCACCAGCCCGACCTTGTAGCATTCGGAAAGCCGGAGGCTCAGATCCCAGTCCTCGCAACCCTGCACTCCCCCTTGCGCCTCGCGGGTGAGGTAGAGGCCGGTCCTTCTCAGCGCGGAGGCCCGGAACAGCGGATTGCTCCCGCTCCCGACGAAGTTCCGGTGAATCAGGGCCAGACGCACCCAGCCCTCGTTCTGGAAAGGAAAGGACCCCGTGATAAGGCGTCCCTTGCCGTCCACTTTCTCGGACCAGCAGTAGGCAAAGCCCATCTCCTCTCCGCCCTCTTCCAGACATTCGACCTGGAGTTCGAGTTTGCGGGGATGCCAGAGGTCATCCGCATCGATCGGAGCGATGTATTTGCCTCTTGCGGCACGGATCCCGGCATTGCGTGCAGCGCCCACGCCGGAGTTCTTGAGCCGGATCAAGCGGACCCGCTCGTCAGTAAGTGAGTATTTTCGAGCGATCTCGGCGGTGTCGTCACTTGAGCCATCATCGACCACGATCACTTCGATATCCTTGAAGGTCTGAAGACATACCGAATCAAGGGTTATGGGAAGCCAAGCCTGGGCGTTGAAGGCAGGGATGATAACAGAGACCAAATTTTCGCCCGAAGGGATCGGGCTGGGGGGCATACTAGCAGTCTGGGAGGTTCCGAACTAATTTTCAAGACCGTTTTTGCTCCCCTCCGCAATCACGTGGGATCAGAGCAAATACCACTTCGCCCCACACCTTTCCCACAACTCTGATCCGGTTTCTTAGTAGAGTCCACCGAGGCCGAATCTTCGGCTGTTGGAGGAATGGCAGGCAGGAATCGGAAAAAAGATCCACCCTCCCGCGGGAGGCCTCCAGGCAGCCGATTCTCCCTGACTTTGTGAAATTTTTCACAAAGTGCGCTTGCGGCTTCCCTAGCGGTTTTTCATAGTCCGCCCCGCCCGGGGTATCCCCGTGCTTCTCCGTGCCCCATGAGCGACAACGCCGCCACCGCCGAAGCCAAGCTTCCCAAGGACCTCGCCGCTGAAAAAGGCCTCGTCAATGTGCAGATCGACGGGGTTTGGCACCAAGTGCCTCGCGGAATGCGGATGATCGAGGCCTGCAAGCTGGCCCAGACGGAGGTCCCGCACTACTGCTACCATCCGAAGCTGACCGCTCCCGGCAACTGCCGCATGTGCTTGGTACAGATGGGCATGCCCCCTCGTCCCGCACCCGGCCAAGACCCGGTCTACGACGCGGAAGGCTACCTGCCCATCGGATGGATGCCCCGCCCCGTGATCGCCTGTGCGAATACGGTGACGGAAAACATGGGCATCCGCACCACCGGCGAACTCGTCGAAAAGTGCCGCGAGGGCGTGATGGAGTTCCTCCTGATCAATCACCCGCTGGACTGCCCGATCTGCGATCAGGCCGGCGAGTGCCGCCTCCAGGAATTTTCCGTGGAACACGGACGCGGCGAGTCCCGCTTCGTGGACATGAAGGTGAAGAAGCCGAAGAACGTGGACATCGGTCCCCGTGTCCGGCTCGACGACGAGCGCTGTATCATGTGCAGCCGCTGCATCCGTTTCATGGATGAGGTGGCGGGAGATCCGGTCCTGGGCTTCACCCAGCGCGGCACCCACACCACCCTCACGGTCCATCCGGGCCGCAAGCTGGACTCGAACTACTCTCTCAATACCGTCGACATCTGCCCCGTCGGCGCACTGACCTCGAACGACTTCCGCTTCCAGATGCGGGTCTGGTTCCTCAAGGAAACCAAGACGATCGACGTCAACTGCGGCACCGGCGCGAATATCACGGTCTGGACCCGCGGCAATAAGGTCCACCGCATCACCCCGCGTCAGAATGACGACGTGAATTCCACGTGGATGCCGGACTCCCACCGCCTGAACTTCCACTATATCGATAGCGACGCCCGTCTCACCGAGCCGCTGATGAAAGGTGGCGCGCTCCACCAGCCCGCTCCGTGGCAGGAAGCGCTCGGCGCGACCGCCGCAGAGCTGAAGGGCTACCAGCCTGGCGAAATCGCCATCATCGCCTCCGGCCGGATGACCAATGAGGAACTCTTCCTCACCCGCGCTCTCGCCGGGGAACTGGGCACCGGTCAATTCACCATCGTCCCGCGCAGCGGCGAATCCGATGGCATCCTGATTTCCAAGGACCGCAATCCGAACACCACCGGCGCCAAGCTGGTCTGGCAATCGTCCGAGCCTTCCGGCCCCCTCTCCTCAATCCTCGAGGGCGTTCGCTCCGGTGCCATCAAGGCCCTGCTGGTGCTGGGTGAAGATCTCACCGAGGCAGGCTTCACGACTGAAGATCTCGCCAAGCCGGACTTCGTCGCATCCATCCAACTCCTCGCGGGTCCCACTGCCGAGGCCAGCCACGTGGTCTTCCCGGGCGCTGCCTTCACTGAGAAGCGCGGTTCCATGGTGAACGTCACCGGTCGTCTCCAGCGCTTGAATCGCGCTACCGAGCTGCTGGGCGATTGCCGCGACGATTGGGAGATCATCCGCGACCTCATCCTGACGATCCAAGGCAAGCCGCTTGGCTCCGGACCGGCGATGATCGAGGACGTCTTCAAGTCGATGGCCGAAGCCACCGCCGAGTTCAACGGCCTCAGCCTTTCCAAGATCGGAGATCTCGGGAAGCCGGTCACCGAAACCGGAGTCACCATTCCCCTTCTCGAAAACGAGCGTGCCCGCAAGGCCGCCGGTCTGATCAACGGCTAATCCCGTTACCTGCTTTTCATGGACCTCCTCGTCACGCTATTGGTTATCGTCGCCAAGGTCATCGGCTTGACCTTCCTGATCGTGCTCCCGCTGGTGCCGATCTCGGTTTACTTCGAGCGTCGCTTCTCCGCCATCATCCAGGACCGCGTCGGCCCGAACCGTGTCGGCGTGCCGCTGACCCTGCTGGGCGCGAAAAAGGACTTCTCCTTCTTCGGTCTCATCCAGCCGATGGCAGACGGGGTGAAGCTTTTCCTCAAGGAAGACTTCACCCCGGTCCACGTGCGGAAGGCTTTCTACTGGCTGGCCCCGGCTTTGACAGTGGTTCCTTCGCTGGTCACGGTCTGCGTGGTCCCCTTCGGCGGTGACATCACCGTGAATGGCCAGATTCACAAGCTGGTCATCGCGGATCTGGATGTGGGTCCGCTCTTCATCTTCGCCATCTCCTCGCTGGCCGTCTACGGCATCACCCTCGCTGGCTGGTCTTCGAATTCGAAGTTCCCATTCATCGGCGGCGTCCGCTCCACGGCTCAGATGATTTCCTACGAAATCTCCCTCGGCCTTTCGGTCGTGCCGGCACTCCTCTACTACGGCGATCTCAACCTTTCGAACATCGTCGAGCAGCAATCCCAAAACGGTTGGCTGTTGCTCCCGCTCTGGGGCAACTCTGCTCCTTGGAATAACGGCGGTGACTACACCGCGTGGTTGTTCTGGATCCCGGCGATGATCGCCTTCGTGATTTTTACCACCTCGGTCTTCGCAGAAACGAACCGCATGCCCTTCGACCTTCCGGAGTGCGAGACCGAGCTCGTGGGCGGCTACCACACCGAGTATTCCTCGATGAAGTTCGCCATGTTCTTCATGGGTGAATACGCCGCGATGGTGATAGGTTCGGCCATGGTCGTGACCCTTTTCCTTGGTGGCTGGTCGCTCGGACCATGGTTCGACAACTGGGCGAAGGGCGTGGAAATCGGCCCGATTGGAATCGGTGGCCTGATCAACATGGCCGTCTTCATGGGCAAGGTGGTCGCCTTCATCCTCTTCTTCATCCTCGTCCGCTGGACGGTGCCGCGCTTCCGCTATGACCAGCTGATGCGTCTCGGCTGGGTGATCTTCTTCGAAGCCGCGCTGATCAATGTCTTCCTCGCCGCACTCGTCATCGCCGCGCCCCAGTTCGGTGCCGCCATCACGGTCGGCGGACTGATCGTCCTCGCCATCGTCACCGGTGCCTTGGTCTGGGCGCTGAAGGTCTCCGAAAAGAAGACCGTCCCGGTTTCCATTTAATTCTTCCCCTTTCCCACCAATGGCTGTCGTCAAAGTCACACGCCCGAAGCTGAGCGCCGGGGAGAAGATCTACCTCGGTGCCGTGGTCAAAGGCTTCTTCATCACGATGAAGCACGCGATCGACTCGCTGCGCGGCAAGAGCCGTGGCGCGAAGGATCTGGAGTCCTCCGGCCTCGGTGTCACGATGCAGTATCCCGAGCAAAAGTGGGATGAGCACCTTCCCGAGCACTACCGCGGTGCACCCGCACTGGTGACCGATGAGCAAGGCCGGGAGCGCTGCGTATCTTGCCAGCTCTGCGAATTCATCTGCCCGCCGAAGGCGATCAAGATCACCCCGAGCGAGATCCCTTCCGACGATCCGTGGGCGAAGGTCGAGAAACGCCCGCTCGAGTTCGATATCGACATGATCCGCTGCATCTACTGCGGCATGTGCGAGGAAGTCTGCCCGGAGCAGGCCATTTTCCTTCGCAAGGACTACGCCATCACCGGCTTGAAGCGCGCGGACATGGTCCACGACAAGGAGAAGCTCTACGAGATCGGCGGCGTCCGCGTCGGACTCGTCAACAAGTGGAACGAGCTGAAGTAGGATCCCAATTTCTCAATCTCCCAATTTCCCATGCCTCTGGCTCTGTTTTGGTTCTTTGCACTCGTGATGCTGATTGGCGGCATCGCGGTGGTCTCGCTGCGGAATCCGGTCGCGTCCGCGCTCTCGATGGTCGCCTCCTTTGTCGGCCTCTCCGGGCTCTTCATCGGGCTGAATGCCTTCTTCGTCGGGATCATCCAGATCCTCGTCTATGCCGGTGCGATCATGGTGTTGTTCATCTTCATCATCATGCTCCTCGACTTGCAGGCCGAGCAAAAGCGCACGCCCAAGCTGGCTCCCATCCTCGGCGGTGTCGGCATCGTGCTGGCCTTCACCATCCAGCTCATCGGCATCCTTTCGAAGTCTCCGAATCTTGAGTCCAAGCCCTTGGACCTCGCTGCCGCGTCCACGGCCTACGCCGATGTCAGCCCGGGCATCTCCAGCAAGCTCGCGGAAGGCCACCTGCCCGACGTGAACCTCATCGGTGACGTGCTTTTCAAGGGATACAACCTGCCGCTGCAGATCGTCGGCGTGCTTCTCCTCGTCGCCACCATCGGCGTTGTCGTCCTTTCCAAACGCCAGACCACCTGAGCCATGGCCACGCTGCATTCCTATCTTCTCGTTTCCGGCCTCCTCTTCGCCATTGGTCTCGCTGGTGTTGTCCTGCGCCGGAACATCATCGTGGTCTTCATGTGCCTGGAGCTGATGCTCAGCGCCGCGAACCTCACCTTGGTGGCCTTCTCCCGTTTCAAGGGCACGAACGGCCTGCCCGATTACAATGGCCAGATGTTGGTCTTCTTCGTGATCACGGTCGCAGCAGCCGAAGTGGCTGTCGGCCTCGCGATTATCGTCGCACTCTACCGTGCACGGCAGACGATCAATACCGAGGACCTCACCAGCATGCGCGGCTAAGCGCTCCGGGAACCTAGCGGCTACTTTTCTCAATCCTTTCCTTCCGAATTCCACCAGGCACCCATGAACCAAGCTTGGATCCTCCTGTTCCTGCCCCTGGTCGCCGCTGCGGCGAACCAGCTCTATTTGAAGCGGAACGCTTTCATCGCTTCGATGGTCTCCGTCGTCTCGGTGGCGATCACCTTCGCGATCTCCCTGATGCTCCTGGGCAAGACGGATGTCATCGCCCCGCTGAAGTGGGCCACGGTCGGCAACTTCTCGATCGAGCTGGGCATCAAGCTCGACCAGCTCTCCACAGGCATGATGGTGGTGGTCACCGGCATCGGCCTGCTGGTCCATGTATTCTCGCTGGCCTACATGGCGGATGACAGCGCGAAGGCCCGTTACTTCACCTGCCTCTCGCTCTTCATGTTCTCGATGACGGGCATCGTCCTGTCGTCGAACTTCATCATGACCTTCATGTTCTGGGAGCTTGTGGGTCTGAGTTCCTACCTTCTGGTCGGCCACTGGTATCAGAAACCCTCCGCGGCAGATGCAGCGAAGAAGGCCTTCATTACCAACCGCGTCGGTGACTTCGGCTTCATGATCGGCATCCTGATGCTCTGGGGCATCACCGGCACGCTGACCTTCGACAACATGGAGATCCCCGCCGGCGTCTCCACCGGTGTGCTCGGCGCCGCCCTGCTCTGTGTCTTCTGCGGTGCGGTCGGCAAGTCCGCCCAGATGCCGCTCCATGTCTGGCTTCCGGACGCCATGGAAGGCCCCACCCCGGTGTCCGCCCTGATCCACGCCGCGACGATGGTCGCCGCCGGTGTCTACATGCTCTTCCGCGTCCAGCTCTCGATCGGCACCGCGGCCTTCGATAACTTCGCGGGCGATACCATCGCGATCGTCGGTGGCGTCACCTCGCTCTGCGCCGCGCTGATGGCCACGCAGCAGAACGACATCAAGCGTGTCCTCGCCTACTCGACCCTTTCCCAGCTCGGCTACATGGTGATGGCCGTGGGCCTCCTGCACGGTGAGGCAGGCATGTTCCACCTCTTCACGCACGCTTGGTTCAAGGCGCTGCTCTTCCTTGGTTCCGGCGCGATCATCTACGCCTGCCACCATGAACAGGACATCTGGAACATGGGCGGCCTCGCCAAGAAGATGCCGATCACAACGCTCACCTTCCTCGCTGGCTATCTCGCGCTGATCGCGGTCCCTGGCACCGCCGGTTTCTTCTCGAAGGAGCAAATCCTCGAAGCCGCTCATCATCACCCGCGCCTTTCCGGGCTCTTCTGGGTGGCTGCCGCCGTCGCCCTGCTCACCGCCTTCTACATGACCCGCCTCTTCGTGGTTACCTTCCTCGGTAAGACCCGCACCGAGGAATCCGGTCATGCCCATGAGGTTGGTCCGCTGATGTTCGTCCCGCTCGTCATCCTCGGCGTTCTCGGCCTGATCGCGGGCTATCCGGCCATCGCCAGCAAGCTGGCCCCGGTCTACGAAGCCCCGGAGCACCTCTTCCACTTCAGCGGTCTCGTGCCGATGACCTCCATCACTGCCGTGATCCTTGGGGTCGTCGCCGGCTTCGTCCTCTACTCCGGCAAGGACAAGGATCCCATCTCGATCCCCTTCTTCCGCGACCGCTTCAAGATCGACGATCTCTACGACAACGTGATCGTAAGGTATTTCCAGGATGCCTTCGCGGCCATCATCCACTTCTTCGATGAGTTCCTGATCAACGGCCTGATCGTCGGCGGCTCCGGCCGTATCGCCGAAAGCTTCGGCGGCCTTTTCCGCCGCGTGCAGTCCGGCAATCTCCAAGGCTACGCCTTTGCCTTCGGCCTCGGTGTGATCCTCGTCATCTACTTCACGGTGTTCTGAAAGTGAGCCTCCGCTAGTTCCCGAATCACTTTCCCTTTCCTGCCATGCTTTCGCTTCTCGTCCTGATCCCGCTCGTCGCTTTCATCGCGATGCTCGCCGGAGCACCTGCACGCCAGACCGCCATCGCCGCGGGCGCTGCCAACCTCGTGCTTGGCCTCTGGGCCGCCTTCACCTGGAAGGCCAGCATGTGGGCCATGTCCCTCCCGGTGCTCCAGAAGCCCGCGCTGCACCTGTCCTTTGCCCTGGATGGCATGAGCGCCATCATGGTGCTGCTTTCGGTGATCGTCACCATGGCCGCCCTGCTTTCCGGCAAGGCTCCGGAAGGTCGTGAGAAGCTCTACTACGGCTCCTCCCTGCTGATCTCTGCTGGTGCCATCGGTGCCTTCGCCGCCACGGACCTCTTCTTCTTCTACGCATTCCACGAACTCGCGCTGATCCCGACCTTCCTGATGATCGGCATCCTCGGCCGCGGTGACCGCAAGGATGCGGCATGGAAGATCACGATCTACCTCGGCTTCGGCTCGATCATCCTGCTCGCGGGCCTTGTGTGGCTGGCGAACGTGGCTGGCACCTTCGACATCCCGACGATGGTGAAGGCTGCCAAGGAAGGCTCGCTGGTCATCGACTCCGCCACCCAGAAGGGCATCGCCGGACTCCTCGTTCTCGGCTTCGGCGTTCTCGTCTCCCTCTTCCCCTTCCACTCCTGGGCCGCCCCGGCTTACGCAAGCGCTCCGGCCCCGACCTCCATGCTTCACGCGGGCGTGCTGAAGAAGTTCGGTCTCTACGGTCTGCTTCGCCTCGCCATCCCGCTCGTGCCGGAGGGCCTGAATGCCTGGCTGGTCCCGCTGCTGGTTCTCCTTCTTGGCAACATCCTCTGGGTGGGCCTCGTGACCATCAACCAGAAGCGCCTCGACCTGCTGCTTGGTAACTCTTCCGTGATGCACATGGGCTACATCTTCCTGGCTATCGCCGCGCTCGCCGCCGCGACTGCCAATGGCCAGATGAACTCGATCGCCCAGCCCGCCGCCATCCTGCTGATGTTCGGTCACGGTATCTCGATCGCGATGCTCTTCGGCCTCGCCGACAAGATCGAGCGCAGCACCGGCACCTTGGAACTGACCGATCTCGGCGGCCTCGCCAAGTCGGCCCCGAGCCTCGCTTTCCTTTTCGGCATGGTCGGTATGGCCTCCATCGGCCTTCCGGGCCTCGCGAACTTCGCAGGTGAAGTGATGGTCTTCCTCTCCGCCTTCCAGAACTACAGCCCTGCTGCCGGTCTCGGCCCTGTCCAGATCGCTTGCATCCTCGCCATCTGGGGTGTGGTGATTAGCGCCGTCTACATGCTCCGCGCCTACCGCCGGATCTTCCAAGGCGAGTCCGTGAAGGCCACCGACGGCGCCGCCGACCTGACGCTCGCCGACCGCATCCCGGCCGTGCTGCTCGCTGTCGCGCTACTCGCCGTCGGCCTGTATCCGAACCTCCTTCTGAATCTCCTCAAATAACGCGGCGCGCACTTCTGTTTCGAAATTAGTGCTTAGTCATTAGTCATTTTCCTCACCATGCCCGCCTACTACCTCGAAGCCCTGACCGTCACGCTCGGCCTTGCCCTGCTGATGCTGGAAGCTTTCGGTCCCAGCAACTCGAAGAAGCTCGTGGGCTTCTCCGCAGCCGCTGGCCTGACCTTCATCCTGATCCTCTCGTTCTACGCGATCGGACCGGATGCGAAGCCGGATGCGGCATGGGCCAAGTGGCCGCTTTGGAATTTCTACGCCTTCGACAACCTCGCGCGCTTCTACAAGGGCTTCGCGCTGGTCTGCACCATCCTGGTGGTGCTGATGTCCCTCGATTTCCGCTCGGTTCTTTCCCGCTTCACCGATCATCCGGGCTCGGAAGCCGGCACCGGTGAATACTACGCGCTGCCCGTCTTCGCCTGCGCCGGCATGATGTGGATGGCCTCCGCGAAGGATCTGGCCGGTGCCTTTGTCGCACTCGAACTGGTCACTATCACCTTCTACATCCTCGTCTCCTTCCTGCGCCGCAATGTCGGTTCGCTCGAAGCGGGTGTGAAATACCTCATCCTCGGTGCTCTGAGCACCGGCTTCCTGGTCTACGGCATCGCCTGGATCTACGGTGCCACCGGCACCATGAGCCTTGTGGAAATCGGTGCGAAGGTCGGCACCATCACCCAGACCGCCCCGCTCCTCTTCGGCATCGCCCTCGTCCTGATCGCCCTCGGCTTCAAGATCGGTGCCGTGCCGATGCAGGTCTGGATCCCGGACGTCTATCAAGGCGCACCGACCCCAACCACCGCTTTCCTCTCCGTTGGCTCGAAGGCCGCGGGCTTCATTCTCCTGATCCGCTTCCTCGATCCTCTGCTCCAGCCCGGCTCGCCGGTAGCCTCGCACGTCACTCTGATGCTTGCGATCATGGCCGGTGCCACGCTTCTTTTCGGCAACCTTGCCGCGATCGCCCAGACCAACTTCAAGCGACTGCTCGCTTACTCCTCGATCTCGCACGCCGGTTTCCTCGTCCTCGCGCTCGCATCATGGAAGGGTGATAGCGCCAACCAGCTCGGCTCGATCGGCACCGTTTCCTTCTATCTCGCCACCTATCTGCTGATGACCCTCGCCAGCTTCTTCGTGCTGGCTCAGGTGCGCATTCAGGACGGTTCCGAGCAGATCGACGCCTTCAATGGCCTCGGCAAGCGCAATCCGACCCTCGCGCTCGGCCTTACCGTGATCATGGCTGCCATGGCCGGTGTGCCGCTTACCGCCGGATTCCTCGGCAAGCTCTTCGTCTTCCAGCTGGCCGCTAGCGCCGGTCTCTGGTGGTGCATCGCTCTCGCCGTGGTCGGTGCCGCCGCCGGTTTCTACTACTACTTCAAGCTGATCCGCGCGATGTGGTGGGAAGTCCCGGCCGATGGCAGCAAGCCGCTGGTCCTGCCCCAGATCACGCGTTACTGCCTGATCGGTCTGACCCTCGCCGTGATCGTGATCGGCGTGTATCCGGCCCCGATCCAGGCGCTGCTGAACTAAGGCGCGGCCAAGAACCTCATCCGGCGCGATACGGGTTTCACAAACTCGGGAGCAGGGTCAAATGATCCGCTCCAAAAGCCCCGACGGGGACCACTCGAAGAAGTGCCACAATGGCGGGCGACGGGGTATATTTTGCCCATGTCGCTTCTTCCGTGTCCGCTTCCTCTCCCGATGATCCGGCGCAGACTTCCGCCGGATCACCTGTTATTTTCCCTGTTATAACAGGCGGAACAGGTGGCCTCCCGCGAACCGTTTGCGCGTCTTGCAGAAATGGCTTCACGCCATCGTGAGGGGTGCTTTGATCGCGGACCTTGGCCTCCGGACCAGCGTGCTCCGAGTTCACCCATCTCCGCTATGTCGCGCCGGAACGAAACTCTCAATGGACTGGCTCTGATTTTCCTCTCGGTAGCCCCGGTCTTCTTTGTCGCCTTCCATTTTCTCCCTTTCGAACGGGGCGACCGATATCGCGGCTGGAGGTTCTGGGTGGAAATCGCCGCTATCGCGAAACACCCCGAGCTAATTGGAATCGATTCCGGGAAGCTTGTGATCGCTCTGACAGCCTTCCTGATGATTCCCCTGCTACTGCTGGCCTCTCCCTTTCTGATGCCGGTCTACAAGTCGTCAAAGGTCTTTCACGGGCTCGCTCTGGCGCTTGCCTTGCTGAGCACCGCGGGATTCACCGGCTTGGCACTTGCTCACTGGGACCCGCATTCTCGTCCCGGCAGCGGCCTCGCCTGCCTCATGGTGGCTCAGGTCTTCAACCTGATCGGCTTGGCTCTGGTCAAAACCTGGAAGCCTCGAAAAGGCGAGATCCCACCGCCACAATAAACCGTACCCGTCCGTTCCTTTTCTACGATCAATCCATCCGCGAAGCTGCCTTTCCCGATAGCACTCGCATCCCCGTAACCTGCCATTGCGCCCCCGCCCGTCTCTGCTAAAAATCCGGCGTGGCCGACCAAGGTGACGTCAGGGCAGTTCTCCAGTATGTTCCGCAGTTCCGCGGAAAAATTTTCGTGGTCTTGATCGACGCTGGCCTCCTGCCGGAACCCGCCATCGCGGAAACCCTGCTCGATCTCGCGGCAATGGAGGACGTGGGCGTGAAGCTCATCCTCGGCGTGCTCGGCGGAGACATCAAAGACCTCTACGATTGGACCCTGGAGTGCGAGATCATGTCCGCACGCCTTAGCCGCCCGCTCGGTGAAGAAGGTGCGATCGAGGAGGCAAAAGCCATCCTCGCCCGCGGCCAGACCGTCGTGGCGGATGCCTCGTTCCAAGATCCGCTCGACCCGAAGGTGGTCGACTTCACGCTCGGGATCGGCGCGTTAAAGCTGATCGCCTTGCTGGAGGAAGCCATCCTTATCGATGGCGAGCCGGTTCCCGCTGTCCGCGCTTCCGAAGCTTCCACCTTGGCCGCCTCCGGAACCGTGACCGGTGCCCATCTTCTCGAAGCCGCCGCCGAAGCCTGCCGCCGCGGCGTGCCCCGTGTCCATGTCCTCAATGGCCGCCGCCAAGGCGTCCTGGTGGACGAACTCTTCTCGAACGAAGGCGTCGGCACCATGGTCCACGCCGACAGCTATCGCGACATCCGTCCGCTGCGCGAGGAAGACATCCCCGAGCTGCTCGGCATGATCGGCCGCTCGGTCCGCCGTACGAAGCTCGTCGCGCGCACCTACGAGGACATCCTCGCGAAGATCGGCGACTACTTCGTGATGACCATCGACGACAACGTCGTCGGCTGCGTTGCCCTCCACGAATATATCGGGGAGCACACCGCTGAGGTTGCCTGCCTCTACGTGAAAATGAACCACGAAGGCCGCGGCTACGGCGTCGATCTGGTGCATCACGCCGAGGACGCCGCTCGGAAGCGGGGCCTGCCAAAGGTCTTCGCCCTCACCACCCGCGCCGCCGATTTCTTCGAGCAACGCGTGCACTACACCCGCCGCGATCCCGCCACCCTCCCCGCCAGCCGCCGCAAATTGCTTGAGGACAGCGGCAGGGACTCGCAGGTCTTCGAGAAGGAACTCTAGGCTAGGATTCCCTCCACCACCTTGGCCGGCTCCACGCCGGTGAGCTTCTGGTCCAGCCCGCGATACGGGAAGACCAGCTTGTTGTGGTCGATGCCAAGTTGCTGGAGCATGGTCGCATGGAGGTCACGCAAATGCACCGGGTCCTTCGTGATGTTCCAGCAGAAGTCATCTGTCTCACCGTGCACGTAGCCCGGCTTGATGCCGGCACCCGCGAGCCACACCGAGAAGCAACGGCCATGGTGATCCCGTCCGGAGGAAGCACTGCCAAGCGCACCTTGGGAGTACACGGTCCGCCCGAACTCACCGCCCCAGATCACCAGGGTATCCTCCAGCAGACCACGGCGTTTCAGATCCATTACCAGCGCAGCCGAAGGCTGGTCAGTATCACGGCACTGGTTCGGGAGTTGCCGTGTGATCGCCACGTGCTGGTCCCAACCGCGGTGGAAGAGCTGGATGAAGCGGACATCCCGCTCCGCCAGACGCCGGGCCAGCAGACAGTTCGCCGCGTAGGTTCCCGGCTTCCGGACCTCCGGTCCATAGAGTTCAAGCGTCTCCTCACTCTCTCCCGAGAGATCCGTCAACTCCGGCACCGAGGCCTGCATCCGGAAAGCCATCTCATAGGCATGGATCCGAGCCATCGTTTCCGGGTCCACCGCCTGCTCACCGAAGCGCGTATTCAACGCGGCCAGATCGTCCAGCGCCGCCCGACGCTGCGGACGCGTCACGCCCTTCGGATTATCCAGATAAAGCACCGGCTCCTTGCCCGCACCGAGGATCACGCCCTGATGCTGCGATGGCAAATAGCCGCTGCCCCACAAGCGGGAGAAGATCGGCTGGTCCGGATTCTTTCCCGTGCCTTGGGAAATCAGCACCATGAAGGCCGGGAAATTCTTGTTCTCGCTCCCCAAACCATAGCTCACCCAGGCTCCTGCCGAGGCATGGCCGAGCTGCATCGATCCGGTATTCGCCAGCGTGATCGCAGGGTCATGATTGATCGCCTCCGTGTGCATCGACCGCACCACGCAGATATCGCCCGCAATCTTCTGCGTCCATGGGAGCAGATCCGAAATCCACACGCCGGAAGGACCACAAGCCTTGCCCGGAGAGATCGGTTTCAGCACTGGAAAACTGGATTGTCCCGAGGTCATCCCCGTCACCCGCTGCCCGGATCTCACGGAGTCCGGCAAGTTCGTGCCGTGCAGTTTGTCCAGAGCGTCCTTGCCGTCGAAGAGGTCCATGTGCGAGGGCCCGCCGGATTGGAAAAGGAAGATCACCCGTTTCGCCTTCGGAGCAAAGGAGCGGAACATCCCCGGACTGACTTCCTCACCGCGCGCGGCCATCGACATGCTCTCCGCGAGCAGGCTGTGCAGCGCGATGCTTCCAATCCCGCAGGCGGAGCGGCCAAGGAAGGCGCGGCGATCTAACAAAAGGGGTGCGTTCATCGCGTTTCTCAAGGACGGGTCAGGGTTTCGGAAAGATTCAGGAGAAGCGTGCAGACCTGCGTCAGCGCCGCATGTTCGATAGGATTGATAGGCTTGCCCACCGGAGCTTCACCCACCGCAAGCACCTCGGCAGCGGCGCTTGGATCACTACGATATCGTTCTCGTTCCCGCTCGAGCGAACCGCGGAGCACCGCGAGTTCATCCGCCACCGGAGCGCGTCCGGTGACTTTGACAAAGCCCCGGGAAAGTTTCTGGTCATCGCTTCCGCTACCGGCCGCGATCTCCCCCGCGAGGAAGCGCGCAGCCTCCACGAATTGCGGATCGTTCAAGGTCACCAGCGCCTGCAGCGGCGTATTTGTTGAAGCTCGGCCGATCGCGCAGACCTCGCGATTCGGGGCATCGAAGACTGCCAGATTCACCGGTGGTAGCGTGCGCTTCCAGTATGTGTAGAGCGAGCGGCGGTAGAGCTTCTCACCATGGTCCTGCACGAAGGTCTGCGAAGTCGCCGGGCTCGATCCGTAATGCGAGATCTGCCGCCACAAGTCACCGGGTTGGTAAGGCCTCACGCTCGGTCCGCCCAAGCGATCCACCAACAAACCGGACACCATCAAGGCCTGATCCCGGATCTGTTCCGCACTCAGGCGGAAGCGCGGGCCGCGGGCCAGCAACTCATTGCGAGGATCCTTCTTCAACAATTCCGCAGATGCCACGGCAGTCTGCCGATAGGTCCGGGAGGTCACCATGCCGCGAATCAGCACCTTCATGTCCCATCCCTTCGCCACGAAGTCCGTGGCCAGCCAATCCAGAAGATCCTGATGTACCGGCAGCGTCGATTGTATCCCGAAGTCGGCAGACGATGAGGCCAGCCCCTTTCCGAAGAAGGCTTCCCAAGTCCGATTCACCTGCACCCGAGCGGTCAACGGGTGATCCGGCCGCGTCATCCAGTGCGCGAGGTCGAGACGATTCAAAGGACGATCCGCCGGCTCTTCCAACACAGGCAGCGATCCGGGCGTGCCGGGCTTCACTTCTTCCTTCGGGGAGGAATAGACGCCGCGATCGAGAATCCGCGTCACGCGAGGATTCGCGGAGGTATTCATCACCATTACCGAATGCGGCTGCTCCAGCACCGAGAGCCGCTCTTCCAAGGCGGCCACTTGGTAACGCAGTGCCGCCTTCGCCGGGGAGAACGCACGATAGTACGATTCCATTCGCACCTGCTGTTCCGGGGTCCTGCCATCGGCACCCGCGCGCAGCATCGCCGTGATGTCTTCCGGATGTGGTGATCCATCGTCACTGCCCGTGAATGCGTAGATCCGAAACCGCGCGGGTGAAGCGCTCCCTCCAAAGTTGAACATCAACTCGGTGGTCAGATAGGGCGACTTCACCGGATCCACCGGCTTCCCGAAGGTCACCGTGAGATGCTGGGGTATCGTCGAACCGGTTGGCGGAGCCCAGCCATTCGTTGGCGTGGTATCCCGCACCTTTTCCGGCCCATAGCCGTCCTGCGAAGCGCTGGCGGAGATGCGTGCCATCGGCAGGCTTGCATTCAAGTCCACATTGAGCGCAGGAAAGGAGCTCACCGAGGTGGTGATCGTGCTCATCACCAGATTCTGCTCAAGTCCGCCGATACCGCTGAAGCCCAGTTTGCCCTGGGAAGCATCCGTCGGAAGAAACTCCACGCGCAGTCCCTGCAACGGCCCCTTGTCGAGCGGCAGGCGGCACATCACATTATAAGCCGCGTAGTCGCCACCCGCGATACTTACCGAACCATCCGGCTGGATGCTGATACGTTCGGGATTTCCGTTCGGGGAAGTAGCGGATTCCGCGACGAGCGGCAGCAGCGTGAACTCCTTTCCTGCGCTCTCCAGATCCGCGCGATTCTCGCTTTCCCAAGCCGCCAAGCCTTCCGCATCCGGTGCGGCCAGCTTGGCTCGTGCAGCCTCGAACTCCGCCTTCACCGTCTCCGTTTCCTGGGGTGTCGACAAGCAACTCCGGGCTTGAATCGATGGACGCGAATTCACGCCGCCATCGCCATCGTGTGCGGCATCATCCGCCGTATTGAAGAAAGCGAAGAAGCGATAGTAATCGCGCTGCGACACGGGGTCGAACTTGTGATCGTGGCACTGCGCGCAAGCCATCGTCAGGCCCATGAAGAGCTCCGAAGTGGTCTTCACCCGGTCGGCTACATAGTTTACCAGGTTTTCCTCCGCGATCGTCCCACCCTCGTGGGTGTTCGCGTTGTTGCGGTTGAAGCCGCTCGCAACCTGCTGCTGCTCGTTGGCATTCGGCAGCAGATCACCCGCGAGCTGTTCAGTTAGGAAGACGTCGTAGGGCTTGTTATCATTGAAGGCCTTGATCACCCAATCGCGCCACAGCCACTGGTGGCGTCCACCGTCGATCGAATAGCCATTCGTATCCGCATAGCGGGCGCCATCCAGCCATGCCACCGCCTGCTGTTCCCCGAAGTGGGGAGATGCCAGCAAGCGATCCACCTGTCGTTCGTAAGCGCCCTCCGCCGTATCCGCCTCGAAAGCGGCGAGTTCCTCCGGCGTGGGCGGAAGCCCGATAAGATCAAAGCTCAGCCTCCGCAAGAGCGTCCGACGGTCAGCTTCCGGAGAAAGCCTCAGTCCGTCCTTCGCAAGCTTTCCCGCGACGAATCGATCAATCGGGTTCGCATCGGAGCCATCCGGCAATTCCGGCTTCACCGGCGCTTGGAAAGCCCAGTGTCCCTCATAAACCGCGCCCTCCTCCACCCAGCGCTTCAGCAACTCCCGCTCGGCCTCGCTGAGTTCCTTGTGGCTGTCCGAGGGCGGCATCAACTTCTTTGCGCTCTTGTGAAAAATGCGCTTCACCAGCAGGGATTGATCGGGCTTCCCCGGCACGATCGCCGGATCCCCCGATTCACCGCCGGTATGTGCGGAGGCCTCAAGATCAAGGCGCAGCTCCCCCTCCCGCCCGTGCTCGTCCGGTCCGTGGCAGGAAAAACAATTCTTTGAAAGCACGGGCCGGATATCCCGGTTATAAGACAACTTTTCCGCCCCTCGCGCCATTGGCGTGATCAACAGCAAGAGGAGGCCAAGGGGTTTTCGCATCGGCGGATTCTACGGGTAAGAAGGCGGATATCCTTCCTATCCATTTGCATAGGTTTCGCAAGCTTCCGGAACTCCGCGGAAATCCTCCTGCCCCCCCGGATTCCACCGGGCATTTTCCCATTTCCCTCCGCCCCAAAGCCGTGTTTGTTCCTAACAAACCCGAAGCCCCTTTCCTCCGACTTTTCATCCGCCATGAAACTCAAATTCTGCGGTGCCGCCGGCACCACCACCGGTTCCCAGCACCTGCTTGAGATCAACGGCAAACGCATCCTGCTCGATTGCGGGCTTTATCAGGGACACCGCGAGGAAAGCTACGAGGTGAACTGCAAGTTCCCCCACTTCGATCCGAAGCAGATCGACATCGTGGTCCTCTCCCACGCCCACATCGACCACAGCGGCAATCTTCCCAACCTTTGCAAGCAAGGCTTCAGCGGCAATATCTTCGCCACCTTCGCGACGCGGGACCTCTGCCAGATCATGCTCGCGGACAGCGCGCACATCCAGGAGCAGGACACCGAGTACCTCAACAAGGACCGCGCCAAGGACGGACTGCCTCCGGTGAAGCCACTCTATGTCCGCGAGGATGCGGAAAAATGCCTCCGCCAGTTCGTCACCCTCGGCTACGAGCGCCCAATGATGATCTCGGATGGCGTCACACTTACCTTCTACGACGCCGGTCACATCCTCGGCGCCGCTCAGGTTCTGTTAGAAGTCGTCGACCATGAGGATGGCGGCAAAAAGAAGCGCTTCCTTTTCTCCGGAGACATCGGCCGTGGCGGCAATGAGATCCTGCGTGATCCCGCGGTGGTCCGTGACGTGGATTACGTCCTGATGGAAAGCACCTACGGTGGCCGCGAGCACAGCCTGCCCACCGGAGCCACGGATGAGTTTGGCGAGATCCTGAATGAAGCCCTCGCCCGCCGCGGCAAGGTGATGATCCCCGCCTTCGCCGTCGAGCGCACGCAAGCCATCCTCTACATCCTGAATCAGCTCTTCCACACCGGGAAACTCCGTCCCGTGCCGGTCTATGTGGATAGCCCCCTCGCGGTAAATGCCACCGAGATCTTCCGGATCCATCCGGAATGCTTCAACGAGACCGTCTACAAGTTCCTCTTCGAGGACAAGAACGACCCCTTCCTCTTCCCGGATCTCCACCTGATCCGTGCGGTGAATGATTCGAAAAAACTCAATGAAGTCGAGGGCCCCTGCATCATCATCTCCGCCTCCGGCATGTGCGAGGCAGGCCGCATCCGCCACCACCTGAAAAACGGCTTGGACGACCCGCGGAATACCGTCCTTTTCGTAGGCTACTGCGCGGACAATACCCTCGGACGCGCCATCCGCGATGGCCGTCCCCAAGTGAATATCTTCGGCAAGCCGGTCACCGTCCGAGCCTCCATCGAAGCCGTCGATTCTTTCTCCGGCCACGCCGACCACTCCGAGCTCATGGATTGGTTCCACCGCATCACCGGACCGAAGAAGCAGGTCTGGCTCGTCCACGGGGAGCCGGAGCGCGCCGCATCATTGAAAGCTGCGCTGGTCAACGAACACGACGGAGCCATCGACGTGGCGGTGCTGGGCGAGAGCTTCGAGATCTAGAAGGTACCGGAGGGTATGGAAGTTCGCCGGCGATTAATGTCTTAATATTAGACACTTGGACGTATCCAAGCCGCTACCTGAATTCCGTTAACCGCCCCGAAATCCGGGATCCAGCCCCCTCCTGTAAACACCCCGCGCATACAACTCATTTGAAACATGAGATTTCCACCGGCATTCCCGGTTCACAGTGGATTTTTCATGGCATCTTCATGCGGTTTTCCGATACACCGGTGAAGGTACAAACCGGTTAGAATCCCGTTATCATGGAATACGCCTCCGAAACCGAAGTCATCTCCGCCGGAAAGCACATCCGCTCGCTCTCCGCCGCCCTCAATCAGGTCCTTTTTGGACAGGAGGAGTTGATCGATCTGGTTCTCACCGGGGTCCTCGCCCGCGGCCACATCCTGCTCGAAGGTCTGCCGGGTCTCGGAAAGACGGAACTCGTGAAGGGCCTCTCCAAAACCCTGCGCCTGGAAACCAAGCGCGTGCAGTTCACCCCGGACCTTCTGCCCGGTGACATTACCGGCAACCCCGTCCTTCAGGAAATTGACGGCCGCCGTGCCTTCGTCTTCCAGCCCGGTCCCTTGTTCACAAACATCGTGCTGGCGGACGAAATCAACCGCGCCTCGCCAAAGACCCAGTCCGCCCTGCTCGAAGCCATGCAGGAGCGCCGCGTGACCGTGCTGGGCGAGACCCACGATCTTCCCCGCCCTTTCTTCGTGCTGGCCACGCAGAACCCCATCGAACTGGAAGGCACCTACCCGCTGCCGGAAGCCCAGCTCGACCGCTTCCTCTTCAAGCTCGAGGTGATGCGCAACAACGTGGATACCCTCGAGCGCATCGTGACCCAGCGCGAACTTGGCACGGAGCCGGTGGTGGATTCCATCATGGATGCCTCTACCTTGGATGAAGTTCTCAATCTCGTCCGCCGCATCTATCTGCCGGACGTGGTGGCAAACTACATCGCCCGCTTGGTCGACGCCACGCACCCGGGCCAGAGCAATGCCGCGCGCGGCATCCGCTATGGTGCCAGCCCCCGTGCCGCGCTTTCCCTCGCCTCCGCGGCGAAGGCCCGCGCGCTGATGAACGAGCGCCCGCACGCCTCCTTCGAGGACGTTCGTTTCGTGGCCCCGGCAGTGCTCCGCCACCGCATCGTGCTGGAATACAATGCCCGCGTGGAAGGCCTCACGAACAACGACATCGTCCGCGCCTTGATCGAGGAAGTTCCCTTCCAAGGCGGTGCCACGCCGAAGACCTTGAAGCCGGTCACCACGGCCTGATCGATCCGAGCCCCATTCGACGCTGCCCATGCTCCTGCGCGCCCTCTTGCTCGCCACCTTGTTTGCCGCGCCCCTCGCGGCACAGGAGAACCTCTTCATCCAAGCCCCAGATCCGAAGCTGAAGGTCCGGATCGAAGCGGACGCCCTTTTCAACCGTCCCTCGCCGGGCGGATTCGTGCCGGTCCGCATCTCCGTAAACAACGGCTCCGATCAAACGGGAAAACTGGAGATCAGCACCACTTGCACTACCGGCGGATTCGATAATGGCAGCACGCTGAATTCCACCTTCACGCTGGAAGCACCCGCCGAGCAAGCCACCCTCCACGACATCCTGGTCCCCTGCCCCTCGCTGCTCGACTACAGCCGCGGCGATGGCACCGTGACCATGAATCTCCGGATGAGCGGCACCTTTGGCACCGCAAGCGGCAGCCTGTCCGCAACCTACTCCGACGGCCAGCCCGCGGTCCTGCTCAGCGAGCCGCTTTTCACTCCCAATGCCTCCTCGCTCGACAACGAGTTGCAAACCGGTGGTTCCTCGGGATCCCCCCACTACCGCCACATGTCCCGCGGTGCGGAGGTCTTCGCCGGCCGCTTCACCGCGACCAAGATGCCGGAGGATTGGCGCGCCTACTCCGGCTACGACGGCCTCGGCATGACCGACAAGGACTGGACCGACATGACTCCCGGTGCACGGAATGCGATCCTGCGCTGGAACCGCATGGGCGGGCAGCTGGTCATCTACGCCCTTTCCAGTAGTTCGAATCTCGCGAGCCTCGGCATCTCGGAAGGCAGCACTGCCAAGGAAGCGGATCGCAGCTTCGGCACCATCAGCATCGTCCCGGTCAATCCGGCCGATCTCAAGCTGGACCCGGCCGCCACGGTGAAGCTTTTCGACTCCACGTCGAATCTGCCCACCGTCATTTCGTCGGTGCGAGATGATTTCCGCGGCTCCTGGCCGCTGAAGACGACCTTCGGGGAGCAGCGTTACAATTACACGCTCTTCATCCTCATCTTGGTCGCCTTCGGGGTCCTTGTAGGCCCGGTGAACCTCTTCGTCTTTGCGAAATCCGGGCGGCGCCATCGTCTTTTCATCACCACACCGCTCATCGCCCTCGGCACCAGCGTGCTTCTGGTAGGCTTGATCATCATCATCGATGGCTTCGGCGGACGCGGTGCACGGGTCGTCCTGATGGAAGTGAGACCGGACAATGGGGAGAATTCCGCCTACATCATGCAGGAGCAGGTCAGCCGTACCGGGGTTCTGACCGGGGCAGCTTTCACCGTGACCGAGCCTGCCGCCATCACACCGGTAGTGCTGGATAGCGGGAACAACCAGTGGGCCCGCCTGACCGACCAGAACTGGGGCAATGGCATGCGCTACGAGGCGAACTTCCGCGATGGCAAGCTGCAGGTCTCCGGAGATTGGTTCCAGAGCCGTTCGGAGCAAGGCCAGCTTGTCCGCGCCGTGATCCCCACGCGCGGCCGGATCGAAGCCCGCAGCCTCGCCGGCACGCCCTCACTGCTCTCGACCTTCGAGTTTCCGGTGAAAAGCCTCTACTTCCGCGATGCTAGCGGCGGCACATGGTTCGCCGAGAACATCGAACCCGGGAAAGCCTTCACCTGCACCAGCATCGACCCTTCCGTGATGGAGGGCTTCGTCAACGACGCGGCCAACCAGCTTTCCCAACGCGCCCGCAAGGCCCTGATCAAAAACAAGGACAACTCCCTGCCCTCGCGACCCAACCATTTCATCGCTTTCAGCGAGAAGGCCCCCGGCATCGAAACCTACGACGGAATCGATTGGCAGGAGACGCGCACTTACATCACCGGACCGATTGCCCAGCCATGAGCGAAGCTCCCGCCATCAAAGTTCACAATCTCTACCGCTACTTCGGGCAACTGAAGGCGGTGAACGGGATCAGTTTCGAGATCCCCCATGGTTCGGTCTGCGGCTTCGTCGGTGCAAACGGTGCCGGGAAGACCACCACCATGCGCATCCTCGCCTCGCTCGACTATCCCACGATGGGCGTGGCCGAGATCTGCGGGATCAATGTGGTGCACCACCCCGAGGAAGTCCGCCGCCTCATCGGCTGGATGCCCGACCACTTTGGCAACTACGAGCACATGACGGTGCTGGAGTACTTGGACTTCTATGCCCGGGCCTTCGGTTACCATGGCAAGGAACGGAAGACCCGCGTCCAGGAAGTGATGGAATTCACCGACCTCATCCCCCTGGCAGATCGCTTTTCGAACAAGCTCTCAAAGGGCATGACCCAGCGGCTCTGTCTGGGCCGCGCCTTGCTGCACGACCCGCAGGTGCTGATCATGGACGAGCCCGCCGCAGGCCTCGACCCCAAGGCGCGCGTGGAGTTGAAACACTTGATCCGCGTGCTGGCACAGGAAGGGAAGACGATCTTCATCTCCTCCCACATCCTCTCCGAACTCGGTGAGATGTGCGATTCCCTGCTTTTCGTGAATGGCGGGCGTATCGTCCACCATGGGGATGCGGAGACATTGAAGCAAGGCACCGACTCCGCGGGTGGCATGCTCTATGACGTGCAAGTGCTGGGCGATCCCCAAGCCGTGGCAGATTGGTGCGTGATCAACCCGCACGTGGAGTTCCTCGAATCCCGGAAGGCCGGCGGTCGCATCCGCATCGAAACCACCGATCCCGCACGTGCCGCGGAGGTCCTGGCTCGCATGGTCAAGGACGGCGTGAAGATCACGGAGTTCCACAAGGAGCAGCGCAATCTGGAAGACGCCTTCATCGACATGCTTGGCCGCATCGACCGCGGCGAAGTCGCCCTGCCCGCAGGTCCGAAGCAGCAGCAACAGCTTCCCGCCTTCACTCCGCCGGAAATTCCGAACTGAGAGCGATGAGCAGCAGTGCCGCCACTACCCCAGTCGCCACGCCGCCACCGGCAGGTCCGCCACCCATGGCCGGGAAGATCGATGACTTCAGCGACAAGCTCTCGCCGATGCTGGTGAAGGAGCTTCGCCAGGGACTCCGCGCGAAAACCTTTGTCGTCGTCTTCCTCGCCTTGCAGGGCTTGCTCACCTTCGTGCTGCTGATCGCGATGGGGGCAGCATCCTCCGCGGATGGCGGCAGCGTCGTCAGCTCGGTGATCTTCTTTTTCTACTCCCTCGCGGTGCTGGTGGTCCAACCGTTGCGAGGTATCGGCACGCTGCAAAATGAGATCCGTGGCAATACGATCGACCTGATGGTGCTGACCCGCATGGGCACCTGGCGTATCGTGCTGGGCAAGTGGGTCGCCATCGTTAGCCAATCCGCGCTGCTGCTCGCCGCGATCGCGCCGTATCTGATCCTGCGCTACTTCTTCGGTCGCATGGAGCTCTTCGCGGAGCTGCTGCTGATGATGCTCGTCTTCCTCGGTTCCGCGGTCTTCACCGCGCTCACGGTAGGTCTCTCCGCACTGCCATCCATTCTCGTGCGCGGACTCCTGCCGCTCTTCATCGCGGTCTGGCTGGGAGGCTGCACCATCGCCATCATCTTCGATAACGAACTGAAGCGGATGATCGATTTCTGCACGCTGAACCAACCGGGTTCGGCGCTCGCACTCATCGCGGGTGTGGTGGCCGCCGTGTATGGCGGCTGGTCAGCACTCGCCCTTGGGGCCTCGGCCATCGCGCCAATGGCGGAGAACCACAGCTCCATTCGCCGGATCGTCTCGCTCGGGGCAGTGCTTGTCGTGGGCATGGTCGGCTACTTCGGGAACTTCGATCGCGAGACCACCGGTCCTCTGCTCTTGCTCTTCGCCGCACCTGCGGTGGCCATCGCGCTGACGGAGCCCATGAACCTCCTGCCACCGATCGTGCGGCCCTTCCTCCGCCTCGGAGGGATGGGCAGAATCGCGGGCCGGATCCTCTATCCGGGGTGGGCTCCAGGAGTGATCTACACCGGACTTCTGCTGCTTGTGGCGATCGCTTGCGTTCTGATCGGTCGTGCCTCTTCGGATGGAAAGTTGAGCATCTTCCTGATTTCCGCCCTCGGCACCCTGCTCTTCCCCGCGGTGGTGCTGCGCATCTTTTCGGCGAAGGTGAAAAACCCGCTCGCCTTTTATCTGCTGATCATGGCCATCACCATCGCGATTGCGGCAGGCATTGTGATCGGCACCATCGAGTCGGACGAGGATCATTGGGTCTGGTTCTTCTCGTGGATCCCGCCGGTGCAGGTCGTACTGGGCTCGGTAGTCTCGGAGCAGTTTTCCCGGGACCTCACGGCAGGCAAAGTTTCCGGCCTGCCGGACTTCAGCACGATTTATAGAATTGGCATCGCAACCGCGGCCATCTGCTACGCTTTCCTGCTGACATCCGCGTTCAAGAACTTCTTCCGCATCCGCGAAGTGGAGCAAGACGCCCTCGCGACTCCGGACACCACCGTTTCCGAAAGCACCCGCACCCATCTCCAGCAGCCGTGACCCAGGAAGAACTTTCCCGCTGCCATGCCCGCGCGCTCGCCGCCGCGGGCCGCCTGCGCCTGCCGCTGCGCTCCCGCGTGTGGAAGGGACAGGCCGGTGAGTTCCAAGGTGCGGGGGTGGGCTCCTCGCTCGACTTCCAGGATCACCGCACCTACGTGCCCGGCGACGACCCCCGCCACATCAACTGGCAGGCCTACGCGCGCACGGGCCAATACACGATGAAGCTCTACCGCGAGGAAGTGCGACCGGTGGTGGATGTGGTGCTGGATGCTTCCGAGTCGATGTTCTTCGACCCTCAGAAGGCGACCCGTGTCGCCGAGCTCTTTTGCTTCGCCGTGGAATCGGCACGCCGCTCCGGCGCTGCCACGTCCGTTCACTTGGTCCGCGGCGACTCCACGCGCCCGATCCCCGCGGAGACCATCGCGGTCCATCGCTGGCTGGACGAAGCCCGCACGATGAAATCGGTGGACCCTGCGATGCCGCCGGATTTCTCGCGCATTCCTTTCCGCGGAAATGCGATCCGCGTGCTGGTCTCCGACCTGCTCTTTCCCGGCGATCCGGACCCCGCGATCC
Organism: Luteolibacter luteus; assembly: GCF_012913485.1. Taxonomy (GTDB): domain Bacteria; phylum Verrucomicrobiota; class Verrucomicrobiia; order Verrucomicrobiales; family Akkermansiaceae; genus Haloferula; species Haloferula lutea. Next base: position 5,863,461 of record NZ_CP051774.1, on the reverse strand, counting down.
GCCTGCTATCCGCACGCCAGGGCAGTCCGATCCTGATGGTACCCTATTTGCAAAGCGAAGCCACGCCGGAGTGGACCGGTAACTATGAATTCGTGGACGCCGAGCGGAAGTCCCGTCACCAGCACCGCATCGAGCCCTCGACGCTGCGACGTTACAAGGAAAGCTACGTGAATCATTTCGGCCTCTGGAAGAACGCCGCACGCCGCCACCAATGTCGCATGGCCCGCGTGGCCTGTGAACCCGACCTGCAGACCTCGCTCTTCGCGGAGGCATTGCCGAGCGGAGCCCTCGAAACCGCGAACTGATTCCGCCAGCCATCTCGTGCTCACCCTCGCCAATCCAGCCGGCCTTTGGGCGCTCCTCGGAATTCCCGCGGTGCTCGCGATCCATTTCCTGCAACGCCAAGCCGTCATCCTGCCGATCTCCACGCTTTTCCTGTTAGAGAAGACCCAGCGTGAATCCGCGAGTGGCCGCCGCTTCGACCGGCTGATGAATTCGGTGCCGCTGTGGATGCAGTTGCTCGGCGTGCTGCTGCTCACCTGGCTGCTCAGCGAGCCGCGCTACCAGAAGGACCGCAGCACCCAGCGCGTGGCCATCGTGCTGGATTCCTCGGCCTCGATGTCCGTGAAGAAGGATCGGCTCAAGGAACGGATCCTTGCCTCTCTGCCCGATCTTCAAGGCCCCGCTACCTCGCTGGAGCTGACACTCTTTGAAAGCCTTCCCGGCCTGCCGCGACTCTACGCGGGATCCTCTCCGGAGGAGCTGTCCGCTGCGCTGGATGCCTGGAAACCGCGCTCCGGCCTGACCGATCCCTCCCAAGCCCTGCGCCTCGCGCGCTCGGTGGTCAGTCGCGAGGGCATCGTGGTTTATGTCACCGACACCCCGATCGAGACGCCGCCCTTCGAGGCACGCATCCTTTCCATCGGGGAACCGGTGCCGAATGTCGGCTTCACCGGTGTGACCTTGGCTGAAAAGGAAGGAGCGAAGGTCTGGCAAGCGATGGTGAGGAACTACTCGAAGCAGCGCACGACCCGGACCTGGCACTTTGAGATGCCGGATGGCCGCCGCACCGAGCCGAAGGAAGTCGAGCTGGACGCGGGAGCCATCGTCACCCTGCAAGCCGCGTTTCCGGAGAATGCGGAGCGCGCGAACATCGTGCTCTCGCCGGATGACTTCACGCTCGATGACACCCTGCCCGTGGTCCTTCCGAAGCCGAAGGCTCTCTCGATCTTCGCCGCCACCGGCGGAGCCTACGAGCAGCTCTCGCAGAAGATGCAGCGCTCTCTGGATGCCACCGTGACGGTGAACGATGCCGCCAGCGCGGACCTGATGTTCCTTTCCTACGATCCGCTCGACCCTGTGACCGCAGGGACGAATGCGGTGGTCTTCGTGAAGGATGAGACCCGCGGCGGAGCCTACTTGAAGGGTGGTATCGTGGCGGAGAAGCATCCCTTGATCGACGGGCTCAATTGGCAATCGCTGCTCGTCCGCGAGACGATCCAGCTCCCACGCCGCCAGACCGATACCGTGCTACTCTGGCAGGGCAGCCGTCCGCTGATCTTCCTGCGTGAAACGGAGGCCACGCCTCCAACTGGAACCGAGCCTGCAGCCCCCGCCTCCCGCCAGCTCTGCTTCAATTTCGACCTCCGCCTTTCGAATGCCGCCACGCAGCCAGCCTTCATCGTGATGCTGCACCGCTTCGCCGAGGAACTGCGCGCGGCAAAGGTGGCCCCGGCCTCGGAGAATCTCGAAACCGCGCAACCCGTGACCTTCGCAGCGAAGACGGTCACTCCTCCCGTCTACCTCGAAACGCTCGACCTCAATGGCAAGGTCCTAAAGAGCGAGGAGCTCCCGGCCGCGGAAAACGTGCACTTCAATGCACCGCTGGACGCCGGCTTCCTGCGCGCCCGCCAAGGGGATACCACCCTGCTCACAGCCAGCGTCCATTTTGCCGATACTCGGGAGGCGGATTTCAATGAATGCGCTCCGGCCGATACCCTCGGAAAATCGGCTGTTGCCGCCATGGAGCGTCACACGGAGGAGGATCACTGGTGGCGCGCTTGGTTTCTGCTACTGCTCGCGGCCCTGCTGATTTCTTGGAATTTCACACGTGATCGGGAGGCTAAGAAGTCCCAGACTTCCGCCTTGAATCCCCAAGGAGCCTCGTGAAACCGATGAAAGCCATCTCGCTCGCAAGTCCTGTCCTGTTGTCCCTTGCCCTCGCAAGCTGCACCACGACGAAAGGCTATCGGCACAAGGACCAGACCATCACCGTTTCCCAACGTGGCCTCATCACCCGTGGTGATCCAACAAACTACTGGATTGTCGGTGCCAAGCCGAACCAGGTGACCAGCGCTGAGAATCTCTCCGTCTATCGCAAGACACTCGCCCGCGGCAGCTCGGCGGCCCCGCTGAAGTGCAGCGGCTTCGTGGATACCACCCGTTCCTCGCGCATCGAGGTGCAGCTCGCGGAGAAGCATGGCGGATCCTGGCAAAAGGCGAGCGTCAATGGCGCGCACAAGCTCGTCGATGAGACCGCGCCGAAGCCCTTCTATCACTGGCTTATTCCATGACATTCGGTTCTCCAGAGTGGTTCCTGCTGCTTCCCGCCTGCCTTTTCATCGGCTGGTTCTGGAAGAGCCTGCGCCTGTGGTCCCCGCTGCGGCTGCTGCTGATCTTGCTGGCCACCTTCGGCCTCGCGGATCCGAAGATCAACATGCAGGAGGACTCGCTGGACCTCTGGGTGCTGCTCGACCGCTCGGACTCGACCGAGGACTTGGTCGACAAGGGGCTGCCAGAGTGGCAGCGGCTCTTGGAAAAGGCGAAACCCACCAGCAAGGACAAGATCCACAAGTTCGACTACGGTGCGGAAATCGTGGAGACCGGCGCGGATGGGACGGGTGGCTTTACCGGTTCCCGCAAGCTCACCCGCACGGGCCTCGCGCTTTCACACATCGCGGCACTGACGAAGGAGAATCGTCCTTCCCGCGTCCTGCTTTTCACCGATGGCTATGCCACCGAGCCACTGCACGAGGCCGCCGCAGAACTTCAGGCCCGCGGCATCCCGCTCGATTTCCGTCTGGTAAGGGATGAGACCTACGATGACTTCCGCCTCGCACGCTTGGAGCTTCCGGAGCGGGTGCAAGCCGGTGAGCCCTTCCTGCTCGCGGCGACGGTGCGCGGCTCGACCGACGCCGATGTCAGCCTGATCATCCGCCGCGGCGGCCAGACGCTCACCGAGACGAAGGTGAAGCTGGTCAATGGTGTCGGCCGTGCGGAATTCACTGACCGCATCCCGCGTGCCGGTGCCTTCCAATATGAAGCCGAGATCATCGTCGGCGGCGAAACCCCGCTCAAAGACGCACACCCCGGCAACAACCGCATCACCCGCTGGATCGAGATCGCGGGTGGGCCCCGCATCTTGCTGGTCACGAAGTACACCGATGACCCGGTGGCGAAAGTCTTGTCTTCCTTGGACTTCACCGTGGATGTGGTGAGCAATCCCTCGGCTCTGCAGCCGGGCATGCTCACCGGTGCCCGCGCGGTGATCCTGAACAACGTGCCTGCCTTCGAGATTCCGCAGCCCTTCCTTGATGCCGTGGATTTCTTCGTCCGCGAGCAGGCTGGCGGACTCCTGATGGCCGGGGGCAAGCAGTCCTTCGGCTCGGGAGGTTACTTCCAATCCTCGATCGATCCCTTGCTCCCGATTTCGATGGAGCTGAAGAACGAGCACCGCAAGCTCGCCGTCGCGCTGGCAATCGTGCTCGATCGCTCCGGTTCGATGGCCGTGGGTGTGAATGCCGGCGGAAAGAACCTCACCAAGATGGACCTGGCGAATGCTGGTGCCGCGGAGGCGATCGGCCTCCTTGGGCCGATGGACCAGGCTGCGGTCTTCGCGGTCGATAGCGCGCCGGAGGCCGTCTTCCCGCTGACCAAGATTCAAGGACGGCAAGCCGAGCTTCAAGCACGCATCCGCAAGGTTCACTCGATGGGCGGCGGTATCTTCGTCTATGAGGGACTGAAGGCTGCGTGGGATGAACTGAAGAAGGCGGACGTCGGCACCCGTCACGTGATCCTTTTCACGGATGCGAACGACACCGAAGAGCCGGGCGACTACAAGCGCCTGCTCGAAGAGATGAAGAAGGAAGGCTGCACCGTCTCCGTCATCGGCCTCGGCACGAAGATGGATGCGGACGCCAAGCTGGTGGAGGACATCGGCAAGCGCGGCGACGGACGCATCTTCTTCACGGACCGCCCTGTTGATATCCCGAAGATCTTCGCTCAGGAAACGGTGACGATCGCGCGGTCAGCTTTCATCGAGGATCCCGTGGGCGCGCAGCCGACCGGACGCTGGGCGGAGATTTCGCCGAAGCTGCTGGAGTGGCTGCCACAGGTGGATGGCTACAATCTCTCCTACGCGCGCGAGGACGCCACAACCTCGCTGTCCAGCAAGGACGAGTATGTGGCACCTCTCGTCGCGCATGCCCGGCGCGGTCTCGGCCGCAGCGCCGCAGTGTCTTTTCCCTTGGGCGGCGAGTTCTCGCAAAACATCCGCGATTGGAAGAACTACGGCGACTTCGTGCAGACCCTCACCCGCTGGCTGATGGGCATGGACCTCCCGCCCGGCATCGGCCTGAAGCATCGCCTCGATGGCACGCGCCTGACCGTCGATCTGCTCTACGATACCGAAGAGTGGTCGAAGAAACTCACGGTCGCTCCACCGAAGCTGCGCCTTTTGGAAAGCCACGCGGGAGCAACTCCCTACGACGTCTCTTGGAAGCGGATCGCGCCCGGCCACTTCTCGGTTACAAGGGATCTGGATGAGGGTGCCATCGTCCGGGGCGCAATCCAGGTCGGTGAATATGCGCTGCCCTTCGGTCCGGTAACCGTGGGCTCCTCGGTCGAGTGGGCTTTCGAGCCGGAGCGCTTGGAAGAATTGCGCGCCGTATCCCGCCAGACCGGTGGTCGCGAGTTGCTCGACCTCTCCACCGCATGGCTCCGTCCGCCCAGCCGCCAGGATGTTTCCCTGCGGATGTGGATCGCTTTGGCAATGCTCGTGTTTTTGGTCGTGGAAGCTCTTATGACCCGCACCGGCTGGAAGCTTCCGATCCCCGCGCTGCCCCACTGGGCTCCGCGTGAAAAGGAGGTCAAAGCAAAGAAGGTGAAGGCTCCCAAGCCCGTGACCCCGGTCGTAACACCCGAAGAAAAACCGATCGTCACGGCGCAGCAAAGCGAAGCCGAAAGCACCGAACGGAAGTCGCGTTATCAGCGGGCCAAGGACCGGAAGTAGTCCCCGGCAAGGGCGAAGAAATCAGGTCTGGCTTGGCACTAGAACGTGCCCCTTGGTCCCGGTATGACTTGCTTGTGAACTCACACCCCGGTGACCTCATTTCCGTGACCGGGAGACCTCATGGATCTTCCCGTTTGTCTCCCGTTTTCTCCTGCCGGTCCTCGCACCGCCTTCTCGCCTTGGCCTGATTTTTTTCTGCTTTTATCAGGTGGAACAGGCGACCCTAGCTCACCCGATTTCATCCTCTGGCCGTGGGCTTCCGGCATCCCCCCCTTAGGAAGCAGAACGGGCGGCTCCCCGTGAAATGGAACCGCCCGTTCTTTACCTACCTGGAAAGAGTCTCTCCGGGAAAATCAGCGCAAGAAAGCCTCATGGAGGCCACCGTCCACGGTGATCACTTGGCCGGTCGTCTTGCTGAGGCGGTTCGTCACCAGCAGGAAGTAGGCTTCCGCCTGGTCTGCCGGGGTGATCGGTGCCTTGGTCAGGGTCCGGTCCGCATAAAACTGGGCCAGCTTGCCGACCAGCGACTCGGTCTCTTCGTCATCGCTGTACGGGATCGAATACTTTGCGAGCGAACCAATGACCCGATCACGCGGGAACATCGCGGAACCCTGCACGACGGTGGCGGGGGCGACGCCATTGACGCGCACCAGCGGGGAAAGCTCGATCGCGAGTTCGCGGACGAGGTGATTCGCTGCGGCCTTCGAGGTGTCGTAGGCGAGGCTGCCCTTCTTCGCCACCGCGGCGTTCGCGCTGGTGGTGAGGACGAGATTGCCCTTCAGGCCCTGCTCCTTCCACGTCTTCGCAGCTTCATCCGCGACGTAGTAGGAACCGGACACGTTGATCGCAAAGGTAAGTGCCCACTTATCGTCCGGGATGTGGCCGGAAGTATCGCTCGGCACGAAGATCCCGGCGGTCACGCAGATGTGATCGAAGCCACCATAGGCCAGCGCCACCTGATCCAGCATCGCGCGGATGCTGGCGCGGTCGGTGATGTTTGCAGCCAGACCGATGGCCGGCCCACAGCCGGAGATGCCGCTGCCTGCGACGCCGATGCCGAGGCCGTGCTTGTCGGTGATTTCCTTCGCGGTGGCTTCCGCGGCTTCCTTGTTCAGGTCCACGCACACGATGTGCGCGCCTTCCTTCACGAGGCGATGGGCGGTTTCCTTGCCGATGCCGGAGCCGGCGCCGATGACGATGACCACCTGGCGTGCCAGTTCCTTCTCGGCGGGCATGCGCTGCAGCTTCGCTTCTTCAAGCAACCAGTATTCGATGTCGAAAGCCTCCTGCTGTGGCAGGGCGATGTATTTGTCGATCGCCTCCGCACCGCGCATCACTTCCACGGCGCAGTTGTAGAATTCCGCGGTCACGCGGGACTCGGACTTGTCCTTGCCCCAGGCAATCATGCCCAAGCCCGGGATCAACACCACGGTCGGGTTCGGATCGCGCATCGCCGGGCTGTTGGCGTGCTTGCAGGCATTGTAGTAGGAGGCGTAGTCCTTCCGGTATTGCTCGAGACCGGCAGTGAGCTTCGCCTTCAGCGCGGCAGCGTCTTCGACCTGCGGATTCCAGTCGACGTAGAGCGGCTTGATCTTCGTGCGCAGGAAATGGTCGGGGCAAGAGGTGCCGAGCTCCGCGAGGCGCGGGGCATCCGCAGAGTTCACGAAGCGCAGGATCTTCTCGTCGTCCTGGACGGTGCCGATGAAGCGCTTCTGCTGGGAAACTTGTCCGCGCAGCCATGGCAGGATGCCCGCCAGAGTCGCGCGGCGCTGCTCTTCTGGCAGCGTCTGATATTTCTGGCCGCCGAAGGCCGTCGCATCACCACCCTTCGCCTGATACTTCTCATCAATGTAAGCCGCGGCCTTCTCGATGAATTCCAAGGTGCGGATGTAGCAGACCTTGTCATCGTCATCCCAGGAGATGAAACCGTGCTGGCCCATCATGATCGCCTTCACGTCCGGCTGCCGGCGGGCGATTTCCTGCATGGCGAGGCCGAGCTCGAAGCCCGGACGCATCCACGGCACGTAGGCCATGCTGCCGCCGAAAATCTCTTGCGTGAGCTTCTCGCAATTCGCGGAGGCAGCAATCGAGATGATCGCATTCGGGTGCATGTGGTCGACATGCTTGCCTGGAAGGAAGCTGTGCAGCGGCGTGTCGATGGAGGACGCGCGCGGGTTCAGGTTGAAGGTGGTGTGGAAGTACATCGCCACCATCTCGTCTTCCGCGGCGGACTTCAGCCCCTTGTCTGCGCGGCCACCATACACGCTCTGCAGCGCGATCAGCTTGTCCTGATAGAGAGAGGAGAAATTGTCGCGCTTGCTGGTGCGCAAGTCACCGCCGGAGCCTTTCACCCAGAGCACTTCGGCATTGGCACCGCCGAGCGGATCCTTCTCCGCGATCTTGGAGGAAGTATTACCACCACCGGTGTTGGTGATGCGTTGGTCATCGCCGAGGATGTTGGAACGATAAACGAGACGAGCGACCGGATCCAGAGTGGCGGCGTGGGCGTCATCCCAGGAGTAATTCACGTGCTTGAAGTCAGCGGACATGGGGTGTTAAACGTTTGCGATTGACGGCGCCGGGGTTTGCGGGACAAAACCCACGAAAGCAAGCAATTTCCCACAGAATCCCACATGCTGGCCGCGGAACGTCAACGCAAAATATTGGAGAAGGTGCGCCGTGATGGAACGGTCCGCACCACGGATCTCGCCCGCGACTTTGTCGTCACGGAGGAAACGATCCGCCGGGATCTCGATCTGTTGGGCCGCCGCGGCCATCTGCGCCGCACCCATGGCGGTGCCATGGATGCCACCGCGCCTCTGGGCGAACTCTCCCAGACCGAGCGCGAGTCCCGGCAGTTGGATGAGAAAATCGCGATCGGTCGTGAAGCCGTGCGCCTCATCTGCCCCCGCGAGACCATCCTGCTCGATGCTTCCACTACCGCTCTCGAATTCGCCGACCAACTGCCGGAAGACGTGCCGGTGCGGGTGGTGACCTACTCGCTGGCGGTGATCGAACGGCTGGCCTCCCGCGACTCGAATCTTGAGCTGATCCAGCTGGGCGGCAGCTATGAAGCACGCGGCCGCCGCTTCTCCGGCATGCTTACGGAAAGCGCGCTGCGTGCCCTGCGGATCGACCGCTTCTTCTTTTCCGGCGGCGGGCTCGATCCCATTCGCGGCGTAAGCGAACCGAACCCCGAGCAGGCCCGCCTCAAGCGGATGATGCTCCAACATGCCGAGTGGTCCTGCGCCTTGCTCGACCACACGAAGCTGGGCGTGCAGACCGACTTCTACTTCGCGGCCCCGGAAGAGCTCGACGTTCTTGTGACCGACCGCGGCGCAAAGATCTACGCGAAGAGCCATCTGAAGGACCTGCCCTACGAACTCAAGTTCGCTCGCTAAGGTCTCCCCTGCTCCGGTCTCCGGTTTCTTGTTTCATTACTCTCTCTTTCCATGCCCGTATTTCTCGCCATCGACCTCGGCGCCGGCAGTGGCCGCGTGATCGCCGGGATCACCGATCTCAAAACCCTCCGCCTCGAAGAAATCCACCGCTTTGACAATCCCGGCACGGATCTGCCGGGCGGGTCGTTCTGGAACGTCGTGGGCCTCTACCGCGATATCGCGGAAGGCCTGCGTCGCGGCGTGGAGAAGTATGGAAAGGATATCGTGGCAATCGGCATCGATACCTGGGGCTGTGACTTCGGCCTGCTGGATGCGCACGGCCGTCTGCTCGGGCTTCCGCATCAGTACCGCGATGCACGCCATGAAGGCATGCCCGCCGTGATGCATGCGAAGATCCCGGAAGCGGAGGTTTACAAGCAGACGGGCATCACCACGAATTTCTACAACTCCTCCCTGCATCTGCTGGCGGAGAAGCAACTCGGTTCCCCCGCCCTTTCTTCTGCCGATGAATTGCTCTTCGTGCCGGACCTGCTGGCCTTCTGGCTCTGCGGTGAGAAAGCAGTGGAGCGGACGATCGCTTCGACCTCGCAGCTCCTCGATGCCGGCACCGGTGATTGGGCATGGGGTGTGATCGATGCCCTCGGCCTGCCGCGCAGCATCTTTGGCAAGATTGTGGCACCCGGCACGGTGCTCGGAAAGATCCGCCCGGAAGTTGCGCGTGAGATCGGCATGGAAGGAATCCCGGTGGTGGCGAGCGCTTCGCACGATACCGCCTCCGCTGTCGCGGGTATCCCGATGGATGGCGGCAGCGACGCGCTATGGCTTTCCTCCGGCACCTGGTCGATCATGGGTCTCGAGACACGCGAGCCGATCCGCACGCCGGAGGCCTTCGCCGCACGCTGCTGCAATGAGCTCGGGGTCGAGAACACGGTGCGTTTCCTGAAGAACATCGCCGGCCTCTGGCTGATCCAGGAGTGCAAGCGGCAGTGGGCGCTGGATGGTGACAGTCTTTCCTATGGGGAAATGGCGAAGCTCGCTGAAGCCGCGCCTTCCTTCTCCGCCTTCATCGATCCGGACGACGCGATCTTCGCGGCACCCGGGCAAATGCCGAAAAAGATCCAGGATTGGTGCGAGAGAACCGGCCAGGCCGTACCGCAAGACAAGGGCACCATCCTGCGCGTGGCGTCGGAATCACTCGCCCTGAAGTATCGCGTTGTCTTCGAGAATTTCTGCAAGCTTTCCGGCAAACGCTTCGAACGCCTGCATGCGGGTGGTGGAGGCATCCAGAATGCTTTCCTCGCACAAGCAACCGCAGACGCGCTGGGCATCGAGGTCATCGCCGGACCGATCGAGGCGACATCTTGCGGAAACATCGTCGTCCAGATGATCGCCACCGGTCATCTGCCTGATCTCGCGGCAGGGCGCCAGCTGGTGCGCGAGTCCTTCAGCTTCGACAACTACCACCCGCACGATCGCGAGAAGTGGCAGGCTGCATACGAGACATTCACCGGCTTCATCGGCCGCTGAGCGATTTTGTCCGGAATTTGCCGGAGGATTGCTCAAGATCCCCTTCCTCCCGTACCATGATTGATCCCGAGCGTATCTTTGAAATGGATTTCCTCCGCGCGACGGAGGGTGCCGCCATCGTAGCCCACCGCTGGATGGGCCGCGGTGATAAAGAGGCGGCCGATGCGGCTGCCTGCGATGCCATCCGCGGCATGTTCGACCTGATGGACATGCGCGGCGAGGTGGTAATCGGCGAGGGCATCAAGGACGAGGCGCCCGGCATCTTCAAAGGGGAGAAAGTTGGGACCTGGCTGGAAGGCTCACCGCAATTTCACATCGCGCTGGATCCTGTGGATGGCACCACCAATGTCTCGAAGGGGATGGCGAACTCCGTTTCCTGCATCGCGGCAGCAATCCCGGTGGAAGGTGAACCGGAAAGTGCATTGGAGGATATCCCGGCCTTTTATCTAGAGAAGCTCTCCTATCCCGAGAAAGTACGGAAAGCCTTCATGGCCGATCCCAAGCTGCCAATCAGCGTGGAGGCACCCACCGAGGAGGTGATCAAGATCACGGCGAAGATCCTGGACAAGGACATCCGCGACATCGTGGTGATGATCTTGGACCGCCCGAGGAACCAACCTTACATCGATGCCGTGCGGAGGATCGGCGCAAAACTGCGGATGATCGCGGATGGCGACATCGCGGCGGCCATCGCTCCAGCCTTGGCGGATAGCCATGTGGATCTCTACGTGGGGATCGGTGGCGCGCCGGAGGGGGTGCTCTCGGCGGCTGGACTGCGCTGCCTTGGTGGCGGCTTGCAGGCAAAGATCTGGCCGAAGGATAGCCTCGAGAAACGCGTGTTGGTCGCCGAGGGCTACGGACATCTTCTGGACCGGGTGTATCTTTCCAAGGACCTCGCGAAGGGCGACCGAATCCTTTTCAGTGCGACCGGCATTTCCGATAGCCCGCTGCTCCGGGGAGTGAGCGTGAACGGAAGCATCGCCCGCACGCACTCCGTCTTCATGCGTGTGAAGAGCCGCACGATCCGCTCGATCAAGGCGCAGCATGATCTTTCCCAGAAGACGTTTCGCTTGAGATCAAAGAACGCGGAGGCGCTCCTGTTGGACTGATCGGCGGGTGAAGGGGCGCTCTTCTCGACGTGTCATGGTTTGGGCGTCGCTTCCGGCAGCACGCCCATATGACAGATCTCCACCCCCTGTTCGGGGGATGGGAGTATCTCCCCATGTTGCAACTTCTTAGTCGGCCATTGGGCCTTTGGGACGAAAGCCGTTCACGTCATGGAGCCTCGAAAAGGACGGCTCCAGCGCATTTTGGGGAGGGTTCGCAGGAACGCCCCATAGGATTAAGGAACATCCCCATCTACGAAAAACGCTTAATATCTTCTAATTATAATCCGGCCTCTTGTTAGTTATCCCTGAGCTGCTAGAAACGCACTGTTGGCCTCAATCCCCCCGAGACAACTGGACGGCCCCAGCGGCTCCCCCGTTGGGGCCGTCCCCATTTTTCTCCCGTTCCGCCTTTTCTGACACCGTGATTTTTCGGTGTTCACGGAATCCAAGTTGAAATCCTGCGATCCCATTCTTATGGATGCGGGATAAAATACCCTCCCGCAGGTATCAGACGGTTTCCTCACCAGCTGGCCCCGTGTGGGGCACCGATTGAGCGATGGATTCCCAAAAACTGGCCGAGGCACCGGACGCGGACGCGAGCATCATTTCCCCGTGGCTGGCCGCCCGGAGGCAACACTTCGACGAACTGGTGGGTGGCGTGACGGACTACGCCATCTTCATGATGAGCCCAGAGGGCATCATCCTCGATTGGAACTCCGGCGCGGAAGAGCTGAAGGGCTACACGGCGAAGGAAATCGTGGGCCAGCATTTCTCCCGCTTCTACTCGGAGGAAGACAAGACAGCGAGGTTTCCCGATCACGAGTTGATCGTAGCTAGCGCAGAGGGACGCTTCGCCACCGAGGGCTGGCGCTACCGGAAGGACGGAACACGCTTCTGGGCAAATGTCACGATTACCGCAATCCGCTCCGACGCGGGCGTGGAGGGTTTTCTCAAGATCACCCGCGACCTCACCAAACGCCAGCAGGCTACCGAGGCGCTGCGCCAGAGCGAGGAGCGCTTCCGCCTGCTCATCGAGAGCGTGGCGGACTACGCCATTTTCATGCTGGATCCGGAGGGCAATGTGATGAGCTGGAATACCGGCGCGCATCGCATCAAGGGCTACGAGCCGGAGGAGATCATCGGCCAGCATTTCTCCCGCTTCTACCCGGAGGAGGCGCGGCTGGAGGGTGTGCCGGCGATACTCCTCGAGCGTGCGCTGACCGAAGGACGAGCCGAAGACGAAGGCTGGCGGGTAAGGAAAGACGGCACGCGCTTCTGGGGAAACGTGATCATCACCGCGGTGCATGATGCCGCCGGGATCCATCGCGGCTTCGTGAAGATCACCCGGGATCTCACAGACCGTCGAAACCGCGAGCAGATCGAACTGGCGAGCAAGCGGAAGGATACCTTCCTCGCAACGCTGGCGCACGAACTCCGCAATCCCCTGGCACCGATCCTGCCGGGCGTGGATGTCCTATTGAAAGCCCCCCACCAAACCGGTCGTGTCGTGCAGGTGGCGTCGATGCTTCGCCGCCAGGTGGACCAGATGTCCCGCCTCATTGATGATTTGTTAGACCTTTCCCGTGTGACCACTGGCAAGATCGCCCTACAGCGCGATCGCATCCAACTCGTCGATGTCGTGCAGCGTTCCGTGGAGACTGCACAACCGGCGATCGATGCGAAACACCATCGCCTGGCGCTGAATCTACCGGGAGTGCCCGTAATTCTGGATGCAGACTTGCACCGCCTTTCCCAAGCAGTGTCGAACCTTCTGACCAATGCGGCGAAATACACGCCGGCGGGGGGCGAGATCGAGCTAACGGTGGAGCTGGCCGAAGGCGACCGGCTCTTGATTCATATCAAGGACACCGGCATCGGCATCCCGGCGGAATCGCTGGAGACGATCTTCGATCTCTTCGACCAAGGAACGCGGGGATCCTCCGATGGGCTCGGAATCGGACTGACGCTGGTACAGACGATCGCGCGAATGCATGGTGGCTCGATCGGGGCTTTCAGCGATGGCGAAGGCCGGGGAACCGAGATGATCCTGGATTTGCCCGTCGTCGCCTCGGTCGGAGATGCTCCGGAGGATGAACTGGCACCGCCGGTCTCAACCCCGAGTTCCCGCGCTTTGCGAGTACTGGTGGCGGACGATGCGCCAAATACCGCCGATATCCTGTGTATGTTTTTCGAGCTTGAGGGAATGCACACCCGCGTGGCCTACGATGGCTTGCAGGCAGTGGAATCTGCCACAGCCTTTCGTCCGGACCTCGTGTGCTTGGATCTGGGGATGCCGCAGTTGGATGGTTTCGAAGCGGCACGCAGGATCCGGGAGAGTCAGCCGGGCGTGGTGATTATCGCGCTGAGCGGCTGGGGCTCGGAGTCCGATCACGCCAGGACGAAGGAGGCTGGCTTTGACTTCCACCTGGTGAAACCGGTAAAGCCGGAGGATCTGCGACAGATCCTGGCGTCGAGGTTTCCGCAGAAGGGCTGAGCTACGGGTGTCTCAGAATAAGAAAGAGGACAGTGGGCAATCCGTGATCGAGGGATCGCTCCGGCAGCTCAGCTTGCCTCGGCAGTGTAGATTGAAGCAACCCCACAGCTCAGAGGGATCGTGTCGGCGTCCTTGAAACCTTGGGCGTCGATCAATTCGCACATCGCCGTGCCCATGGGGAATTCCTCTATGGAGCCGCCGAGGTATTCGTAGGCGTCCTTCTGGCCGGTGAGTGCGCCGGCCATCTTGGGGAGGACATTGTGGAGATACCAGCGGTAGGGCTTTTTCAGGACGCCTTCCGGGAGCGAGAAATCGAGCACGAGGAGGTGGCCGCCGGGCTTGAGGACGCGTCGCATCTCCTTGATGGCACCGGCGTAGTTCACCATGTTCCGCAGGCCGAAGGCGACGGTGACGACGTCGAACTCGGCGTTCTTGAAGGGCAGCGCCATCGCATCCGCCACGAGGGTGCGGGCCAGACCGCGGCGCGTGGCGTGAGCTAGCATCTCCGCGCAGAAATCACTGCCGGTCACCTCCGCCTGCGGGCACTTGTCCTGGATCTCCAATGCGAGGTCGCCGGTGCCGGTGGCCACGTCGAGGACACGCTGGGGCTTCCAAGCGCTGACGATCCGGGCGACCTTCCGCCGCCAAAGGATGTCCGTGCCCATGCTGAGCACGTGGTTCGTCGTCACGTAGCGGTCGGCGATGCGGGCGAAGGCATCGCGGACGTAAGACGGGTCTTGAATGGTTCCGGCTCCCACAAGCCGATCGATACGCGGGAAAGCCGGACTGCCAAGTCCGGAGTGGGAGAAAACCCACTAACCGAAGGATGGGCGACTAAGGTGTTCCCCGAGCCTTGGGATCCATTACCATCCATTTTCCATTCTCCTTCTTCAGGTAGAATACGGCTTCCGCGCGATCATTCCTGACGCCAATTATCCGATTCCCCGAGCCGACCATAACGTCGGCTTGGAGCGGATGTGGATCAAGAGGATCGGACAGCCGATAGAAGAAGGTCTTGAGGTGAAATTTCTCCGGTTTGCCCAATCCCGTTCGTTCTATCTCCGCGAGGACCAATGGCAGGGCGTCCTCCGGGACATCGGACAGAAGTGGTATTTTCACGGGGATATACATTTCGCGGGAACACCACGCGACGTATCCGATAATCACGACCGTGAGGCCGCCGAAAAACAGAGGCGCCCGACGCTTCGTCACGGCTTCGGCTCGGGCAGGATGTCCGAATAGATCCCCGGATCACTCCCGGGGATTTCGATCGCGCCACAGGCCTTTTCGTAAAACTCCCGCGGGCCGACGCCGCCGATGAAGGCGTAGGCGTAGCCGATGTCGCGGAGGGCCTCCAGTGATTTGAGGAGCAGCGCTTTCCCGATGCCGGTGCCGCGTGCGGCTTCCGCGACGCCAGTGGGGCCGAAGAAGCCCTTCATGGTGGTATCGAAGCAGGCGAAGCCGAGGACTGCCTTGTCCTTGGTGGCGATGAAGCAGGCGACCGGTTGGCGGCTGAGGGCGACCTCCACCTCGCTGACCCACTTCGGCGAGAAATGGGTGCGGGCGAAATCGGCGACGGTGTGCTTCTCGAAGGCACGGGCGCGCCGCAGGGTGATCCCCTGCTCCTCCACCTTCCGATAGAGTTCCCCGCTCTCCGGCAGGTCGTAGAGGCGCACCAGCATGTCGATCATGCTGAACTTCCTAGTGCATGGGATGGGGGCGGCAAGTTGAAATCTGCACTCCCCTTTTCAATCCCGGGCGCCCCCTTTCCCATCGACTTTTCCTTCCTCGTGCGCCTTCATCCAGCGAGGAAATGGCTTCTTATCTGCGTTTCGAGAATGTGACCCGCCGCTTCGGGTCGTTCACCGCGGTCAATCAGGTCACGCTCGATATCGAGAAGGGCGAGACCTTCTCCCTGCTCGGGCCGTCCGGCTGTGGGAAGACGACGCTGCTGCGCATGCTGGCGGGCTTCGACAAGCCGGATGAGGGCCGCGTGCTGCTGGACGGAAAGGACATCACCGATCTCCCGCCCGACCAGCGGCCGGTGAACACGGTTTTCCAGAGCTACGCGCTCTTTCCGCATCTCTCCGTACGAGACAACATCGCCTTCGGTCCGAAGATCGCGAAGTGGGCTCCGGACACAATCAAGCGCGGGGTGGATGAGATGCTGGAACTGGTCGACCTGAAGGCGCACGCCGACAAAAAGCCGTCCCAACTTTCCGGCGGACAGAAGCAACGCGTCGCGATCGCCCGGGCGCTGGTAAACAAGCCGAAGGTGTTGCTTCTCGACGAACCCCTCGCCGCACTTGACTTGAAGCTCCGCCAGCGCCTGCTGGTCGAGCTGGATGCCATCCACGACGAGGTGGGTATCACGTTCATCTATGTGACGCATGACCAGGGTGAGGCGATGTCGATTTCCGACCGGATCGCGGTGATGAACAAGGGAGTCATCGAGCAAGTGGGTCCGCCGGTGCAGATCTACGAGGCTCCCCGTAGCTCCTTCGTCGCGGCCTTCATCGGCGATACGAATTTCCTGGATGGCAAGATTACGGAGTCGATCGATTCCCGCTTTTCCCGCTGCGAGGTGAAGGGATTTGGAAGCATCGTCATTGACAATGACAAGCCTGTGACGCCGGGAGACCGGATTCACCTTTCGCTCCGCCCGGAGAAGCTGGTGGTGAGCCGGGAGAAGCCGAAGGTAAGCGAAGTGGACAATGCCGTAGCGGGTAAAGTGGAAGACGTCATTTATTATGGCTCGCATACCCGCTACTGGGTGCGCTGCGGCGAATGGAGGCTCTGTGCGGAAATGCAGCACCGGCAGTATCAGCTGGATGAGTCACCGCCGAAGTGGGGAGACGAGGTCTGGCTGCGCTGGCATGCGAATGACGGGTTCTTGCTGGAGCAGTACCGCGAGGAGGACGAAGGAATGCTCACCCTTCCCGATGCTGACTGATGAAGACCGATCGCAAATCCGAATTCGGAGCCACCGCTCCCAGTCTCCTCTGGCTGGTGCTCTTCGTGCTCGTGCCGGTGGTGACGATCTTTGCGATCGCTTTCCGGCCTGCGTTGCCGGCGGGAGGGATCGGGGAAGGTTGGAGTCTGGATGCGGTGCGTGCTTTGGGAGATCCGAGCTACCCGGCGCTTTTCTTCCGGACGCTTTTCATCAGTGCGATCACCACCCTGATCTGCATCGCGGCAAGCCTGCCGGTGGCTTATGCAATGGCACGGCTTTCCCCTACATGGAGATCGCGGGTATTGCTGCTGGTCATCGTCCCCTTCTGGACGAACTTCGTGATCCGCGTTTTCGCGTGGCAGCAGATCCTTCACGCCCAAGGCTACGTGGCGGAGTTCTTGCGCTTCCTCCACGTCATCGGTGAGAACGACCGCCTGCTGGGAAATGCTGGGGCAGTGGTCATTGTCAGTGTTTACACCTATCTGCCCTTCGCGTTGCTGCCGCTTTTCGCCGCCGCGGAGAAATTCGACTTCGGCTTGCTCGATGCCGCGCGGGACCTGGGCGCGAAACCGTTGCGTGCCTTCTTCTCGGTCTTCATCCCGGGGATCCGCCAAGGGGTGATCACCGCTTTTCTCGTCGTCTTCATCCCGATGCTGGGTTCCTACGTGGTGCCGGACATGGTGGGGGGAACCGGCACCCAGATGATCGGAAACAAGATCGCGCAGCGGAACTTCACGGACCGGAACCTGCCGGAAGCGGCGGCTTTGTCGGGGGCGCTGGTTTTGCTGGTGCTCGCGCCGATGTTTATCCGCCGGAGGGAGAAACTCGCACCAGCCAAGTAAGCCATGAAGCCGTGCCGTATCCCCTTCATTACCCTGATCGTCACGCTGGTATTTTTCTACCTGCCGATCGGTTTCCTGGTGATGAATTCCTTCAATACTTCCCGCTACGCTTCGCAGTGGGGTGGCTTTAGCACGCGCTGGTATGAACGGCTTTTCGAGCGGACGGATATCCTCGCGGCCCTTGGCAACTCGGTGAAAATCGCGACGGCGGCGAGCATCCTTTCGATGATCCTGGGCACTTCCGCGGCCTTCGCGCTGCATCGCTACAAGTCGAAGCTGCAGGATGCCCACAAGCTGTTGGTCACCGTGCCGCTGGTGCTGCCGGACATCCTGATGGGGATGAGCCTGCTGCTGCTCTTCGTTTCCGCGGGGATGAGCCTGAGCCTGATTACCATCACCATCGCACACGTGACTTTCTGCCTCAGCTACGTGGCGCTCGTGGTGCAGGCACGCCTGCAGGACTTTGATTTCAATGCGGTGGAGGCCGCACGGGATCTGGGGGCGACGAAGTTCCAAGCTTTCACGAAAGTGACCCTGCCGTTGCTGGCTCCCGGCATCTTCGCCGGCGGACTGCTGGCCTTCACTCTATCGATCGACGATTACGTGATCACCTATTTCGTCAAGGGCCCCGGCTCCGATACCTTGCCGACCCTGGTGTATTCCATGATCAAGAAGAGCAAGGACCTGCCGGTGATCAACGCGCTGTCCTCGCTCATGCTGATCGTTACTTTCGCGGTCGTCGCCTTTTCGCAACGGCTCACCCGCTCCGAACCATCACCCGCCAAGTAGCCATGAAGGTACATCTATCGAATGCCGAGACAAAGGAGATCCTGCAATCGATCGAGCGTTTTTTCAGCCAAGAGCTGGAAGTCGAAATCGGAGATCTCCAGTCCGGTTTCGTGCTCGATTTCTTCCTGAAGGAAATCGCACCTTTCGCCTACAACCAAGGGGTCGAGGACGCCCGGCGTTTCTTCACCGAGAAGCTTGAGGATCTTCCCGGCGCTTGCTTCGAGCACGGGCTCACCTATTGGCATCAGAAGAAGGGCGGCAATCCACGACTGCCCTCGCACGATTGAAGATTGAAAGATCCAACGATGCATCAGACTCATCTCGCCATCGCTCTCGCGGCCATGACGGCTCTGTTCTCGCACCATGCATGGGGAGAGGATGCCGAGATCCCGGAGACGCCCGAGGGACCAAGTCCGGTCGAGCAGCGAGCCAAGATATTCCCAGCCGAGAAGGCGTCTGAAACGATCGATTTCAGCAAGGTGGCCTACTTCCGGACCGGCGTGCAAAAGCTCATCGGCTTGGACGAGGTGCTGAAGGCCGATCCCAAGTTCGCTGGAGACGAAAGCGTTTACGGCATTGTGCTGGAGGAGAAGAAGCGCCTGCTGGATGATGATGAGCGAAGCGACCTCGCCGCGATCATGAAGCGGGTACCTGCGGAGAAGATCTCCACCGACCTCCGTCGCCCTTGGGCGGGCGGGATCCGTGCCTTTCTCGCCGCCTTTTCCGCCGACGATTCGCCTCTCTTCAATATCTCCCTACAGACCAGCAACCCGACCGAAATCGCCTTCGAGAAAGCTTGGGCCGTGGGTCCGGATATCGTCCGCGGGCAAAGTTACCCGGAATTCTTCAAATCGTTTTACCATGAGGTGAACGATGCCAGTCTGGGTGCAGAGCTCTTCGCACTGGTGCTGGAAATGAAATCCGCGCCTTCTCCTGCCCGGCCGGCCAGAGAGCCTGAGAAGGATTGAAGATTGAAAGATCGGAGATCCCTGTTTTTCTCTCACTACCACCACCATGAAACGCCGTCATTTCATCGCCGCCTCGTCCGCTACCCTGGCTTCGGCCTCGCTTCCGTCCTGCAAGCCGAAGGAAGGCTCCGCCGGCGGCGGCGCGGGAAAGACCCTAACCGTTTTCACCTGGGCAGATTACCTCAGCGAGAAGGCGAAGGAGAGCTTTGAAAAGGCGAACGGCTGCAAGGTGGTGATCGATACCTTCGACTCGAATGAGGCAATGCTGGCAAAGCTGGAGTCGGGCGCGAGCGGCTACGATGTGCTGGTACCATCTTCCTACGCGGTGCAAGCGCTGAAACGGAAGGAAATGGTGCAGAAGCTGGATCACTCGAAAATCCCGAATCTCAAGAACATCGATGCGGCGTATCTGGCGAAGGCGCTCGATTCCAAAATGGAGGTTTCCGTGCCCTACATGCTGGCGCCGACCTGTCTCTGCTATCTGGCCTCAAAGGTCCAAAATCCGGAAGAATCCTGGGCGATGCTGGATCGCGCGGATCTGAAGGGACGCATCACCTTGCTCGATGACATGCGCGAGGTGCTGGGCGCGGCGCTGAAGTTCCTGGGTCACTCTCTGAATTCCACGGATCCGGCGCAGCTCGCGGCGGCACGCGATGTGGCGATCCGCTGGAAGAAGAACATCGCAAAATTCGAGAACGAGCAGTACAAGACGGGAATCGCTTCGGGGGAATTCTATCTGGTTCACGGCTACGCGGGCGATCTGATCCAGGCGAGCGATGAGAACGAGGACATGCGGATCTTCATCCCGAAGGAAGGCACCTCTTTCCC
Organism: Luteolibacter luteus; assembly: GCF_012913485.1. Classification (GTDB taxonomy): domain Bacteria; phylum Verrucomicrobiota; class Verrucomicrobiia; order Verrucomicrobiales; family Akkermansiaceae; genus Haloferula; species Haloferula lutea. The sequence goes on along the minus strand of NZ_CP051774.1, from coordinate 5,843,260 downwards.
CTGCGATGACATGTGCATCCCGAAGGGGGCCAAGGAGGTGGATCTGGCGCATGCCTTCATCAATCACCTGGCGGAGCCGGAGGTCGCGGCGGAGAACATGGAGTGGATCGGCTATCGTGCGCCGAACTCCGCGGCCTATCCGCACCTGAGCGAGGATTTCCGCGGAAGCCCCCTGCTGTTCCCGCCGACGGAGCTCTTCGACAAGTGCGAGCCGATCGGGGATCTGGCGGACAAACTGCCGCTATGGACGGAAGAGTGGGACAAAGTGAAGACGGCTTGAGGGCCTCCGGCCAAATCATCAATCTTCCAATCATCAAGCGGAGTGCGCTTCGCGGGGGATGGGAGGCAGAAGAGTTCTCGTGGGCGCGGAACCGGTCTTTGTTGTTAGACCGTTCCCGCGGTCGGCCGGGGGCGTCCGCCCCTACCGCTTGGAGGCGTGCTTTGTTTGATGATTGGTGGATCGCCGGATCCGTGCTTTGTTGGTTCCATGAAGCTCGTTTTCGAACACATCGATTTTACGGTGGTGGGGCATTTGAAGACCGTCCTGGAGGCGGAGGGGATCAAGGCGGAGGTACGGAACGAGGGGGCTTCCGGGGCTACGGGTGAACTGCCCTTTGCCCAAGTCTATCCGGAGCTCTGGGTGCTGAATAACAGCGATGAGGCACGGGCAAAGCAGATCGTGAAAGACTACCGAAACCAGGAGGCTAACGCACCCGTGGGACCGGACTGGACTTGCCCGGTGTGCAAGGAGCATGTGGAGGGTGTCTTCACGGAATGCTGGAACTGCGGGGCGGCAAATCCGACAGTGGCCATCAACTGATATCCCCTTCCCCGCTTCTGCTAGGATGCGGAGTAGCGCAGCACGCGGGAGAGGAACTTCTTCGCCTGCTCCGAGCCGGGCGCTTCAAACCATTGCTCGGGCGCGGCGGACTCCACCACTTTCCCGGCGGCGAGGAAGGCGACGGTGTCTCCCACGGCACGGGCGAAGCCCATCTCGTGGGTGCTGAGCACGATGCGCTGTCCGCCTTCCGCAAGTTCCTGAATGAGTTCCAGCACCTCGGCGGTCATCTCCGGATCCAGCGCGGAGGTGGGTTCGTCCAAGAAAAGAATCTCGGGCTTCGCGGCGACGGCGCGGGCGATGCCGACGCGCTGCTGCTGGCCGCCGGAGAGCTGCGCGGGACGTTTGTGGGCATGACCTAACAGACCAAAACGATCGAGAGCAGCTTCCGCCGTTTCCTTCGCCTGCTGGGGCTTCATCCCGTGGACCTCCTCGAGAGGCAGCGTAAGATTCCGCAAGGCATCGAGGTGAGGAAAGAGATTGAACTGCTGGAAAAGGAAGCCATTCCGACGGCGATAAGCGAGCAGCCCGCTTTCGGCGCGCGGCAACTCTTCGCCACGGATCACGAGCTTTCCTGCATCCGGCATTTCCAGTCCGCCGAGGATGCGGAGGAAGGTGCTCTTCCCACCGCCGGACGGGCCGACGAGCACGAGCACGCGGCCGCCCTCGACCATAAGGTCCAGTCCATCGAGCGCGGCTTGCGTGCCGTAGCGTTTGGTCAGGCCGGTGATCTCAAGTTTCATCACGGAAGCGGCGTTCGAGACGATGCGCGAGGTAGGCCACCGGTGCAGTCAGCACCAAGTAGCCCAAAGCAAGCGGGACGTAGGCCTCCAGCCCGCCATAGGTGCGCGAGGTGTAAACCCGCGCCTGATAGGCAAACTCCTGCACGCCGATCACCATGAGCAGCGAGGAGTCCTTGATGAGGGACACGAATTGCCCGGCCACGGCGGGCAGGACGCGTCGTAAGGCCTGCGGAAAGATCACGTGACGGTAGACCTGCCCGCGATCAAATCCAACCGCGCGCGCGGACTCCCACTGGCCGCGCGGGATGCTATCCACGCCGCCGCGCAGGATCTCGCCGAGGTAGGCGCCCTGGAAAAGCGAAAGCAGCAGGGTGCCGATGACCAGTTTGTCATTCCACCCGATGCTCTCCAGCGAGCGCGACATGAGCGGAGCGAAGATCATGAAGTAGCCGACGAGGAGCTGCACCAGCAGGGGTGTATCCCGCACGAATTCCAGGAAGAGCCGGCAGGTCCACTTCACCGCAGGCAACGGGCTGCGCTGGCCGAGCATGAGCAGCACGCCCACGATGAGGCTGCCGACGAGAGCACCCAGCGAAAGCCCCAGCGTGCACCACCAGCCGGACATCAGCAGGCCGCGATAAGCCCATGGCTTCGACCAATCCCAATCCGGGCTAAGGCGGGCGAAGACGAGGGTGCAGAGGCCACTGAAGGCCGCCACGATGAGGATCGCGGCGATCAGGTTCCAGCGGCGTAGCTTCTTGTCTTCCATGCCCTAGCGAATCAGTCGCTTAGCTCAGCGAAGGATGAAGGGCACGCCCATTTCCTCGAGGGTCTTTTTCTCATCCTGGAGGTATTGATCGGCCAACTTGCCGAAGCCGCCGTCCTTGCGGAACTTCTCAATGAAGACATTCACCTGACCCTTCAGCTCGTCCTTGCCCTTCGGAATACCGACGGCCCAGTTTTCCTGCACGAAGGCATTCAACAGCGCGCGGGTGGTATCCGGGTTCTCCTTGTGGTAGCGGTAAATACTAAGCTGATCGTAGATGAAGGCATCGGCACGGCCCTGTGCCACTTCCATCACGCAGGCGGGCTCATCCGCGAAGCCGGTGACCTTCGCCTTCGGCAGGTTCGCCGCGACCCAGGATTCACCGGTGGTGCCGGCTTTCACCGCGATGCGCACGCCATCGCCCTTCAGGTCATCGATGGATTGCGCCTTGGAGTCCTTGCCCAGCAGGATCGAGAGACCGGTGAAGGCGTAGGGCTCGGAGAAGTCGATCGATTGGCGACGCTCGTCGGAGGCGGTCATCGAGGAAATCACCACGTCCACATTTCCCGACTTCAGCGCCGGGATCAGCCCGCTGAATTCCATGGGCACGATCTTCAGCGGTCGCCCCAGATCCTTCGCCAGCGCCTCCGCGAGCTTCACCCCTACTCCATCCGGATTTCCCTGTGCATCCTTCATTTCAAAGGGCGGGTAGGTCAGCTCCATGCCGACCCGCAGGGAGTTGTCTTTCTTGCCGCAGGCGGCGAGGAGGCAGCAGAGGAAGAGCGCTAGCAGGCGTCGCATGGCGGGCATCCTAAGGCCTAACGAGCGCTTGGCAGGCTTTTTTCCTCACTCGCGGGCTTAAATCGCCTCATCCCCGCAGCTCCTCGACCGGGTCAAACGCGCTCTTGCCCTCACCCCGCTGCCTACCCACCATGGTCTTCCTCCTTCCGCGATCCCATCCCGCCGATGATGAACGAAGACGATTTCTTCAACGACCTGCTCAAGGCCGTCGAGCAGCAGCTCGCCGCGCCGCAGACCCGCTACGTGGCCAAAACGCTCGAACGCCTCACCAGCGGTGGCATGAGCGAGCAGGATGCCAAGGAGCGCATCGCGGCGGCCCTGGGCGAGGAGACGGATGCGATGTATCGCAGCAAGCGTGGCTTCGATGAAAAGAGCTACCGGTCCCGGCTGGATGAGATCCGAGCGGACGAGCGGTTTGAGGATGAGGAAGAAAAGGACGAAGGCGACAGCAGCGAGGAAGAATAGCAGCCTTGAGCGATAAAAAGCGGCATCCGTTCGTCGGGATCACTCACGCGCTCTGGCGTGAGTTCAAGCGGTGGCGCATGCGCTCGCTCTTACGGAAGGATTGTGAGATCGCATTGAAGGAGGCCGCATGTCTTTGGTCGCTCTCCGATCTCATCTACCTCGGCCCGACCGGACCGAATGCGCGCCGGCTTCCGGAATGGAATCTCTACGAAGCCTATTGTGCATCCCCGACTCCTCCCGATGAGGAACTCCTCACCATGGCGAAGCACGCAAGCCCCGCCGTTGCGGGCTACGCCTTCGAGGTCCTGCTGGCACGAAATAGCAGGCTGATCCCTGAAGCGCTCGAACTCCTGCTTCCCAGAACCGAATCCGTGAGCGGGAGCAGAGGAAGCTTCGTAAGCTATCTGGAGCTGGGAGGCTACGCTCTGCACCGGTATGAGAATTGGGTGGAGAAGGACCAAGCGGCCGCGCCGTGAGATAGCGGGTCGGAGGTCGGAGGGCTCGGGGAGGTCCACTTCCTGTCTACCTCACCGCGAAGCGCAGTCCGATTGGTGATCGGAGGATTGATGATTTGGTGATTTGGCTCTGCCTCCCATTTCCGCCTTCGACAATCCGGAAACCCGCGCTTAAGAACCCGCGCCCATGCCTCCGCAAGCCCCGCAAGCGCAAGCTACCGCCCGTTCACCCTTCGCAGGTTGCCTGATCCTCATCCTGGCCCTGCTGATGCTCGTTTTCCTGATAGGGTTCTCCGCGTGGATGCCCTTCCGCCAGGCAGCGGAGATCGAGAAATTCACCCAGCCGAGCCCGACGCCGCTGCCGGTGGAGGCCATTGAGGGCAATGAGCCGAAGGTCAACGCCCTCGTCGAGCGCATGGAAACCTTCCGCTCGGGCCTGGAGGGCGACGCCGCCCAACCGGCCCGCTTGGAGTTGAGCGCGGAGGATCTGAATCTGGCGATCGCCGCCTTCCAGCCGGTCGAGCAGCTTCGCAGCAGCTTTCGCATCCGCGAAATCACCAAGGACGCCCTGATCATCGATATCTGCTACAAGCTCAACGGCCGCCCGCGCCTCGCGAAGGACGGCGAGGACGGCCCCGTGACTTCGGATCCGCGCTACCTCATCGGCACGATCAAGGGCCACCCGGAACTGATGCGCCGGGAGCTGATCCTCAAGGTGGACGCACTGGAAGTGCCGGGAGCCACCGTCCCGCAGGGCTTCTTGGACCACTTCTCGACCCTCCGCATTTTCGAGGCCCACCTGAAGCACCCCGTTCTAGGACCTGCTATGGCCGCGATGACCCGGGTGGGTCTGGAGGACGGGAAAATGGTGCTTTCCCGCATCCCGGGAGAGGCCCCGCCGGACGTCATTAGCGAGGAGCAATTCCGTCAGGGAGGGAGCCGAATCGTCAAATACCTCGGGATCGGGGCCTGTGTCTTCCTTGCCTTCGCGGCCACGATGGTGTTCATAGGCGTCCGGAAACAGCGTCGTGCCGAAAAATTGGGTCAGACAAGCCCCGATGGTGACGGCGCTTGAAAGCCGGGGCGTGGAAATCCCGGTATCGGTATTATTCGTGCTTCCGCACCCGTGTTGAACCCCATGAAAGCGAACACCCGTTCTTGCCTCGTCATGCTCGCCCTGGCTACCGCCGCATTCGGCCAGGAACCCGCAGCAGCCCCCGCCGGCGGTCCGGCCACGGCCACCACCCCGCCGATCTCCATCGCCCAACCGCCCGCTACTCCGGCCCCTGCGGTCGAAAAGCCGGCTGAAAAGCCTGCCGAACCCGGCAAGCCGGAGTCCGCGGAAAAGCCAGCTGAAAAGCCCGCTCCGGACCCGATCAAAGTCGAACAGGAGAAGCTCAGCGCGGATAACAATCTGGCGGCCGAGAAGCTAAAGGCCGAGACGAACTCCATCCGCGCGGAAATCACCCGCCTGAAGATGGAGAAGGAACTCCTCGGCGAAAAGCTGGCTCTCGAAGCCGTGAAGCGCCAAGCCTCCCAAGAAGCCGAGATGGCGAAGATGGAGGACGAGCGTTCGAAGCTGGCCCGCGATAGCGAGCTCGCCAAGGCCAAGGCCGAATATCTCACCAACGAGCTGAAGGCCGTGCAGAGCGAGTCCGGCATCCAGCTGCTGAAGCTCCAGAATCAGATTTCCTCCATCGAGATGGAGGGCAAGCGCAAGGCCTATGCCGATGCGAAACCGGTGTATCTCGACAATCCGCTGAAGGATGATGGCACCTTGGTCATTTCCGACCGCCGGATCGCGCTGAATGGCCTGATCACCATGGCCACCGCGGACCACATCACGGATCGCCTGGATTTCTACAACAATGCCGACCGCAAGCTGCCGATCTTCATCGTGATCGATGAATCCCCTGGTGGTTCAGTGATGGCGGGATACCGCATCCTGAAAGCCATGGAGTCCAGCGATGCGCCGGTGCACGTGGTCGTGAAGTCCTTCGCCGCTTCCATGGCCGCGGGCATCACGACGCTGGCGAAGGAGTCCTACTGCTACCCGAACGCCATTATCCTGCACCACCAGATCAGCTCGACCCTCTTCGGCCAGCTGAACCTGACCGAGCAGGCGGAAGTGGTGAAGGAAAGCCAACGCTGGTGGACCCGCCTGGCCACCCCGGTAGCCCAGAAGATGGGCATCAGCACCGATGAATTCATCAAGCAGATGTACACGCACAATTCCTCCGGTGACTGGAGCGAGTTCGGCGAAGACGCGCAGAAGCTGAAGTGGGTGAACCACATCGTCCGCGGCATCCAAGAGACGTCCCTGACGAAGAATCCGGACGCCTCCCCGGCCCCGCAACCTCCGCCAGGCCAAGTGGGTCTGAAGGAAGAGGTGGACTCGAATGGCAAGCCCTTCTCCTATCTTCCACGCCTTACCCCGAAAGACGTCTACTTCCTCTACAATCCGGACCAATACTACCGGATGCGCTGAGTGGATCTGAGGATCTGATTTTTATGAGACCCCGGCGTGCGAGCGCCGGGGTTTTTCTTTTGGCAGGAGAATCATCAAGCATCAGTCCCCGCGCCATGGATCCGCTACCCGGTTCCCTTCCGCGCAGCTCGGTTTGAAAAATCCGATTTAGTCATTAGTCATTCCGCGTTTTTCATCCCATGTTCCGCGCGTGCCCGCCGAGAGCTTCCTTTCCCCAGCCCCGACTTCGCTGAAGATCTGTGGCGTGACACTTGCGTCCGATGCCCAGCGTCTTGTGGACTTGGGCGTGGATGCCCTCGGCGCAAACTTCTGGCCGCAGTCGAAGCGCTACCTGGAGCCCGCAGAGGCCGGGTTCCTTCGCGAGCTTTCCGGAAAGATCCTCCGTGTCGGCGTGTTCGTGAATGCGGGAAGCGATCTCCCGAGACGCTTGGTGGAAGAAGGCATCATCGATGTGATCCAACTTCACGGCGATGAAACTCCCGAAGACGCGCGCGTCTTCCTGGATGCCGGTATTCCTTTCCTGAAGGCGATCGGTGTGCGCGGGGTCAATGACCTCGCAGCGGCGCATGACTTCGGCGCGAAGGCAATCCTTCTCGATGCGCATGCACCGGGAGTGTATGGCGGCACGGGACAGACGATTGATTGGGATTTGGCGCGCCGATTCATTGAAGAGAATGCCACGCTGCCCTTGATCCTCGCGGGCGGAATCACACCGGAGAACGTCGTGGAGGCGATCGCCGCGGTTCGACCTGCCGCGCTGGATGTGGCGTCGGGTGCGGAGATCCGGCCGGGGGTGAAGGATTTCGGGAAGGTAGAAGCTTTGTTGGTAGCTTGCAGAAGTGGGAGCAACGAGGGTTCTTGAGGCAGAAGCGGGGGGCCTCTGGAGATTCGCAGTCCAAGCAAGGCCCTTGCTTCGTCGCGCCTCGCGAAGCGCAGTCTGCTTGATGATTGGCAATTCCACGCAGCGGCCTTGCCACTTGCTTCATGATCGCGAGAATCCCCGCGTGGAACGCGATGGATTGCCTCTGGACCGACGCTTGCGTCAGGAGATCCTGTTTGCCCGCGAGCGGGTCTACCGCTTCGGCGAACCGACGCCTTTGGAGCGAATCGTCCTCCCCGGACCTGGGCCCGAGATTTGGGTGAAGCGTGAAGACGTTTCGCCGATCAAGGCTTACAAGTGGCGCGGCGCTTGCAATCGCATGGCCGTGCTCACGCACGAGCAACGCGCTGCCGGTGTCGTGACCGCATCCGCCGGCAATCACGCGCAGGGCGTGGCACTGGCGGCCCGCGCACTCGGCGTGCAATCCCGCATCTACATGCCCCGCTCCACTCCGAAGGTGAAGCAGAATGCGGTGCTCCATCACGGTGGCAGCCATGTGGAGATCCTGCTCTCCGGCGATAGCTATGACGAAGCGGTGACCGCCGCACTCGATGATGCGAAGTCCACCGGCGCAACCTATGTGCATGCCTACGATGACCTGCAGGTCATGGCCGGCCAAGGCACGCTGGCCGATGAAGTCGTGCTCTCTGGTCATGGTCCCTTCGATGCCGCCTATCTCCAGATCGGCGGAGGCGGCATGGCGGCCGGGGTTTCCAGCTGGCTGAAGACCTACTGGCCGGAAATCGAGATCGTCGGCGTTGAAGGCATCGGCCAAGCCTCGATGAAAGCCGCGCTGGAAGCGGACAAGCCTGTGCCGCTCGATCAGGTGGACATCTTTTGCGATGGCACCGCGGTTCGAAAGGCAGGCACCCTGCCCTTCGAAATCTGCCGCGACACCATCGACCGCATGGAAACGGTCACGAATGCCGAAGTTAGCCGCGCGATACGCAGCCTCTGGGAGGGCCTGCGCTGCGTGTCCGAACCTTCCGGCGCGCTCGGCCTCGCCGCCGTGATGAAGAACCGCGCCCAACTCGAAGGGAAGCGCGTGCTCGTCGTCGTCTCCGGCTCGAACATCGATTTCCTGCAACTTGGACTCATCGCGCAATCCGAAGGCTCTGCGCAAAGCGCCTCCCGCACGATCCGCGTTCGGATCCCGGAGCGCCCGGGCACAATGCTTGATCTGCTCGATACCTGCTTCGAGGGCTTCAACATCGCCGACTTTCAATACGGAAAGCTCGATGATGCAGAGGCGTGGCCCGCCTTTACCATCACCGCGGAGTCCGCGGAGGCGATCGCGGCACTGCCGGAGAAGCTGGAAGCCCATGGCTTCGCGTGGGAAGACCTTACCGGTGCGGTGGACATCGCCTTCCGCGCGATTCCGCTGAGGGGCGACTTGCTCGGCCACCCGGCTTTCTTGCGCCTGGATTTCTACGAGCGCCCTGGTGCCCTGCACGACTTCCTCGACAAGCTGGTCCGCGGTCGTGCGAGCCTCTGCTATTTTAACTACCGTCAGTCTGGAGAACGCATCGGCCGTGCCCTTATCGGCCTCGATTTCGGCAGCGAGGCAGCCCGGGATGAATTTTTATCCACGGTTCCGGAGCACGGTGAGGGATATCGCTCCTGCAAGCCGGTGGACAGCGAGACGAGCGCCCGTTTGATTGGCCGCTAAACGCATTTTCCCTGTGTGTGAACGCCCTATGGAAATTCCTAGGGCATTGACCAGCGTCTAACCCGAAGGGGTTAGGCCGCAAAATCTCCGCGTCACGTGACGGTTTTGCCTGAAAACCAACGTTTTCCCACACATTTCCACCAAAATCCCACAAGTTTCCGGGCAAAATCACAGAAAAGACGAAATTTGAGCTGGCGGATTCTGAATACTTCGTGAATACGTATCCCCCATAGATCGGCGTTATCGCAGCCCGGGATCTGACCTACCTCGGTTTGCGGCGACCGCTCTAGCGCCCGAAAAAAAACCATGACTGGCACGACAAGCCTAAGATGTCGCACTAGCTCCCAAGATCGCGGATTTGCTTTAGTTATCTCTTTATCGCTGATGGTTCTCCTCACGGTGATCGCCGTCGGCCTGCTCGGACTTTCAAGCATTTCGATCCGCTCATCTTCCAGAGGAGATGCGATGGCCATCGCCCGCGCGAACGCGCGAATGGCGCTTTATATGGCAATCGGGGAGCTTCAGAAGGAGATGGGCCCCGATCAACGCGTTTCGGCCACCGCCGACCTTGCCGGCAGTACGACCGGCGACGCGCTTGGCCCTGGAACCCCTCCGACGAACAACACCCCGATCGGTGGAGGGAATAAAGGCCTCACCGCGGTCCAGAACGGAACCCGCTACTGGACCGGTGTTTGGCAAAACGCGAACGTCACCAACCCCGGCACTCTCATTTATACCCGCAGCCCCGTGCCACAGCACCGCAAGTGGCTGATCAGCGGCAACGAAGTGGGGGCACCCGGCTCGAATGCCTACACTCCCGGCGACCAGCAGGTGAGCGTCGAAGGCGATGGCAGCGTCCGCGACACCTCGCGCGCCGTGGTCCTCGTTGGCAAGGGTACGGCGGGAGATGCGAATCCGGAAACGGTGAGCCGCTATGTAAGCGCTCCCCTCGTCGAAATCGCTTCCGATAATCCGAGTTCCCGCAATGCGGCCGGCCGCCATGCTTGGTGGATCGGTGACGAAGGTGTGAAGGCGAAGATGAATCTCCGCTCTCCCTTTGATCGCAATAATGATGCGAACTATCGCAGCTTGGCGGCACAGCGCCGCGGCTGGGAAACCGTCGATGGTTTCGAAAATTATCCGGCTCCCGGCACTCCCGGCGAGCAGTCCATTCCCAAGTTGATCAGCATTCCCCAAGCCGGGCTGATGGATCCCCATCTGCGGGATTCCGGAGGCGTTGCTCTCGGCCGTGCTTTTCACTCCGGCACCACCGAAAGCTTCGGCGTGCTCACCGACACCTTGCAAGGTGGCCTGCGGATCGACCTGACCGCCGGACTCGCCCAAGGACTCCCCACCACCGCTCCAGGTGGGATCCTGAATGGCATGACGGCGACCTCGAACATCATTCCCCAGAGCGTTACCTCGCGGAACATGAAGGGGCCGAAGTGGAGCCGCCTTCAGGACTTCTATGAGATGGGCAAGACCCTCAGGACCGCACGCTCCCTCGCGGTGAAGCCCGCGACTGGAACCGCGGACGCTGCCATCGCTCCCATCATTGCCGATTTCCGGCTCCTGCTGGGTGTGCGCTTGGTAAATTCGGGCGGCGGCAACAATTTCAAGACCCAGCCCTGCGCAAAGGTGGCGGTCTCCCTGGCCAATCCCTACCCCTATCCGCTGAGCTGGAGCACCGCCTTGGATCTGGAAGTGAAGAGCGAATTCGCTCCTGGACAGTTCTCGCCGCGGCCTGCCTGTATCTTCGACGGTCCAGGACAACCGGCCTTCCTGGCACAAAATGCCAGCGAGGCAGCCGTGCTGAACCGCGCACTCTTCCGCATCCCTGCGGGCACTCTCGCCCCGGGCGAGGGCCGGGCCTACTGCGTCAGCGGCCAGACCATCCGCCCGCCGGGCAGCACCACCCAAGTGGTGGTGAACATGGGTGTCTTCAACAGCAGTGCCCCGTCGGATTTCAAGAATTGCGTAATCCTGGATACCACCGCCACGGCGGACTTCGGCTCGGGCAAGCGTCTTGACGTGCGCGAAGCCACGATCACCTCGCAATGCACCGTGGAACTCCGCACCGCGGGCAGCAATACTGCCGTCCTCCGTCGCCTTGAGCGCTTCGACTTGGACAATGCCCCGTATGCCGTGACGGCCCGCGACTTCAACGCCGCAACCGCACGTCAATTCGTCAATCCGGTGCCGCTCCAATACTACGGCTTCCAAGTGAGCCAACCGGGCTACGACTACGGCACCATCCTGCCGTCCCGCGACCAGCTCGGGCTCCGGAGTTCAACGCTGCGCACTTACGCGGATTTCAACTTGCAAGCCACACGCTTCCGCAAGCCGATCATTTCCTACAATCCACCGCCATACTTCATGATGATCGCGAACAGCCAGAGCGCGCTGCCCTTCGCGCAGCCTGGCGGCGACACCGGGGGTGAATTCACGAAGAACATGCTGGCGGATCCGCTGCCATGGGGTCACTCCCCCTTCAGCGCACGACGCACCGTCCTCTTCAGCCCGCCTTCCGAGCTGACCTCGCTGGCGCAGTTGCAGCACGCGGACCTCACGGGTGACGACTACTACGCCTCTGTGGGTCATCAGCCGGGCAACGCCGTCGGAAATTCGTATGCTTCGCCATTCTTGCCGCGGGTGAATACGGTGAAGTCCCGCACCGATTTCACGATCACCGGCTTCTCGAGCCAGACCTCCGCAGCGACCAACTACTACGACATTTCCTACCTGCTGAATGCGGCGCTCTGGGATACCTACTTCTTCTCCACCATGCCAGATACCGGTCCGGCCGAGCCGCTCAACCCGGCGATGGTCAAGGTGGATCCCGAGGATAATTCCCCTGAGATGCGCAGCCCCTTGGAAGCCGCAGGCCACCTGCTGGTGAATGGCGCCCACAATATCAACTGCACGGACAAGGACGCTTGGAAGGCCTTGCTCGCCAGCAGCAAGTATCTGAAGCACCCCTCGGAGGGTGGTTCAGGTTCGGACGCCATCTTCCCGCGCAGCCTTGAGCAGCCGGTCAATGCCTCACTTCCACCTACCGGCACTCAGGAAGATTCCTTCGCAGGCTTCCGCAAGCTTAGTGATGCGGAGCTGGATGCCGTGGCGACCGAACTCGCCCGCCAAGTCCGCCTCCGCGGTCCCTTCGTCTCCCTGTCACAATTCGTGAACCGCTCGCTGGTCTCGCTGACCCAGGCAAATGTGAACAATCCCCAGATGCAGGGTCGCAGCGGAGCTATCCAAGCCGCGCTCGACTTGGGAGGCATGAACATCACTCCGGACGGAACCAAGACGGTCTTCACCTCGATCGCCAATCTCAACTATGAGAAGGTGAACCTTCAGGCCGATGGCGGCCGCACGCCACGTGCAGACCTCGTTGGTGGCGCGACCACCGACTTGCCTTCCTCCGGCACCGATGGGGTCTGGCCTCCGACCTCCCATGACAAGAACCCGGGCGCTATCGCGGGGATCTTGGCCGACAAGGACATGCTCACGCAGCCGCGCTTCCGCACGGAGCAGGGTTTCCGCTCCACCGGCATCCCCGGATGGATCACACAGGCGGACGTCCTCCAGATCATCGGTCCCGTGATTTCAGCGCGCTCGGATACCTTCCGGATCCGGGCCTACGGTGAAAGCCTCGACCCGAATACCGGCACCCCGGTCGCCCGCGCCTGGTGTGAAGCAATCGTGCAGCGTATGCCGGAGTATGTTGACGGCTCCGACGAGATGACGGAACGTGGAACCGAGTTGACGCCGGTGAACGAGAAGTTCGGCCGCCGTTTCCAGACCGTTTCCTTCAAATGGCTTTCTCCGGATGAAATCTAAATTGCTCTCTTGTCTCACCGCCGCCGCGGCCCTGCTCGCGGCTCATGCTTCCGCCCAGGATCAGGTGTCCATGAAGTTGGATATCATTGCCTGGGGACCAAAGATCGAGGGCCTTTCTCTCAAAACCGGTGGTGAAACCATCACCGCCCAGCCCTTCATCTACACCAAGGCGGTGTCCTATAGCGGATCTTCCATCCTGGAGCTTCACCAGAGCACCGCTGCGGCGGCCGCGACGACCGAAGCTTCTCAAAGCAGCGCGCCGATCCCGCCGGAGCTGGCGAAGCTCCGCGCGAAGGATCCGACCATCGTTGGTCTGGCGAAACTACCCGTCGGATCGCGCCGAGCCACCGTGCTCGTCGCCCCCGCCGCATCCGGGACGTATCTGACCATGGTGATCGATGACGATCCATCGAAGCTGCCCTTCGGCAAGCTGCGCATCCACAACTACAGCCCGCTTAAAATCGCGATGCGCTGCAATGGGAAGACGCAAAAGGAACTCAAGACACGGGATGCCTTCATCGTCGAACCGAATAGCAACAATGAGGTCATCTACGAACTCGCCTACGACGAAAAAGGCACGTGGCAGATGCAGGAGAACAACCTGATTCCCGTTCGCAAGGACGAGCAGGTGCAGCTGATCGTGCTGAAGAGCGACGCTGATTTCTTCACCTCTTCGGACGGCTCCAAGTCCGGCTTCCTCCAGACCGTCACCCTGCGCCGCCCAGCAAAGGAGCTTACGGCCGAGGCAACGCCCTGAGCTTGGCCCACGTCCGGCCCTCCACTCCTAACTCCAGTAGGTCCTATGGGTTCCATAGGACCTATTTTTTCGCCCCGAAGTTCCGCTTTTCGCCATGGTGGTGACAGTCTAGCTTCCGCGCCATGGTATCCAGCCGCAAGCTCCCGTCCCTGACCTTCCTCGTGATCCTGCTCAGCAGCGGCATCGCGTCCGCACACTCGGAAGCAGGTTCGGCGGGCGGCTTCGTAAGCGGCTTCACTCATCCGCTCAGTGGTCTCGATCATATGGCCGCGATGATCGGTGTCGGCTTGTGGGGTGCTTTCCTCGGCTCCCGGGCCATGTGGTTGTTGCCGGTGATTTTCCCGATCGTCATGGCGGTTGGCGGTGCTCTCGGCGTCGCAAATGTTCCTCTCCCCGGCGTGGAAACCGGCATTGCCCTTTCGGCCGTCGGCTTGGGGACGATGGTCGCTGCGGCAGCACGGCCGCCCCTGTGGGTCGCGGCAGTGCTTGTCGGTGTCTTCGCCATCTTCCACGGTCATGCACACGGTACCGAATTGCCCGAGTCCTCGAATGCCCTCTCCTTCGCCATCGGTATGGTAATCGCCACTGGTCTTCTCCACCTTTGCGGCATCGCGCTCGGCCTGCTGGTGAAGTTCTCCTGGGGAAAGATGGTCGTCCGCGGAGCAGGCGCCGCCATCGCCGGGCTTGGCTTCTGCTTCCTCTTCGGCGTGCTTTGATCCGCTCGCGTTTGGGTGCTCCCTGCCAACAGACGGCGGTTCCAGGGATTTCACGGATGACACTGATTCGAAGCCATGGAGAACCATCCCTTTTGCCGGTCTCAAAAAGGAATCCGTAAATCCGTCGTTCCCGCCCGATCTACCCGTGCGGGCACCATCTCGCTCGGCTCCCTGCTTCTCCTGCTTCCGCAGATCGCCTCGGCCCACGGCACCGTGGAAGGACTGGATGAATTCGTGAATGGCTTGCTGCATCCGCTTTTCTCACCGGCCCATGTCCTCGTGTTGCTCGCATTCGGCTTCTGGATCGGCACGCATCCCCCGATCCGCCTGCGGTCGCCGCTGCCCGCCTTCGCGCTCGGTGCCTTGGCTGGGCTGCTCTGCGCATGGAAGGGCATGCTTTCGCCGGTCTATCAGCCCGTCCTGTTAGGTGTGGCCATGCTGGCCGCCATCGTGGTCGCCGCCGACTTCAAGCTGCCGCTGAGCATCCGCGTCATCTGCGGTGCGATCGCCGGCTTTCTCCTCGGACTCGACTCCCCGCCGGATCTTGCAGGAAACCCGCAGGCGATCTTCAAGACGCTGATCGGCACTTGGATCGGCCTCTACATCTGGCTCGTGAATCCCGCCTTCTATACCTCCCTCCTCCCGCAGAAGAAGTGGGCCAGCTACGCCGTGAGGATCGCCGCCTCATGGATCATCGCGATCGCGGTGATGGTGCTCGCGTTTGCGTTTAGAAAGTAGCGTGCCCCGGAGGGACGCGAATCTAAACGCCGCGCTCTAACATTTCCGCGGACGCGGCGATTGCTCTGGCCCACTGCTACGGGGTAGATCGCGATCCCGAGCACTCCTCCCCGTGGCTTCCTCCTCCACCTCTCATCAACCTCGCCCTTTCGCTCCTCTTCGTGGCAAGAACCAGTCCTTCACTTCCCCTTCAAATGCTTGTCCGAAAACTTCAAATACTGCTCCCAGTCAAAATCCGTTACGTCATGCCTCCCCGCCCTGACGTGATACCCGATGCCGCCCTGCACCGAAACGTCGACCTCTGGCCATCTTTCCGCCGGCAGGCCCTTCGCCCCCAATAACTCGAACACCCCCTCCGCTGCCTTTAGTCCCTCGAACTCTCCTTCGGGATCCGCGTTCCTATCCTCGATGGCACTCGCCACATAAACCGGCCGCGGGGCGATGCACGAAATCATCAGATGCTGGTCAAAGGGCAGCTCCTTGTCCTTACCGATGTAAGCCCGGAACTTCCGGCTGAACCAATGCGGGAACAAGGAATTCAGCCGCTGGATATCCTCGCCTACACCGCGATGGAAAAGCTTGGCTCCCCCCGCTCCCGATTCATTGCTGATCGTCAGCGCGAAGCGTTCGTCATTCGCGCCCGCCCAGAGCGCTGCCTTGCCAAGCCTCGAGAAACCGAAAGCCGCCACCCTCCTCGCATCGATCAACGGTTCGTTTTCCAACACATCGAGCGCCCGGCTCAGAGACCACGCCCAAATCGCGATCGTCCCCCAATTTCCCTCGCCCCGCTGGAGTTCGGGATACAAGGGCGGCACGCCGCTGCCAAAGTAGGGTTCATGATCCGGTGCGACATCCTCGCGATACATCGTCGCCACCGCGTAGCCGCGCGAAAGGATCATCTCCACCGGCCACTGCGAAGCATTTACCCCGCGTGTCTCGTCGGTCGCGCGGTTTGCATCCACGCCTTTCAGATCCACATAGGGCTGGTGATTGTTCTCCACCCAACTCTCCGTAAGGCGAATGCCCGGGTCCTTGTGGATGGCATGATTGCCCCAAAAATTGAGGCCGAGGAATGCAGGTACCGGTCCCTCCACGCCATTCGGCACGTAGATTAGCAGGTCAATCCGTGGGCCCGGCTTGCCGCCCGGATAAATCGCGATCTGGATTCGGGTCGCCTTTCCATCGAGAGCCTCCCTATCGCGATCGAATTCCTCGAAGCTCATCTTCTCCGGCACCCCGGGGGATTGCCCGTACATCTCACGCGCGAAAAATTCCAGCAGCTCGGGCCGTCGCTTCTCCTTCCACTCCTTGGCACTCGTGATCTTCGTGCCATCGGTGGACACCAGTGGATCCGGCAGACCATCCTGAGCACGGGCGATGCCGCCTGAGACTAGCATCATGCCCGTGGTCACGGCTGCGAGGGAAAGGGGAAGCGACATGGAAAATTGGAAGCTTACTTCTTCGCTCCGGCCGGCTTCGGAGCCTTGTCGCCCGTCAGCGCCTCAAAGGCCGCCTTTGCCATTTCGCTGGCTCCTTCAGTATTCGGGTGCACGCGGTCGGGCAGCATCTCGTCCTTCCGCTCGAGAGCCTTGTGCATGTCGATCACGCCGATGTCCATGTCCTTGGCCAGCTTGTTGATGCGCTTGATCCACTCTTGGAGATTCTTCTCGTTGATGCCGAAGTTCCCCTCGCCGGGTACTGGCACCGGGCGGCAGGCGTAGATGCGCGGCTTGCTCGGCAGCGCTTGGAAGGACTTCACCAGCTCCGTGTAATCCGCCACGAACTCCTTCTCATGCTCCCAGTTCTGCGGCTTGGTGTCGTTCGTGCCGAGCATGATGATCACCACGTCCGGCTCGGACTTCAGTGCGTTCTGATACTTTGCTTCGATCCAGTAAGGGTGGTCGCCCTTCTTCAGAAGCGTGCGGCCGCTGACGCCGAAATTGCTCACCTTCCACTTGTCGCCCAGGAGCTCCTGAAGTTGGGTGGGGTAGGAACGGCCCTGCTCGGCGCCCACGCCCTCCGTGATACTATCTCCGATGCAGGCGACCTTCACCGGAGCCTTGTAGGTATCGGGCTTGATCGGGGCCATCGGATCGGCGGCGGATGCGGTGGCCAGCGTGAGGACGGCAGACAGGAGACGGATGGATTTCATGATGTGGGAAGATCTTGGCCGCCGAGCGGAGAGGCGTCCAGCACGTGGCGTGACCTCAAATACGGTGACGTGCAGCTCTTCGATCAGCGCGATTTGCATCGTCCCGGTTACTCTGGAATCCGCAGCTTGACCTCGCCCGAACTTTTAGCGGAGAACTTGCGAATGCCCGGGAAGCCTTTGCTCGCCATCCTGCTCTGTGCTTCAGGGTTCGCGGCATGGCGGTGGCATGATTCGGCATCCATGCGCCAGCCGGCGTCCTCATCGGGCTCAAAGACGCACCATCAAAACCAGGCCACCGATCTAACGAAAGCAAGCCATCGTCCCCCGCCCACGGCGGCGTCCCTCGAAAAACTTCAGGCCGATGCCCTCGCCGCCTTGCAATCCTCAGATAACGGCGAACGACGACTCGCCCTCGAAACCCTGCTGCCGGACCTGATCGCGCGAGATCTTCCCGGCACGGCAGAGCTGGTCAAAGGTCTCGAGCCATGGGCCGCATCCGAAGAAGCCACCGCTCTCCTTCTGGATCGCTGGACCGAGTCCGCCCCCGCCGCCGCGGCGGACTGGTGCGCGCAACTCGATCCCGCGCAGCGCACTCGCTGGCTTACTCGCGTGAGCGATCAGCTTTCCCCGCGCGATCCCTCTGCAGCAATGGCCTTGCTGGACGAGCATCAACTCGCCAGCGATCCCATCGCCAGCGGCACCGTGCTTTACCATTGGGCACGACGCGACATCGACGCCGCATGTACATGGGCTTCGCACCAGGCAGATGAAACGTTCCGCAATGCCTCATGGAGCCGTATCGCGATGTCCCTCGCCGAGACTCATCCCGCACGCGCCGCGACCTTGGCAGCCGAGAAGATCACCGATCCCATCCAACAGGAAGAAGCCGTCATCTCCGTGCTGCACCAGTGGATCCTCCGCGATCGTCCGGCAGCCGCAGCTTGGGTGGCTCTTTTTCCCGAAGACTCCCTGCGCCAACGCGCCGAAGCCGAATTCTCCCATCCTCACGAAACCTCTCACCCCCCATTGACCGTGGACTAAACGACCAGAACCAACACACAACCCAAGAACCCAAATGAAACACTCCTTGGGCCGATTGCTCGGCCTGTTGATGGCGGCGCTACCTTTCAGCGCCGGAGCCGCAGGGAACGACTGGATGACCCCGCTCGACGGGAATCTCCCGCTATCCCAATTCTCCATCCCCGGCACCCATGACTCGGGAGCCTTGGTCGAGCCGATCAGCGGAACGGCAAAGTGCCAGAACTTGTCGATCGGTGATCAACTGAATGCCGGTGTCCGCTTTTTGGACATCCGCTGCCGTCACATCAATGACGCCTTCGCGATTCATCATGGACAGGTCTACCAGAACATGAATTTCAACGATGTTCTGAATGCCACCATCGGCTTCCTGAACTCAAATCCCGGGGAGACCGTGATCATGAGCGTGAAGGAAGAATACACGCCTTCCGGAAACACGCGTTCTTTCGAGGCCACCTTTGATACCTATACCGCGGCCAACCCTTCGAAATGGTTGCTCGGTTCGTCCATTCCCACGCTCACCCAAGCTCGTGGAAAGATCGTGCTCTTCCGGCGCTTCGGCGCGTCGTCGACCCCCAAGGGTATCGATGCGTCGAGTTGGCCGGACAATACCACATTCAGCACCGGCGGCACCCTGCGGGTGCAGGATTGCTACAATGTCTCGAACAACGACACCAAGTGGGCACAGATCCTTCAGGTCCTCAATGAGGCGCGCTATGGCGGACCGAACACGCTGTATGTGAATTTCTCGAGCGGAACCTCCAGCGGCATATTCGGCATCCCGAACATCCCGAACGTGTCGAATAATATCAACCCGCGCTTGGTCACCTTCTTCAACGGGAACCCCAGCGGTCGCTTCGGCTCGATCCTCATGGACTTCGCCGATGCTTCGAAGTGCACACAGATCTACAACACCAACGCTCCGGCAGGCCGCCCGGCGTATCGCCCGGCCTACTTCATGATCGTGAACCGTAACAGCGGCAAGTGCCTCGACCTCATCAGCGGGAACACTGGCAATGGAGCCCAAGTGAACCAGTGGACCTACGACTACAACGGAGCGAACCAGCGCTGGGTACTCGCACCCACGGAGAATTCGGATCATTTCCGGATTTCCTCATGGGTCAGCGGCAAGTGCGCATGCATCGAGATGGACTCCACCGCTGCGGGCGCGAAGCTTCACGCTTACGACTACACCGGAAACAATCCCGGCCAGCAGTTCGACCTCGTGGATGCAGGTGGCGGCTACTATAAGATCCGCAACGTGAAGAGCGGGCTCATCCTGCAAATCACCGGCACTGGCACCGCAAACAACGACCGTGTCGAACAAGCCACGGACACCGGCGCGATCAACCAGCAATGGCGCCTCCAGCCATGGGGCGATTACTTCGCACGTGCCTCCACCGGGAAATACATCTGCGTGGAGAATATGGGGAGCACCAATGGCAGCCCGGTCATCCAGTATACCTACGAGAACAACCCGTGGTTCAAGTGGCGCTTCGAAAGCGTCACCGACGGCCACCTGCGCGCCTTCAGCCTGAATGCCCTCACCCGCGTCATCAGTGTCGTGAACGGCACCAGCGTGAATGGCGAGGACTGCCATCTCTGGGACTACAACGTCTCCAATGCCGGCGATCAGAAGCTCCGCATCCTCCCGAAGACGAATGGACTCTTCAAATTCTACTTTGTCCACGATGGCATGAGCTGGGACATCCCCGGTGGCAACACCGGCAACAATGTCCGCCTCGAACAATACCCCAACAACGGCAACTCATGGCAGGACTTCCTGCTCGAACGAGCACCGTAAGGTAAGGCAATCAATGGCCTTGGGGGGGCACCTCCAAGGCCTTCATCCACCGACTGGACGGTCTTCCACGAGGAAAAAACGGAGAGCCGCGGCTCGACGAGGAAGCAGGAAAATCTGTTAGATCGCCCTCCAATCACTCGGACCTCTGTCTGTCCACTCCCGTCCCGCTCAACAAGTACACCGCGAAGGATCCCAGCCAGTGCTCACCTTCGTAGTGCCCCGTCGTCACCATCGATAGCCCCGCTTCTTCATGCTTCGCCGCGGCATCGAGCAAGGACTGTTTCCGCGTATCCCAGACTGGCAGTACCGAGGCGATTCCCCGCATTGTCCACGCGCGATTCAAATTCAGCCCGGCAAGGTGGATCAGGTGTCCATCCGTCGGATCGCTCACCGTTACCGGTGTCAGCAGATTCCCCGCCTGCCCCTTCACCAAGTCCGGGAAATAGCCGATCAACCACTTCCCATATTCCTCCGCCGGCATCACCCGGCGCATCAGGTCCGCTACATTGAGACCCGGTGAGAAGAAGTCATTCCCGGATGGCTCATAGGCCGTCGGATAATTACGATCTTTCCCGTAGAAAGCCCGCGCCTTTTCAAGCAGCAGTTTCTCGAACTCCGTATCTTTCACCGCCCGTGCGTAGTCGATCATCTGCGCGAGAGGGAAAGCAGTCTCCGGGTGAAATCCGCAGCGCACCGGCCAATCCAGCTTCGGCAGATAACCCTTTGCCAAGCCGACGATCTCGTCCTCCAACGGCTTCAAGCGCGCCGACCACTGGCCGGCCACCGGGTCATTCTCAAATCCTCGAAGTTCCTGCGCCAGTCGCAGCAGCCACGCCCAGCCATACATTCGCTCGAAGCTCTTGTTTTCCTTTAGCTGGAAATAGGCCGTCTCCTTCGCGATCGCCTCTTGATTGAATCGTTTGTCGAGGACCTCCCGGACCTCCGCCGCGAAGGGAGCGTCCGGAAACTCCTTCATCAGCTTCACCAAGGTCCAGTGACCGTGCACTGAGGAGTGCCAATCGAAGTGCCCGTAGAATACCGGATGCATCTCCCGGGGTGACTTCATGTCATCCGGCCCTGTCGTCACATGGCCCGTCTTGTTCGGATACTCCCGATCAAGACCCGCCATTGCCAGTTTCACGAAGCCGCTCGCCTGTTCCAAGGTCATGCCCTTCTCCTGAGCCAAGCCTGGCGAAACGACAAGCGCGGCCACCAACGGAATCACCAGCGATCTTAACATGATGCGAGTAGCGGTCAGCGGTTGGCAGGAAGCAAGGGATAAAAGAATGCCCCGTTTTACCGGCGACTTTCCCCTTTCACCGCCCAGCGCAACTTCGCCGGAGCGCTCCGCGGATTGTTCCGCCGCTCCTCCGGCCCGGCAATCACGACACCGTCGCTTACTTCGACATAAACCCCGTCCCGCCCGCCCGCTTGGAAAGCTTTTTTCACCCGGCGGTCCTCGCCGGAATGGAAAGTAAGAATCGCCGCGCGCCCCCCCGGTTTCAGGCAATCCGGCAACTGCCGCAGAAAAGCATCTAACGAGGAAAATTCTTCATTCACCGCAATCCGGATCGCTTGGAAAACCCGACGGACCGTTAACTCCGCACGCTCTTCATCCATCCGTGCCATCAGCGGCAAGCGCTGCAGGGATTCGACGAGATCCTTCGTGCCCTTGAAACGCTTCCCCGCCAACTCCGCGGCGATTTCGTCCGCGTAGGGTTCGTCGGAGTTCTCGCGCAAGGCCTCGGCTAGCTTCGAGGCCTTCACCTTCGCCAGCCAATCCGCTGCGGAGATTCCGCGCTGAGGATTCATCCGCATGTCCAGCGGCCCATCCGACTTGAAGGTGAAGCCGCGTGCCGGATTGTCGAATTGCATCGAGGAGCACCCCAAATCCGCAAACACGAAATCCACCGCGCCGATCCCCTGACCGTCCAGCACCTTCCTGATTCCGGCGTAGTTTGAGTGAACCGCCGTGAAGGTCTCCTCGCCAAAACCCGACTCGAGCAAGCGTGCCACCGTCTTCGGCTGCTCGATCGGATCCAGATCCAGCCCGATCAAGTGCCCGCCCGGCGCAATTCGCGCTAGAATTTGCCGTGCATGCCCACCATAGCCGAGCGTCCCATCCACCCCGGTCTGCCCGGGCTCCAAGTGTAGCGCGGCCAGGCACTCCTCCACCATGATCGGGACATGCATTCCCGCCGGAGTTTTTCCGGAGGCTAGGACCCTTCCGATTGTCTCCGCATGCCGCACCGGATCGAGTTCCTTATACTTGTCCTCAAAACGCCGCGGATTTTTTCCCGCATAGCGCTTCCGCCGCGGGGGGCGCGGGCTTGCCGAATCTTCCATGTCCCCACCGTAGCGCCTCCCATTCGCCCGCCAAGCCCCGGCTCCGGTAAGGAATCACGACTTCCTTACAGAAATGCTTGCCAACTCCTCCGCTTTTCACCAAAACCTCGGCCCCGCCGCAAGGCAGGGACCCAAAACAAAGCGCGCTTAGCTCAGTGGTAGAGCACATCCTTCACACGGATGGGGTCGCAGGTTCGAACCCTGCAGCGCGCACCATCCGCATCCTCCGACCGGCTCTTTAGCCGGTCTTTTTGTGTCCGGCGATGGCCTAGCGTCCATCCAATACCATCTTCAGTGGCACGCTGATGATGTCGTTCCAGGTTCCCATCGAACCAAGAGGAATGCCGTCGATCTTCAAGGAGGAAGGGCATGAAGACCCTGCTTGCTCCTCCATCCGGTGCGGGATCGGACCCGAAGCCGGGCTCGGGACAGAGCCTGTTCAGCCTGATAAAAAGTGGAAAATTAACAGGCGACCTCGAGGATATCCGGCCCGCACGAGCGGAGCAGAGGAAGGGCAACCGAGAACAGAATCGACATCCCCGAATCCTACCACATCGACCACTTTCGATGGAATCTTCCTCTCTGGCCCCCACACCGTTCAGGGAAGGCGGCACCCATGCTGCCAGCCACTACTCCACGCCTTCACCTCCGAGATTTCCCTGGCCATCCGATGGAGCGCCAGTGAATCAATCAAAGGCCCCTTCCCCGCATCTTACTCGTGCTTCATTCGTCATTCCTCCGGCGTCTTCGTCTCTCCCCACCCACTTAGGGTGATCGGCCCTCATGCCTCGATAACCCTTAGGATCACGCGGAAAATTTGGGTAGCTGGGACTCAACCCGAATGAACAACCCTCGCTCAACTCTTCTCCACGCGGCGCTACGTACCTTGATCGTCTCCGCGACAACCACCGGTGCAGCTTTTGCCCAAAATAGCATCAGCCTGAACTTCACCGATTCCGATGCAGGCAGCATCATCACGACTGGCACCGCTGGTGCCGTCCCCGTTGCCGCGACGAATTGGAACAACCTCGCCAGCACGAATGGCGATGGCAGCGCCGCGAGCCTGAAGGACAATACCGGTGCCGCCACTTCCGCCGCGGTCACCTGGGTCTCCGCGAATACCTGGCGCAACGGAGGCACCACCACCACTGGCAATGGTCAGCTGACCAAGGGCTTCCTCGATGATGGCGGCGGCGGTTGCCGGATCAGCCTCTCGAACATCCCCTACCTCTCCTACAATGCCTACGTCATCGTCGCTGCAGACCAAGGAGGAGCGACCCAAGGCATCGCGAACTTGCGCCCCGTCCGAGTGAATGGCGTGGCCTATAGCCACAACGACACCGCCACCGTCGCTGTGGATGCCAACTGGACCGCCCAGAATTGGAACGACAGCGCGAACCTCGTTGAAGGGCAGAATTACCTGAAGATCCAGAACCTCGGTGGCCTCAGCCTTGCCATCCAAGGCGGTGACAATAGCGGCGGCTCCCGCGGCCCAATCGCAGGCCTGCAAATCGAGAACTCCTACACCGGCAGCTTCTCCTACTGGGACCTTAATGGGAACACAGCAGGTGCAGGCGATGCTTCTCCCACCGGCGCATGGAGTGCCGCGGCCGCGAACTGGAATGCGGCTGCTGACGGCACCGGCACCACCGCCGGTTGGGCAGGTGCGGGACACAGTGC
This sequence comes from Luteolibacter luteus, assembly GCF_012913485.1. Classification (GTDB taxonomy): domain Bacteria; phylum Verrucomicrobiota; class Verrucomicrobiia; order Verrucomicrobiales; family Akkermansiaceae; genus Haloferula; species Haloferula lutea. The sequence goes on along the minus strand of NZ_CP051774.1, from coordinate 5,819,084 downwards.
CGTCTTCGCCGCCGGTACGGATGCCACAGGCACCTACACGGTGAACGTCTCCGGCACGCAGAACGCGGATGCCATCATCACCGAGCAAGGCAACGTCACCCTCAGCGGCGGCGGCCTGAATCTCTCCTCTCCTGCGGTTCTACGCGCGGGCACAGGTTCCAGCCTTACCGTGAATTCGGCACTCGGCGGCACAAATGGTCTGGTGCTTGAAGGAGCCTCCAGCATCACCCTTTCCGGCGCACATACCATTTCCGGTGCAGGCATCATCTCCGTGCCGAACCTCACGCTGAATGGTAGCACCCTGCCCTCGCTGAGTGCCCTGACCATCGGCGACAACGTCACCTTGAATGCCACCGGATCCTCGGTGACGGCAAGCGGCGGACTCACCGCGGGTAGCGCCACGAGCATCACCTCGGCAGGCTCCACCATCGCCATCGGCGGCGACATCAATCTGACTGGCGCAAGTTTCTCGAGCAGCGGCGCGAGCACTCTGAGCGCGAAGAATCTCTTTCTGAATGCCACTGCCACCGCTGCCTCCATTTCGCTCTCCGGAACCTCCGCGGTCCATCTCAGCTCCGTCGCGCCGGCCCAAAGCTTCTTCGGTCTGCAAGGTGGTTCACTGACACTTGCGGATTCCGCCTCAGTCAGCACCGACCGCTGGTCAAACTGGGGCAGTGGCCAGACCCATGCCCTTTCCATCTCCGGAAACGCTCAGCTGAATGTAACCGACGACCTCGTGCTCGGTGATCAAACCAATGCCGCGATCACTGTCACGCAGACCGGAGGCACGGTGACAAACACCGGCATCACCAACAATCCCGGCGGCAATGACCTTTCCAACCGCTGGGGCCACTGGGGCGGCGGGACCACCGTTTACAACATCAGCGCGGGTGCGCTGAATCTCACCGGCGCACCGCTTTATCTCTCCTGGGACGGTACTGCCACCCTCAATGTGAGCGGCTCCGCCACGGTGAACCTCAAGGCGGTGAACATGGGCTACAACGACAAGAACCAAGCCTCCACCATCAATCTCACCGGCGGGCATCTCAATATCGGTGCCGATGGTATCGTCAGCGGCGGCACGCAGAACAAGACGATCAATCTCGGTGCCGGCACGCTTGGCGCATTGACATCGTGGTCATCCCCGCTGGCGATCAACGTCACCGACGCGACCACCATTGATACCGGCAGCCACGACATCACGCTCTCCGGCGCACTCGGCGGCACGGGCAGCATCACGAAGACCGGCACCGGAAACCTCGCACTCTCCGGCACGAACACCTTCGCCGGTCCCACGAACGTGAATGCGGGCAGCCTCCAGATCGGGGGCGAGACTGGCGGCACCATCAATCTCGCCTCGGGTGCCACCATCAAGACGGGCACGCCCATCCTTCCTCAGGCGGGCGTTGTTCACACCTTGAATCTCGCCTCGGGGAGTTCCTCCAGCTTCCGCATCGGCACCACTCCCGACCTCCTCGCTGTCGTCGATCCTGGCGGACTGACGACCACCGGCACGCACAGCATCAACATTGCTGCCGCACCGGGCCTGTCTCCCGGCACCTATCCGCTCTTCGAATATGAAGGCACGATCAGCGGCACAGGCTACGGAGCCTTTGCCATCGGCTCGCGCCCGCACATTACCGCCACGCTTTCGCACAATGTCGCGGATACCTCCGTGGATCTCGTGATCACCGAGATCGACAGCCTCGTGTGGAAGGGAACAAATGGCTCCGATTGGAGCCTGAACAATGCTCAAAACTGGGCGTTGCTTTCGAACGCCGGGACGGCTCCCTATTTCCAGACCGACCTCGTGCAATTTGATGACAGCGCCGCCACCGGCAATGTCGTCATCAGCGGCAGCATCACGCCGGGTGAGGTGCTCTTCAACAACTCGACGCTCGCCTACACCCTCAGCGGCACCGGCCTCGGCGGGCCTGCCGATCTGATCAAGGACGGCACCGCAAAGGTCACGCTGACCAATGACAATACCTACATCGGCAGCACGGTGGTCAATGCAGGCACCCTGCAAGTGGGCAATGGAACCAGCGGCTCGATCAGCCCGCTCAGCCCCGTGATCATCGCTCCCGGCGCGGAGTTCATCTGGCATCCCGCGGGGAATGCCAGCTTCGTGAACCCGGTCACGAACAACGGAGTGCTCCGCGTGCAAGGCACCGGAAATACCAGCCTCAGCGGAGACTGGACGCAGAACAGCAGCGGCGAGATCATCGTGGATTCCAGCGGCATCACCAGCTTCGACACCCCGAAGCCGGGCTGGACCGGAAATCTCACCGTGAATGCCGGCACGCTCCGCACCATCCGTGGAAACTTCGGCCCGGCAAGCAGCGCACGCACCTTCACCTTCAATGGTGCCTCGACGCTCCTCTCGCTGCAGCAGAACAACGTCTTCGGAAACGGCAACACGGATCCTGCCGCGATGATGCAGCTGGTGCTGAATGGCGCGACGCTGACGTCCACCGCCTACAACGAGCTCGGGCACGTGACGCTAAACGGCGCCAAGATCTCGGGGGCTTCCGCAGAGACCTCCTTGGTTTATCGCGGCTTCGAGCTCCGCGGAACGATCACCGTGACGGGCAGCACGCCCTCGCTGATCGAAACCACCACGGCGCATGAGAACCATCTGGATCCCGCAACCCCCTTCATCGTGGGTGATGTGACCGGCAGCAGTGCTCCGGACCTGGTGGTCACCGCGCCCTTCCGCGATGGAAGCAACAACAACGGCACCACCCCCGGCGGCATGAGGAAACAAGGCCCCGGCACCATGGATCTCGCCGCAGTCAATACCTACACCGGCGCGACCAGCGTCCAGGAAGGCAAGCTGCGGGTCAGCGGATCCATCGCTGCCGGTGCAGTCACCGTGGATAGCGGTGCCACTCTGGAAGGCACGGGAAGCATCGGCGGAACTGTCACGATAGCCAGCGGTGCCACGCTTTCGCCGGGCACCTCGGCAGGCACACTGAGCATCGGCACGGATCTCGCGCTGAATGGCACGCTGAAGGCGGAGCTCGATGGAGCCACGGGGGATCGGGTGAATGTCACGGGTGTGCTCGACATCACGAATGCCACCCTCGACCTCACCCTACTTCCCGGCGGGTCGACCCTTGGCAGCTATGTACTCGCCCAGTATGGCGCACTGACCGGCACGGCCTTCGCGCAGGTCAACAACCTCCCCGCAGGCTACACCCTGAACTACCACTACGGCCCGAACTCGAACCAGATCGCCCTGGTGAATCCCGGCTCCGATCCGTATCTGAACTGGGCCACCAGTCCTCCATATAATCTCAGCGGCGATGACGCGCTGGCCGGTGCGGACCCGGACAAGGACGGCATCTCAAATGGCATCGAGTTCGTGATCGGCGGAAACCCGACGACCACCGGTGATGGGAGCAAACTCCCCACCGCCGCCATCGCCGGAAGCATGTTCGAGTTCACTTTCCGTCGCGCGGATCAGTCGAACTACTCGCCCTTCCCCGCCGTCCAGTACGGCTCCGTCTTGGACGGCTGGACCACCGCCGAAAATGGGACCAATGGGGTAGTCATCACCGTGACAAATGACTTCTACGGAACGGGAGTCGACCGCGTGGTGGTCTCCATCCCTCGAAGCCTCGCCGTGGGCCAGAAGCTCTTTGCCCGGCTTGTGGCCCAGCAGTAAAAAGCATCTCCAGGGTTAGTCCCCAGCAATGGGTAATGAGGTCCTCCCGGACGGGTTATACCGGGAGGACCTTCCTTCATTCTCAGATCTCTGCCGTGCTCACACGCTCATGCCAAGCAATGCGATTGTTCTTCATCCCCGGACTGCGGAGGATGGTCGCTGATCCCTGCCATGCCTGATAAGAGCCATCGAAGCCATCTCGGAGCGTTGCTGAGCGTTGGCTTGGCGTGGTTTCTTTATGGCTCTGCGGTGCACGCGCAAGAGGAGCCGCGACTGCCGCTCTCCGAGCTGCGGGAGTCGATCAACACGCGTGGACGCGTAATCCTGAGCTTTCGTCTCGAGGGCACGGTGTGTGCCGCGAGCGAGGCTCTCGGACTTGTCGCGCTGCAGGATGAGACGGGCACCGAGTTGCTTGAGCTACCATCCTTGCCGCAGGGCATAGCCGTCGGGCAGAGCATCGAGATTGAGAGCGAGCATTGCCCCGTCACCCGCGGTGCGATCGCCATTCGCCTCGGCACCGGCCCCGTGGTGGATCTCGATGAAGTCTATGCCGTGCAAACCCGCACCGGTGCCACATGGCTAAAAGAGAATCTCCAGCCGCTTCGCGTGGAATGGTACAACAACTACGGCGCGCCCAAGCTGGTCATCGAATATGAGCGGGAGGGAAAGCCGCGGCAAAGGATCTCCCCGGAGATGCTCTTTCACCGAGGCAGCGATAGCGCTGATCTTTCGCCTGGCCTCGGCTATGCAGTCTATGCAGGAGGTGCCTGGAGGGGCGTGCCGGACTTCTCGATGCTCCAGCCACAGGAGAAGGGAGTCATCGCGGACTTCGATCTCGGCGCGAACGTGCTGCGTGAAAACGTGGGCATCGTCTTCGAAGGTTACCTGCGCGTCCCCGCAACGGGACGCTACGATTTCAATATCACCTCCGATGACGGCTCGCGCGTATTCGTCGGTCGTCCTGAAGTGCGCCACCGCATTCTCGAAGCGAAGCGCCCCACACCGCTGCGGACCAGCACGCTCACCCAAGCGATCGTCGCCGGCTCCCGGGAAAGATGGGTGACCGCGGAAGGAACCGTCAACTTCGCTTCGTGGACGGGCAAGCAGATCGAACTCGAGCTTACGGACAACTCGAATCCCATCCGCGTGGTCATCGCGGATCCCGCCGGAAAAATCCCCGCGGACTTCCTGCGGAAGAGCGTGCAGGTCACCGGTCTCCGCCGCTCGAACGGCCTTGTAGCCGTGTCTGCCCAACAACTGCGCGTAACCGGTGACCGTCGCGAGCGCGATGGTACGCTAAGCCGTGCTTTCGAGGTAAGGCAGCTTCCTCCCAATGAAGCGCGAAAACCCTACCGCGCGGAGATCGAGGGAGTGGTCACAAATGTTTCCCCGCGCCATGTGGTGCTGCAGGATGACACCGGCGGTGTCTTCATCCACTACGCCTGCCCGACAAACGGTGATGCCCCGCAGGTAGGCGAGCTCTGGCGCATCGCAGGCAACACTGCTCCCGGCGACTTTTCACCCGTGATCCATGCGGACCGCGCAAGCTTCGTCGGACACGCGCCCTTGCCCAAGCCGGCGCGACCAACCCGCGAACAACTGGCCAGCGGTAGCCTAGACGCAGAGGAAGTGGAAATCGAAGGTGTGGTCACCGCTCTGACCGATGCGGTGATGACGCTGCTCACGCCGAACGGGACGGTGACCATCCTCGACAACCTCCTTTATCCTCTGCCCACCGCGCACCTCACTGGGGAGGAGAAAGCGCATCTCCCGGGTAGCGTGATACGGCTGCGCGGCGTCTACACCGCAAGCTGGGATAGTGCCACCGGCCGCGTGCGTCCTGCGGAGTTCCGCCTGGGAGATGCACTGATGGCCGTGGAAGAAGCAACACCCGCAGATCCCTTCACCGCCCCATCGATCCGTGCGGCGGACCTTCTGCTCTTCACCTCGCAGTCCAGCGTCCTGAAGCGCGTTCGCGTCGGAGGACTCTTGCTTCATGCGGCACCGCCGGAGTTCATGCTCTTCGATGGCACGAAGGGCTTCCGCATTATCAGCCATACGGCGGTGGGCCTGAAGCCCGGCGATCAGGTGGAGGCCTCCGGCTTTCCCCAACTCGGTGGTCCCTCGCCCGTCTTGCTGGAGGCCAGTGCAAGAAAGACCGGGAGCGCACCCTTTCCTGCCCCAGCCACCATCCGCACGGCGACCCTGCCCGATGCGCGACTGGACTCCACGCTGGTGAATCTGGATGCCACCTTGCTGAGCGACACCATGCGGCGTGATGAGCGCGCGCTGGAAATGAGCTCGGGATCGAGTCGATTCATGGCCTATGTGCCTGCAGACGCCACGCTCCCGAAGCGCTTCGACAAAGGCAGCGTGCTGCGTTTGACCGGGGTGTACGTGAGCTCGCAGGCGGACGGCTCCTCACCGGGACCGGATCCTTTCGAGTTGCGCCTGGCCGATGCCTCGCAGCTCCAAGTAATTTATCGCGGGCCTTGGTGGACAACGCGCCACACGATCACGGTGATCTCGATCCTTTCCGGCGGGCTCTTGCTCGCCTCGGTATGGGTCACGGTGCTGCGTCGCACGGTGACAAAGCGCTCCGCCGAACTGGCACGTGAGATCGAGAGCCGTGAAGCGCTTGAGCGGCATCGCGTAGTTGAGCAGGAACGCAGCCGCGTCGCACAGGACCTCCACGACGAGTTGGGCTCCGGACTCACCGAGGCAGGCATCCTCACTTCGCTGGTGCAGAATCCGGGAATCCCCCAGGAGCAGAAGGCAGGCTATCTGGAGCAGCTCAGCGAGGTCTGTTGCACCATGGTCACCGGGCTCGATGAAATCGTGTGGGCAGTGAATCCGCGCTACGACTCCGCTGCGGATCTCGCCGGATATTTCTCGCTCTTTGCGCAGCGCTTCCTCGGCATCGCCGGGATCAACTGCCGCTTCAAGATCGATGATGCCATTCCCGCACACCCGCTGGATTCCCGGATGCGCCACGGGATCTTCCTCGCCTTCAAGGAGGCGCTGAATAATATCGTAAAGCACTCCGGTGCCACCGAGGTACATCTCTCCGTGCAAGCCCGGAACCGAGTCCTCCAGATCACTCTTTCCGACAACGGGCGCGGCTTCGGCAGCGCAGCGGCTCCGCCGGGCAGCGACGGCCTGAGCGGAATCGAGTCACGCATGAGAGAGCTCGGTGGATCCTCCGGTATTGAAACGAAACCCGGGCAGGGCACGGAAGTCCGGCTCTTGCTCCCGCTGGAAAAATCACTGCCATGATCAAGATCGCCATCGTCGAAGACAGCAAGACCACCCGCGAAGGGCTGAAGGCTATCGTCGGGCTCTCCACCGACTACTGGTGTGTCGGCGTCTACGAGACCGCGGAGGATGCGCTACGCTACCTGCCGCGGCTCGCACCGCAGGTCGTGCTGATGGACATCCAGCTCCCTAGCATGTCCGGCATCGAGTGCGCCTCCCTCCTGAAGCGCGTGCTTCCGGAAGTGATGGTGATCATGGTAACCGTCTATGAAGACCCGGACCGTATCTTCAGCGCTTTGCGCGCGGGTGCCTCCGGTTACATCCTGAAGCGCTCACGCCCGGAGCAAGTGCTCGCCGCGATCAAGGAAGTGCAAGGCGGCGGCGTGCCCATGAGCGCGGAGATCGCCCGCAAGGTGATCCAGCATTTCAGAGACCAGTCGTCGTCTGCAGCGGAGGTGGACAATCTGAGCAGCCGCGAAAAGGAGGTGCTCGAGCTTGTTGCCAATGGCTTCAGCAACCGCGAGATCGCGGACCGGCTCTATATTTCAATCGATACCGTGCGCTGGCACCTGAAGCATATCTACGCGAAGCTGCATGTCAGGTCGCGCACCGAAGCCGCGTTGAAATACCGGCCTCAAGCCTGAGAGGCTCAAGGGATGGCCCTCCAAAAGAGCCACACGAAGCCGTAGATCATTCCCACTGCGACCAATCCGCAGAGGATCACAAGAAGCACCGCGCCCACGGAGCTTGTCGCTTCTTCAACACGCCGTCGCAAATTCCAATGCTTCGATGCTATTTCCTCCCGCGGCCCGGGCGGGCTACCTCCATTTGGTCCATCCATCTGCCACTTTCGCCCGACTGATAGCGCTCCGCAAGTTTGCCACGTTACGAGCTGCGCGGAACCCCGGATTCCCGGCCACCGACCACCTCCAGACGCCGCAATCATACCAGGCGGCGGAGGGATAATACTAGCAGCCAGTGGGATAATTCCGCGCAGAAACCCTCTATTCCTCGCGCCCACCCGCCCTTCACCAACGATCAATGCTCTCACAGGAAACCTTTCCTATTTAGACAAAGCGACGGAAACATCTTCATCACGCGGGCTGTTCCCTGCCCTCTGTTCCCCCATCCATGTATCTTGATCTCCACCCGCAAGACGGCCCCGATACCCCGGCTCGCGCTTCCACTTGCGGGGATGAGAACATCGACGAGATTGCCGCCGGGAGCCCCTCCCCGATCCAACCCGCTGCCCCATCGTTTTCCGATCCTCAGGGATCACTCTCGGCACCGCACCCTTCCACGCGGCGCTTCCGCTTCTTCCGTATCCTTGGCGACGACTGATTGAATCAATCGAAGGATGCGGAACCCAAGCGCATCACCATCGACGAGGAGCACGTTTCGTAACCCAACCCAAAAACCCAAGCAGACCATCCATGTCCTTCCGGACCTTGGCCCGATCCGCCCTATTGCTCGCCGCCGCTTCCTCCGCGCGCGCCGACGTCACCTACACGCTGAACCTAGGATCTTCGGCAAACGAGCAGCAGGTCGCCGCATCCGTGGCCACCGCGGCACAGCTCGTGAATACCTACGGCTCTTTCAACAAGCACTGGAATGTCTTTTACAATTCCGGGATTCCCACTGCCGAAGGAAACTATGATGGCTACATGGGCTACGGTAGCCAGCGCACGGTCCGGACGGTGCTGCATGAAGGTGGTCATACCTTCGGCATGGGCACGGGCCCGAACTATGGAAACCTGATCGCCGGGGGCGTCTGGAAGGGCAAGTACGGGAACCAGGTCCAATTCGACACCTACAACAACTTCGGCGATGGCCTGCATGGTGATGGCCACGCGATCTGGCCCGGTGGCTTCAATTACGAGAGCGAGGACGGCTTCATCGAGCGCATCTGGATGATCCGCATCATGGCCGGAATCCGCGCCGACATGGGCATCATGTCCTACACCAAGGAAGCACGGAACAACGCCGTGGTCCTCGGCGAAACCGCGCAATTCCGCGTGGAGTCACCCTTCGCCTACGCATGGCAGTGGTATAAGAACGGCGCACCACTGGTGAATGGAGGCGATATCTCCGGTGCCAATACCGCAACCCTTCGCATCGCGAACGCCGATGCTGCCGATGGCGGGAGCTACTACTGTGCTGCAAGCGGCGCAGGCGAGACGCTAAACTCCCGCGCACGGCAACTCTGGGTGCACAATGTTCCGCAACTCGGGCAGTGGAATTTCAACGGCACACCTGCGAACGCACTCAATGCCAACCACGGCGCGACCTTCGGCTCACCAAGCTATGCCGTCGGAAAGATCGCACAGTCTATCGACCTGGATGGCGTGGATGATTACGTGGACCTCCCCGATGCCCTGGGTCGCACGCGAGATATGACCGTGGCCACCTGGGTCAACTGGGACGGCGGCGGCGATTGGCAACGCGTCTTCGATTTCGGTACCGGCACCTATCAGTTCCTCTGCCTCACGCCGAAGGCCGGTGGAGCCGGCCTGCGTCTCGCGCTGCGCGATGCGATCAATGGCAAAAGCGCGGAGTATCAGGTGAATTCCGCCACCTTGCCGACCGGCCAGTGGGTCCACCTCGCTGCGGTTCTGCGTGGGAACTACATGAGCCTTTACGTGAACGGCAAGCCGGTGGGCTCCACCTTCGGCATCGAAAGCAGCCCCGCGGACTTCCCCGCCACGAACAACTACATCGGCAAGAGCCAGTTCAACGATCCCTACTTCAACGGCCGCATAGATGATTTCCGCCTCTATGCGAAGGCGCTCGACGGCCCCGAGATCTGGAGCCTCTGGGGACAAAGCGCGAACCAAGCACCCGTCTTCTCGACATCGCTGATCACGCTTCCGAACGCGAACGCGCTCATTCCTTACGCTTCGCAATCGATCGCATCCTTCGCGACAGACGCCGACTCGGACACGCTTACTTTCACCAAACTGAACGGCCCGGCGTGGCTCACGGTCGCCGCGAATGGCATGCTCTCCGGCCAGCCGGGTTCGGGTGATGGCGGCGAAAACACCTTCGTGGTCCGGGTGAGCGATCCCAGCGGTGCGACATCGGATGCGACATTGAAATTACAGGTCTTCGCCCCGCTTTCCGCCCCGGTGACTTCCAGCCAGACCTCTCCGGTGGCGGATAGCGATGATGCGTATTATCTGGCGACCAACATCACCGAGGGCAACACCATCGGTGGAACGACCAACTCCCCCGACAACGATGCGCTGACCTACGTCGCGGAAGACCGAACGAGCAAGGGTCAGACCTTCACCACCGGTGCAAATCCGCAGGGCTACTCGCTGCAGTCCTTCACCTTCGCACATGTCGGCTGGCCGGTCTTCACGAGCAATGGCACCTCCTACGACATCCAACCGGGAGACCAGTGGGAGTTCCAGATCGGCACGGTGACCGGCACCACCAAGACGCCGCTGCTCAAGTATAGCGCCACCTATGATGGTGCCGCGATCACCGGCAGTGGTACGAGTGGCACGGGGCGCTATCTCACTTTCAATGTTTCCGGGATGGGTGTGCAGCTTTCGCCAAGCACCACTTACTACTTCGAGATCGCGCCGCTCAGCGGTGATCCATTCTTCGAGCTGAGCAGCGCGAAGAATGGCAACTACTCGGGCGGCACCGCCTTCCGGGGCAACACAAACGGCACGATCGGCACCTCCGCGACCCCGCTCTCCGGCGACTATGTCTTCCTTGCAAATTTGGAAGCACGCAGCACTACGCCTGCATCAACGGTAGCCTGGTGGAACTTCGAAGAAGGCACGGCAAACACCTATGTACCCTATTCCCGCACCAGCGATGGACAATACGAAGGCAGCATCGTGGATCGCTCGGGCAATGCGAACCACCTTTCGGCCTGGACTTCAAACTGGCATTGGTATCGCGCCGAGGTGCCTGCTCCCACCACTCCGCAAACCGGAGCACCGAACACACTGAGCATGCGGAATGGCAGCAGCTTTCCCGCGGTATCGGCCATCGGCACCCCGCTCACGAACTGGAGTCCTACCGCGTGGACCATCGAAGCGACCATCCGCCCCGAGGACGCGACGAACGGCTACCAGACCTTCATCGGCCGCGATAGCCGGGGAACTTTCTCCGGAGATCCCGCGCTGGCTGCTTTCTATTTCGCCATTACTCCCACGGGAGGTTTGCGCGTGATGTTCACCGACGCCGCCGGCAACAACTGGAATGTCACCACCGGGGCCAATACCCTGCTGGATAACAAGTGGTATGCCGTCGCCGCGAACTCCGATGGCGATACCCTGTCACTCTACCTGAAGAATCTCAGCGATGGTGCCACCAGCTATACGTTGCTCGGTACTGCTGATATTTCCTCCAGCACGAATCCCGCGATTTCGACGGGTGCGGGAGATGGCGGCGACTGGGATCCGGGCGTCTTCAGCTTCGCTCGAGGTCTCTATAATGGAGGCCACACGGACCGCTTCTTCGGGAACATCGATGACGTCCGCTTTAGCAATGGCGCACTGTCTCCGGAGTCCTTCCTCTACACCACGCCGCCGCAATCGCCTACCTACGCGACCTGGGCTGCCGGCTATCCTGGCATGGGCGCGAGCAGCGGCTTCAATGATGATCCGGATGAGGACGGCATTGCCAATGGCCTCGAGAACTTCTTGGGCACGGATCCGACGACGACGAGCAAGGGCCTGCAGAACATCGGCAAGTCCGCCAGCACCTTCACCTTCCAGCACACGCAGAACGGTGCACCGGCCAGCGATCTCACCGCGCGCTACCGGTGGTCCTCCGATTTGCAGAACTGGAATGTTTCCGGTGCTACCCTCGGCGGCACGACCGTTACCTTCGTGGCCACTCCGAATACCCCGGCACCCGGCACCACCACCGTCACTGCGACGATTGCTGGGAACACTTCGGCAAAAATCTTCGTGGATCTTCAGGTGACTCAGCCATGAGCGGAAAAGATCCGGGCTCCTAGGAGCGGAGCCCGGAGAAAGCGCATCCTCTCAATCCATCATCCCCTTCCCCGCCAGGATCTTCTCGACACACTTCTCGATCCGGGAGGCGCGGGTGGCGGATTGCTTCGCCGAGGAAAAGTGCAGGATGTAGGCGCGCTGTCGTCCGGGTGTCAGCGCGTGGAAGGCCTTCTTCAAGGCAGGCTGCGCCTTGAACTTGGCTTCAAGCTCCGCAGGGATGGGCTCGGGCTCCTTCTTGAACTCCACTTCCAGCCCCGACTTCTCGACCTCGATCGCTTCCTGGAGCCGAGCCTTGACCACCGGCTTCAGCTTCACGAGCTCCTTCAAGCTGGTGAAGACGATCCTACGCGCGCTCTGCGTGTTCTCGCCCGGCTTCTCTAACAGACCATCCGGATTACTCAGGAGCGCGCCCTTTGGAAACAGCAACGCACAGGATTCCTTGAAGCCCTGGATAATCGCCACGTTTCCCCCTTCATGAGTGTAGCAAGGCTTTCCCCACTTCATTTCCTCCTCCATGCCGCTGGCCAGGCAGAGCTTTCGCAGCTCGGTCATTTCCTCACGCCACGCGGCGGCCTTCTCCAGGAATGCGTCCACTTTCGGGTTCATGCGTCTGACATTTGATCGGTTCGCTCAGGGTTTCCAGCCGGGAATCGCAGCTGCTTGCTTCAACCATTTCGTCATCTGTTCTTCGTCGAGCACATCGTCCTCGTAAATATCGATCCACCGCGATTCCCCGCTGCGCTCCGTGCCGCCCGGTGGAATCGGCTTTAGAGACATGCCGGCAAAAAAGGTCACCTTCACGTAGCGGGTCAGCACGTGATAGGACAGGAACCAGCCCTGCCCCTCGATCCCGTAGAAGGGCGAGTTCCATTTCACCGCCTTCTTCACCTCCGGAACCGCGCGCATGATGAGATCATCAAGACGCCGCCCGAGCCCGCTCTTCCATCCCGGCATCGCGGCGATGTAGGCTTGAACCGGTGAATCGCCATCCGCCTTCGCGATCTGGGGATTGCCACCGGACAGGAGCACCACACCATCCTGGTTTTTCAAGAGCCTCTTCGGAGCCTTCTTCGCCACCGCTTTCTTCGCTACCTTCTTGGCGACGGCCTTCCTTGCGGACTTTGCCGGCTTAGATTTCGGATCTCGCTTCTTCATCGCGGGTATGGCGATCAGATGGATCGCGTCCTAACTTGCTAGGGAAGCCTCGAAGCGGGCTCAAGACGGAATCGTCGGCCTCAGATCCCGGCGAGATTAGCGAAGCGACCCGAGAGATCCCTTCCCTGTTTCACTTCGTGGGAATGACTCCCACCCGGCGCCCGAATCCGCTCCACGTTTGGAAAATGCAATTCCACTCAGCTACAAGGGATCACACGAACCTGTTAGCCCGTCGGCTCGAATGGGATTGTTTCTTCCGCCCGATTCCACTAGTCAACGATCCCATATTCTTCCTCCCCATGAAGATCCTCCCGATCCTTCTCTGCACTGCTTCCTCCTCCCTCGCACAAAGCGTTTTCACCACCGACTTCAATGGCACCCTGCCCGCGGAAATCACCCCGGGCAGCGCTCTCGCCGAAGGCGTGCAGGAATTCGCCGGGCTTGGCACCGGCAGCAATCTCTTCTCCGGCAACTTCCTCCGCAGCAGCACCGCCAATCTGGTAAAGCTCGAGCTCACCAACCTGCCCGCGCATAGCACCGCAAGCATCGGCTTCCTCTTGGCCGCAATCGACTCCCTCGACGGCACCGGCAGCTACCCCAGCGGGGACTACTTCCATATCAAGCTCGATGGCGTGACCATCTTCCGCGAGTCGCTCGCAAATGCCGTCCAGTCCCAAGTGCAAAGCTACATTCCCGCCCCCGGTGCCCAACTCGCCCGCTGGCAGGACCTTGGCTTCAGCGGCCCCGGCAGCTTCTATCGGGATAGCGCCTACAATTTCGCGCTTGAGCCGGGCCTCCGAGCCATTCCTCACAGCTCATCCACCCTCACGATCGAGTGGATCATCGAAGGCGCAGGCGTCCAGAGCCTGGGCGATGAATCATGGGCAATGGACAATCTTAGCGTCAGCCTCGATAGCCCAGCCATCCCGCAGAACCTGCGCTGGGCAAATCGGCACGTCAGCTATCCTGTGGGTACCACGCCCTATTTCACCGGCCTCATCCATGGTGCCGCCCCCTTGGCCAATGCCACCTTGCAAGCCTCCACGGACCTCGGCATTACCGATGCTTGGCAGAATCTCGTCACCCTCCCGGCAAATGCGAACGGCTCCGTGTCCTACACCGATGTCCCCGATCCTTCCGCCGCCGGATCACCCCGGAATTTCTACCGGGTAGTAACGGAGGAAGGGCCGTAAGGGTGAAAAGCCGGCAGCGAGATCCCGGCCTCAAGTTCCCGCCGGAGCAGCCGAAGCATCGGCAAGATCCTGGTAGGTATTGATCCGCGGGCGGCCCGATACCGGATCCACATACGCGAAGATCAAATACCGCATCCCCGGCAGGAAACGCAGCGAACTCTCATTCGCGATACGCCATTTCTCACCGCTTTTAAATTCGAAGATCACGGGCGCCATGTTGAAGTCATCGCGCTGCTTGGGCATCTCGTAACCATGCGTTCCCGCCGGCTTCAGCATGCCCTTGTGCTCGCCAATCACGAAGCGGATGTCACCGGGATAGAAGTTCGCCACATAGGCCCCGCCATCGGGAAAGCTCTTCGCCGAGTCTTCGATCACGAAAACCTTCCACCCGGCATTCTTGTCCGCGGCTCCCGGAGTTCCCGGCTTCTCCAGCTTCACGAAGATCACCAGAGCCGATTTCACACCGGCGGGGATATTCGCCACGGCAAAGGGCTTGCGATCCTCCGCGGAGATGAAGGGGATCTTGTTACCCTTCGCCGGACAGACGATTTTCTTCGACAACTGCGTGGTCGAAAGCGGGCAGGTAATGTCGTCGCCCGTCTCCGAGACAGCGAGCACCGAGCGATCATCCCGCTCGACGCCAAAGCTGAGGAAACGGCACTCCACCGGACGCGCGTCCTGTGCGTAGCAAGCGGAAGACACAACAAGAACGATAGCGGAAATCAGGGATCGCATGGGTTTTTCAGAAAACGCGGTTTTCAGATCTCGTCTTGCGACAACCATCGGAAAGAAACGAGCTGAAAACGCCGCCCGAAGCTCTTATTCGCCTGACTGGTCAGAGCCGCAGTGGCCACCTCCACCTTGTCGGCCGGATCGATGAATTCGGGAACGCGCTGCACCACGGCCTCGCACCACGCCACCGCGGTGCGCTTGTCCTCCCCGTCACGAGCCTCGCCATAGGAGCGGATCGTGAAGGTATCCGAACGCGGGGTCGCCGCATTGCCGAGAACCGTCAGCAGGTCAGCTTGGCTCAGATAACCGGGAGCACCTTGGTAGCTTGGTCCGGCACCCGCGGCGACATTGCGATACTTGTAATTCGAGAGCGCCGTGGCGGGAATCTCCCAACCCGCGGCGGCATCATCCGCCAGCTTCTTGTTCAGGTCCGCATTGTCGATCGCCTGCTGCAAGGCACCACGCTGCGCCATGTCGTCGGAACCCAGGCGACGATTCACAAATTCCGCCATCGACAGGAAAGGACCGCGCTCGCGCACCTGCTCCACGATTTCCTCCGCGAGCTTCTGCAACTCGTCGTCCGTGTATTCGCGGGCACCGAGCCAGTAGGCCTCGGTCGGCTCACCCCCATCCTTCTCGGAATACCCCACAGGGAGACGGAAGCGGCTGATGCGTGCCTCATTGTCGCCCGCATCGGTCGCAGGCAGATCTGTCATCGCGACCGACTTGCTGCCCTTGTTGATCAGGTTGCAAAGCGCCTCGCTATCATGAACGGAACCCAGCATCGCCTTCCATGCAGCCACGGAGGTCGAGTTCACATTGAAAGGACCATTGATCACCTGCCAAGCTGCCATCCGGGCATAGCCGTCGGAAGCCACCGCATCATCCGCCAGTTCACTCATCGGGCGACCATCCGGTGAATAGGTCATCATCCGAGGATCGGACAGCGGGATGCCGCTGATGAATTCATCCGCAATCGTCTTCGTCGTCCGGCCACCCGTTCCGAAATTCCCCGTCTGATCGGCCAGGCCCGAGAAGTAGAAATGGTCGTAAAGCGCGAGGTTCAACAGGAAAGAGTGGTCCAGTAGAGCGCCATCGCTCTGTGCCGTCACCACATCACCGGAATTCATGAGCGGATGAGCCCAGGAATTGCCAATCGGAAGGGCGAAGCGTGGCAGATAGCCGGAAGACCCGCCGGGGTTCGCCGCGTTCAACTGCGGGAAGGCCTGCAAGGGCGTGAGCGGGATGTCGTAGAGCACGCCGAACTTCAGTCCGGTATTTCCTGTCAAGCCGGTCACGAAATTGCCGCGTCCCGAAGCAGGGTCAAACTGCAACAGGTTGTTCGTTCCGTTGTCCAGACGCTGCAGGTTGATCTCATGCGAACTGTTCGAGGAGTGCCCGCTCTTGATCTTCTGCGTTGAGGCCCCCACCACCGAATGGCCGAAGCACCATGGCTTGGTCGCCAGCTTGCCGTCCTCGCCGTCCGGATTCAGGCCACCGCTCGTCGTCTTCGCCTGGGCGCTGATGATTGCGAAGGGCTTCACCGTGTTGATGTCCTTGATCTTCGTCAGCGAGTGCGAATGCATCTGCATCGTGTTGATCGAGCCCGTCTTTGGATAGGTGATCGTGCCGCCGGTCCCCAGGAGGGAATCCTGCAGGCCGGTTGGAGCTTCGTAGTCCATCTCGATCACGCTGGAGGATACCTGCGCGCCGGAGCCTACCGGCTTCGCAAACATCTCGATGGTGAACTTGTTTCTGCTCAGCGAATCCACGCTCAGCGGAGCGAACTTCAGCGTGAAATTATCCGAGGCCTTCGCACCAATGCAGCCGCCACGACCCATGTTCACGCCGTTCTCCGTTTCCTGGTCGGTATAGCGGAGACCCTTGTAGCTCGGGCAGAACCAGTCGAGGTCGAAGCCGATGCCATCGCCGCGCCAACCAGGCAGGCCATTGATCGTGAGCGTACGGCTTCCGCCGCCGGATCCGCTATCCCAGTCGGAGAAGGTGCGGTTCGTATACTCGTCCTTCCAAGTGCGATTGGGATCGATATACGGGGAGAAAAGCATCACCTCGCCCGGCAGCAGGCGGAAGGTACCGGAGCCTACCACCGGTGCCGTCGTGCTACCTGCATTGTTCTTCAGCGTCATGCCGAAGCGCTTCGAGAGATTCCCCGCTTCCGCCTGCTCATGGTAGAGCGTGTCCAGTGGTGCCGGCTCTTTCGTTTGCGGCTGGCCATTGCGGAAGACCTGGAGGGCAAAGGGCACGTTCCCGAAGACGACCTTCAGCTCGCTGAACTCCAAGGTAACGTTGTACGGGTTATGCAGGGTCACCACCGGCGTGTAGAGCAGGTGCAGCAGGTAATCGTAGGAGGAACCTGCAAAGTTCTCACCCCATGGGCCATGCAGCTGCTGATTCCGCTCCTGGTCCTTGGTGCCCGGGGTCTTCGGTGTGGTGTCGCTGACCTTCGGATAGTTGTAGATATCCCGCGTCAGCAGGCTGAAAACGAGCTGCACCTTCGCGATCGAAGGCATGAGCACCAGACCCGGCGGAGGATTCTTCTGGATCACCCCGGGGGTGCCGGTGTTCGGATCCGACCCGGTGGCCGCGCGCCAGCCGCTCGGAACCTGTGCCTTCAGCACCGGCGTGGCACCCGTGCCAGTAAGGCGCACCGTGTCCTTGTAGAGCTTTGCCAGTTGGAAGAGCGATTCCCAGCGCGGATCAGAGGGACCGGTCATGCCCAGGCGGGAGGAATATACGCCCTTGCCGGAATACACGCCCGGCAGGGAGCCGGAGTTCGTGAGCAGGTTGAAGTCTTCCTTCAAGCCGCCGGCGGCAACATCGGTGAAGAGGCCCACCGAGTGGAAAGTCACATCGTGCGAAAGGCGCTTCAGCGGCTCCTTCGTCTGTGGAGAAAGCGTCTCGGCAGCGAGACCGAAATTCAGGCGGGAGATCCCCTTCTCGATCACGGCGAAGTCCTGCGAGCCCTTCAGGAAAAACTCCCGCTCCAGCTTCTCCAGATTGTGGATCGACGAGGCATTCGGACGCACTCCCGTTCCAAGTTGTGCAGTCTGCTGGCCCTTCGAATTCGGATTGTCGACATATGGTGTATTAATGCGGGCCTTCACGCCCTCATCCATCACCGCCCAAGCATAGGCACCGCTCCGGCCGGAGAGCGTTACCTTGCTGGCTTTCACGATGTCCTGTTCCGGCACATCATCGCCCAGCGAGCCTTTGTCCCACAGCGTTGCGGGAACCTTCGCCTCGCTTTCCGCAAAACCGATCTCGGTCTGCGCCTTGCCATCATCGCTGGAGGCCAGCCAGCCGAGGAACTTCTCATTGCGCGAAGACTTTTCGTACTCCGCCGGAGATGGCGGGCTGCCCGCCTTGATCTCCCAGGATTTCCAGACGCCGGTCAGGCGCGGATTCGCGATCTTGTCATCGAGGACATCAGCACGTGCCGTCACCCGTTGATCCGGACCCGCGTGTTTCTGAAGTTCACCCAGCGCAAGCATCAAGCCCAGCCGTGCATTGGCCCGGGCGATCGCCAGGTCGTCGCCTTGCGAGGTAGCCCGCAGCGACAAGGAAGAAAGTGTCAAAAGGCCGACCGCGAGAACGGTCAGCAGAACCATCAGCGAAAGACTGATGACCAGCGCGAATCCGCGCTGTAGACGATGGGTTTTCTGCGTCCGCGAGAGGTCGCTCGAAGTGCGGCAGATCAAGGTCGATTTCATGGGTTTCCAGGGGGGCCTTGCGGCCCGGTTGACGATCGTTTTCCACATCCTTCCGATACTTGGGGCATCGGTCGGAGCGAGGGGGTGGGATATTGCGACCGGGAGACGGGCGAGTGGATCAGGGAACAAGCCCATTGTGTCCCTGATCCACTGCCTTTAACCCGATTGAGCTTTACCCTATTTGAATCCGTTCGGGAAGACCGTCATGACTCCCGGATTCGTCTTCAATTTCGTGTTCTCAATCTTCCCGCCTGCCAGCGGGATCATTGTGCGGAAATCCGCACGAAGAGCTTCGATTCGGCCAGCGAGGCAGCGCTGATCGTGACCGTCACGGTCTGCACGTCGCCGTTGGTCGCGGTGACGGATTGACCGGCGGTAGCGGTGGTGTCCTCGGTCCAGGTCACCAGGTCAGGTGAGGTCAGGACCGTGTAGTTGAGGCCGCTCGCCGTAGGCGCGAGGCGCTGATATTGGAAGACGCCGGTGGTCTTGTTCGGCAAAACCAGGATCGGGTTCGCGGAACCGCCGTCGCCCGGATTCGTGCCGAAGGCGAACTCATCGAAGTTGCTCAGGCCGTCGCCATCCGGATCGCCTCCGGAGGTCTTGTCAGACAGGCCGGGGTAGTTCGTGGAGATCCAGTTGGCGAACAGCGGGGAAGCGGCAAGAGCCTGCACCTGGTTGCTGAAGAGCTTCTGCTTGTAGATGCGGACATCGTAGAGTTGACCCACGAAGTAGTTGCCGTAGCCGCCGTTCACGTCGTTCTGACGGGCGCCGAGCGCAAGGTGACGACCGCTGGCCAGGCTCATGACTTGACCCAAGGTATTCACATCGTGCGAGAGCACACCATCGACATAGAGCGAGCGGATCCCCGTGGTCTGATCCCAGACACCGGCGTAGTGATGCCATGCCGGCTGGCCTTCGAGGATGTTGATCGTGCTGCCACGGCCATCTTCGTTGCCGAGACCGCGGATCGTGAAGCCGGCAATCGGCTCCTGATCGACCCGGCGGACCTGGTAGCCCACGCCGTTTTCACCGCCCTTTGCCACCCAAGGAGACCAAGTTCCCGGAATTCCCTTCGCCCAGAAGGCGATGGTGACGTGCTCGCGAATTCCTTCGTCGAAGGTATTCACGTAGGCGGCGTCGGTGGTCGCGCTATTGTTGATCGAGATGCCGACTTCACCGGCGCTCAGGTCGATCGACTTGCCCGTGAAGCCCGGAGGCACATCGCTGCTGTAGGTCAGCGCGGCGGCATTTCCACCCACGGCCACGCCATCGTGCGTGCCTGCAGGCGTGAAACCGGAGGTGTCCGCCAAGCTTTCCGAGCCAGCACCCCAGCGACCGACAAGAGCCAAGGCTGGATCAGGCATCACAACGGCCGACACGCTATAGGTGCGTGTGGTGGCCAAGTCCGACGACGTGATGACATAGCTCACCGGAGAGGTGAAGTTCTGCGTGCTGCCGGAGGGCTTGCTGCTCGTCGCTCCATCGCTAAGGATGAAGGTCGGTGCGAGCGTGGTCACGTTCGTGCCGAAGGGCAGCG
This sequence comes from Luteolibacter luteus, assembly GCF_012913485.1. GTDB lineage: Bacteria > Verrucomicrobiota > Verrucomicrobiia > Verrucomicrobiales > Akkermansiaceae > Haloferula > Haloferula lutea. The sequence continues at coordinate 5,798,832 of NZ_CP051774.1, read as the reverse complement.
TCATCGTGATGCTATCGCCGCTTGTCGTGATCGTGGACGGATTGGACAGCGTGAAGGACAGGATGTTCGCTTCCGGAGCCGCCGTCTCCGGCGGAGCCACGGTGGCCGGGATCGAGACATTCTCAAGTCGGGCCCAGCCCCAGCCGCCCTTGTTGTAATCGATGAAGTCGAGCGTGTAGCGCTTGCCATCGTTCACATAGGGAGCCAGCTCGGACTCGGTGAAGCTGCCGCTTTCGTAGCCACCACCGTTGCTGGAGCGGTGCTTGGCCAGGATGTAGGTATTCGTCGCCACATCGCGCAGCGCGATGCCGCTGAAGCCGCCGTCATCGATCGAATCCTGCGGAATCTCGGAAGGCCCGAGATTCGGGAAGTCGAAGTGACCCGTTCCGCCGGCCAATTGGTAGGTGAGCGGACCGGAGTTGTTCAGGTAGAAGGCTGGCGAGCGACCGAAACGGGTGCTAGCCGCGTCTGCGCCCGGACCTTCAGCCGTGCCGATACTTCCATTCGTCCACAGGTTGCCATTCACTGGCAGAGGCCAGATCTGCTTCCAACCCTGGAGGTCGGTATCGAAGTTATAGGTGAGCGGGTCCGCGGTGATGACCTGGACGTTGTAGGCTTGGGTGGTATTGTTCTCCGCCTTGATCGTGTAGGTCACCGGCGAGGTGAAGTCACGGAAGGTACCCGATGGGAAATCCGGGTCTTCGGAGGCGAAGGGAGACACTCGGTAGTTCGCGGTGATGATCGAGAGATCCGCGCTGGTTGGCACGTACTTCACGATGTTCGTTCCGGTGATCTTCGCGGCTCCGTAGCCATCCAGTTCAAAGTAGACGATGTCTTTTCCTGTCCCGGTGTTCGGGGTGACATTCGCCACCGCCGAGTACGGACCATTGCCCGCACCGTTCGTAGCCAGCACCTTGAATTCATAAGGCACGCCATTGGACAGGCTCGACTTGATGAAAGGAGGCTCCGTGACCACATCGGTCACTTCCACGTTCGTATTCAGGTTCTTGGTAGAGACCGTATAACTCGCGGCACCGGTGTTCGGCTTCCAATCCAAATGCACCTTGGAACCGCCGGGAGTGGCCACCAGTCCTGTCGGGGCGCTCTGCGGGATCAGATCGGTCACCTCGGGCTGTGTCAGCGCGTTGTTGTAGATCCGCACATCGAAGATCTGGCCGGCGAAGGGATTCTCCAAGCCATCTCCACCACCTGAACGGCCACCCAGGATCAGGTGATGGTTCGGCGCGAGGGTCATGTTCTGGCCAAAGGAATTCGTCACGACGTGCGAAACCACGCCGTCCACGTAGATCGTGCGCGTGCCCGTGCTTTGATCCCAGACCGCGGCAAAGTGACGCCACTTGATCGGGGTATTCACCGCGGTGGCGGTGCCGCCACCATCGGCATTGTCGAGACCGCGGATGGTGAAGCAGGGACCGCTGCTATTCGCAAAGCGGCGGACCTGCCAGCCGATGTTATCTTCACCGCGCTTGCCAATCCATGGCGACCAGTCGTTCGGGAATCCCTTCGCCCAGAAGGCCACGGTGAGCTGGCTGCTCACGCCTTCGTCGAAGGTGCCTTGGTAACCTGCGTCCGCGGTCGCGCTGTTTGCGATCTGGACGCCGACATTGCCTGCGGAAAGATCGACCGACTTGCCGGTGAAGCCGGGAGGCACATCGCTGCTGTAAGCAAGTGCACCGGCATTACCGCCGAATGCAACGCCATCATGGGTCCCTGGGTCGGTAAAACCGGAGACATCGGCGAGACTTTCATCCCCCGTGAACCAGCGGCCGACGAGTTCGGCACGGGCCGGTGCGGCCATGCCTAGTCCTGCCGCCGCGGCTAGCGCGAGGGATCCGAGCCTGAGGCCGGGATATTGATGAATGCTATCTATGGGTTTCATGGTAGGTATCCGGGGCTCCTCCGCTCGTGCCAGGTTCCGCACCTGCGCGGCACCAATGACATGAGACAGGGGGAAAACCGCGCGTACCGAACTTGGGCGATCCGGGCACTCGCGGTGATAACGTATGGTGCCGAATTTATGGGAAACCGATAGTCCCCAAAACGGGGACAACTCGCTTTTCAAAAATCACAACACACTAATCACCAATCCACTAAACAACATCTATCATACAGGATAAGCTCCTGAGCCTTTATCACGCTCATGATAAATCGGACAATTGGAGGAGGGATTCACAGATCGAACAAATTCGATGGATTTCCCTCACCTCCAAGCGCCGGCCCGGAGCGACCGGATCCTCTGAATCCGTCCCCGAATCCTTCCACCCCCGCGAAGCCCTGCAGCAGTGCCGCAGGACGACAAAACCGCACTCCCCCGCCCCTTCTCAGGAGCGGAACTTGATGATCGCCTCCACCTTGCTGCGCACGTGCAGCTTGATGCAGATACGCTTCACATAAGTACGAACAGTCTCCATTGAGATATCCAACTGATCGGCCACCTCCTTGTAAATGTAGCCGGAGGCGAGCAGGCGAAGCACGTCCTTTTCGCGAGGCGTCAGCTTCTCGTTCTCGTCCTCGATGTCCTTCTCCGCTCGGAAATACTGCGCTACCTTCCGGGCAATGTGGCTCGAAAATGGAGCCCCTCCAGAATACACGTCGCGGATCGCATTGTAGATATCATCCGGCGTGCTGGACTTCAGAAGATAGCCGCTGGCACCCTCCTTCAGGGCCCTGAAAATATTATCATCCACATCGTAGGCGGTGAGCATCACCACCTCCAGGCGGGGCAGGCGCTTCTTCAAATCGCGGATGCAATCGATGCCGGAAATGCCCGGCAGGTTCACGTCCATGAGTACCACGTCCGGGTGGTACGCCGGGATCCTTTCCAGCGCTTCCTCCGCGGACGACACCGCACACAGGCAGGTGATGTCGTCCGGGATGTCGAGAATCTTGATCAGGTGCTCCTGCAGCCGGGTGTCGTCTTCGACTACAACGACCGTTTTCTTGCCGGGTATCATTTCGGGAAATCTTGGTTGTACTAAGGAGGCTCAGGAAAGCGGGGCTTCAAGCGAGATTTCCAAGCCTTCCGTGCCTTGCGGCTGCATGATGCACTTGCCCCGGATGGCGGCCATCCGCTGGCTGATGCTCTCGAGGCCCAGGCCGCTTTTGCCGCCAGGGTCGCGGGTAATGCCGACGCCGTTGTCGGCGATGGTGATCTTCAGAACGTTTTCATCAAGCCGGATTGTCATTTTGATCTCCGTGGCGTGTGAATGCTTCAGCACGTTGTTGATCGCCTCCTTCACGGCGAGGCTGACATTGTGCCGGAAATCGTGGCCGATCTGGCGATTCTCGAAGGTCGACATCGCATCGATCCGGCAGCGAATTTCTGCCAAGCGGCAAAGTTCGCTGACCAGGCGGCAGAGGAAATCGACCAGCGCTTCCAGGTCGTTGTTCTTCGGATTCAGCATCCACACCGTCTCGGAAAGCGCGCCGATGAGCTCGCGGGACATCCCGGTGATCTGGTGGAAGGTCTGCCTCGCCTCGTCATCGGAGCTCTTGCTTTCCGCATACGCGCCGAGCAGCGAGATGTGGGACAGCCGCGTGCCCAAGTCATCGTGCAGATCGCGTGCAATGCGCAGGCGCTCGTCGGAGATCAGCTGCGCCTGCTGCAAGTGGCGGCGGATCCGGCGGCGGATGAGCTGGCGCCCGGCGAGGCTCGCCACGATCGCAATCCCCGCCGCACACAGCCCCCAGAACCAGACACTCTTCCAATAGGGCAACGGCACGTAGACGGAGAGCGCGGTGATCGTGTTCACCGGATCTCCCGTGATCGTGAGATCCTCCACCAGAAAGCGGTAGTGTCCTGCCGGCAAGCGGTCGTAACCGGTCCCGAAGGAGCCGCCGGAGCCGAGGCTGTAGGCTTCCTTCCAAGTCGCTTCAAGGGTTTCCCCGGGCACCAGTTTCGGCAGCGCATGGATGTCCGTGGCCCAGTCCGCGTGGCGGGAAAGGTCATTGTCCATGATCACCAGCACGGGCGACTTGGGATCACCTTCCTCCAGGTGCAGCGCCGAGGCCATGGAAGGATGCGTGCCGGATTTGATCCAGAAATGCGGCTGCGGGTCAGCCGCGCGGCTATCCTTCATCAGGACTCGCGGGGCCACGCCTTCGCCCCCCACTGCGTTGATATCGATCGCCGTCGCCGCATAGGCACCCACCAGCGATGGCGGACCGGCGGAGGAAATGGTCACGGCCAGATACACGGCATCCGGCGGCACTTTGAAGGTCTCCTTCCGCGGAGTGAAGGTGGAGTCCTCCACGCTCGTCTTCCACCCCGGACTGCGTCCGTGCATTGGATAGGACACCTGCGACACCTGATCACCGCGTTCATTGAGGAAGCGGATGATGAAAAGCATGTCCGCCGTCCGCAGCACCCAATCGGGATCGATGCCCTCGAGCTTGTAGCGCACGAAAGGCGCGCCCGGACGAACATAGAAGCTGAGGTTGGTCGTGGTAGGCGGCACCGTGATCTCCGGCCCGTACTGGGGCGTCGTCGCATGATCGACGAAGAGTTCGATCGAAGTTGGAGCCGCGTCCGCCACGCTGCCGGAAAGGAGCAGCGGCAACACCGGAAGCATCTTGGCAAAGGAAGTCACCACGGGACTCCATCGCAGGAAGCCACGTGGCAGAGAAAGCGCGGCGCATGTCATGAGTGGGAGAGAAGCATCCATCACCAGCCCTGCCATCATCAATCGAATTCATTCGGCTGGCAGTTTCTTCAATCCTGCGAGCTGATCCTTCCGGGACCAGATCCCGAGGCCGAAGAGCCCCACCACCCCGAACAGGCATGACGCCAGCGAAGAGTTGGTGACCAGCGAGCTTCGCCGCTCGCGTTCCTTGCGATAGTTCACCAGTGCCGTGTCCACCGCTTCGAGTAGAATGGGATCGACGGAAGACCCAGCTTCCTTGGCGACCTGGCTCAAGCGATAGATCGCATTCGGCTTCGAATCGAACTGCATCATTGAGGACATGGACAGGGAGACGCCGTTCAGAAACGATGCGATCGAAACAATCAGGAAAAGAAGCTTCATGCCTAGGACTCCCTGCATGATCAGACGGTGGCTCTCTCTCACACAATTCGGAATCGCTGACACTATCCATGATAGCGTTTAACGGCCGCCCATCCCCCTCACTTCTTCATTGCGGAACCCAAGCCCTCAGCCACCCTTCCCGATCATGGACCGTCGGAATTTCATCGCTCGCACTGCCTTGGCCGTCTCTAGCAGCATCGCCGCACCAGCACTGGCCGCGGAGTCAGCCACCGCTGGAAGCAGGCCTTACTTCGCTTTCACGAAGACTCTTGAAAAGCTGCCCTTCGACGAACTCGCCACCAAGATCGCCGCTCTTGGCGTCGCGGGTCTTGAAGCTCCGATCCGCAAGGGCGGCCACATCGAACCGAACGAAGCAGGCGAGAAGCTCCCGCTCTTCGTCGAGGCGTTGAAGAAGCACAACCTCAAGCTCGGCATCCTCACCACCGACATCGTGAAGGCCGACAAGGAGAGCGAGCAATTGCTCCGCACCGCCGCCGGACTTGGGGTCAAGCAATACCGCCTCGGCCCTTACTTCTACGATCTCAAGAAGCCCATCGCCCCGCAGGTCGCGAATGTCGCAGCCGCACTCAAGGACCTCGCCGCGATGAACAAAGATATCGGCATGCAAGCCCAGTTCCAGAATCACCGCGGCAACAACCGCGTGGGCTCACCGATCTGGGATGTGCTCGAAGCCATGGAAGGCATCGACCCTGCGCAGCTGGGCCTCGCCTTCGACTTCGCCCATGCGACCGTGGAGGGGGTGAATGCCTGGGAGCTGAATCTCCGCCGGGCCGCACCTCAGGTCGTGGCCGTTTACTTCAAGGATTATCAGCTCTCCGGCAGCGAGCAAACGCCTTGCCCGCTCGGCGAAGGCGCCGTGGGACCGAGATCCGCCAAGGTGGTGAAGGAAATCCTGCCGCCTAACACACCGATCTCCCTGCACGTGGAATACATCCCGGATGGCAAGGACCGGACAGAGCGCACGCTGGAGGCAATGAAGAAGGACTTTGCGACCCTCGACAAATGGCTCGCTTGATCCGAGCCGCCCTGATCCTTGCCCTTGCTCCACCATACTACGAAACGCCTCCCGGCGGGACAGCATCGCCAGGGAGACGTTCGCTATTCGGGGAGGGGAAATCGTCATCTTTCCCCTGCATGACGTAACATCGCACCAACTATCGACCCTTCAAACGGAATTTTCACGTGTCTCCCAACAGGCCTGATTCAGCCAAGCCCTTCTCATCCCGACGCGAGAGGGGCTGCCGGGACTTTCACATCCGCCTTACTGCGAACCACCCCAAGACCGTCCCGCATGCGGAACCAAGGAAGTGACCGAGCACATCGGTATTTTCGCCGCTCGTTCCCCACCAACTCACCATCATCACTCCGGCCAACAAGGGGGCAACCAAAGGCCGGAACTCCCGGTAGCTCCGATGCCGCCAAGCAAGCCGTGTCGAGTGGCCGACCAGGATTCCCAGCGCGCCGAAGGTCGCGGTAGACGCACCGAGGGACAAGAACGACTCGGGATAGTGCAGCCACGCGTTGAGGAAATTCGCCAGCATGCCCGCCAACAAGATCAAGGGCCAGGCCCTCCAGGCGCCGATCACCTTCGCCACCATGATGCAGAAAAGACCGCCGATCGCGACATTCCCCAAAAGGTGCGCCGCGTCCGCATGAAGAAACAGCGAAGTGAAGGGTCGCCACCACTCCTTGCCATCGATCACACCCAAGCTTGAATTGCAAAAGCGGTCTGAAAGCGATTCGTCCCGCAATTGCCACAAGAAGGTCCCCAGCAGCGTGAACATCCACGCCATCAGCAGGTCCAGGCCCACGGGGAAAAGCGGATGGTCCACCTGCTCGCGGCGCTCGGACTGCTCTTCAGCGTAGAGCTGGTATTCGTGACGGATCGCCCCGGCATGCGCCGGATCCGCCAGCACCGCATAGTTCCCCTGTGCGGGCAGGATCCAGCACTCCAGGTTCATCGCCAGCACCACCAGGGCATGCTCGCTCGCCTCGCCCAGCGACGGCCAGACACCCACCGGAACGAGCTCGGGTTCCGGCTCGGGGCTGCTGAAATCGCTGTCGATCATTGATGGCATCATGCACCCATTTCCCGGGCCTGCAACCCGTCTCCTGCGGAGGCAGCGCGCCACCGGCAATCCGGAGCGATCCTCCTTCCAAGCTCCCTGAACAATCCCCGTCCGGCCCTCCGTAATTTCTCGCCGCCGTCCCCATATCTTTCCTACAAGCCCTGCCGTGAAACTCCTCCTTCTCTTTCTCCTCCCGGTTCTCAGCTGCACTGCAGTTCACGCCGACGAACCGCAGGTCTGGACAAGCCGCGACGGGCGGACTTTCACCGGCGATTTCCTCGCCGTGCGGCCGGGAAAGGTCTATGTCCGGAGCAAGGAAAAGAAAATCTTCGCCATCCCCATGGCGAAGCTCAGCGATCCCTGCCTGGCGGAGGCCGGCTATCTCCAGGAGAAGCTCGGCGAGTGGGCCAAGAAGCAGGCCGGGCGCAAGGCAATGGACGAAAGCACCGCCACGGCCGTGCTCATGCTCGCTCCCGAAGCGATCAAGGAGAAGTCCTTCCTCATGAACGCGAAGATCCGCTCCTTTGACAGCGGCACCAAGCTAAAGCCAGTGAAAGGCTCCACAATCACTTTCACGACCGAAGGTGAGATAGAATGCCAAGCCGACTTCAAGGACCGCGGCAAGATCGTGGTGAACGACTCCGGGGTCTATTGCGATGCCACCGAGGAAGCCTCCGCGACCTTCTCGCGGAACGCCACCCTGCTGCTCAAGCCAAACCAATGGGTACCCGTGCAGGTGAAGATCTCCCGCGGCAAGATCGTCGGAGGCGTGATGGCCAGCGACAAGGAACTTGAAAAAGCCAGGGAGGCCGACGGCAAGGTCCGCGAATACGATGCGGAAATCATTCATCTCCGCATCGCCGCCTTCGAGGAACAAATCCGCAAGGGCACTTCCCTCGCTGCTGCCACACCACTCGTTGGCGAGGACGGCAAGCCACTTTCCGTTCCCGAATACCATTTCAGTCCGGAAGAGACCGAGAAAATGAAGACCGAGCTGGATTGGCTCCGCACCAAGCTGAATCCCAACGGGCAGCTGATGCAGGAGCAAGAGTGATCATTGAGGCACCCATCGCTCCCCGCCCGAAACGCCATGAATCCAGATTGACCCTTCGCGCAAAAACCGTCCTCATTGACCTATCTGCGGATCAGGCATCCCCCTGACTCCTCAAGCCGATGTGAACAAGAAACAAACCCTCCTGTTTCTCGGTCTCTGCACCGCGGGTCTCGCAACGGGACACGTGGCCAAACGGATAGCTTCGAGCATCCCGGCGTCCGATCCTGTGACAAAAGGATCTGGATCCTCCTCATCCGGCCAAGGCGGCTCATCAGATGGCCCCGCCATCGTTTCAAAAGCAGGCATCATCGCCGCCGCACGCTCCACGCTTCGTTCAAAGGACACCCTCGAAAGCATCAGGATCGCCGATGGTCCCGATCTCTATGCGCGCGTTGCCCTCTGGATGGTGGACGCGGGCGAGGAAGACATCGCGGCTTACTGGCAGCACTACCGCCAGCAGGAGAATTGCAACAGGGATATCAACGATCTCATCTTCATCAATTGGACCCGCATCAATCCGCAAGGAGCCACGACCGCAACCAAGGGCACGCCCGATGAACATTACGCCTGGTGGGCGTGGAGCTGCCATGAACCCGCCATGGCTCTTTCCACCGCGATCGCCACCAATCCGGATCGGCTGCGCAACGTCGCGGAAGGCATCGGCGAATTCCATTCGAAATGGTTGCTGGAGCACTTCGACGAGCTCCCCGAAAAGAGCCGCTATCACGCGCTTTCGGGTCTGGCAAAGTGGGACGACTGCGGCGATCCGCTTGAGAAGCTCGATTTCCTCGTGAAGAACGGCCGCGGCACCGACGGAGGACTCTTCAAAGTCCTGGCCGCGCGCGACCCGTGGGCCGCCTACGATTGGCTTCGGGAAAACCTGCCGCAACGGGATCATTACCCCCGCTCTGACAGCGATCTACTGAGTGCTTTCCTCGATATCGCCGGCAGCCAGCGCCCCGAGGTCCTCCAGCGCATCATCGACCAAGCGCCCTCGGGTGGAATGAAACGGAGAATGGAGAGCGCGCTCTTCGAGTCCCTCCTCAACACCGACCCCGAAGCCGCCATCCGGCAGGCGAAGGAAACGAAGGCTCCTTACATTCTCTCCCAGCGCCTCGCCACCGCGGCGCTGCACTACTTGTCCAGCGACCGCGAGAAGGCCTTCGAGCTGGCCAAGGATCTCTTCGAGGCAGCCCCAAATGCCTTGGGCCAATCCAAGAACGTCAAGGTGGAGAACTCCACCCTGTCTTTCGGTTCTGACAACACGGATGTCATGAACCTCTTGAACGCCATGATGGCGACCGATCCAGCGCGCACGGTCGAGTTGCAGCTCCCCACCGCCGAAGCCTCAGGGCAACGGGTGAACAGCTTCTCGCTCCTTACCAGCCAATGGGCGGACAGCGACCTACCGGCCTTTGCGGAGTGGACCAAACGGCAAAGCGATCCGGTAGTGCGGGATTACGCGACGGCAAAGATCGCGAGCAAGCTCAGAAGCGACCAGAACTACCCTGAAGCGGTCGACTGGATCATGAGCATGAGCAAATCAGAGGAGTATCTGGAGAATGCCGTGTTGGAATGGGGGCGCTATGATCGGGAGGCTGCCGGTGCCTGGTTGGAGGCTGCGGATCTACCCACCGAACGGGCGGAACAACTGAGAAAATCCATCGGGATTCAATAGGCATATGAGCACGCCGTCCCCACTCCTCTTCTGTGGTGCCTGCGCTGCCATATTCGTCGCCGCCTCTCTCGCGGGCTGGAACCTCACCAGCACGAGGTCTTCCAAGGCACCCCGCACTCCTACCGCCGGAACAATCGCATCCGCCCAAGACAACAAGCGCGCTGAACGTGGCCCGCGCGGCAATGGCGTGCCCGATTACGTCCGCGAAACCATGGTGGTATTACGGGCCAGTTCTCCGGAGCAGCGCATGCGAGCCACCATTGATCTCGCTACCACCATGCCTATGGCCGATCTCAGCGAGTGGCTGGACAAGCGCTGGTTCGACATGAGCGAGGGCTTTGACGTAGCCTTGTTCCAAAAAATCGCGATGCAGCGTTGGGAAGCGGAAGATCGCGAGGGCTTCATCGCATGGAACATCAAGAACAATCCCGACCGCGCGGAAGCACTCATTGCAAGCTGGGCAAAGGAACATCCGGCGCTGGCACTCTCCTTCTTCATGACCCACACGAATCCGCGGTTGGAGGTCATGACTCTCGGAGATCTTGCCGCCAGCGAGCCTGAACTCGCGCTGGAGCACTTGGTCAAGATGCTCAAACGCCCGGACACCGGGGAAACGGAAGGCTATTTCGATAGCGGTATCTTTCGGAAAATCGCGGAGAAGGACCCCGCCCTCCTTGAAGCATCGCTTGATTCCCTACCCTTCTCTTGGCGGCTCCAAGCAGAGAGCATCGTGGTCGGCAGGAGGATGAAGGAGTCCTTCACGGATGAATTGAGGAAACTCGCCGCCCGCCCTGATGGCTGGAAGCTCTTTGAAAACGCCATGAATCTCACGGGCGATTTGAAAACCCGCCTCGTCGAAGAGCTCCAGAACCTTCCCGACTCTTGGAAGAAGAACATCTCCAATCAAGCATACCTCTTCATCAACCAAGCCAACGCGCGCCAGTGGCTCGATCTGGACTTGGATACCATGGACATCCCGGACGCACAGAAGCGCCATCTGCGCTCTACCGCGATGCAAAACCATGCTTCCAAGAATCCGATCGAGACCCTCGGCCTCGTCGATCAATTCGAGCTGGATAAGGAGGCCCGGCAAAATCTCATCTCGGGCATCATTGCGAACAACCCGAAGATGATCCGGGAGGATAGTGAAAAACTGATCTCAGCCTTGGGTAGCGAGGAAGACCGTGAGATCGCCCGCTCCCTCATTGCCAAGAGACAGGAGATCGGCGACAGCCCGCCGAAGGTCGCCGCCCCGAATGATTGGCTGGAGCAAGTTTCCGCCACCCAATCCCGAAATGGCTCCGACTACCTCTTCATGCTACGGGATTGGGACAAGGAGAAGATCGCGGCCTTGTCCGATGGCTTCCAGCGGATGCCGGACGAGAAGAAACTTGCGGTCGCGAACGTGATCGCCGCGGCTCACGACTACGGCATCGACTCCGGCTTGAGGGGGGAAGCCATCCGCTATCTCGTCGCCCAGCCTCCTGCACCAAAGGAAGAGAGCGGGGAAAGTAATCCCGACCCCTCTCGCTACGGACCCGAGATCAATCCCACGCAGGAGGCCTCACGCTATGCGGTGGCTCTATGTGGCAAGGATCCGGATGCCGCCGCGCGCTGGGTGCAGTCCCTCCCTAGGGGAGATGCCAAACAGTGGGCGACCAAGAACCTCGCTGCCAACTGGCGCAATTACGATCCGCAGGCGACGCAGGAGTGGCTGAACTCCCTTCCCTCAGGCGAGCGCAAGGAAGTGGAAGCCTATCTGAAGGAGCAGCCTAAATAAAATAACGGCGGCGCGGGGCCCAGATCGCGAGGAGTTCGTGCTTGGGCACTGGGGCATTTCTCCGTTCCCCTCCCCCCTTCGGGTAATTGCCCCTTCATAATGGGAATCGTTTCATGGAGGCGACGGTGCGTACCCAGCATCCGTTCCCCAAACCCATGATACCCCGCCAAACCCTCCTCGCCCTCGCGGCGATCCTGCCTGCTGCCGTCTCCGCGACAGATGGCAACTGGACCTCCACCACAAGCGGTGGAAACTGGTCCGACCCGAACAACTGGAATGCCGCCACTCCCGCCGGAGCCGGTGGCATCGCCACCCTCACAAGCGCCGACTTGCCTGCGGGCAATTTCGGCGTCGTGCTCGATTCCGCCCAGGACCTCGGGCAGCTTCTGCTTGGCGATGCCGATCCGGGCAGCGCCGGAACCTGGACCATCAGCGGGGCAAGTACCCTTACGCTCTCCGGAGTTGCGACGGTCCAGACCAATGTGAACGCGACGATCTCCGCCTTGGTGGGAGGAACCAGCGGTCTGATGAAAACCGGCACCGCCAGCCTTACCCTCTCCAATGGCGGCAATACCTACACCGGCGCCACCACGCTCAAGGCAGGCACCCTCATCCTCGGCAGCAACGTGAACTTCGGCACCGGCGGGATCGGCACCGGCACCGTCACCTTCGATGGCGGGACCCTCTCCCATGCCTATGCGGGTGGCAACACCTTGGTCTATGCCAATGCCATCGATGTCGCAGCGGGTGGCGGCACCCTGACCGCCTCCAATCGCTTCCGCATGAATGGTGCGGTCACTGGCGCAGGCACACTCAATTTCGGAGTTTCCTCCAATACCGAACGCTCGGACCTCCAGAACAACTGGAGCGGCTTCACGGGAAAGCTGAATCTCTCCGGCAGCGGTGTCGTCCGCCTTGGCGTCGCAGCGCTCGGCAGCGGCCAGCCGAATTTCAATGCCGTCGGCTGGCAGAATTGTGAGGTGAATCTCGCCGGCTCAGTCATCGTCCGCACGCAGACCAACAGCGGCGGCAACACGGTCTCGATCGGCGCGCTCTCCGGCACGTCCACGACAGCCAAGCTGACGGGCGGCACGGCTGGAGCAGTGACCTGGTCCGTCGGCGCGAAGAACACGGATACCTCTTTCAGCGGCACGATCGAGAACAACGCTGCCGTGCAATCCCGCCTCACCAAGGTCGGCACGGGTTCCCTCACTCTTGATGGCGCCTCCACCTACACCGGAGCCACCATCGTCTCAGCGGGGGCGCTCTACGTGAATGGCTCGCTGGGAGCCACGGCGGTGAGTGTGGACGGTGGGACCTTCGGCGGCACCGGAACCGTCGGCGGAGATGTCACGGTGAATGCCGCGACCTTCGCAGCTGGAGCCAGCCCCGGCTCGATCGAGCTGGCGGGAAATCTGAACCTCACCGCCGCCTCCACGGCCGCGATCGAACTCGCTGGCACCGATTTCATCCTGAATGACACCGAGGGCTACGATCGCATCAAGCTGAGCGGAGCAGCACCGACGCTGACCTTGGGCGGAGGAGTGCTCTCCATCTCGCTTACGAATGCCTTTGCCCTCGCGGCCAATCAGGTCTTCGGCATCGTCCAGCTGGCGGATGGAGCCACCCGCACCGGCACCTTCGCCGGCTTGCTGGAAGATGGAGCCTTGGTCGGCAACTTCGGAGGCACCGACCTCTTTATCTCCTACTCCGGAAACATCGCCGACACCGGAACTCCGACCCTTACCGGCGGAAATGACATCGTGCTCTACACGGTGCCGGAGCCTCGCGCTGCGGCACTTGGTGCCATCGGCCTGCTCATGCTGCTGCGCCGCCGCCGGCCGCTATGATCCTTTCCAGCCAATGGGTAGAGACAGGGCTGCCGCGGCACGGGTTAACTGCGGCAGCACGCCCTCGCTTTCTTGCCATGCTCATCACGCTGGCCTCCGTGCTACCGGCTCCGGCTCATCATGGCTTCGATGCGCATGCCACCCTGCGCCTGCTGGAAAGCCGCTCAATCCTGATCGTCCGCATGACCCCGACGGTCGCGGCGGTCTTGTTGGGCGCAGAGTCACCGCCGCGCTGGACTGGCGATATCTCCGATGAAACACGCGGGAAGCTCGAGGCCCTGGGGACGCGGCTCTTTATCCTCTCTTCGCCCAAAGGCCCGCTGACCCCGGGCGAAGTCCGGGTTTCCCGCGAAGTCTCGCAGGACATCGCTTTCGTGCTCACATACCCCGCCGCAAAAGGCTGGCCGCTCACGATCGAAGCGGACTTCTGCAAGGACTTCGGTCCGGACTTCACCGGATCGATCAAGGTCTTCGGCCAGCCCGTCTCTGCGGTCGAACGCCAGGGCAAGCAAGTTGCCGCGCTCGATCTCAGCCGCCGCGAGCGGAAGCTTTCACTCTCCTCACCCGATACCTCACCATGAGAATCCGCCGCCTCCGGGCGCTCGCGCTGTTGATCTGGCCGCTCCTCGTCACGGAAGCCTTCGCCCAACGCCAGATGGAATCGCTGGGCCGCGGCGTCATGGCCCTGCGGAAAAACAGCACCCAGATCTACATCGGCTGGCGCTTGCTCGGGAATGATCCACAGGACGTCGCCTTCAATCTCTATCGCTCTGCCAATGGCGGTGCCGCAGTGAAGCTCAATGCTTCGCCGCTCGCGGCCAGCACGAACTACACCGATACTCCGCCGAGCCTCGCCTCTGTCTCCTACACCTATTCTGTTAGGCCGGTGCTCGATGGCTCCGAGGTGCCGGACACCTGGGCGAATCCCGCGGTCACCGGCTCCACGCTCCCGGCGAATCCGCCGACGCGCCAATATTTCCCCGTGCCCATCCAGCCGACACCCGATGGTGCCGGTCACAAGGTGAAGTTCTGCTGGGTCGGTGATCTGGATGGCGATGGCGAGTATGACTTCGTGATCGACCGCCATCATCCGGACACCGCTGCACGGCAGTTCCTGGAGGCCTACAAGCGGGATGGCACCTTCCTCTGGCGCATGGACATGGGTCCGAACAGCGTCGATCAATACAACATCGAGCCCGGTTCCTCCGCCATCAGCATCGGCCACGGGGACAATGTCACGGTCTATGACATGGATGGCGACGGCAAAGCGGAGGTCATCGTTCGCACGGCGAAGGGCGTGGTCCTGCCAGACGGAACCACCATCACGGCGGCCACCGATAACATCCAATACCTCTCGGTCATCGACGGTCTCACCGGTGCCGAGCGTGCCCGCGCCACCGTACCGAATCCCTACATCGCGGACGGCCCGTTGAATGGCCACATGGGCATCTTCTATGCCGATGGGCAGCGCCCCAGCGTGCTCCTGCAGGCGAAGAACCGCATCGGCGACGGCGCGTTCCAAGGCCTCATCACGGCATGGGATTTCCGCAATGGGGTGCTCAGCCAGCGCTGGTCATGGGACGATGACGGCGTTCACGCGCCGGAGGGTCACCAGATCCGCATTGGTGATCCCGACAACGACGGCAAGGACGAGTTCTGCGACATCGGCTTCTCCATCGATGACAATGGCAGCCTCCTCTACTCGATCGGAGAAGTCACCCACGGCGACCGCTTTCACACCACCGATATCGATCCCGATCGCCCCGGCCTGGAAACCTACATCATCCAGCAGAACAACCCGAGCGGCCTGGCCACGGCGCTCTTTGATTCCGCGAACGGCTCCTTCATCAAGAAATGGTATGCCGGTGCCGTGGTGGATGTCGGTCGCGGCGTCATCTCGGACATGGATTCCGCGCACAAGGGCTATGAGATGTTTTCCACCCAGGCCGGGATCTTCAATGCGAAGGGCGAGCAGATCTACTCCGCGCAGCCATTCCCGCCCGAGGCCATCTGGTGGGATGCAGACCTCGGCCGCGAGTTCATCGCCACCGTCGGCAGCACCGCGGAAAGCCCCGCGATCAGCAAGTTCAACCCCGCAAGTCCCGCTGGTCTCACCCGGCTCTACACGATCTACAACGAGACCCCGCCCGGAGTTTACCAGGCCTACGGTGGCCGTCCGGCTTTCTGGGGCGACATCTTGGGCGACTGGCGCGAGGAACTGCTCTGTGTGGCAAATGACAATTCCGAGCTGCGCATCTACACCACCAAGCTGGACGCCAGCAATCGTGTCTATGCGCTGATGCACAATCCCCAGTACCGCTGCCAAGCGACGACCAAGGGCTACGTGCAGGCGTCCTATACCGACTACTATCTGGGCCACGGAATGACCGTCCCGCAGCCACCACCGATGGTGCAGGCGGATCTGGCATGGCGTGGAGGCGCGGGCAGCAGCCAGTGGGATCTCGGCGCGACGAGCGCATGGACCGCCGACGGCGTAGCGCGGGCCTTTGCCAGTGGCAAGACCGTCCGCTTTGACATCGGGGCAGATGCTACGACTCCCATCGTACTTTCGGGTACCCTCAATCCCGGGAATGTCGCCGTTTATTCGCCGAAGGACCAAACACTGGATGGAAGCGGTGGCTCGCTCTCCGGGAGCATGAAGCTGATGAAGGCAGGCTCCGGCAGTTTTACCATCACCGGCAGCCATTCCTACAACGGCAGCACCACCATCTGGGACGGCGCGCTGAACATCGATGGAACGCTGGCGCAGAGCCCGGTCACTGTCTGGGGCGGCACTTACGGCGGCAAGGGTGCCAAGGGCGAGAAAGGAGGACGGCTCGGCGGCAGCGGCAGCATCGGCCAAGCAGTCACGCTGCAATACCGCGGTGCCATTGCTCCGGGAAATGGCATGGGCCATGCGGCCACACTTTCCCTCGCAGGAGGACTGAGCGCGCAAGATAGCTCCGTGTTCGCACTCGATCTTTCCGATGATCCGGGCGGCACCACAAGGCCGAATGACAAGATCGCGGTGACCGGCAATCTCACCTTGGCCGGAGCGGTCCACATTCACATCAATGCGCTTAATGGCCAGCTTGCCCCCGGCACCTACACCCTGCTCACTTACAGCGGCAGCCTGACAGGCAGCCTGGCGAACCTCTCGGTGACCATCCCTCCGGGCACCCCTCACACGCTTGCAGCGGGCGGTGGCGCGATCACCCTGGAAGTGCCCGTCACCCGGGCACCTACGGCCGTGACTTGGCGTGGATCGGGCACGGCGTGGGATCTCGCCAGTAGCCCCAATTGGCTCGTCTCCGGAGCATCCGGAATCTTCGTTGCAGGAGACAGCGTGGCTTTTGATGGCAGCGGGGCCGCCAGTAGCACCGTCGATCTCAAGACCATCCTCCCGACTTCGGGCGTGACCGTGGATTCCGCCACGAACTACAGCTTCACCGGTAGCGGATCGCTTTCCGGCAGCGGCGGACTCACGAAATCCGGCAGTGGCACACTGGCCCTCGGCACGGTGAATGACTACACCGGCCCGACCCGGATCACCGGTGGCGTGCTGGCCATCAGCTCGCTCGGCGATGCGGGCTCGCCGGGATCGATCGGTGCCGCATCTGCAAGTGCTGCCAATCTCGTGATCGATGGCGGCGCCCTTCGTCTCACGGGTTCCCAGACAAATACCAACCGTGACCTCAGCTTCGGTCCTTCCGGTGCCACGCTGGAGGTCGCGCTGGGAAATAGCACCATGCAGATCAGCGGTACCGCCAGCGGTGGCGGCAAGCTTGTCAAAGCGGGCCCCGGGACCCTCATCCTCGCAAGCGCCAATACCTACAGCGGCGGCACAGTGGTCGATTGCGGAACTATCTACCTCGCCGGGGCCACGCCGAATTCCTCCGGACTCGGCACGGGCAACGTGACGCTGAACAAGGGCACGCTCTCCATGGCGAACGTGCAGGCAAGCGAGACCGCGGCATGGAACATGATCGTGCCAAGCGGCGGCACCGGCCGTCTCAATGCCGATGGCCGCTGCACGCTCACGGGAAGCCTCACCGGCAGTGGTGACTTCACCTTCCACACGCCCTACGTGCGCACGGAGCTTCAGGGAAATTGGTCCGCCTTCACCGGTCGCATCTTCGTGATCACGGATTCGGATGGTGGCGACTTTCGCATCCGCAGCAGCGCCGGCTATCCGCTGGCGGCACTCGATCTCGCGAATGATGTCTATGCCTACTACCAGAGCACGATGGGATCCGATCTCACGCTCTCCATCGGCACGCTTTCCGGTGCGAGCGAATCGCGCTTGCTCGGTGGGCCCACCGCAAACCGCACGCTGACTTGGCAGGTCGGAGCAAGGAATGAGAGTAGCACCTTCGCCGGCGTGATCGGAAACAGCACCGGACCCACCGCACTGACGAAGACCGGCAGCGGAGTCCTCACCCTGACCGGCCCCTGCACCTACACCGGCGCGACGAATATCCAGCAGGGCACGCTCCGCATCAATGGCGCCACATCGGGAACCACCATCACGGTGCAAGGCGGTGCCGCACTAGGAGGTTCGGGATCGGTCACCGGCAATGTCCAGGTACAAGGCGGTGGTATTTTGGAACATGGCGCGATCTCCGGCGCACCGCTCTCCATTTCCGGCAATTTAATCCTGAATGGTCCGATCTCTTTTCGCCCTGGCACGATGGCGGAGGCGGGCACCTACACGGTGGCCACCTTTACCGGCAGCCTTGCGGGCACGCAGCAGTTCACATGGCTTCCGCCGCAAGGCACCTTCCTTAGCGCAAGCTTCAATGTGGTCCCCGCATCCGGCAGCACCCCGGGCCGGATCGAACTGACGCTCACGCCACCGCTCCGGCCTCCGGCCACGCTGGTCTGGAGCGGTACCGCGGACTCGGGCTGGAACAGCGCCAACTGGCTACTCGACGGCAATGCCGCATCCTTCAGTGATGGCGATACCGCCCGCTTTACCGATGCCGGCAATGCGACCTCCCCTGTCGTGATTGCCACCGATGTGGTTCCCACCGCCGTCCTCGTGGAGAGCACCAAGAACTATACCTTCTCCGGCAGCGGTCTCATCACGGGAAATGCCTCGCTGACAAAGGCAGGCAGCGGCACCCTCAATCTGATGAGCGCCCACACCTACAGCGGTGGGACCTTTCTCAATGGTGGCACGCTTTATACATCCACCGAGGCAGCGATGGCAGCGATCGGCACCGGCCCGA
Organism: Luteolibacter luteus; assembly: GCF_012913485.1. Classification (GTDB taxonomy): domain Bacteria; phylum Verrucomicrobiota; class Verrucomicrobiia; order Verrucomicrobiales; family Akkermansiaceae; genus Haloferula; species Haloferula lutea. The sequence continues at coordinate 5,780,104 of NZ_CP051774.1, read as the reverse complement.
TCGTCTTCAATGGCGGCACGCTCCAGCAACTCGACAACACCGCCACCTACAGCAGCGCGAGCTATAGCATTCAGGTGCCCGCGGGGCAGACCGGGACGCTTCGGACGGATTCGCGCATGGATCTCTCTGGCAGTTTGTCCGGTTCCGGCACGCTGAATGTCCACGTCCCCTGGCTCCGCTTCAAGGTCATGGGGAATTGGTCGGCCTTTGGAGGAACGCTGAATCTCACGACAGATGCCGATGGCGGCCTCTTCCGTCTCGCGAATACCGCAGGCCTTCCCTCGGCATCCCTTTCGATGGCCTCCGGCGTCACCACGCTCTCCTTCCTCAACCAGAATCACAGCATCCCCATGGGCAGCCTCTCGGGTCCCGCTGGATCTTTCCTTTCCGGCATCGTCCCGGACAACAACACCCCGGGGGCTTACACGGTCACTTGGAAGATTGGAGACAGGAACATTGATTCCACCTTTGCAGGCGTGATCCAGAACGGATCGGGCACAAGCCGCAGCGCGATCGAGAAAAGCGGCAGAGGCACCTTGGTGCTCTCCGGAACGAACACCTACACCGGCCCCACCACCGTCAGCGACGGCAAGCTCCTCATCGATGGTTCGCTGGCAAATACGGCGACCACCGTCGCAAGCAGCGGCACCCTCGGAGGGAACGGCAGCATCGCCGGAGCAGTGACGGTGCATGGCACGCTTTCCCCGGGCAGCGGTGCAGTGGGCACGCTTGCCTGCTCCAGTGGTCTCGTGCTCTCCTCCAGTTCCAAGCTCTCCTATGAACTGGGAAGCGTTGCGGCTTCTGACAAGCTTCAGGTGGCAGGCCCCTTCACACTGGACGGCTCGATCGATGTTTCTCCCCTGCCCGGCTTTGGCGCCGGCACCTATACGTTGGCCGCCTACAGCGGAACGCTCACCGACAATGGGCTGGCGGTCGGGACGCTACCCGATGGCTTTACCGCGACCGTGGAAGCATCCGGTGGCAGCGTCCGCCTCGTCGTTGTGCAGAACCTCTCGGCCTTTGGGCAGTGGCAGTTGGAATACTTCGGTAGCGCCAGTGATCCCGAGGCCGCCCCGGACGCTGATCCGGACCACGATGGCAGCAGCAATGACACCGAGTTCCGCCTGGGCCTCGATCCGAAAAATGGGGGAGCCTCCTTTCGAGCCACCGGCAGCCTTGCTCCATCCGGACTGACGCTCATCTGGCCATCGGCTCCGGAGCTGAGCTTCGAGATCCACCGCAGCGGCAGCCTCGACGGCCCATGGCAAACCATGGCCACCGTGACGGGGACCGGCAGCTTCACCGACACCGCTCCACCTGAGGGGAAATGCTTTTACCGCATCGTGCTGCTTCCCTAGGTCGTTCGCTCCGCCGGGACCACTCGGCACTCCCTCCACTTCTCACTTTCACTCCTCTCCCCACGCTCTCAAACTGCTTCCGTGCGGCTCCTCCTCTTGCTCCTGATCATTCTTCTTCCGCCCCTCGCGGCGAAGGATCAGGAGTTGCTCGTCCGCGTCTGGCAATCCGAGGATGGACTACCGGGAAATGTCGTCCGCTCCCTCGTCCAATCCCGCGATGGTTACCTCTGGGTTGCCACCGCGGAAGGCATCGCACGCTTTGATGGCATCGAGTTCGAGCCAATCGAGCTCGATGGCCAGCAGCGTCGCAATCGCTTCGCCTTCTGGCGGATCTATTCGACCGGCGAGGATGACATCTGGGTCTCCACCTTCCAAGGAGGCCTCTTCCGGATTCGCCACGGGCAGTTCGAGCGCGTGGTGCCGGACACCCGCACGCCACGGCCCCCGCTGGTAACCCAGCTCTTGGAAGACTCACAGGGCCAAGTTTTTTTCAAGCGGGGTGAGGAGCTCCACAAGATCGAGGGCGGCACATTCACGCCCCTGGCCAGTCCACCCGATGACCTTCTCATGCTCTTCGCCAATGACCTGGCGAACCAAGGCAAGGGTGGCCGCCGCCTGATTCCATCCGTCCCGCCCACGCTCGCCGATCGCAATGGGCAGATCTGGGCCGCGGACGAACTTGAGCGCCTCGTCGTCGGCACTGCCGGCGCGAAGCCTGCACCCTTCCTCCTTCCCAATAGCAACCTGCCCCTTTCCTTCAACGAGCTGTTAGAAGACAAGGAGGGTAATATTTGGATCGCTTCCCCGCTCAATGGCCTGGTGCGCGTCCGGCTCAGCCGAGTGGATGTGCTCGATCGCGTGGACGGCCTCACTGACAATGCCGTCTTCGCCGTGATGCAGATGAAGTCCGGGGACTGGTGGCTGGCCAATCGCTCCGGCGGTCTGACCCGCTGGACCCCGGACAATGCCGAGCCGGTCGAAGTCGTTCCAGGCGGTTACCACCGCGCCTTCGGCGTGCTCTACGAAGACAGCCGCCATGTGCTGTGGGCGGCCTCGCGCGATGGCAGCCTCTTCTCCGGGGAAAATGGCAACTTCAAGGCGAGGTTCTCCAAGACCCAGATCCCGTCCAAGGTCCGGGACATCGCGGAAGACCGCAGCGGCACCCTGTGGTTCGGGGGCTCCCAAGGACTCGCATCCTATGCGAATGAGATCGTGCACCAATACGGGCCGGAGCAAGGCCTGCCTGACGACCTGAATATCTCCGCGGTCTCGGTGGTCGCCAAGTCACAGGCGATTGTCTTCGGCAGCATCGATGGCCGTGTCTTCCGCGGCGGGCCGAAGGGCTTCAAGCAGCTCGGCAATACCGGCGACCTGCAGCACCGCTGGATCTCGGCGATTCGTCCGGAGAGCGACAATGAGATCTGGGTGGCCACCCTGGGCAGCGGACTCTTCCTCTGGGACGGCAAGGCATGGCAACACTTCGGCAGCGATCAGGGCCTGCCCGATGAGCGCCTTACCAGCCTCATCGACGACGGGCGCGGCCAGTTCTGGTTCGGCTCGCTCGGTGGCATTCTCCGCGCCAGCCGCAAGGAAATGCTGCAACGCGGAAGGGATCCCGATGCCCCGCTCCACTGGCTGCGGCTCGATCGCTCCGATGGGCTGCCTTCCCGCGAATGCATCGGTGGCTATCAACCGGCCGGATGGAAAGGTCAGGACGGGCGCCTCTGGTTTCCCACCGGCAATGGCATCGTGCGCGTGAAGCCGGAGCTGGTGGAAATCAACCGCGTGGCCCCTCCCGTCTACCTCCGTTCCGTTCGCGTGAACGGGAGCCAGCACGAGGGCGTCGATTCTGCCATCGAAGCCGGGCCTGGCCGCTCGCGGCTTGAGTTCCGTTATGTCGGCCTCGGCTACAGCGCTCCGGAAAAGATCACCTACCGCGGACGCCTCAGTGGCCTCGATGATGCTTGGCGAGAGCTCGGCACCCAGCGCTCCGCCGCCTACGAATCCGTGCCGCCCGGCAACTATACCTTCGAGGTCATGGCCGTGAATGGCGATGGTATCCCCAGCGGGGCACCCGCCATGATCCGCATCCTGATCCGCCCGCACTTCTGGGAAACGGGCTGGTTCATCGCCCTCAGCGGCCTGTTGGTCCTCTCCGCTGCCGCCGGCACCGGATGGCTGCTCGCCCGCTCGCGGATGAAGCGCCGCATCGAGAAGCTGAACATCCGCAACGCCCGTGAGGGCGAGCGCTCCCGAATCGCCCGGGATCTCCATGATGACCTCGGCGCGAGCCTCACGGAAATCTCGATCCTCGCCGCGCTGGCAGCGGAAGACGCCGAGGACTCCAAGCTTCATCCCTCGCTCGACCAACTCTCCACAAAGGCCAAGAACGTGGTCGGCACATTGGATGAAATCGTGTGGGCCGTAAACCCGCGGGAGGACAACCTGCGCTCGCTCGTCGAATACATCGCCGCCTTCGCCCGCGAGTTCCTCGATATTGTCCGCATCCCGCTGCGCAGCGATGTCACCCGTGACATCCCGGACCATCCGCTTGGTGCGCCTCAGCGCCATGGGGTCTTCCTCGCCGCACGCGAGGCGCTGAACAACATCGCCAAACACTCCGGCGCCACCGAGGTGAAGTTGCGCATTGGCATCGCAAACCAGCTTCTCGAAATCCGTATCGAGGACAACGGCCGCGGCTTCAATCCCGATTATGCCCGCGCTGGTGGCGGCGATGGCCTCGGCAATCTAGATCGCCGGATGCAGGAAGCCGGCGGTGAATGCCGTATTGAAACCTTCCCCGGCCAAGGCAGCACCGTCATCCTCACGCTCCCTCTGTTTTCCCAAGAAAAACCCGCTACCTGATCCACCCATGTCCCACGAAGCCATGACCGATGTCGCGATCGTCGAAGACAATGCCGCTCTGGGCTCCAGCCTGCGGAAGATCGTCGAGTCTGCCCCGGAGTTCAATTGCGTCGGCGTATGGACCACTGCGGAAGACGCGCTGAAGAAGATCGATGCCTTCCGCCCTCATGTGGTTCTCATGGACATCAATCTCCCCGGCATGTCCGGCATCGAGGCCACTGCCTTGGTCAAGCAGCACCTCCCCCAGATCCAGGTGATCATGGTTACCGTTTACCGGGATCACGACAAGATCTTTGCCGCGCTCAAGGCCGGAGCCTCCGGCTATCTGCTCAAGCGCTCCACACCCGCCGATGTCCGCGATGCCATCCGCGACGTCCGCTCGGGCGGTGCCCCGATGAGTGCCGAGATCGCCAGGCGTGTGGTGGAGGCCTTCCACCAACCCCAAAGATCCACGCCCTCCGCGCTGGATGAAGTGAAACTCTCCAAGCGCGAAACCGAGATCCTCGAATTGCTCTGCGAAGGCCTCGCCAACAAGGAAATCGCCGACCGACTCAACATCTCGGTCGAAACGGTTCGCGTGCACCTGAAGCACGTCTACGAAAAGCTCCACGTCAGATCCCGCACCGAAGCCGCGATGAAATTCCGAGACGCAAAGGAAGAGCCACGCTTTCCGCTTTGAAGCTATAAAACTGCGACAGCCTTGGGACCGTTAGATCACCAAGGCTGCCGCTCTTCTCCTCCTCTGGAAAATCAGTGGCTTCTCTTCCGGCGCATCGCCAGCATCCCGCCCGCAAGACCCACCAGTAGCGCCGAAGAAGGCTCCGGGATCGGCAGAGGGGCCGGCAGGTTGCCTTGGAAGAGGTAGTTGTGAGCCTCACCGGTGCCAATCAGCGTCCCGGCGATCAACTGGCCGTCGATGTTGCCATTGTTGAAATTCACCGTGGCTTTCGGTGCCAGGATCGAACCCTGCACTCCGACGCCATTCAGGGTCAGGGAGGTCGCATCGACGAAATTGTAGATCACGTTGTTGCGCACCACGGTGCCTGTCCCGTCGCTGTTGAGATCCTGGAAATTCAGGCCCATGTTCTGCATCGCCGCCGAGTCGCCGGTGACGTTCACCAGCACCGTCGATCCCGCCGGGGCATCGATTGTCACTCCCCATGAGGATCCCAGCATCGCGCCGGAAAGCGTGAAGATATTCAGCGTCGGATCGGTACCGACCATCTGGATACCACCCCATTGGTTCGTGGTCGCTCCATTCGAAGCCATGCCGCCCCAGTAGCTGGAAGCAGAAGTGAGATAGTTGTTCGCCGTGGCGAAATCCATGGCGCTGCCATGAGTGGTCGTGCCATGGGGAATCCCGAAGTTTCCGGAGAGTGTGCCGCCGTAAACGAGGTTACCGTAGTGAACTTCCCCGCCGTTGTAGCTCAGGTTGCCACCCACCACCAGCATGTCGCCAGCACTGGAAGGATTGGAGGAGAACTTACTACCCACGCCGTAGTTCGTCAGCGAGGCATCTCCGGCCACCGCCACGCGGCCTTCGGAGTCGACGTTCCACTGGGTCATGTTGCCCAGCACGTAGATATTATAATTCGAAGCGAAGGACAGCACCGCACCATGGGCGGCAGAACCAAGCACGACGAGACCAGCAAACAGCGAACCCGCGAGGGTACGATTGATCAATTTCACGAGGGGAACAGGGGGTGTAGGGGTGGGACACCGCGCGGTGAGAAGTGGGGACGCGCGGCGAGGTGATGTCCGGTTTTGCCCCTGCAAACTTTGCAGAACAAGTTCAATTAGTTAAAAACTCCTGACTTTCGTAGGAACCCGTATATTGATCTATTCCCTCCTACGTGAACGCGTTACGAATATCTACGCGAATCCATTAGAGTTCATGCAATCTGCAAATGTCCGGTTTTGCGGTCGCAGCTTGCGGAGGTCCTCGCTCCCAAGAAATCCTCCTGATCGGCCCCTCTCACTCGGATTCATGACAATTTTACCGGCATGTCATGACAGCTATCCTGCGGCCACCCTCTTTTCGATTTCCTCAAGGCCGCCCTCCTTCTCCTACACTCCTGAAATGAAGCGTAGCAGCCTCTTCTCCCTTTGCATTTACCTTGCCGTCGCACTCCCTGCCACGCTCGCGGCCGAGGTCACATTCGCCTCCCTCATCGGGGAAATGCTCGACCGCGATTCGATCGCACGCTGGCCCTCGCCGGAGTTCACCTGCCATCAGGCCAGCAGCTACGACAGGCGTAGTATCTCCAAGGACAAGGACGGCTGGTTCGCCAATGACGACTTCAGCGGCCGCATCCGCACCGAGACCCGGGATGGACGGAAAGAAGAAGTTCTCATGGAAGATGATGGCCCCGGTTGCCTGGTCCGCTTCTGGATGACCACGGACTCCACCAAACCGGATGGCGGCGTGCTCCGCTTTTATCTCGATGGCGCTGAGCAGCCGGCCCTCAGCTTCCCGGCCTTCGATCTCCTCAGCACGGACCTGAAGCTTCCTCTCGCCTTCCTCACCCCGCATCCGGGCTACGCGCCAAATGGCCTCGGCGGCAGCACCATGATGCTGCCCATTCCCTACGCGAAGAGTTGCAAGGTGACCTGGGAGGAGAAGAGCGCGGGCAAGCGCTACTTCCAGATCAACTACCGCCGCTACGCAAAGGGAAGCGTCGTCCGCAGCTTTACATCACAGGCCCTCGAAGCCGCCCGCCCCGTGCTGGAGAAAGCCTCGGAGCAACTTCTCCATCCGGCTGACGAGTCCGCTTCACCCGCCACCACCGGAAACTTCACCCTCGCTCCCGACGCGGAGAAAACCATCGAGCTGCCACCCGGCCCCTCCGCCCTGCGCTTCATCCGCTTCAAGCTCGACTCCTCTGGGAGCGATGGCCTTGACCACGCGCTCCGCTCCCTGATCGTAAGGATCCGCTTCGACGACGAGGAAACCGTCTGGTGCCCTGCCAGCGATTTCTTCGCCAGCGCCGTTGGCGTGAACGCGATGAACAATTGGCATAATACCGCCACCCCGGATGGCACGATGACCAGCCGCTGGGTCATGCCCTATGAGAAAACCGGCAGCATCACCCTGCAGAATCTCGGCACCGCAACCGTCTCCGGCTCCCTGCAATCCGGCACCTCTCCTTGGAAATGGGATGGCCGCTCGATGCACTTTCACACGGCATGGCATTCCGAGGCTGGCATGCGCACCCCGCCTGTTAGAGAGTGGAATTTCGCGCGTATCTCCGGTCGCGGCGTCTATGCCGGGGATACCCTCGCCCTCTTCAATGAAGTCCCCACCTGGTATGGCGAGGGCGATGAAAAGATCACCGTCGATGGCGAGACCTTTCCTTCCCACTTCGGCACCGGCACGGAGGACTACTACGGTTACTCCTTCGCCCCGCGCCTGAACATGCAGACCCCTTGGGCGAATCTCACCCGCGTGGACGATCCGCAGACCCTGGGCCACAACATCATGTCGCGCAGCCGCAGTCTCGATGGCATCCCCTTCCGCGAGTCGCTCGATTTCGACTTGGAGCTCATGTCATGGGCGCCCACCCGCCTCGGCTACGCTGCGACCGCACGCTGGTATGCCTTCCCGGGCAACAAGTCCCTGCACCCACCGGATCCCACAAGCGCCACCGCTCGCATCCCCACGCTTGAGGACGCCCGGCGCGAGCCCGCCGGCTTCCCCGGCGTTATCGATGCCGAGTCACAGGAGATCATCGCCAGCACGCCTGGACTCGTCCATGAAACGCAGGACATGCGCGTCTTCGGCATCGGCCTCTGGAGCCGCGGCAAGCAACTCCTCGTCCGCGGCACCAAGGTCGGCGACTTCATCACCCTGCAAGTCCCCGCGCCCGACGCAAAGCCGCACGAACTCTTCATCACAGCCACCCGGGCACGCGATTACGGCATCCTGCGCTTCACCGTGAACGGACAGACCTCGAAGAACAGCTTCGACGGCTACGCCCCGGACGTCGTTCCCGCCGAAAGACTATCCCTCGGCAGCTTCACCCCGGTGGACGGCAGGTATCGGATCAAAGTCCAAGTCAGCGGAGCCAATCCTGATTCGAAGGACTACCGCTACTACCTCGGCATCGACTCCTTCCAGATCGAGTGACGCACGCTCAAGTGCGGACAAACCCGGCAGCCTCGGGGCAGTCATCCAGTTCCCCGCGCTGGATGTAGCGATATCCCGCACCCACGCTCCATTCCGGAATGTCGAGGATCCGTGCCAGCCTCGCATGCCGGCCGATCTGGAAAAGCCGGGGTCGGATCAAGGCGAGCGTCACAAGTAGCTCGGAAGCCTTTGGCCTGAAAGCGGAACACAGGTCCCGGCTTCCCGCGGTATCCAGGCAACCGAAAAATCCTGCCGCCATATGCTCCCGTTCCTCGCCATTGTGGAAGATGCGCAGCAGCAGGTGGTCATCATCGTGATTCAAGATCCCGATCGCCCACTTCCCCGTTTCCTTCGAGGCGGTCAGCGCAAGGCTATCGATCTCCCGTAAATCCTGTTGGTCGGAAGCAGAGTCAAAGATCGGCGTCAGGTGCCGGTGCGAGGGCCCGATCACCGACCGCCGCCCCAGGCTTTTCATCAGCTCCGCACACGCCTCCGTGCTCGAATCCGTGACCCACAGCTGCGTGTAAAAATTTCCCATCGGCAGGGCGACTCGTGATTATCGAACGAGCAGCGAGGAAGCCACCGCTTCACCCACAGTTACCAACTCCACTGCCTCACCGACTTTCAGCGTGGCAATCCCCGCCATCTCATCGCGCTCTTTCACGATGAGTTCCACCCCCGGACGCAGGCCATGCTCCTGCAGCCAGAGCAGGAACCCCGGTTCATGGCGCGTCACCCGCACCAGCCGGTAAGCCCCCACCCCGCAGCCGCTCAGCGGGCGCAGGTCCGAGTCTTGTGCCACCACGCCTTGGGCATCCGGGATCGGATCGCCATGCGGATCATGCGCCGGACGTCCCAGCATCTCATCGATGCGCTCTACCAGT